>CAZCGE010000133.1:0-40094 GCA_964498125.1 uncultured Devosia sp. | reverse complement strand
GGTCGCACACAGGCCCTTGAGGCCGTCGATGAGCGATTCGAGCACCATGAGGCGCTTGAATCGAAGTGCACGACGCGGGTCGATGAGTCAAACCACCACACCCAACAGTCCCGGGATGGGAGTCACATTGAGAATTGCTGTAGTCGCGCGATGCCGCGAGTTTTGCTCCAAGAAGAATGTGCTAGATGCTCATCCAACTTCGAGCTGATTCGGAACAATTGAGCATGCATTCCACTCCTAGATGGGCCGCGTGCATGTCGATCCTGGCATTGGCGAGCGTGGCGTCCTGGCCGGCCGCGGCCGGTACGTTCGATGTCAAGGGCGCCGATGTCGAGAAGGGCGAGCGAGAGGTTTCGCTCCCCGCCGCGGTGCAGGCGGGCTTTCCAGAAAATGCCGATCGCGTGCGCCAGAGCTGGGAACTGGGCGTCAGCTACGGCTTCACCGATCGCTTCAAGCTCGGCGCCAAGATCAATCTGGATCAGCCTTTGCCGGAACCCGACGCCAACGGCGTTCCCCCGCGTCGCAGCGGACTGCGCGCGTCGACGGTCGGCGTCGAGGCGCAATATGTGCTGTTGAAGCCGCACAATGGCATGCCGGTCATCTCGTGGTTCACGGGCATGGACGCGGCTGTCCACCACGACGAGACCAATACCGTGACGTTCGGGCCGCTGATCGGCTTTGGCGACGACAAGCTGTCGCTGACGCTCAACCCGCTGTTCGAGCGCACCTTTGGCCGCAACAACGAGCCGGGCATCGCCTTTGCCTACGCCTGGCAGGTGAAGCGCGAACTCGTGGATCACGTTGCGCTGGCGCTCGAGGGCTTCGGCTCGATCCCCGACATCGGCAATGCGCCTGGGATCGAATTCCAGGAGCACCGCATCGGGCCCGTGCTGATCCTCGACGGCAACCTGTTCGGCGCCGGCAGCGGCGCTGGCCGGCCGATGAAGCTGGGCGGCGGCGAGGCCAAGGAGGCCGGCGGCCCGAAAGCCGAGCTGCAGATGGGCGTATTGTTCGGCCTGACCGAGGCGACGCCGGATCTCACCGGGAAATTCAAGCTGTCGGTCACCTGGTAGGTCGATGCGACGCTACAGGCCGTTGCGCCGTCCCTGACGCGACCCTTTATTTCAGGTGCAGAACGGCCTTGCCGATGTAGCGGCGGTTCTGCAGATCGCGCGCCACCTCGTCGATCGCCGTCCAGGGTTTTTCGACGGCAATGTGCACCTTGAGCTGTTTGTCGGCGAGCAGCGACAGCAACCGCGCCAGGCCGATCCGCGCCGGCTCACGCGCCAACTCGTGAAACACGGCAAGGCCATAGATCGAGCCGCCGCCCTTGATGTAGAACGGCGAGAGATCGATTTTGCCCTCGGTGCCGCCGGAAATGCCGAAGGTGACGCAGGTGCCATTGACCGCCAGCATCCGGGTTGCCGCCGACATCGATTCACCACCGACCGATTCCAGGATCAGGTCGTAGGGGCCGAACTCGGCGGCCTTGGCCGGGTCGGCGCCGATCACGGCCACGGTACGGGCGCCATGCTCGCGGGCGAACTCGGCTTGTTTTTCGTCGCGCACCGCCGCCACCACGTGCGCGCCCTGCAGCCGCGCCAGCTGCGTGGCAAAGTGGCCAACGCCGCCGGTCGGGCCGGTGATCAGCACCTTGCGTGCAATCAGATCGCCCCGCTTCGACAGCGCATGCATGGCCGTCAACCCGGCGACCGGCAAGCAGGACGCCGCCGCGAAACTGACGCCCTCGGGCAGCACGGCCAGGTTGTCCGTTGTGATCGCCACTTGCTCGGCCCAGGCTGCCACGGGCAGCAGCCCGACCACCCGGTCACCGGCTTTGGGGCCAGAACCGTTGGCGGCCGCCACCTCGACCACGCCGGCAACATCCCAGCCAGGCCGGAAGCCAGGATTGGCGGCGAGCGAGCGGCGTATCTCGCCGCGGTTGACCGAGATCGAATGCACGCGGATCAGCGCCTCGCCGCGCTGCGGCGCCGGCGGATCGACGTCGGTGATGATCAGCCGCTTGTCTTTGTCGGTCGTGATGGCTTTCATGGCGTTCCTCGTCGCATGGCATGTCGCGTGCAGCGCCTTAACTGCTTGGCCGGTCTCGGCATCAACAGAACGAGAGCCTATACCGCTATGAGGCAGGCGCAAGATGCCTTCTGCTTCTGGCGCCTGATTGGTGCAGGCTGTGCTTGTCGGAGAGAACAATGATCGGTCGGATAGCGCTGGTTGCACTGCAGATCGTCATTGGCTGGTGGGGCACTCCGGCCATCGAGCGCTACGTCTCGGTCGGCGGCGACCAGCAGGTCTTCATCAAGGCCGCGATCGCCGCGGCGATCATTTGGCTGGTCGGCCTGAGTGCCGGTCTCGTGTGGAAGCCGTGGGGGCGGCCTTCGCCGGAGGCACTGGCCTGGGCGCTGGCGGGCGGCTTGGCAGGGGCCGCCATCGTGGTCTTCAGGGTGCCGCAGATGCTGGGGGTCCCCCTGCCAGCCCCGCCGCTGGCGATCCTGCTGGCCCTGGCGATCGCGGGCTATCACATCAAGCGCTAGTGTTCTGGCGCCAACCGATGATTCCCTACTTCCGTCATCCCGACGAAGGTCGGGACCCACGACAAAACACAGCACGTGCGATGGCCTGTCGTGGGTGCCGGCCTTCGCCGGCATGACGAAGCAAGTGGGAACCGAACGCTGGCGTCGGAACACTCGTTTCGGCCGGATCGGTGCCTTGGGTTTGCAGAAACAGCAGAGGCGCGGCCCTCAATGGAATGCCGCGCCTCGCTGTGCAATCACACCTGGAATTTCGCTAAGTCTAGGCGTTCTCTGCGTTCCTCTCGAGGTCGCAGCGCCTGCTCTCAGATCATCCCCAAGACGACGGCGCTGATGAAGCCGAACGAGAAGACCGTCGCGAGCACGTTCAATCGCATCGACAATTCCAACTCTGCCTCCTATTCCGGCGCGTGGCCGGACACATGACTTGACGCGACCCCGGAGAGTCGCGCGCAAGATCGCACGTTATGAGAAGATGGGCGGCGGTGCCAAGAGAAAAATGTTGTGCGGTGCAATATTCATCTCAGTCGATTCGGCAATTTCTCGCAAATTTTATGGAAATTGTAGGAAGGCAACACTGGTGCACGAAGACATCACTTGCCATTAACCATATCATCACTTGGGGTAATAAGAGTTTAACTTATATATTCATCAAGATATCGTCACAAGAACTGTAGTCTTATTTATTAATTCAACGATAAAACGCGATGCGCTTGCCGGCATGGGCGTGCGAATGTGCTGTACGTCAGGCGGGTTGTCCTGCAACACAAGGCTCTCGACTTCGGTGATCAAGGTGGATTTTTCGGGCGTAGCCTTTGGGGAGAGACTATGGAGCGGTTCAAAGCGTTGATGGTGACCAAGGGCGATCAGGGTCAAGCGGTGGCCTGGTGCGAAATAGGCTCGGCCGACCTGATGGACGGCGATGTCACGGTCCGTGTCAGCCACACCACCATCAATTACAAGGACGGTCTGGCGCTCACCGGCACGGCGCCGATCGTGCGGCGCTTTCCTCTGATTCCCGGGATCGACTTCGCCGGCACGGTGACAACGTCCGCGCACGCGGATTTCAAGCCGGGCGATGACGTCATCCTGAACGGCTGGGGCGTGGGCGAGACGCACCATGGCGGCTACAGCCAGGCGGCGCGCGTCAAGGGGGACTGGCTGATCAAACGCCCCGCAGCCTTCACCAAGGCGCAGACCATGGCGATCGGCACCGCCGGCTATACGGCCATGCTGGCTGTCATGGCACTCGAGCATCATGGCGTTGTGCCTGGCAGCGGACCGGTGCTGGTCACGGGCGCGGCTGGCGGTGTCGGCAGCGTCGCGGTCGCCGTCCTCGCCAAGCTCGGGCATCAGGTGGTCGCGGCCACCGGCCGGCCCGACGAGACCGATTTCCTGAAGGCGCTGGGGGCCTCTGAAGTGATGGCGCGCGCCGAGCTTTCCGGTCCGGCGCGGTCGCTGGCCAAGGAAAGGTGGGCCGGCGCCATCGACGTGGCCGGCAGTCATACCCTGGCCAACGCCATTGCGCAGACCCGCTACGGCGGCTGCGTCGCGGCCTGCGGACTGGCGCAGGGCATGGACCTGGCGAGTTCCGTCGCGCCGTTCATTCTGCGCGGGGTGACGCTGGCCGGCATCGACAGCGTCATGGCGCCCAAGGCGAAGCGGCAGGCGGCGTGGGCGCGGCTGGCTCGGGACTTGAGCACGGTCAAGCTCGATGCGCTGACAGTGACCCGCCCGCTTGCGGACGTGGTTGGCCTCGCGCCCGAGATCCTGGCGGGCAAGGTGCGCGGTCGCATCGTGTTGACCGTGGCGTAGTGCCAGCCGTCAGCGCGCCGCGCCGACCTCGTCGGAACGGGCGGATTGCCGCACCGCCTTCTGCACCTTCTCGAAGGCGCGCACCTCGATCTGGCGGATGCGCTCCCTGCTGACGCTGAATTCCACGGACAGGTCCTCCAGCGTCGCCGGCTCCTCGGCCAGTCGGCGCGCCTCGAAGATGCGCCGTTCGCGCTCATTCAGTGTCGCCAGCGCCTTGTTGAGGTAGGCCCGGCGCATGCTGGCCTCTTCGGCGTCGGCCAAGCGCTCTTCCTGGTCGGGCGTGTCGTCGACCAGCCAGTCCTGCCATTCGCCGGTTTCCTGATCCGCCCGCACGGGCGCATTCAGCGAGGCATCGCCGCTGAGCCGGCGGTTCATGTTGACGACGTCGACCTCGGGCACGCCGAGTTTCGTGGCGATGGCCTTGACGTGCTCGGGCTTGAGGTCGCCCTCTTCCAGGGCCTGGATTTGTCCCTTGGTGCGGCGCAGGTTGAAGAATAGCTTCTTCTGCGCCGCTGTCGTGCCAATCTTGACGAGGCTCCAGGACCGCAGGATGTATTCCTGGATCGAGGCGCGAATCCACCACATGGCGTAGGTCGCCAGCCGGAAACCCTTGTCGGGCTCGAAGCGCTTGACCGCTTGCATCAGGCCGACGTTGCCTTCCGAGATCACTTCCCCGATGGGCAGACCATAGCCGCGATAGCCCATGGCGATGCGCGCCACGAGCCTCAGGTGCGAGGTGACGAGCCGGTGCGCTGCCTCAGTGTCGCCATGCTGCTGCCAGCGCTTGGCCAGCATGAATTCCTCGCCAGGCTCCAGCATCGGGAACTTGCGGATTTCGTCCAGATAGCGGCTGAGGCCGACCGAGCCGCCGGCGGGTGTTGGAAGTGATCTGGTCGCCATTTGGTGCTACTAAGCAGTCCTTCGCCCATTGTGGTTGGTTCGAACTGCTTCTCCTCGTCATTTCTGCGCCAGCCTGGCGCATGTCCGTGTCGAAGGCGTGGCAAGCCAAGGCGCAGATTAAAGGCTCCATCTCCCCGCCACAAACCACGTTGCCGTGTCGCCGGCCTCACGTTGCCTCACAACTCGGTTATCGTTCGAGCATGATTTCTAGCCTGGCAGACGATAGAACGTATTAACCCACATCAATCCGTCGTGACCCGGTCCCTGGCTCACTTCGGCATGTACGGCTTTGCGGCGTGTCCGATATCATAGTGCCGCAAGCACAATTCAAGGAGCAGACACCATTCAAGGAGCAGACATGGCGCTCGAACTCGGCGGTATCCACCATCTGACGGCGATCAGCGCGCGCATTCGTGACAATCTGGCGTTCTATACCGAGACACTGGGAATGCGTTTCGTCAAGAAGAGCATCAACCAGGACGATACCAGCGCCTATCATCTGTTCTATGCCGATGGGCATGGCATGGCAGGCTCCGACCTGACCTTCTTCGACTGGCCGATGGCGCGCGAGCGCCGTGGCACGCGCGCCATCGTGCGCACGGCGCTGCGGGTGAGCGGCGCCGGCACGCTCGGCTGGTGGCGGGACCGGCTGCGGCGTTTGGGCGTGTCGACCGGGGATGTCGTGGAAATCGATGGACGCGCCAGTCTCGCCTTCGAGGACGGCGAGGGCCAGCGCCTGATGCTGGTCGACGACGGCGGCGCCGGCGAGGCGCACCCCTGGCCGCCGAGCCCGGTGCCGGCCGAGCGGCAGATCCGTGGACTTGGGCCGATCAGCATTAGCGTGGCGACGCTTGCGCCGACCCAGCACATGCTCGAGGCTGTGCTCGGCATGCGGCAAGCGCGCAGCTATCGTCTCGATGAGCATGACGTGCAGGTGTACGCGATGGGACCGGGCGGTGCTGCCGCCGAGTTGCACGTGATCGGCGAACCGCAAGCGCCGACGGCCTTGCAAGGCGCCGGCGGCGTGCATCATGTCGCCTTCCGCACGCCCGACACGGCCGCGCTCACGCAGTGGACGGAGCGACTGAAAGAATTGCGCATTCCCTCGAGCGGTGAGGTCGAGCGCTACTATTTCCGCTCGCTTTATTTCAGGGAACCGGGCGGTATCCTGTTCGAGATCGCCACGGACGGTCCGGGTTTCGCCGTCGATGAACCGCTGGAGACGCTGGGCCAGAAACTGTCCATTCCCCCGTTCATGGAGGCAAAGCGCGCCCAGATCGAGGCTGGATTGAAGCCGCTGTGATTTGATACCGCCAAGCGGAAGGATAGGCTCTTCGGCATTGTCCGCTTGGCGAGGCCGCAAGGCGGCCCGGCGCGAGCGCCGTTCTGCGAAAGGTGAGACCTCCTTCGGGTCGAACCTTTCGCTGGAGGGTATGATATGTCACGGCTGTCCGGGCTTGCGGGCAGGTCTGGGCCGGACTGGACAGATGTGGACGGGCCAATGGCGATCCGCGGCGGCGAGCGCGAACGATGACAGGCGGGCGGATCATCGCGGTCGGTGTCGCGTGGTGGAACCAGAAAGCGCTGCGTGCGCTGCTGGCCGCCGAAGGCAAAAAGGTGACGTTCCACGATACCTTCGACCGCGGGCTCGCCGCCGCGCGGGTCGCCGGCGGCGCGCTGGTTTGCTGGGCATCGAAGATCACGCCTGCCGATGAAGCCGAGGCTCGCGCGGCTGGGCTTGAATTGGTCTTCGCCGAGGACGGTTTCCTGCGCTCGGTCGGCCTTGGCGCCGGGTTGGCGCGCGGCTGCTCCTATGTCCTGGACCGTGCCGGCATCTATTACGATGCGACACGCGCCAGCGACATCGAGACCTTGCTCGAGACCGCCGATGTCGGCGCGCGTGAGAGGCAACGAGCCGCCGGCCTCAGGGCGCGCATTCTCGATTCCGGGATGTCGAAATACAATGTCGGACGGCGCGCGGTCGCGCTCGAGTCGGCGCTTGGCCGTGAACGCATCCTCGTGGTCGGGCAGGTGGCCGTCGATGCCGGAGTGCGCCGAACGCTATCGGCGACACTCGACTGTGCCAACAGCGCCAACATCAACCTCGATCTGCTGATCGCGGCACGCGAGACCAATCCGCGCGCGTATATCGTCTATAAGCCGCACCCCGATGTCGCCGCGGCGTTGCGGCCCGGCCACATCGATGCGGCGAGCATTGCGCGCTATGCCGACGCCTCGATTGCGGATGCCGACATCATCACCCTCATCGAGTCCAGCGATCGGGTCGTGACGCTGTCCTCCCTGTCCGGCTTCGAGGCGCTGCTGCGTGGCAAGCCGGTGACCGTGCATGGGCTGCCGTTTTATGCGGGATGGGGCCTGACGGATGATGTGACACGCTCGCCGCGGCGCACGCGCCAGCGCGACATCGACGAACTCGTTGCCGTTGCGCTGCTGCGCTATGCGCGTTACGTCGATCCCGTGACGCTGGTGCCTTGCGAGCCTGAGCATGTGGTCGAGCGGTTTAACGTGCAGCGCGCCAGTCTTATTCACCGCATGGGCGCAGGCATCAGGCGGCACGCCTCCTGGGCCGGGCGAAAGCTGGGTTTGTGATCGGGGCGCAGGAATCTGGCGACAAAACCGAAGCATGCTCATCCGCGTGCAATGGCATAGGACGGCCTGTGTCCCACCGGTTGCGCACAGCTTATGCGGACGAAATAATTGACACTCGCCGCCCCCGTGCGAATCAGCCAAGAATCGATGCATGTAAACGATAGAGTGTGCCGGAGTTGCCCGCCCGGTGGGGTGGAGCACAGTCCGGCGCTGATTCGAGGGTTCCCGGCGAATGCAGCCCAAGCGTACGGTTCTTTTCCTGCAAGGCCATCCCTCGACATTCGCGAGTGACGTTGCTCGCGAAGTCGAGCGGCAAGGAGGGCGCGCATTGCGTGTCAACTTCTGCTGGGGAGACGCGCTGTTGTGGCGGGCGGGCAACGCCATTGCCTATCGCGGAACGCTCGACGACTGGCCGGACTTCGTGCGCGGTCTGATCGAGCGCGAGGCTGTGACGGATATCGTCTACTATGCGGATCGGCTGCCCTATCATCGGGCGGCTGCCGTCGTCGCCCGCGATCTCGGTGCGCGCACGGCCACCTTTGAATTCGGCTATCTCAGACCCGATTGGATTACGCTCGAACGTGGTGGCATGTCGGCCTGGTCGCATTTCCCGCGATCGCCCGAGGCGATCCGAGCCATCGCCGCGGCGGTGCCCGAGCCGGACCTGACCGAGCGCTATCTTTATAGCTTCCTCGATGAGGCGGTCTCAGAGGTGGTCTACAACCTCTCGACACTGCTCGGGTGGATGTTCTACCCGCACTATCAGTCGGACAAGTACTATCACCCGGTTGTCGATTACCTGAGTTACATCCCGCGGCTGATGGCCTCGCGCCGTGCCAACCGCCGGGCGCGCAAGCTCGTCACGCGGCTGCTGGCGGAGAGGCGGCCGTTCTATCTGTGCCCGATGCAGATGCAGAACGACTACCAGTTGCGTGCCAACAGCCACTACCGGCATCAGGCCGAAATGATCGAGGAAGTGATTGCGTCGTTTGCAAAACATGCCGACGCCGACGCGCAGCTGGTCTTCAAGGTGCATCCGCTCGACAACGGCATGGAAGACTGGCCGGGCGTGCTGCAGCGCGCCGCGGCAGCATGCGGCGCCGTTGACCGGGTGCACCTCATTCGCGGCAGCGATCTTAGAACGCTGCTCACGGCAACGCGGGGCGTCGTTGTCGTCAACAGCACAGTCGGTGTGCATGCGCTTCGGCACGATCGTCCAGTCAAGGTCCTCGGCGCCGCCATCTATGATGTTGCCGGACTGACGCATCAAGGGTCGCTGGACAGTTTCTGGCGGACCGCCACGCCGCCGGATGCTACGCTGTGCGCGGCCTTCGTGCGCGCCGTCGCTGGCACCATCCAGGTCAAAGGCAACTTCTTCAGCAAAGCCGGACGTGCCTGCGCGGTCCCCGAATTCGCGGCGCGACTCCTGGAAGACCGGGTCAATCAACCTGGGGCATTCGAAGAACGGCCGCCGCGGCTGGCGCGCGCATTGGCACTGGGCGTGCCGTTCAATCTGCACGATGCCGCGACCGTGGCCGGTGATACGCGGGGTTCGGACGGGCGAAATCGGCCGCCGGCGCAGGTGGACGAGGCGGCGGTGGACTGGCACGCGTGGCGCCGCGTCGCGGGCTGATGTGCATGGCGGTGCTGAAAAAACGCTCTTTCCTGTTCCTGCAAGGACCGCTGTCGCCGCTGTATCGGTGCCTGGCGGATTTCTTCGAGCAGCAAGGGCATGCTGTCTGTCGCATCAATCTGTGCTTTGGCGACTGGCTGCATTGGCGGCGGCCCGGTGCACTCGAATTTCGCGGCCGCGCCGAGGCTTGGCCCGCGTTCGTCGCGACGGTGCTGCGCGAGCGGGGCGTCACAGATGTCGTGCTGCACGGCGACCAGAGGCCCTATCACGCCATCGCAGCCGCCGAGGCCAGGGCTGCCGGCGCGCGCGTGATCGTCACTGAGCTCGGCTACCTGCGGCCCGATTGGATGACCATGGAGCTGGATGGCACGGGCGCGGCCTCGCATTTTCCCAACCAGCCCGACGCCATCCGGCAGCTCGCCCAGCGGGTTCCCGCGCCGGATATGACGCCGCTCTATCCCGCGCACTTCGTCCACGCCGCCGCCCCCGACGTCATCTATAATCTGGCGTCGACGGCGCTCTGGTTCCTCTATCCGCACTTCCACAGGCACACGATCTACTTTCCCCCAGTGGAATATCTGGCCTGGCTCGGCCGGTTGACAACCAAAGGTCGCCGCGACAGGCTGGCGCATGCCAGCGCGCAACGAGTCATCGGTCAGCGGCAGGTCTTTTTTGTTTTGCCGCTGCAGCTCGAAGGCGACTTTCAGATCCGTGCGCATTCCCCTTTCCAGGGGCAGCTGTCGGGCCTCGACCACATCGTTGGCTCGTTCAGCCGGCACGCGCCTCGGAGCAGCCAACTGCTCGTCAAGTCGCACCCGCTGGACAACGGGCTGGAGCGCTGGGGGAGGACGGTTGGGCGTATCGCGGAGAGGTATGACGTTGCCGATCGCGTCCACTTCCTCGACGGCGGCAATCTTGCCGAGCTTTGGCCGCAGGCAAGCGGGCTCGTCACCATCAATAGCTCGGCGGGGCTCGAGGCCGTGCTCGCCCGCGTGCCGGTAAAGACGCTGGGCCCCGCCATCTACGATGTGCCCGGCTTGACCCACCAGGGTGATCTCGACGGCTTCTGGCAGGCGCCGGCGCCGCCGGATGCCCAGCTGGCGCGCGACTTCGTGCGGGCGCTGACGGCCACCGTGCAGGTGCGCGGCACGCTCTATTCCCGTACCGGATTGGACGCGGCGGTGACCAACATGGCCGAGCGCATTCTTCGCGGGGATTTCCTCGGCGCGGTGCGGGACGCCAATCAAACGCCCCGGCACGCGCGCGTAGCCTGACAGCGGCATGACGCCCGATGCCGTTGCCAGCCCGCGCATGCTAAAAGCCATCCCGGAATGCAGACCGGCGGGAGCAGCACGCACGTGACGACGGCGGACATCGAGACGATCGTGATCGGCGCGGGTGTGGTCGGGCTGGCGATCGGCCGCGCCCTGGCCCAGGCTGGCCAGGAGGTGATTGTGCTGGAGCAGCACGACCTGATCGGCTCCGAGACCAGCTCGCGTAATTCCGAGGTGATCCATGCCGGCATCTATTATCCGACCGGCTCGCTCAGGGCGCGGCTGTGCGTGGCCGGCAAGCAGATGCTCTATCGCTTCTGCGCGGAAAACGGCGTCACGCATCAACGGTGCGGTAAGCTGCTGGTTGCGACGCGGCCGGAGGAACTGCCCAAGCTCAGGGATATCGGTGCGACCGCGGCACGCAATGGCGTCGGCGATCTGCTGCCGCTGACCGGCGAGGAAGCCCGCCGGCTGGAGCCGGAGCTCGACTGTGAGGCGGCCTATCTCTCGCCATCGACGGGCGTGATCGACAGCCATGGCCTGATGCTGGCGCTGGAGGGGCACATCACGTCGGCGCGTGGGCAGGTGGTGCTCAACACACGGGTCGATGGGATAGCACGCTTGCCATCGGGGCTGTTCGAACTGGACATCGCGTCGGGCGGCGAGACGGCGCGGATCACCAGCAAGCGGCTCGTCAATTCCGCGGGGCACGGGGCCTCGCGCGTCGGTGGTTTCCTGATCTATCCGGATGGCTACGCGGTGCCCGCTACCTACCCCGCCAAGGGACATTATTTTTCCTATGCGGGCCGCTCACCGTTCAGGCGGCTGATCTATCCGATGCCGCAGGGAGCCTGGCTTGGCGTTCACCTGACGCTCGACGTCGGCGGCAAGGCCAAATTCGGCCCCGACATCGCCTGGAAGCCCGACGTCACTTATCACTTCGAGGACGCGGACGGTGCGCGCGCCGCCACGTTCTATCGCGAAGTGCGGCGCTATTGGCCGGGGCTGCCCGACGGCTCCCTGCAGCCGGACTACACAGGTGTCAGGCCAAAGATCTACCGCGAAGGCGAGCCCGCCGCCGATTTCGCCATCCACGGGCCTGAACAGCATGGCATTGCCAGCTTCGTCGGCCTCTACGGCATCGAGAGTCCCGGCCTCACCTCCAGCCTCGCCATCGGCGAGATGGTGGCGGGCATGCTGGGGTAGGGCAGCGTAAACACCGGTCTTACTCAGGCTTGTCGGCCGGGACCGACCTTGCTCCGGCCTACGTTCCCGGACCCAGATCGAACCCGACCTTGTCGACCAGAGCGGCGGCTTTCTTGCCGGCCTGCGCCAAGGTCGCAAGCGATACAAAGTCAGGCTTCAGCGGTCCCCAACCGGCAACGACCGGTGACGGAGGGACGTCCTTGCGCACCGGATACTCGTGGTTGTCCTGGGCGTAGATGAACTCCGCGGGCTCCGAATCGAGGAAGTCCATGAGCAGGGCCGCATTGTCGGGGTTGCGTGCATGCCGGGCCAACGCCATGCCCGAGATGCTGACATGCGTGCCCCGATCCGCCGCGTTCGGGAAGATGAGTTTGACGGACGCCGCGGCCGCCTTGTGCTCGGGCCGGCTGTCTTTCGCCAGCATGGCGCCGAAATAATACGTATTGGCCAGCGCGATGTCGCATTTGCCGGCGTGAATATTGGCGATCTGGTCGCGGTCGCCGCCGCTGGGCTTGGCGACCAGGTTGGCTTTTAATCCGCGCAACCACACCTCGGTCCACGCCTCGCCCTTGTGCACGATGAGCGAGGCCACCAGGCCAACATTGTAGGGATGGCGGCCGGATCGCGTGCAGACGCGGCCCTTCCATTTTGGATCGGCGAGTTCCTCATAGGTGAAGCTGTCCTGCTTGACGCGCTCCTTGGAGACAAAAACCACCCGCGCGCGATACGACAGGCCGAACCAGTGCCCTTCCGCGTCGCGGTAGGCCGCCGGAATGCGCTGTACAAGCGAAGGAATGTCGACGGGCTGTGTCAGGTCCCGCTACTTGGCGGCCACCAGCTGGCCGAACTCGCTGGCAAGAATGAGGTCGGCCTTGGTATTTTCGCCTTCGGCGGCCAGGCGCTGGATCAGGTCGTCCTTGACGAAGACCAGGTTGAGCTTGATGCGGGTCAGCTGCTCGAAGACCCTGAGCAGCGGCTCGATGAATTCCGGCTCGCGCGAGGAATAGACGGTGACTTCCTCGTCGTCCTTGGCGTGGGCCGCTGGGATCGCCAGAGTAAGAAACATGAGAATTCCCACGACACCGCGGCGGGCGCGGCTCGCCGACGAACGCATGAACATTGAATACCCCCTCGATCAGCGGTGGATTAACGCACCGCTCGCGCCAAGTGGATCGCAATATCGGCATTGTTGCGGCGGGAGGCGAGTGGCAGGGTTCGCTTTAATGCCGCACTCGCGTTCTGCTGGCCTTGTCGAGGGCTCGACATCCGTGTCATGTCCACGTTGTGCGCGGCAGGGAAGCCGCCGCCAGGACGAGATCACCCGCGCATGCTCAAAATCCGCATCATCCCCTGCCTCGACGTCAAGAACGGCCGCGTGGTCAAGGGCGTCAACTTCGTCGACCTCAAGGACGCCGGCGACCCCGTCGAGGCGGCGGCCGCCTATGATGCGGCGGGCGCCGACGAGCTGTGCTTTCTCGACATCACCGCATCGCACGAGGCGCGCGGCATCTTGCTCGACATCGTACGTCGGACGGCGGAACGCTGTTTCATGCCGCTGACGGTCGGCGGCGGCGTGCGCACGGTCGACGACATCCGCAGGTTGCTGGAGGCCGGCGCCGACAAGGTGTCGATCAATACGGCCGCGGTTTCGCGCCGGGACTTCGTGCGCGAAGCCTCCGAGAAGTTCGGCGCCCAGTGCACGGTGGTGGCCATCGACGCCAAGAGGGTGTCGGCGCCGACGGGGTCAGACCCGTCCCGCCGGAGGCGGGCAACAATGGGGGGTCTGACCCCTGGCTCCGACGGCGCGGTCCAGCATGGGGTCAGACCCGCAGGGTCTGACCCCGGCACCACCGGCCGCTGGGAGATCTTCACGCACGGTGGTCGCAATGCCACCGGCATCGACGCCATCGACTACGCGCGTGAGGTGGTGGCGCTGGGGGCCGGAGAAATCCTGCTGACCTCCATGGACCGCGACGGCACCAAGTCGGGCTTCGATCTGGCGCTCACCAGGGCCATCGCCGACGCCGTCAGCGTGCCGGTGATCGCATCGGGTGGTGTCGGCACGCTGGAGCATCTGGTCGATGGCGTGAAGCAGGGGCACGCCAGCGCCGTGCTCGCCGCCTCCATCTTCCATTTCGGCACCTACTCGATCCCGGAGGCCAAGCAATATATGGCCAACGCCGGGATCGCGGTCCGGATGGATGGCTGACCGCCGTGCAGCAGCGTGCCTTAATTTCGCGCGCCATTCCCCGCTAGCACTCGCCGCTTGACACTGCTACCAGTTGACCTATCACCACGGCATGCAGCCCTCGCGGTGGGGCGCAATCAACAACACAAACGCGCGTTCTCGGGGCGGCCCAAGTTCGGCCGCGACGTTGATACGACAGGAGGGGAATGGATGCCCGCGCTCATCGAGGCCGAAGGCCTGGTCAAGAGCTTCGGCGCGCTCAGGGCCGTGGACGGTATTTCGCTCCGCGTCTCCAAGGGCGAAGTGCTGGGCTTTCTCGGGCCGAACGGCGCCGGCAAGTCGACCACCATGAAGATGATCACGGGCTTTCTCGAGCCGGATAGCGGCTCGGCCCGTATCGCTGGGCTGGACGTGCAGCAGCATGGCAAGCAGGCGAAGATGCGGCTCGGCTACTTGCCCGAAGGTGCGCCCGCCTATTCCGAGATGACACCGCGCGCCTTCCTCAGCTTTGTCGCTGAACTGCGCGGCTTTTCTGGCGCCGAGATTGGCCGCCGGGTCGGGCTTGCATCGGAGAAGACCGGGCTCGAGTCCGTGCTCGACCAGACCGTGGAGACGCTGTCGAAAGGCTACAAACGACGTGTGGGTCTGGCGCAAGCCATGCTGCATGATCCGCAAGTGCTGATCATGGACGAGCCGACCGATGGCCTCGATCCCAACCAGAAGCACCTGGTGCGCAAACTGATCACCGAGATGGCGCGCGAGAAAGCGATCATCGTCTCGACGCATATCCTGGAAGAGGTGGAGGCGGTCTGCACCCGTGCCGTCGTCATCAACAACGGCCGCATCGTCGCTGATGGGACGGCCGAGGAGCTGATGCGCCGCGATGCCCGTCATGGCGCTGTCGCCATCCGCGTCGCCGCGGACAACGCCGAGATCGTCAAGGCGGCTCTCTCCGGGTTCGACGGTGTCGAGCGGGTCGAGATCATCAGCCAGAGCAATGGTCATTGGCGTTTGCGAGCGTTGCCGCGCAAGGGCGTGACCATCGCCGGCGGCGTTGCCGCCACGCTGCGCGACAAGGGCCTTGCCTTCGAGGAGATCAGCGTCGAGCGCGGCAGCCTCGACGACGTCTTCCGCCAGATCACCACTTCGGACCGGAGCTGAGCGCCCATGCCGGACATCTCTGCCAACGCGCGCAACATCTGGATCATCTTCAAGCGGGAGTTCGCCGCCTACTTCGCGACGCCCTTGGCGACGATCTTCCTCGTCATCTTCGTCGCGCTCACCGGCGCTTTCGCCTTCTTCGTCGGCCACTTCTTCGACCGCGGGCAGGCCGACCTCAGCGCCTTCTTCCTGTTCCACCCCTGGCTTTATCTGCTGCTGGTGCCTGCCATCGCCATGCGGCTGTGGGCGGAGGAGCGCAAGATCGGCACCATCGAGCTGCTGATGACGCTGCCGATCTCGCCGTGGGAGGCGATCCTCGGCAAATTCTTCGCGGCGTGGGCCGTCATCGGCGTGGCGCTGGTGCTCACATTCCCGATGTGGATCACCGTCAACTACCTCGGCAATCCCGACAACGGCGTGGTGCTGGCGAGCTATCTCGGCAGCTTGCTGATGGCGGGCGCCTTCCTCGCCATCGGCTCCAGCGTCTCGGCGCTGACCAAGAACCAGGTGATCGCCTTCATCGTCTCGGCGGCGATCTGCTTCCTGCTGGTGATGAGCGGCTATGAGCTGGTGCTCAACGCGTTCCGCGGCTGGGCGCCGGGCTTCTTGGTGACGGCCATCGCCTCGCTGAGCTTCCTGTTGCACTTCGAGGACATCAGCAAGGGTCTCGTCAGTTTGCCGACCATCGTTTTCTATACGTCGCTGATCGTGTTTGCACTGTTTGCCAACAAGATCATCATCGACCTGAAAAAAGCCGCTTGAGGAGTGCCGATGCATCCGGTCGTTGAAAGCATGAAGCTGACGGTGCAAGCCGGCCTCGAGGAAGCGGCGCGGGCCGCCGGCAGACTCGATCGCCGCACGCTGGCCTGGGGCGGGCTGGCGCTCGCGACCTTGACCTTGCTGTCCGTCAACCTGTTCGCTTCCGCGTCGCTACGCGGCTACAAGGCGGATCTGACGCAAGATAATCTGTTCACGATCTCCGACGGCACGCGCAAGGCGCTGAAGGTGATCGACGAGCCGATCGACGTGCGCGTCTACTTCTCCAAGAAGCTCGGTGACGCGGCTCCCAATTTCGCCAAGAGCTTCGAGCGCTTGCGCTCGCTGCTCGACCAGTACCGCGACATTTCCGGCGGCAAGTTGAGGGTCAGCTACATCGACCCGGAGCCGTTCTCCGAGGCCGAGGACCGGGCCGTCGCGTCTGGTCTGCGCGGCATCAGGCTCAACCCGGAAGGCGAGCAGGGCTATTTCGGCCTCGTTGCATCCAATACCACCGACAACGATGCCTCCATTGCCTTCTTTGCCGCCGAGCGTGACCGGTACATCGAATACGATGTGACCAAGCTCATCTACGGCCTCGCCAATCCGAAGAAGAAGGTGATCGGTCTGATCTCCAGCCTGCCGATCGACGGCGGCATGATGCCGATGATGCAGATGGCGCAGCGGCCGCAGCAGATTCCGCCGCAGATGATCATGGAGCAGATCCGCGAAGTGTTCGAGATCAAGACCATCGATCGCGACGCCAAGGAGATTCCCGCCGATATCGGGGTGCTGATGCTGGTCGAGCCCGATCTGTCGCCGGCACTGTCTTATGCCATCGACCAGTATGTGCTGGGTGGTGGCAAGGTGCTGGCTTTCACCGATCCCAATTCCGAGATGGCGAAAATGCTCGGGCCGATGATGGCGCATCTGGGCCAGCGCAGCGCCGATTTCGACAAGCTGCTAAAGGCTTGGGGCGTGGTCGCCGACCCATCGAAGTTCGCCGCCGACATCACCTTTGCCCGTCGCGTGCAGTTCGGCGGTGGTCGCGGTGGACAGCCTGTCGTCACCGACTATGTCGCCTGGCTGACGCTCGACAAGCGTGCGCTCGATGAGCGCGACGTGCTGTCTGGCGGCATCGAGAAGCTCAATCTGGCCAGCGCCGGCGTGCTGACCAAGGCCGAGGGCGCGACCACGACGCTGACGCCCATCCTGCAGACCAGCGCCGAGGCGATGCAGATTGGCACCGAGAAGATTGCGGGCAGTCCTGACGCTGTTTCCTTGCTGCGCGCCTACAAGCCTGAAAAGCAGCGCCTGACGCTGGCGGCTCGCCTCTCGGGCGAGACCAAGAGCGCGTTTCCAGATGGCTTGCCGAAGCCCGAGAAGAAGCCCGAGGCCAGTGACACCAAAGCTGGCGAAGCCAAGGATGAAAAGCCAGCCGAGACGGCAGTCGAGCCGGCCCAGCCGGCCAAGCCCCACGTCGCCTCCGGCAAGATCAATGTCACCATCATCGCCGACACAGACCTGCTCACCGACCAGTTCTGGGTCGATGTTCGCGATTTCCTCGGCCAGCAGATCGCGGTGCCGAACGCGCAGAACTCCGCCTTCGTGCTGGCCGCGCTGGAAAACCTGTCGGGCAGCGACGCACTGATTTCGCTGCGTGGCCGCGGCATTTCCGACCGGCCGTTCGAGCATGTCAACATGCTGCGCCGCGATGCGGAGCGCCGCTTCCGCGACAAGGAGCAGTCGCTGACCGCCAAGCTCAAGGAGCTGACGGACCAGCTCTCCAAGCTCGAGAAAGCCAGTGACGGCGCGGAGGCCGTGCTGTCCGACAAGGATAGGCAGGCGATCGACAAGTTCCGTGGCGAAATGCTGACGGTGCGGCGCGAGCTGCGCGACGTCAAGCTCGCCTTGCGCCAGGACATCGACCGTCTCGACGGCTGGCTGAAGTTCCTCAATATCGCCGCCGTGCCGCTGCTGATCGGTTTCGGTGGCATCGGCTGGGCGATGCGCCGCCGCCGGCCAACGGCTGGCGCGTGAAATTTGAAAACGCGAAAGACCTGCCATGAACCCGAAACAGTTCGTATTCCTCGCCATCGCCGCCATCGTCTCGAGCCTGCTCGCGGTCGTCAGTTGGACGATCCACGATCAGTGGAGCCAGGGCAGCCTCGCCGGCAGCCGGCTGTTCCCCTCGCTCACCACCGACGCGGCCAAGGTTGCCGCGGTCGAGATCAGGCAGGGTGCGACGACGCTGACGCTCGAGAAAAAGGGCAGTGCCTGGGGCGTCAAGGAGCGCGCCGGATACCCGGCCGACCCGGAAAAAATGAGGGCGCTGTTGGTACGGCTGGCGCAGGCCGATCTGCTCGAGGCGAAAACCCGCAAGGCGGATCGCCATGCACTGCTCGAGCTGGGGGACCCCGCCGGCAAGGACGCCAAGTCCCGCTCGATCAAGGTGCTCGATGCCAAGGGTGGGGTGCTGGCCGACGTGGTCGTCGGTAAGCGGCGCGCCGATGCGTTCGGCGCCGGCAAGGGCGGGACCTACGTGCGCAAGCCCGGTGATGTCCAGACTTGGCTCGCCAGCGGCGAGATCGACGCGCCGACGGGGCCGCGCGACTGGATCAAAGGCCAGGCGTTCGACACCGACAGCGGCAAGATCAACAAGCTGACGGTGGAGATCGACGGCGAGGAGCCGCTGAAGATCGAGCGTGGCACCGACAAGGACGCCAAGGTCGCATTCCTCGCCTGGCCGCCAGAGGGCAAGAAGCTGAAGGACACTTATGCCGCCGAGACAATCTTGCGCGCGGCGGGCGCCATCGAGCTGGAAGACGTGCGCCAGCTGACGGCGCCCCCGGCCGGCAAGGACGTGAGCAAGGTGACGTTCGAGAGTGCCGGTGGTCTCGCCATCACCTATCGCATCCGCAAGGATGGGGACGCGCAATGGCTGTCGATCACGGCCGCCGGCGATGGCGAGACCAAGAAACAGGCCGATGACGTGACGGCGAAGACCGGCGGCTGGGAGTACAAGATCTCCCCTGGCAAGATGGAATCCCTCTTGAAGCGCCGCGCCGAATTGCTCGACGACAAGGCGAGCTGAGTGGTGGTGGCGTTGTAGGTCGGGTCGAGCCCTTCGCGAGACCCGACGTTTGCGCGCTGTGTCGTCGGGTCTCCCCCGGATTAAATCCGGGGCTCTACCCGACCTACGCGTGAACTTCACACACCCCATAGCCTGAACATCAGCACGCCCGCCAATGTCACGGCGATGCCGGCATATTCCAGCGGCCGGATGCGCTCGTGGAAATAGAGCCACGAGATCAGCAGCGTGAACACCACCTCGATCTGGCCGACGGCGCGCACATAGGATGCGTTCTGCATGGCGAAAGCGGTGAACCAGCCGATCGAGCCGATGGCGCTGGTCAGGCCGATGAAGCCCGACAGGCCGAAGTTGGGCCGGATTTGCCTGAACGTGCCCGGCTCGCGCGCGGCGAGCCACAGGCCGAGAAAGATCACCTGCATGCCCGTGGCGATGACCACGGTCCAGGCGCCGCGCCAGGCCGCGCCGCCATCGGCGGCGATCACCAGCGTCGCCTCGCGCAGGAATAGATAGGACAGCGTGAACAGCAGGGCGCAGGCGAGCGCAACCTGCGTGGCTTCGGAGAGCACGGCCGACCTGAGGCCGCCGCCAGCGCCAAGCATCGCGCCGAAGTCTGTCTTGGCGGCCGACATCAGGATGACACCGGCCAGCACCACCAGCAGGGCTGCAAAGCCCATGACCGAAATGCGCTCGGAGAACAGCGCCATGCCGATCAGCGCCGTCATGATGAGGTCGACCTTGGTCAGCATCGTGCCGACGGCGAAGTTCTTCAGCCGGAACATGCGAATGAGCAGCGCGGTGGCGAGCACCTGAGTGAGGGCGCCGAGAAACGTGTAGCCGAGGAAGGCCAGCGTGAGGGGTGGCGTACCCCCTCCATCCAGCCACAGCACCACGGCCAGGTAAGCCGCCATCACCGGCAGACCGAACACCGAGCGGACGTAGGTCGTGCCCAGCGTCGACATGCGCTGGTTGAGCGTCTTCTGCGCCGCCGTCCGGACCGCCTGCATCAGCGCGGCCATGACCGCCAGCGCGATCCACGTATGCTGCATGTGTGTGTCCCCCTGCGCCGCGCATCATGCCTCGAACGGCATGGCGGATGCCAGTGGGAAGCGGCGTTCAGCGGCCGGCCGCACGCCTACTCCTTTTGCACGCGCTCCTTCTGCACGCGCAACTTTTCGCTGGTGCGGGGTGTCTTGGTGGCCGGTTTCGTTTCGTTACCGTCGGCTTTCTTCTTCGCCGTCGCCATGGGCAGCGATTTTGGCTTGGTCGCGGCGACGGGTGTCATCGATGGAGCTGCCGTCTTTGGCTTAACGCCGCGCCGGCTGCTGAGAGGGTTGGGCGGACTGTCTGGCGAGCCCGTGGCGAAGACGGTGCTCTCACAGCCACCGCCACCCAGCGGGGTCATGGCGACGACGCCACTATCCGTGCCATCGGGACAGGCGCCCATGCCGGGCGTGTTGGCGGGCTGTGCGACACCCGGTGCTGCGGATATCCAGATCCCCGCCATCGCCAAAATAGCGAGTTTTGCGGTTGGAAGCTGCTTTACGGTCATTTCAGTCTCCCCGCCCGGCACGACCGGGTCTTGACGCAATACGATCATTGCAAGTCGTGCGCCGGCAGCACAACGGCCCGCAGCTTCAAGAACCAGTCCCGCACTAACGCACGCCCTTGTCGCTGTCACGAGTGGGTTTGCCGTCGGGGCCCTTCTTCTGGACCTCGACCGGGGTTTTGGCCCCGACCGGGCTGGTCCCGCGCTTGCCGGACAGCATGTCGCTCGGCTCGGCGTTCTTGTCGGTTCGATAGACCGGATCGACGCAGCCGTCGCCACCCATGGGCTGCATGGCGACGACGCCGCCGTCCTTGCCTGCCTCTGGGCAGGCGCTCATGCCGGGTGCCGTCGCCTGTGCGAGGGCCGCTGCAACTCCAAGGCATAGGCCTGAGGCCGCTGCAATCAGGGCGATCAAAGAAATCGGTGCGCGCCGCGCAGTCATGGTCGTCTCCCCGCCCGGCAAGCCGGAGCATCATGCGTCGCGATCATCGGTAGGTGCAGGCAGGCTGCAGGATGATCGGCACGCGGCTGCGCTTCTGCCGCGTCTCGGCAATATCGCTCTGCAACTTGGCGAAATCGAGAATGCATTCGTGACGAACTTGTGTTTCCACGAGGCGTCCGCCACGATCGACATTGATCCGCGCAGCGAAAACGACAGAGACGCCCTGCTTGGCTGCAGCGATTCGATCGATCAAAGTCTCCCACGTGGTCGGCGGCGATGCCTTGGCGCGGAACATGCTCTGGAACGACACCGCCTCGCCCGCCGACAGCGTGCGTAACGGCTTGGGTCCCCTGGCGCAGTGAAAGCCCTTTTCCGGGCAGTTCTGCATGATGTTGATCTCATAGTGGTAGTCGAACGGGTAGGCCTGACCGTCGATGCGCACCTCCACCTGCTCGGGCAGCAGCTGCGCGTTGGCGCCTGTCGATGACATATGCTGGTAGCCGAACATCAAACTCGACACCGTGGCATCCGATTTGAGCCAGGTATCGCCCTGGCCGCCGAATTCCGGTGGCGCGATCAGTGGCCGGAAATCGACCTTGGCCGGCGGGCTGAAGGCGACTTCCGAGCTGGGCGGGATCAGCTTGGGCAGCCCAAACTTCAGGCCGCCGCCAACGAGGGCGAGCATCAGCAAGCCAAGGACGGCCAGGGTGCCGGCCCGCACCTTGCGCGTCTTGTCGATCTCACTGGCGATCTCGGCGGTGGCATTGCCCTGGATCGACAGCACCTGCACCGCGCGCAAATAGACCGGCAACTCTTCCGGCTTGATCGTCTTGTCGAGCAGCACGGGAAACACCCGGCCGGAGGGCCGCGGCCACTTCTCCTTGGCGAATTGCAGCTCGCTGAGCGTGAATCGGCCCTCGTCGAGGGCGGCGCGGCTGATCAGAAAGACGAAGCGGTCGGAGCCGCGAATGGCGGTGCGGATGTGATCGTTGAAGTCCTCGCCGGCCGGCAGGCTGTCCTTGTCGAAAAAAACATCATGGCCGGAGTTTTTCAGCGTCTGGGCGATTTCTTCGGCGATGCGTTTGTGCTCGCTGGCATAGGACAGGAAAACACTGAGCCGCGAACAGGCGCCTGGCAACAGTCCCTTGAGCACAACCAATCCTCCCCCATTCCGAACGCGTCCAGCCAAAGTCTTGGAATGACGACAGTATCAGCGGGGCAGGGGCTTGAGAAGGAGGTGCGGGCACGGGGCGCGCAAGCAAGAGGGGCCGGTCGAGTGACCGGCCCCTGGCCCGCGATCCTTATCGCAGAAACGCTCAGTGAACCTTCGTGAAGGCCTTGACGGCCCAGTCCGGCAGTCCGCCGTTGCTGCCGGTATTGGTGTTGGCCTGCGCGGAGCCGGCGAGAACGACGGCAAGCGCCAGAGCAGAAAGAAGGATTTTCATGGTGATCTCCTAGATGTTGATGGTTTTTCGACGGGTGCTTGCAAGGTTCGCAAGCGCCTTAGTGGGTCTTCTCGAAGGCCTTGGCAGCCCATGCCGGCAGGTCGCCGTTGGAGCTGGTGTAGGTGGCGGCCTGCACGCCGCCGGACAGAGCGACGGCCAGGGCAAGAGCGGCAAAAATGGTCTTCATGATGATCACTCCAGTTTGTTTGGTTCATCTTTTGATGGTCGTCGGCCAGCAGTCTCAGCCGCTGTCGATGTCGAGAATATAGACGTGATTACAGCAAGTTAGAATTCACGATGTGGTCGAGCCCCGTCACGTCCGGGTGAGCAAATGGCGAGGGGGCGTGTTCGCGCGTGATGGCGATGAGGCGGCAATGCCCGTGCCTCGGGCCGCGTCGGTGTGAGCGTGTGTGATGAGGTTGCAAGCGCGCGGTTTGCCAGTGCGGCCAGGCGTCGGGCTGCGGCCTGCAGGAGCCCCACGCCCCACCCGCGATCCACAGGGGCATCGACTAGAAATAAGCGATCAACCGTCCGCAAGCCGCAACGACAAGCCAGATGCCGATCGATAGGCCGGCGGCCACGCGCACGTGGCGCGGCAATGCGACGTTAAGCTCGATCGCGGCGAGGGTGGCTTCCGGCAAGCGGCCCAGCACCAGGGCATTGACAATCCCCAGCCCAATCAGGGCGGCCTTCACCTGAAACACCGGGTTGAGCGCCACGTGGCTGGCTTCCGCCGTGAACAGCACGCTACCGGTCGCCGCCAGCAGCAGCAGGCCAGCCATGGCGGCCCGACGCGCCGGCCGGATGACATTGGCCGGCCGCGTGCCGGCAAATGCGCCGAGCAGCCGCAGATCCATCACTGCCACGGCGCCGGCGAAGAGCGCCAGCGCCACGACATGGGTGACGTTGGCGGCGGGATAAATCCAGACCGACTGGCGGATTGCCTGGCCAAGTCCCGAGCCTTCGAGTGCCAGCAGGATGTGGGGCGCGGCGTCGTTCATCGAGGCTCTGTTCTCTGTTGATGTTGAAACGCAGCCCGACGATTGATTTTGCGCACATTTTACGCCAGCAGCGACAGTGCAAGCCTTTGCGTTTCAACATCGGTGCCGAACAGAGCATGCATCAGCGCATCTCGATGGTCTTGCCATCGACCGTGATGCGCTCGGCCCGCATCTCGTCTTTTTCGACATTCGAGGGATAGCCGAAGGCGGAAATCTCTTTGCCGACCGGCACCAACTCGATCAGCGCGCCGCGGTTCTGCATGCGGCTGGTCGGCGCCAGCGTCACGGTCCACGCCTTGTCCTTACCCTGGACAGACAGCGAGACGTGCGGGTTCTCGTACTTCGAGGTCAGAATCTTGCCGGCTACCGTGACCGGATTGCGCGAGTCGTAGCTGCCCCAGCCGTGGTGGGCACTGGAGGGAACCGCCAGCGCGATGAGCAACAGCGCGGCGACCGCCGCGGCGAGTTTCAACGTCGACATCACCAACCTCCTTGGACAGGTCATTGCGGCGCGCGGAGCGGCATGGTGCAGCACGCCGCGTCACCTCGCAAGCCTGCCATTACTCACGCCGGATTGCGGCGATATTACCATTGGAATACTCAGCCACGTGGATCGCCGGCTTGGTTCAGGCCGCGACTTTCGTTAGCATTCCGACTCACTGAACCTCAGTGCTCGGGGGCATGGCGCCATGAAGGTCATTGTCGGCAAGGATGTATCGCGGACCAATATCCAGGTGCCGCCGCAATACACCGCGGTGAGCGAGGCGCACGTCAGCGTGCTGCCCGGGGCCGATGGCCTATTCCTGCTCGAGGACCTGAATTCGGCGAATGGCACATTCGTCTTCGACGGCGCCTCCTGGCAGCGCATTTCGAGGATCAATGTCTACGCCGACACGCCCATTCTCATGGCCGATTTCCGCACGACCATCGCCGAGCTCCTGGGCGAGCAGCACCAGGGTCCGCCGCCGCATGCGGCTTCGATCATGGCGCAAGGCGGCGCCGAGCCCGCAGGGTCATCGGCTCGGGAGGCAACGGACCGACTGCCGTTCGACCTTGCACTGAAGGTGGCCGGCATCGGCGATCTGCTGCGCATCCTGACCACGCTGCACGCGCCGATGCGGGGCATTCGCCAGCTGGTCGCCGAGCCGAACAAGGCGCTCTACCAGGCGCTGCTCGCCTATGTCGCGCTGGTGACGGCGATCCCCTTCCTGCACAAGGAGGTGATCATGCGGATCGGTGCGTATGTGAATTATCCGATCATCGCGCAGGGCGAAGCCATCGAGAATGCCTTGGTGCTCAATGTCGTTGCCGCGGTCAGCAGCGGGCTTGGGTTCCTGCTGATGTATTCCTTGCCCAAGGCCCTCTATCAGCCGAGCACGCGCACTCTGGTTGTCGCCTCCAACATCTATACGAGCCTTTATGTGCTCTTCTACACGACGTTCGCCGACCTGTTGAAGTTCGCGCAGTACGCTGTCACGACTTCCATGGAAGTCTCGATCGCCATCGGCCTGGTGATGATGGTGTTCGGCTTGACCTTCCAGGTCTATGTCTGGCGCAAGATCATGCAGCTGCGCTGGTGGCCGATCGTGCTGTTCCTGGTGATTGGTCTCACCTACGGGTTCCTGCATGGCTTTATTCTGGCGAAACTCGGCCTGATCAAGTTCGCTGCCGCCGGCGGTGGTTGAACGCCACGCCGTCAGTGGTGCTCCGGATAGAGTGAGCGCAATCCGGCGCTGCTGGCTGCGCAGACGCCGCGCTCGGTGATGAAGCCGGTGACGAGGCGGGCCGGCGTCACATCGAAGGCCGGATTGGCGGCAGGCGAACCCGGAGCAGCGATCGCCAGCATTGCGACGGTTCCATCCGGCAAGCGGCCCGTCATGCCCAGCACCTCGTCGGCGGAGCGCTCCTCGATCGGGATCAGGCGGCCGTCGTCGAGCCGCCAGTCGATGGTCGAATGCGGCAGGGCGACGTAGAACGGCACGCCATTGTCCTTGGCCGCCAATGCCTTGAGGTAGGTGCCGATCTTGTTGGCGACGTCGCCATGGGCGGTGACGCGATCGGCGCCGACGATGCACAGGTCGACCTGGTCGCGCTGCATATAATGGCCGCCGGCATTGTCGACGATGATCGTATGCGGCACGCCGTGGCTGCTGAGTTCGAATGCGGTCAGCGACGCTCCCTGATTGCGCGGCCGCGTTTCGTCGACCCAGACATGCACGGCAATGCCGGCGTCATGCGCCATGTAGATCGGCGCCGTCGCCGTGCCCCAGTCGACGCAGGCGAGCCAGCCGGCATTGCAATGGGTCAGGATGTCGACCGGCTCGCCCGGTCTTTTTTGCTTGGCGATCGCCTCGATCACATGCAATCCGTGCAGGCCGATCCGCCGGCAGGTCTCAACGTCCTCGTCGCAAATCTCGCTCGCGCGCCCGAAGGCGGCCGCCGCGCGCTGGGCCGGCGGCAGTGGAGCAACGGTGCGGCGGATCTCCTCCAGCGCCCAGCGCAGGTTGATCGCTGTTGGCCGTTGCTCGGCAAGGACGGCGATGGCGTGCGCCAGGCCGGTATCGGAGGCATCGTTGCGCAACGCCATGGCCAGGCCATAGGCCGCCGTCGCCCCGATCAGCGGCGCGCCGCGCACCTGCATGCTCTTGATCGCATGGGCCGCCTCTTGCATCGTCGTCAGCGGTAGCGTCGCCAGCCGATGCGGCAGCAGCGTCTGATCGATGATCGCGACCGAGGCGCCGTCGGGCCGCGGCCAGATCGTGCGATAGGGCGTGCCGGCGATTTTCATACGCGCTCCGTAGGTCGGGTCGAACCCCGGCATCTGCACTCAGCCGGGGGAGACCCGACATCTCTTGGACCCCGCGCCATGTCGGGTCTCGTTCCTCGACCCGACCTACGTCACGACCTCACCGTCCGCTGCGCAGCTTCTCCAGCAACTCCAGCGCCGGATAGCCCCACGCCATGGGGCTGCCGCGTCAGGTCAACACGACGAGATTGCTTGGCAAGCAGTTTTTGACTGCGGCGATGGGAATGCTTTGGTCGAACGTCACCAGCCGCCCGCTATGCCTCACCGCCATAGCCAGCAAGTATACGTCCGTGATCTGTCTCGGGCCTGCGAGGTGGGCGTGATCGAATGCGGTGGTGTCGATAATGGCGAGGTTGTCCGGCCAGAACTCGTGGTCGGTCCGCTGGATCTGCGCGCTCAGGACGGCCAGCGCATCGGCAAGCCGCACGTGCTGCGGATAAGGAGGCCGCGATATGATGCGCAGGAATCCATTCTGGGTCAGAGGCGTGCTGGCCCAGCCTGTCGCCATATTCGCAGACCACCACTGCCGAGCCTTGGCATGTTGTGTGTGCGAGGCATCGAATAGCGCGAGCAGGGCGTTGACATCGAACAATGCCCGCATGCTTCACGTGTCCCCGACGACGCCTGCGTCCTCGAGGTCGGCGCTGTCGGCCAGCTCTTCGACCAGCTCGGGCATGACAACCGTGCCGCGGGATGGCAAAGCGTACCATCCATCCATCAGCTCGAATGGGCCAATCGAATCCTCAACCGTCGAATGGTTCACAGTTGCCAACGCCTTGCGCGCCAGGTCCGACAGCACCTCACCGGCGGTTTTGTTCTCACGACGGGCCAGCAGCTCGGTGGACTGGAGCACGTCGTCGTCGATGTCGAGTGTCGTGCGCATGAAGTTAATGGTAATGCACGCAATCTGCACCAGCAAGACGATAACGAGCAATTTCGCGGCTTAAGGGTTCACGTCGGACCGGCCAAGTGCGGGGCCCGAGCATCTGCGACCTGGACCGCCGAGGGCTGCCTCTGCGTCCGCGCCGCCTCACCGTCCACCCCTCAACCGCTCCAGCAACTCCACCGTCGGATAGCTGTCGGCGGGCAGCCCGAGTTTGATCTGCGCCTGCCGCACGGCCGCCCGCGTCGCCGCGCCGATCTTGCCGTCGATCTCGCCCATCTCATGGCCGCGCTTGGCGAGCAACTGCTGCATCTCCTTCATTTGCGCGACATCGAGCACGGGGATCAAATGCGCGGTGCCACGCTGCATCGCCGGCGCGCCCGCGATGCGGGTGGCGAGGAAGGCCGCCGTGGTGGCGTAGTTGAGCGACTGGTTCCATTCCGTGAACGCCGTGAAGTTGGGATAGGCGAGAAACGCCGGCCCGTCGCGGCTCTGCAGGATCAGCAGCGAGGCTGGCAGCGCATCCGGCGGCAGCGGCCGGCCGTCGGCCAGTTTGACGCCCTTGCCCGCCCAATAGGAACGAGGATGCTTGATGGCGAGGTCGGCCTGTTCCCAAGGCAGATTGGACGGAACCTTCACTTCTTGCAGCCAGGGCTCGCCGGCGCGCCAGCCGATGCTCTTCAGAAAGGCCGCCGAGGAGCCGATGATGTCGGGCGCGCTCTTCATCAAATTGCGCTTGCCGTCGCCGTCCCAGTCGACGGCATGATTGAGATAGTGAGTCGGCAGGAACTGCGTCTGGCCAAGCTCGCCCGCCCAGGAGCCGACCATCTCGGAAGGGACCAAGTCGCCGCGATCGATGATCTTCAGGGCGGCGATCAGCTCCTCGCGGAACATCGGCCCGCGGCGGCAATCCCAGGCCAGCGTCGCCAGCGAGCGCAGCACGGGCAGGTTGCCCATGCCGACGCCGAAATCGCTTTCCAGCGCCCAGAACGCGGTAATGACGGCGGCCGGCACACCGTACTCCTGCTCGGCCCGGTCGAATACCGCCTTGTGCATGCCGATCCGCTGCCTGCCGCTGCTGACACGGTTCTGCGTGGCGAGCTTGTCGGAGAACGACAGGAACGTCTGGGAGAAGAAGGACTGGCCGCGGTCGCGGCTGATGATGCCCTGGTCGAGCGTCATGCCATCGAGCGCGACGCCGATCGTGCGCGCGGTGACACCCTTGCTGGCGGCCTCGCGCTTGAACTGGGCGAGCCAGGGCTCGAAGCCGGGTCCGCTATTGCGGCAACCGTTGTTGGGCTTGAAGGGTTGCGTGGTTTGCGCGGCGTGAGCTGCCGTCGCCGCCATGACACCGGCCAGCGCCGCACCAAGACATAAACTCCCGATCTGTCTCATCCGCATTATGTCCTGCCTTCTGGAATGATCAATCGCCAACGTTGCACTCAAAAGGCAGTGCAGCGGCATCGTCAAGTCGCCTGTAGCGCCCATCCGCGGCGCAAGGCTGTCAATGCGCGCGCGCCATAGCGCAGTAAGGTGGCGCGGCGATGTCGGGCAGCGCGGGCCGGCACAGCACCAAGACAGCGCTTCCGAACGCGATCACGCCGCCATGCCGCAGGACCGCCTCGATGTGGCCGCTCAAGTCGGGCTCCCGCACGCCATCATATATGCCGCGACCGGTGAGCTTCAGCACGGCTTCCTTGGCAACCCACAGGCGCAGAAACAGATCGCGCGCGGCGGCGTCGCTCAGTGCGCCAATCGCGTCGGCTTCCGCTGGCGCAAAATGATCGTGCGCCAAGCGACGGGCATCGAACGATCCACCTGGGCTGCCGCTTTCGATGTCGACGCCGACTGCCCGCTCAGGGTCGAAACCGACGAGCAGCAGGCCGTCGCGGAACGACATCGACACCGACAGCTCGGGGTAGGGGGGGGCGAGGCGTGGTCGGCCACTGGCACGGCGGTCGATGACGATGTCACCGCGCCCCGTTGCGGCGCGCAGCATGTCCATGGCCGCGTGGTCGTGCTCGGCGGGCTGCTTGCTAAGGCCGGCGCGCAGCACCGCCATGGCTGATCCCGCGCGCAATACCGTCACACCCATTTGCCCGGCGCCCAGTGGTGTGGGTGTGTGCGGCATGATCAGGCCACCGAGGCAGACGCTCCCTCGCCGGCCCGCGCTTCGGCGCGGGACACGCTCGGCTGCGCTGGGCTCTGGGTCGATCCGCGCCGCGCCGGCGCGCCGCCCCAGACGGTATGTGGCGGGATGAATTCGCCCTTCATCACCACCGTCAGGGGCCTGAGCTGGGCATGGTCGCCGATCACGCTGTCGTAGAGAATGATCGTCGCGGTGCCGACGGTCACGCCGCGGCCGATCTCGATGCGGCCGACCTTCATGACGCGATCCTCATACAGGTGGGTCTGCGGGCTCGATTGCATGTTGATGACGGCATGGTCGCCAATCGTGACGCAATCGAATTCCGTCAAGTCAGTACTGTTGAGCCAGACGCCCTTGCCGATGCGTGTTCCGTAGAGTCTCAGCGCCCAGGGCAGGAACGGCGTGCCGCGCAGGTATTCGAGCATGACCTTGCTGGACAGGCCGCCATAAAGCACGGCAACGGCCTCCGTGCGCATCGCCCACCAGGACCACATCGGCTTCATCACCGGCCGGTAGATGCCCATGGCCAGCCATTTTGCCACGACGGAGACCAGAAACATGATGAGCGAGGTGACGATGCCGGCGGCCATGAAGGTGCCCAGCGCCCGCCACCACAGACCGGCGTCGATCGGGAACTCCATCAGGTCAGCCGTGATGTAGGCCAGTGAGATCAGGACCGCGGTCGGGAGCGAGGTGTGCATCGCCTCGAACAGCGTGCGCCACAGCCGCATGCGCAGTGGTGGCAGGTAGGTCCAGTTCGACGCCAGTGCCACCTTCTGACGATTGGGCATGGCGATGGCGGGGCTGCCGAACCAGGTCTCTCCCGATTTGACGTGCAGACCGTTGGGCATCCGCGACTTGACGCCGACGAGGGCGTCGCTGTCCACCACCGAGCCCTTGGCGATGACCGCGAGGTTGCCGATGAAGCAGCGGTCACCGGTCTTGACCCTGGCCAAGGTCATCCAGCCGCGCCGGATGTCCTCGTCGCCAAAAATCACCTCGTCGCCGAGGAAGTTGTCGCGGCCGAGCTCGATCAAGTCATAGCGGCCGGCGAAGTTGCTGGAAATCTCCGTGCCCTTGCCGATCTTGGTGCCCATCATCCGGTACCAGTTGCGCATGAACACGGTGGCATAAAGCGAGTTGAGCGTCTCCAGCATCGTCTCGGTGGCGAGCGTCATCACCCACTTGCGGTAGTAGAAGCCGCTGAAGATCGAATGCCGGCCCGGCTTGACGCGGTTGGGAATGAGCAGCCAGCGCATGGCGATGACGATGGCCATGGAGGCGAACACCAGCACCAGGGCCGCCGGCCAGGCCAGCAGGAACACCCACTCCCATGGCACCACTTTCTCGCGATCGCCGAACGTCTTGTCGTCGATATAGGACAGGACATAGAAGGCCGGGAAGATCGGCAGCAGGCCGACCATCATGACCAGATTGTAGCTGAGGAAATAGCCGATCGTCTGTACCGCCCGGTTGAAGCGGCTGATTTCGGGATGTGCTGGCAGCGTGGAGGTATCGGCCATGCCGGTGAAGTGGGCCGGCGCACCGTCCCATTTCTCGCCCGCGCCGATGTGGGCGCCTGCCGGGATCGAGGTCAGATCGCCGATCTCCGCCCCCGCGCCAATGCGCGTGTTCTGGGAAATGACGCAGCCGTTGCCGATCGAGACATCCGCGCCGATCTCGATGATGCCGACATGGATCTGATTGCCGATCACTTCGACGTTGGCGAGTTTCACTTTGGTGCCGAGGCTGGCGCGCTCGCCGATCGTCAACAGATCGATGGCGCCGTCCTCGAACTCCTGGATGATCGCGTCGCGGCCAATCCGGGCGCCGAGTGCGCGCAGATAGAGGCGCATCAAGGGTGTGCCCTGCAGGAATTTATGCACCGTCAGGTGCACGATGCGCTGCATCAGCCAAATGCGGAAGTAGTAGGCGCCCCATAGCGGATAGATGCCCGGTTTGGTGCGGCCGATCACCAGCCACTTGAGGGCGACAACCAGCACCTTGGTGCCGAGGTTCAGCGCCATGTAGATGACGCATAGCAGCAGGATCTCCTGCCACCACGGCGTGCCCTCGCGGACCAGATAGATCGAGGACAGCAGCAACCCGATCCACTGCACGGTGACGACAGCGATGATGAACGGCAGCGCCGCCGCCTGCGCCAATCCACACAGGAAGCGGCGGTGCAGCGGCACAGGCTCGAACGACAGATCGGCACGCTCGAGCGGCTCCGACTTGGCGCGTTGGTCGAGGCTCAGTGCCATGTGGCGCAGAGTTTTCTCCGCATAGACGTCCTGCAGGGCAATGCCGGACAGGTGAGGAATGCGGCGAACCTCGGAGATGAACCGAGCCGCAATCAGCGAATTGCCGCCAAGCTCGTTGAAAAAGTCCGCATCGAAATCGACCACCGGGATGCCAAATACATCCTTGGCCGCCTTCAGCAGGTGGGCCTCGGTCAGCGAGTGCGGCGGTTCCTGCTCGCCGGTGGCGGTAAGGATCGGCAGCGGCAACTCGCTCAGGGTCTTGCGATCGATCTTGCCCGATGGCAGCAGCGGCAGGTCGTCATGCACGCGCCAGTGGGCCGGCACCATGTAGGCTGGCAATTTGGCGGCGAGCGCGGTTCGCGTGGCAGCCCCGTCGAAACTCTCAGCCGTCCTGGCGACCACGTGGGCGACCAGCGTGTCGCCGCCGCCCGTGTGCTGTGCCACCACGACGGCGGCCGTCAGCACGCCGGGCGCTGCCGCGATCAGCGCCTCGATCTCACCAAGCTCGATCCGATAGCCGCGGATCTTGACCTGCGTGTCGATGCGGCCATGAAAGCGCAGTAGGCCGTCCTCGTCGAGGCTCACCGCATCGCCGGTGCGATAGAGCACGGGATCGTTGGCGGCGCGGCCGGTGAACGGATTGGCGATGAACTTCTGCGCCGTCAGGCCGGGCTGGTTGACATAACCGCCAGCGACGCCCGGTCCGCCGATCAGCAGCTCGCCCGTCACGCCTGGCGGCACCAGCCGCAGCTCCTCGTCCACCACATAGGCCGTGGTGTTGGCGATGGGCCGGCCAATGGTGACGGGTCTGCCCGGCTGCAATTCGACCGCCGTGGCGACGATCGTCGTCTCGGTCGGTCCGTAGGTGTTGACGATGCGCCGGTTGGAGCCCGCCAATCGCTCGACAAGGGCCGGCGGGCAGGCTTCGCCGCCGACGATGATCAACCGTACGCTCGGCACGTCGCGCTCGAGCATCGACAGCAGTGTCGGCACTGTGTCGAGCACGCTGACCTGCTCGGCGGCCAGGACGTCGCCGAGCCGGTCGGTCTGGCGCAGCGTGTCGAGCGTGGCCACCTTGAGCGTGGCGCCGACGAGATAGGGGACGAAAATTTCTTCGATCGACAGGTCGAACGCGATCGAGGCCTGCTGCAGCACGACATCGCTTTCGCGCACATCGAGAACGGCATTGCCCGCGCGCAGGTAGTGGCAGACGTTGCGATGCGAGATGACGATGCCCTTGGGCTTGCCCGTGGTTCCCGACGTATAGATCGCGTATGCCGGATCGTCGGGCGTGGCCACATCGCTTGGCGCGGGTGCGTCGGGGCCGTTCAGGCAGGTCTCGAGGCGCAACACCGCAACGCCAACGCCAACGATCTTGTCCGCCATGTCGTCGTGGCTCAGCAGGGCTCGCGCGCCGCTGTCATTCAGGCTCGTGGCGATGCGCTCCGCCGGCGTATCGGCGTCGAATGGAATGAATGCGGCGCCGGCCTTGAGTATTCCCAGCAGCGCGACGTGCAGGTCCAGCGAGCGGCGCAACCACAACCCGACGAAGTGGCCAGCGCCGATGCCGCGAGCCCGCAGCGATGCTGCGACCTTGTCTGATTTCCGGTCCAGCTCCCCGTAGCTCAAGGACTGGGATGTCCCGATCAGATGCAGCGCAATTTTTTCGGGCACGCGCTGAGCGGTCTGCCGGAAAACACCGGCAAGCGTCTCCTCGCGGATGAATTCGGCGCGCCGTTCGCCATTGAGAACGGAATGCATCACGAGACTAGTGGGATGGTTCATTGTCAAGTCGGGCTCGCGTGGCACCCCCCAAGGTCCTGCCGCAGCGCGCCACGTCTTCGCCGCGGTCAGTCTTCCAGCGTCAACGGCAAGCCCCGACTGCAGCCTGCACATACCCCCAACACGGCTTCGGCAAATGCCATAATTGCCAGGAAGCTACAAGACTTAGCCGGTATTGCGGCGTCAATTCCCATCAACGCCTGTGGCTTGCGGGAACCACTGGCCGCGACCGTTCCTGCCGCCCCTCGGTATTTTGGTTGCGGTTGCGCCCCGGCTGGCCCGCGTTAACCACCGGTCGTTTGGCGGTTGCCATCGGCGCCTTGCCATCGAGCACGGCCTCGACGTCGACGTCGGGCCTTTCTGCGATGCCGATATCCATGCCGCGGTCCTGCATCTGGGCGAGCGACCAGCCCATCGGCTCGCCATAGGTGCGTGTAAGTTGATGGCGCAAGCGCTCTTCCGCATCGTACCAGGCGCGTTTGTCCGGCGTGTCTGTGCAACCGGCCAGCTCAGTCGGATCGGAGGCGCCCCACCTCAACTCGACGCAATGGTAGGGGTCGAATGAGAGCTTGAAGAGGCGATGCGTGATGTCCATGAAGGACAGCTGTTGCGGCGCGCTGTCGCTCTTGGTGTAGGTGATGGTGCAGGCGCTGGCTTCCTGCCGGTATGCGGCACGGAGGTCCTCACGCAGAGAATTGCCCGAATAATTCAACAGCTTGCTGTCGTCTCGCGCCATCTCGATGAAGCGCTCGACGTTGTCTCGCAATTCCTCGAAGGAGGTCTTCAGGCGGGCATCGCGCGAGGGCGTCGAATAAATCTCCCAGTCGCCGCTCGTGGAATAAATGTTGTTGGGCAGTCGCGGCGGTTGCGGGCGGCGATTGAAGCCGGTCCGGATCGCGAGATTGACCGCCGTAACCCGCTCCTTGAGGTCGTCGCAGAGCGAACGCACCTTGGTCCGCGTCTCTTCGATCGGATCGTATTTGAAACCCGGATAGGCCAGCCGGAACCGCAGATAGTCGTAGTAATCGGCCTCGGCTCCGTTGATTTCGAATTTGCCGGCGCTCCACAGTTTCGACCGGGGCGTAACGTTGCCGTAGAACTGCTCCTCCGACCAATCGGCCAGCTCGCGGTCCGATTTCAGTACGATATGACCGCCAACCAGCGTGCCATCGGCGGCGCGGGCGGCGCCGACCAGCTCTTGCGGGCGCCAGCGTTTGAAGCCCGCGCCCATCTGGGGCGGTGCGCGGGCGAAGTCGCGCGCGTAGATGCCGCGCGTCAGCGAATTGTCGGGATGGGAGTCGATGTAGTGGATGAGGCCGTTGTCCGTCACTTTGTAGACCACGGCAAGGTGGCCGTCCGGATCGAAGATGACCGTGCCTGGGCGGATGCCGTCTCGGGTCAGGGCAACCGGATAGTGATCAGGCAGCAAGCGCCCGACATACGATGGCGGCACGCGGAAGTGCTCGGAGGAGACAAACTGGCCAATCGTGGGGATCGCCCGCCGGGCGTCCGGTCCAGGACCGACGATGTCGAAGCGTTCGGTGATCTGATTGCCGGTGAGGCCCGACCGGTTGCTGGCTGCACTGGGGTGTGGGCCGTATTTGCTCGAGAAGGAGAAGGCAAGGTTATTCTTCCAAGCGAAATAGGCGCGCAGGAAATATGGCAGGTCGGCGCAGTCGGCGTAGAACTGCATCGCCGGTGGGTTGTTGGCATGGTACGCCGGATTGGCCTGCGGCGACGTGATGCAGTCGTGCAACGTGGCGCAGTCACTGTCGCCGATGGCGCGGACGAACGCCTCGAAGCCCGCCTGGTCCTCATCCGACCATGACGTTTTCAGCACTTTCCATTGCCAGGGGCCTCTGCCGACCGGCAATTCGGGGCGAGCCAGCTGCTGCTCTTTCTTCTTCAGCTCTCGCTCGGCCTCGGGCAAGCCGAACACCTTGCCGAAATCACCAGGCTTTTCGTAGGCGGATTTCTGCAACTTACCGCGCCCATTGCCGTTGTAGCGCGGCGCGCCACCGCTATTGCGGAATTGGTCCCGCGCCCAGTCGGTTTCAGCCTGTGCGGGAAGTGCTGCGATTGCAAGCCCTGCAGCGAGAACGTAGCTCAGCCTTGGCAAGTCGCCTCTCCCCCCGGAAACTGGCGGCTGGATGATCAATCTGTAACCCACGGCAAAGTATCTTGTGGACATGGATGGGTCCAGCAACTTGGTACACGGATCACACTGATCACGCCTGTGTGGCGAAAATATCGCAAACCTGCACGCGACCAGGTCGGAAAATCACCGGGGCGCCGCACGATCGGGCTGCGCGAGGGCCGGTGCCGGGGCGGGGCTTACGTGGCGGAAATTTCAGGGATTTCGCGTGGTCAGCGTGCGCTGCACCGCGGCTTGCCAGGCAGCGACCTTGCGCGTGCGAGTCGCGGCCGGCATGGCCGGCTCGAAGCGGCGGTCAAGCTGCCAACGAGTGGCAAAAGCCGCCGGCCCGGGATAAAGCCCTGCCTGCAATCCCGCCAAATATGCCGCGCCCAGGGCCGTGGTTTCATGCAGGCGTGGCCGGTCGATGGGGGCGGCAACGATGTCCGCCAGGCGTTGCATGGTCCAGTCGGAGGCGGTCATGCCGCCGTCGACTCGCAGCACCGTGCCGCCCATGCCGGGCCAGTCGCCCCGCATGGCGGTGACCAGATCGTAGGTTTGAAAACAGACGCTTTCTAGTGCCGCGCGCACGATCTCATTGCGACCAGTGCCGCGCGTCAGGCCGTGGATGGCGCCGCGAGCGTCCGCATCCCAGTGCGGCGCGCCGAGGCCGACGAAGGCCGGCACCAGTACCACGTCCTGCGACTCGTCGGCGGCAGCCGCCATGGCGCCACTGTCGGCGGCCGAATCGATGATCCGCAGGCCGTCACGCAGCCATTGCAGCGCGGCGCCGGCGACGAAGATCGAACCTTCGAGCGCATAGGTGGTGGTGCCGCCCAGGCGATAGCCGATCGTTGTCAGCAATCGGTGCTTCGAGGCGACCGCGGTGGTGCCGGTGTTGAGCACGGCGAAGCAGCCGGTGCCGTAGGTCGCCTTCAACATGCCGGGCGAAAAGCAAGCCTGGCCGATCAGGGCCGCCTGCTGGTCGCCGGCGATGCCGCGCACGCCAACTGGCGCGCCGAGCATGTCGGCGCTGGTCAGGCCGAATTCGGCGGCGCAATCGCGCACCTCGGGCAGCAGCGCGCGCGGCACTTTGAACAGCCGGCACAGCTCGTCGCTCCAGGCGTTGGCGTGGATGTCGTAGAGCAAACTGCGTGCGGCGTTGGTGGCATCGGTGGCGTGCACCGCGCCGCCCGTCAGCCGCCACAGCAGGAAGGTATCGACGGTGCCGAAGGCAAGCTCGCCACGCTCGGCCCTGTCGCGCGCGCCCGGTACCTGATCGAGGATCCAGGCGATCTTGGTGGCGGAGAAATAGGGATCGAGCAGCAATCCGGTCAGTGCTGCAACCCGCGGCTCGTGGCCGTCGGCTTGCATCGCCCGGCAGACGTCCGCCGTGCGCCTGTCCTGCCAGACGATGGCGTTGTGGATCGGCTTTCCCGTGGCGCGGTCCCAGATCAGCGTCGTCTCGCGCTGGTTGGTGATGCCGATGCCGGCCAGATCACGGGCGCTGAGCGAGGCCTTGGCCAGGGCCTCGCGCGCCGTTGCCAGCACCGTCCGCCACAGATCCTCCGGATCGTGCTCGACCCATCCCGGTCCGGGGTAGTGTTGCGGAAATTCTTGCTGGGCAATGGCCAGGACGCCGAGATAGGCATCGAACACGATGGCCCGCGACGACGTGGTGCCCTGGTCGATGGCGAGGATATGTCCTGGCATGCGCGGACCCGGCTCGCTCAGCTGCGGTAATCGGCGTTGATCGAGACGTAATCGTGCGTCAGGTCGCAGGTCCACACCGTCGCCGCGCCGCCGCCGACGCCGACATCGATGCGGATGGTGATCTCGCGGCCCTTCATGTACGCGGCCACCGTCTTCTCCACGTACTCGGCCGCGCGCTCGCCATTGCGGGCGACGATGTGCTCGCCGAACCAGATCGACAGCTTGTCGCGATCGGCCGCCTCGCCCGATTTGCCGACGGCCATGACGACGCGGCCCCAGTTCGGGTCCTCGCCGGCGATGGCCGTCTTCAGGATCAGCGAGTTGGCGCAGGCGAACGCGATTTTCCGCGCGGCGCGGCTGTTCTCGGCGCCCCACACCTGGACTGTCACGAATTTCGACAGCCCCTCGCCATCGCGCACCACCTGCAGCGCCAGGTCGTGCATCACGGCGTGCAGCGCCTTGGCAAAAATTCCGCAGTTGGCATCGGCCATGTCGCTGATGGCGGGCGCCATGCGGCGGCTGGCCTGGCCGGTGGCGAAGACGAGCACGGTGTCGGAAGTCGAGGTGTCGCCGTCGACCGTGATGCAGTTGAACGTCTGGTCGGCAATGGCCGCGACCAGGCGCTGCAGCAGCGGCTGGGCGATGGCAGCGTCGGTGAAGATGAAGCACAGCATGGTCGCCATGTCCGGGGCGATCATGCCGGCGCCCTTGCAGAAGCCGTTGATCGTCAGCGGCACGCCGCCGATATCGACCGTGCGCGTGGCGAGCTTGGGATAGGTGTCGGTGGTCATGATCGCGCGGGCTGCGGCTTCGAACATGTCGCCCTTGGCGGACTTGGCGAGGCCCTCCAGTAGCGGCGCGAATGTGCTGGCGTCCAGCGGCTCGCCGATGACGCCGGTGGACGCAACGTAGACGTCACATGGCTGGCAATCGACGGCGGCGGCCGCGGCCGTCGCCGTCATCTCGACGGCCCGGCGGCCCTTCATGCCGGTGAAGGCATTGGCGTTGCCCGAGTTGACGACCAGGATGCGCGCCTTGCCGCCGGCCGCCAGGCTGTCGCGGCAGTGCAGCACCGGCGCCGAGCAGGTCTTGGATTGCGTCAGAACGCCGGCCGCCACCGTACCCGGCGCCAGCACCGCCACCATCAGATCGGTGCGGCCCTTGTACTTGATGCCGGCCTCCGCGGTGGCGAAGGTCACGCCATCCAAGGCGGGCAGCCGCGCCAGCGTGGCCGGTGCGAACGGGGATTTGTGCGGGGAGCTGGCCATGGGGGGAGGGCTCGTGGTGGGTGACTGACATCGGGACACTCTTACACACCGTCGACGCCGGGCGCGCAATAGCAGCGTATTGCGCCGCGCCGGTGCGGCAGGGGCTATGGCTGCACCATGCGGCAAGAATGGGGATAGTCAGAACTGTCCCCATTGCTGTCTTCTTGCTTGCAGCCAGATTGGGGTAGTCTGCTGCCGGATTCGACATTTCCGGAGAGCAGGCATGTCGTCCAAACGAGACGCAGAACAGCGCTTGATCGATGCCAACAAGCCGCTCATGGACCCCTGCTCCAAGGTCGGCCACGACCTGTATCTGGCGGAGGAGGCCAAGAGCATGTGGCTGTGGGTGGCCGACCACGCCAAGACCATCAATGACGCCAAGTTCGGCAAGTTCTTCGGAACGTTCCAGCGCATGGCGCTGACCGAGATGTTCGTCGCGCTCGGGCGTGTATTCGACGAGGAGCGTTACGGCGACAAGAATTGCATCAAGGCTATCCTCGACGGCATGCGTGCGGCCAATCTCATGGACAGGGACCTGTTCATCGCTTTCCTTCGCCTGGACTCCCAGCGCGCCAAAAAATGGGCCGCGCTCGACGATGCTGCCGTGCGCGAGAAGGGCATCGAGCTCCTCTTCAAGCAGCGGCCAACTTTCAAGTCGTCAGCCGCTCTCGGCCGCGTGCTCGAAATGCGCCACACCGAGGTTGCGCACCGCTCAGCCGCGCCGGTCTACGCCAAGGGCAAGCCCCGTTTTGAAGAGGTCGACCACTGTCTCGTCTGGGGTAAGGAATTCTTGGGCATGGTGGGCAAGGCGTTCGGCAACCATGTGTTCAAGTACGACGACGGCGGCTTCTGGACCGATTATCCCGTCAAATCCTCGATCATGAGCCTTCGCCGCCTGACCCATCAGGCAGGCATCGTGGTCGATGCCCGCTTCGCTGAGACTGAAAGGCTCCGGGCAGCCGCAAACATCCGCTAGATGCACACGCGCTGCCACGCGCAGCCACCCGAAGAAGAGGCCTTCTCGCTGAACTGAATTGGGGAAATTGGGGACGGTGGAAATTGGAAATTGGGGACAACTCAATTTATTCGCGCCCCCACCTTGGAGCCCCAGGGTGCTTGGAGTGTTCGCGTGCCATCCGGGTGAAAGCGCCATTGCAGCAACGGCCAGGGCTGGGTCACCGGCGGCGCCGGCTGCACCCGCGTGCTGCATGGCACACCCGTCACAACCGAGTCAGCACAAGATGCTCGCCTGTCACGCGCTCGTGCGCTTGACGGCCCACAGCAACCCGAGCGCAAACGGCACCGCGCTGAACGGCGGCGCCTCGACCGTGTCGTCGTCGCGGTAAGTGCGCAGCAGCAGCCACTTGCTGCCGCTCAGCTCGAACGTCTCGAGGAGCCTGGCAATCGGGTCGAGCAGCCAAAGGTGGCGCACGCCGTAAGCGGCGTAGATATCGCCCTTCTCGCCGCGATCATCG
>CAZCGE010000132.1:0-51043 GCA_964498125.1 uncultured Devosia sp. | reverse complement strand
GCGCCGCAGGACGAGGCCCATGGGCGTCTTCCAGGATCGCACCAGCATGGACCGCATCCTGTTCGCCGTCTTCTCCCACGAAAACAAAAACCAAGGCGTCAGCACTCCCTTCCTGCTGACACAAACCTTTTGACGTTACCGCCATGCGAGGCTTGATTGACAGCCCATGGCGATGATGGGAGGCTTGAACAGGCACCGCGCCACATGGTGCCGGGACACGGGAGGGTCGCCATGAAGGGTTGGGCAATTGCGTCGACGCGCGGCATGGCCGCCATCGCGGCGCTGCTCGTCGGTACGGGACTATCGACAGCGCAAACCTATACCCCTCAGGAAGAAAAACTGATTGCCGCGGCCAAGGCCGAGGGCGAAGTCTCGGTGCTGCATCCGATCCTTGGCGATCACTCCTTTGGCCTTCTGTCCAAGGGCTTCATCGAGTTCTACAAGCTCGGCCCCAATTTCAAGCTGAACAACCTGCGCAAGGGCTCGGGACAAACAGTTGCCCAAGTGCGCCAGGAGATTCAGGCCAACAAGTTCACGGTCGACATCCTGATCGTCAATGCCGCCGGCTTCTTCGATGAGGCCGCCAAGCGTGGCGCCTTCCTGGCCCTCGACAGCGCGCAGTGGCCGCACCACGTGGAGCTGACCAAGAAGGCCGGCCAGTACTTCAACTATCCCTATGTCGTGGTGCCGTTCGCCTATACGTTCCGGCCGATCTGGAACACGTCCTGCCCCGGCATGAAGGATATCACGGTCACCTCCTATGCCGACGTCTTCGATCCCGTGGTGCTCAAGGGCAAGACCATTGCCTCCGACCTCAGCAAGAGCGTCACCTATACCAACACGTTCGCGTCCCTGGTCGAGAACGGCGTCGTCACCGACACCAAGGCGTTCTGGGGCAAGCTGAAGGCGACCGAGCCCATCGTCGAGTTCCGGTCGGAGGCCAAGATCCAGCTGGTCATCAACTGCGAGCGCCCGTTCGACATGTGGATCACCGCCGGCCGCGTGCAGCAGAACGTCGAGCGCGAGGCCAAGCTGGCGGACATCATCAAGATCGGCTCCTACAAGGAAGGCCAGGTCATGCTCGGCAATCAGGCTGGCGTGCTCAAGGGCGCACCCCACCCCAACGCCGGCAAGCTGCTGCTCGAGTTCATGCTCAGGAAAGAGGGCGCCGACGCCCTGGTCGGTGGCGAGTCGCTGTATACCTTCCGCAGTGGCTACGTCGTCCCCGATCACGTCAAACCCTACGTCCTCGATCTGCAAAAGACCAAGATCCTCGGCCTGAAGGATTGGGTCGCCTCCGCCAAGCAGTTCGACAAGTTGCGCGACGAGTGGTTGGAGTTTTTCAAGTAGGGCATTGGTGGCGTAGAAACGATGTTGGGCTTCGGCGCGAAGGGCGCCTCAACCCAACCTACGCCAACGCCGTTGCTATGAGTGCCGCGCATGGAAGCCATGGCCCGAAATCACTTGCCATGAGACACCGCCGCTTCCGATGATGGCGGCGAGGACTCGAAAACCAGGGAGAAACGTCAGTATGCGCCCGAAAGTTATCCTGCAGCTCTATCCTGTGATGCCAACCAAGGACGAGAACGACCGCAAGGCCAAGCGGCCGATCGGGCGCGACGCCAAGTTGTATCAAAAAATCGTCCATGAATGGGCCGACCTGCTGCAAAGCGCCGAGGACATGGGCGTGTGGGGCGCCTCCACCATCGAGCATCATCTGCACTCGGAGGGCTACGAGGTTGGCCCCAATCCCGGTGTGCTCAATGCCTTCTGGGCGAGCAAGCTGAAGAAGATGCATGTCGGCGCCATGGGCTACGTCATGGCCACCCAGGACCCGATCCGCGTCGCGGAAGAGACCGCGATCATCGACCACCTGACCAAGGGCCGCTTCTTTGTCGGTTTCGCGCGCGGCTACCAGTCGCGCTGGACCAACATCCTTGGCCAGTCCACCAACTCCGTCGCCACGCTGTCCGACGGCAGCGCCAACGACGTGAAGAACCGCGACATCTTCGAAGAACGCGTCAACATGGTCATCAAGTGCTGGACCCAGGATAGCGTCAGCCTCGACGGCAACTACTATAAGGCGCCCTACCCGCTGACGGGCGTGGAAGGCTATCCCGCCTATAAGATCGCCGCCGAGGCCGGCGCCGCGGGAGAGATTGGCCGCAATGGCGAGGTGCGCCGCATCTCCGTCGTGCCCAAGCCCTTCAGCTCGCCGCACCCGAAAGTCTTCGTCGCCACGGCCAAGAGCGACGACTCGATCCGATACTGCGCCAAGAACGGCTTCATCCCGACCTACTTCTCATCCTGGAACACCGTGGTGCGCCAGAGCCAGATGTATGTGGAGGAGGCGGCCAAGGCCGGGCGCAAGGTCAAGATCGGCCAACTCGCCAACGTCGTGCGCTGGGTGCACACCTGCAAGAGCGAGGCGGACTATCACAGCAAACTGGCGAAATATGACCTCGACATCTACAAGAACTTCTATGCGCCGTTCTTCCCGCAATTCCCCAACGATCCCAAGACCGACTTCATCAAGAACATGAAGGAAAGCGGCATCTTCGTCGGCGGCAGTGTCGACCAGGTGACGCGCGAATGGGTCGATATGTACAAGCAGGTGCCGTCCGAGTACATCACGCTGATCTTCCACTACGCCCAGCAGCCGAAAGCCGATGTCCTGAAGGAACTGGAAGCCTTCATGACCAAGGTGCTGCCCGAACTCAATGCCAATGGCACCAACGACAAGGCCCGGGCACCGGCCAAGGGCGCGAGGGTGGCGGCGGCGGAGTAACACAGGTGCCGCTTGCGCCCCCTCTCCCCATCGCAAGTGCAGTGCGATGGGGAGAGGGAGCGACTGCCCCCATGCCGCCAAGCCGACCCTTCGACCTGCTGATCATCGGTGGCGGCATCAATGGCGCCGGCATTGCCCGTGACGCGGCCGGTCGCGGGCTGAAGGTGATGCTGGTCGAGCAGGGGGACCTCGCCAGCGCCACGTCGTCGGCGTCGAGCAAGCTGATCCACGGCGGGCTGCGCTATCTGGAGCACTTCGAGTTCCGGCTGGTGCGCGAATCCCTGGCCGAGCGTGAGGTGCTGCTGCGCATCGCGCCACACATCACCAAGCCGCTGACCTTCGTGCTGCCGCATGCCCCGGACATGCGTCCGGCCTGGATGATCCGCTGCGGGCTGTTTCTCTACGATCATCTTGCACGTCGCGATCGGCTGCCTGGCTCGCAATCCATCGACCTCAGATCGCATCCAGCCGGCGCGCCGCTGCAGCCGCGATTCACCCGCGGCTTCACCTATGCCGACGGCTGGGTCGATGACAGCCGCCTCGTCGTGCTCAACGCCGTCGACGCGCAGGCGCGCGGCGGTATCATCCAGACGCACACCACACTCGTGCGTGCGCGCCGCAACGCCAGCACGTGGCTCGCCGACATTAGGGGCGCTGACGGCGTGCAGCGGACGATCGTTGCCCGGATCATCGTCAATGCCGCCGGTCCCTGGGTCGCGGACGTGCAGCGCCGGATCGGCGCCACACATCCGATCGGCCGCGTGCGCCTCGTCAAGGGCAGCCACATCGTCGTGCCGCGGCTGTATGTGGGCGAGCAGGCCTACATCCTGCAACAGCCCGACAAGCGCGTCGTCTTCCTGCTGCCTTTTCAGTCGGACTTCACCTTGATCGGCACCACCGAAAGTGCACATGACGCCGCGCCGGGACCCGTCGCCATCAGCGCGGACGAAACCGGCTATCTGTGCGCCGCCGCCAACCGCTTTCTGGCTCGTCCGGTCGCGCCTGCCGATGTCGTGTGGAGCTATGCCGGCGTGCGCGCCCTGCAGGATGACGCCAGCAACGACCCCTCGGCCATCAGCCGCGACTACGCCCTCGAACTCGACGCCGGCAATGGCGCGGCGCCGCTGTTGTCCGTCATAGGCGGCAAAATCACCACCTATCGCTGTCTTGCCGAGCGGGTCCTGGCCAAATTGACGCCGTGGCTGCCCGGTCTAGCTGGCGCTTGGACCGACGCGGCGCCGCTGCCCGGCGGCGACATGGGCGCGGCAGACGTCGCTACATATCTCGCCAATTTCCAAGCGCGCCACCCGTGGCTGCCACCAGCGCTCGCCCGTCGCCTGGTCCACACCTATGGGACGCGCGCCGAGCGTGTCATCGGCGACGCGCAAGCGTTCACCGATCTCGGTGCCGACCTTGGATGCGGCCTGACCGGGAGCGAAATCGCCTACCTCAGAGAGGTCGAATTCGCGCAATCCGCCGACGATATTCTATGGCGGCGCAGCAAGCTTGGATTGACCGGCGACCGTCTACTGGCCGAGCGCTTGGCCGCCTATATCGCCAAGTTGTAACGCCGCACCAGCGTTTGACGCGACCCCGCCCCTTGAATTCTGCATCGCGCGCGGCACCGCACCCTTGCTAGACTATCGGCGACTGAACGATCACAGCACCCAAGTCCCGGAGGAACGCTCATGGCAAAAAAAACCAAGGTCATCATCTCGTGCGCCATCACCGGCGCCATTCACACCCCGACCATGTCACCGCATCTGCCGGTCACGCCCGATGAGATCGCCGAGCAGTCGATCGCCGCGGCCGAGGCGGGCGCGGCGGTGATCCATCTGCATGCGCGCGATCCCAAGGATGGCCGTCCGACCGGCGACCCGGAAGTGTTCATGAAGTTTCTGCCGCGCATCAAGCAGAACACCAACGCCATTGTGAATATCACCACCGGCGGCGGTCTCGGCATGACCATGGACGAGCGCATCGCCGCCGCCCGTCGCGCCGCGCCCGAGATCGCCTCGCTCAACATGGGCTCGATGAACTTCGCGATCTTCAATCTCGTCAAGCGCTACGACACGTGGAAGCACGAGTGGGAGAAGACCTATCTCGCCGGCACCGACAACAACATCTTCCCCAACACCTTCAAGACCATCGACTACGTGATCACCGAGCTGCACGACAAGCTCGGCGTCAAGTTCGAGCACGAGTGCTACGACATCGGCCATCTCTATAACACGGCGCACTTCTACGATAACAAACGGCTGAAGCCGCCGATCTTCCTGCAGTTCGTGTTCGGCATCATGGGCGGCATCGGACCCGACCTCGAGCATCTGCATCAGATGAAGAACACCGCCGACAAGCTGTTCGGCGACGACTACGTGTTCTCGGTGCTGGCGGCCGGCCGGCATCAGATGAACTTCGTCACGCAGAGCGCCATGATGGGCGGCTGCGTGCGCGTCGGCCTGGAGGACAGTCTCTACATCGGCAAGGGCAAGCTCGCCAAGTCCAACGCCGAGCAGGTCGCCAAGATCAAGCGTATCTGCGATGAGCTGTCGCTCGACGTCGCGACGCCCGACGAGGCGCGCAAGATCCTCAATACCAAGGGTGGCGACCAGGTTAAGTTCTGAAGGTAGGGTTCCCTCTCCTGGCGCGGGGTGTAGGTCGGGTCGACGCAAGGAGACCCGACAACTTGCGCCGCGACGAACGTCGGGTCTCGCGAAGTGCTCGACCCGACCTACTTATCGTTGCGTAGCTAGATTTATTGTAGTAACGTTTCTACTACTCTGAGGAACGGGCGGTGAAGACTATGCCGATCACGACCATCACCAGCCGGGACTTCAACCAGGACGCCAGCCGGGCGAAGAAGGCGGCGAATGATGGTCCCGTCTTCATCACGGATCGCGGCCAGCCGGCACACGTCCTGTTGAGCATCGAGGACTATCGCAAGTTGACTGGCAGTCAGATGACGGTCGCCGAGGCCTTGGGGCAGCAAGAAGTGCCTGATTTCGATTTCGACCCGCCTCGCACGCGTGGTCTCTATCGTCCCGCGGACCTCACGTGATGTTTGTCCTGGACACCAATGTCGTGTCCGAGCTTCGCCGATTGGCGAAAGCCAATGCCAAGGTATTGGCCTGGGCCGCCGCCACGCCAATCACCGACACCTTTTTGTCGACCATCACGATTCTGGAATTAGAACTCGGCGCGCTGCTGATGGAACGGAAAGACAAGGCGCAAGGAAAGATTCTGCGGGACTGGATCGATACCCAGATATTACCCCGCTACGATGGCCGGATACTTGCCGTCGATACCGCGGTGGCGCAATGTTGCGCGCGACTGCATGTGCCCGATCCGCGCGCTGAACGCGACGCCCTCATTGCCGCGACCGCCATCGTGCATGCCATGACTGTCGTTACCCGCAACGTCGCCGACTTCGGCATGAGCGGCGTCAAGGTGCTCAACCCGTGGGAGTAGGTGTAGGTCGGGTCGACGCAAGGAGACCCGACAACTTGCCGCCGCGACGAACGTCGGGTCTCGCGAAGTGCTCGACCCGACCTACGGCGTGCCCTCGAACCCTCCCCTGCCTCCCCTCAAAACTCCCCAAACACCGACCGCTTCCAGTCGCCGCGGGCCGAGCTGGGGCGCGATTCCGCCAGCCGCGCGATGACCTCGGCGCGCGGCGGCCCCAGGTCCTCGCGCCGCTTGACGATCAGGTGCGCCTTGCCGTCCAGCCCCATCTGCATGCGTTCCTCGTGGCCATAGATGTCGGCGAATGTCTGCAGCTTGCCGGCGTCATCGACCGAGGCCGTGAAGTAGGTGATGTGCACCTGGATCTTCCGAGTGAGGTTGACCGAGCCGTTCTGCCCGGCTCCGGGCGCGGCCATGGCCGCCACGCGACTGCCTGTCCAGCCCTTGTCCTCGTGCAGCAACACCTCGGCCAGCTTCAGCGGATCGCGGATGCGCATGCAGCCGTGGCTGAAGGTGCGCGTCGTGGCGTTGAACAGCGCCTTGGTCGGCGTGTCGTGCATGTAGACCTGGTGCTTGTTCGGGAACAGGAACTTGACGACGCCGAGCACGTTGCCGCCACCCGGCGGCTGGTAAACGTGGAAATTACGGATATCGGCCGTGGTCCAGTCGACCGACTCCGGGTCGACGTCGCGACCAGCCCGCGAGAGGCGCAGGTTGTGACGCGCCAGCAGGCTTTTGCCACGCACCAGCGAGGGGAAAATCTCCTTCACTTTGATGCTGTCCGGCACGCCCCAGGTCGGGTGAAAGACGATGGTCTCCATCTCGTCGGAAAAGATCGGCGTCTGCGTATCGGTCTTGCCAACGATGGCACGTTCGCTGTGCATGACGCGGCCGGCCTTGACAACACGCAGCGTAAACTCGGGGATGTTGACCCAGACGTAGCTTTCACCCATCTCGCGCGGCATCCAGCGCCATTGCTCCATGGCAAGATGCACCTTGCGCAGGGCGCTGCCGTTGCCATCGGTGCGTGCCACCGCCTGCTTGCCCGCTGTGTTCGGCTGGGCAACGGCGACCGGCGGCATCGCACCGGCCTTGCCCAATTTCAGCGCGATGTAGGCTTGGCGCAGTTTCTCGAATTGGGGATGTTGCGGATGCAGGCCGCGCAGATAGGCGTCAGGCGCGGTTGACTTGGCGATCTCCTCCAGCACCGTAACCGGCTCGACCAGCGCCGGCTTGCGATCGAAGTAATTGGACAATTGGGTCGGATCGATCCTGCCACCACGCGCCTGGCGTGCATAGCGCAGCACGGCACGCGACAGGGCAAGCTCAGTTGCGGCGAGGTCGGCTGGGGTTGTAGCGGCTGCGAGACCTGCTGTCTTCACGTCCGGCAATCCCAGTTCGGCAGCCGTCAGGCCCCAATCGTCCGCCTGCGCCAATTCAGCTGCGACCTGCAGAGTCTGCTCGGCCAGCGCTTGCCCCTTCACCCAGTACCCGGCATGGCCGCGCGCAGCATAGAACGCCGCCAGAGCGCGCCCTTCCTCGGCCGCGCGTGGTCCGGTGCCAGCTCGTTCGAGTTGCTTCAGCAGCTCCTGTGAAAATTCCGAGACGGGCGGCGTCACCGTGCTGGCCGCAGCCTCAACGGCCCCCGTCGCGACCGAACCAGAGCCAGCGGAAGATGGCGCGGCATCCTCATTTGCTGGCGTTACCGCGGTTGCGGGCGAATCGCTGGCGACTTTCTCCGATGCCAGCAATGGAACCGGTATCCAGAGCGTTGCCGCTAGGGTCAAGGCCACTTTCGCTGCTGTTCGCCGCATTGCACACCGTCTGTTTGCCACGTTGGGCCGGACGCTAGCCGAGAGGGCCGCGTAAGGCTAGCGGCAGCGTCAGAATGGTTAACAGAATCGTTGTTGGCGCAGGTTGGTCAAGCGAACCCTACTGGAGGTGGCGACGCCGGCGGCGCCAGCCTCGGGCTGGGCCACGCCGCCGGGCAGAATCCGACTCGGGGGCCGGCTCAGTTCGCACGCGGTTCCAAGCCGTATTCCTGCATCTTGCGATAGAGGGTCGAGCGACCGATCTTGAGCCGCTTGGCGACCTCGGTCATATGGCCCCGATAGCGACCAAGAGCCAGGCGGATCATGTCGGCCTCGATTTCTTCCAGGGGACGGATTTCGCCGTCCTCGTGCACGGCGGGGATGCCAATCGAGGCGCCGGACTGGCCGCGGATCTCCACGGTGCGCGGGATGGTGGCCTCCGCGCCCAACATCGCCGGGCCGGTGTAGGCCGGTTTGCCGCTCGTTTGCGCCGGCGCGTTGGGGATCGACACCTTGAACCCGACGACCTGCGAAGCGATCTGCGGGAACTCGCCAATGGTCAGATCGGAGCCATCGGCCAGGACCACGGCGCGGAACATGGCGTTTTCCAGCTGGCGCACGTTGCCAGGCCAGGTGTAGCTCTCGACCAGCGCCATGGCCTCCTGGCTCAGGCCGCCAATACGCTTGCCCTCTTCGGCGGCGAAGCGGGCGATGAAGTGCGTCGACAGCTCGGCAATATCATCCAGGCGCTCGCGCAGCGGCGGCACCCAAATCGGAAACACATTGAGGCGGTAGTAAAGGTCCTCGCGGAAACGCCCATCCTTGACCATCTGGATCATGTCGCGATTGGACGCCGAGATCAGGCGGAAGTTGACCTTGACCGGCTTCTTGCCGCCAACCGGGTCGATCTCACCCTCCTGCAGGGCCCGCAGCAGCTTCACCTGGGCGCTGAGCGGCAACTCGCCGATCTCATCCAGGAACAGAGTGCCACCGTCGGCTTCCTGGAACTTGCCGATGCGCCGGTCGATGGCGCCCGTGAAGGCGCCCTTTTCGTGGCCGAATAGGGTCGACTCGACCAGGTTCTCGGGAATGGCGCCACAATTGACGGCGACGAATGGCTTACCAGCCCGCTCGCTTTCGCCCTGAATGGCGCGGGCAATCAGCTCCTTGCCGACGCCGGACTCGCCCTCGACCAGCACCGGGATGTTCGAGGCAGCGGCGCGACGGCCCAGCGCCACGACGCGCTGCATCGCCTCGCCGCGACCCACTAGATCCCTGAAAGTCAGTGTGCCTTCGATCTTTTTCTTGATGCGCGTGATCTCGCCAGTCAGCGCTTCGATCTTCAATGCGCTGTTGATCGAGACCTCCAGCCGCTCAGGCGCGATGGGCTTGACGATGAAATCCACCGCCCCGGCACGAATGGCGCCGATCGCAGTATCGATCGAGCCGTTGGTCGTCTGCACGATCACCGGCGGCATGCCAGATTTGGACTGGATTTGGCTCAGGACGGTCATGCCGCCCATCTCGGGCATCACCAGATCGAGCAGAACTAAGGAAAAAAAGCCCCGTTCGCCGCCTTCGAGGATCTGCATGGCCTGCGCGCCCGAGGCCGCGGTCTTGACCTCGAAACCCAACCGCTTGATGGTTTCCTCGAGAATTCGGCGCTGGGCGGGATCGTCATCGACGACAAGGACGCGCTTGACCATGATTGATACTCACTGGACTCACAAACTGGACCGAGTGACAACCGACCATGAGCGGGATGTTTCGAACCCAGACACTCATCGACGTTCGCCACACTTTGATCGGGCCATCCTGACGCAGAGGCGTAAACAATCGCTGAACAGCGGCTTCAAGGTGATGCTGATGACGCAAAATGACCGTGCAGGCGACCGCCGGCGCGGTGCGGATTGCCCTATTTTGCGACATGAGGTGCTGCGGGTCCCAGGGGTCAGACCCATTTTCCTTGCCCGCCTCCGGCGGGACGAGTCTGACCCCGCCCCACCTCACTCCGGATGCTTCGGCGTGGCGTCGACCTTGATCTCGCCCTTGACCGGGTTCTTCTTGAAGTACTCGACGCTCGCCGGCGTCGGCTTGTAGTCCGGATTGCCGCGCCACTCGACGTGGCGCGAGACCATGTCATCGCCGTAGCGGACGCGGAACAGCAGCGTGCGCGCCGGGCCGTTGATGTATTCGTGCACCTCGCCCTTGGGGTGCACGACGAACGCGCCCGGAATGATGTCGATGGTACGCTCGGGCGTGCGCATCTTGCCGCCGCCCGAGACGCAGAAATAAATCTCGGTGGCTTCGGGGTGGCAGTGGTTGGGGCTGATCTGGCCCGGCTCCCAGCAGGCGACCGTGAAGTCACCGCCGTCGAGCGTGCCGAGGATCGCCTCGACGTGTTTCTTGGTGTCCCACTTTTGTTCCTTGGCGAAGTCGAAAACCAGCATGGCGTTGTCTCTCCCGGTCGCAGGTTGGTGTTGATTGATGGGCTGAGATTAGCCCCCTGCGGCCCGGCGCGCGAGCCCATCCTGCGCATTGGAGCGTTGCAGGTGGCCAAGGGCCAAGGGATGCGCGCCGGCAACGGCTGTCTTTCAATCGGGCACGCCGCTGCTTGAAGTTCGTGCAGCGGTGCTCTGGCATAACCGCCGCCATCGTGCATAATTGCGCTGCGCCACCAGCGTCACGTTGTATGCAGAGAGGCTGGCACAGGCACAGGCAGGGAGAAACAACAGATGCAGATAGCCAAGACCAACTCGCCGCAAACGCCACGCGTAGCCGCCGCCATGCTGGTGCTCGGCGCCTTTATGGCCACTGGCGCGATGGCCCAAGAAAAAACGCTGCGGATCGCCATGACCGCGGCCGACATCCCCAAGACCGGCGGCCAGCCCGACCAGGGTTTCGAAGGCAACCGTTTTACCGGCATTCCGCTCTATGACTCGCTGACGCAGTGGGACTTGTCCTCCGCCGACAAGGCGAGCGTGCTGATCCCGGGCCTCGCCACCGAGTGGAAGGTCGATGCCAGCGACAAGACCAAGTGGACCTTCAAGCTGCGCTCGGGCGTGAAGTTCCACGACGGCTCCGACCTCAAGGCCGACGCCATCGTCTGGAACGTCGAGAAGGTGCTGAAGAAGGACGCAGCCCACTTCGCGCCCGACCAGATCGGCGTCACCGTCTCGCGCATGCCGACCCTGGTCTCGGCGCGCAAGATCGACGACACCACGGTCGAGCTGATCACCAGGGAGCCCGACAGCTTCCTGCCGATCAACCTGACCAACCTGTTCATCGCCTCGCCGGCGCACTGGCAAAAGAAATTCGATGCGCTGGGCGCCGTCGCCGATCCAGCCGAGCGCGCCAAGCAGGCCTGGGCCGCCTTCTCCGCCGATGCCTCGGGCTCGGGGCCGTTCAAGATGGCCAAGTTCTCACCGCGCGAGCGCGCCGAGTACGTCAAGAACGACAACTACTGGGATGCCAAGCGCAAGCCCAAGATCGACCGCATCGTGCTGCTGCCGATGCCGGAGGCGAGCGCGCGGACGGCGGCCCTGCTGTCGGGCCAGGTCGACTGGATCGAGTCACCGGCGCCCGATGCCGTGCCGCAGATCAAGTCGAAGGGCTTCGTCGTCCACACCAACGCCCAGCCGCACGTCTGGCCCTGGCAGTTCTCGTTCGCCGAGGGCTCGCCGTGGCTCGACAAGCGCGTGCGCCACGCCGCCAACCTGTGCGTCAACCGCGACGAATTAAAGCAGCTGCTCGGCGGCCTGATGGAAGTGCCCAAGGGCACCGTGCCGCCCGGCCATCCCTGGTGGGGCAATCCGAAGTTCGAGATCAAGTATGATCTCGCCGCCGCCAAGAAGCTGATGACCGAGGCCGGCTTCGGCCCCAACAAGCGCTTGAAGGTCAAGACCATCACGTCCGCATCGGGCTCCGGCCAGATGCAGCCGGTGCCGATGAACGAGTTCCTGCAGCAGGCGCTGAAGGAATGCTTCTTCGACGTCGAGCTCGAGGTGATCGAGTGGAACGCGCTGTTCACCAACTGGCGTGAAGGCTCCAAGGACCCCAAGGCCCGCGGCGCGCATGCCACCAACGTCACGTTCGCGGCGATGGACCCATTCTTCGCCATGGTGCGGTTCACGTCGACCAAGACCTTCCCGCCGGTGTCGAACAACTGGGGCTACTTCGGCAACGCCGAGTTCGACAAGCTGATCGCCGATGCGCGCACGAGCTTCGAGGACAAGGCGCGGGACGAGGGGCTGGCCAAGCTGCACGCCCGCATCGTCGAGGAGGCTCCGTTCCTGTGGGTCGCCCACGACGTCGGCCCGCGCGCCATGAGCGCCAAGGTCAAGGGCGTAGTGCAGCCCAAGAGCTGGTTCATCGACATCGCGCCGATGAGCTTGGAGTAAAGCGGCGTAGGCTGGGTTAGCGCGGCCGGGATGGTGCGACTGAAGCACTGGCGCCCGTTCCGCGCGCGACCACTTGGAAGTCCCGTTGGGGGATAACCCAGCATCGGCGGATGCGTTGGCGCTACGCTGGGTTACGGCCCTCCGCAAGTGCTGCGGGCCTAACCCAGCCTACGCGTCTGCACTCGAGAACCCCAGGGAGGTGTCATGAAGGTCGCCGACATTCTGGCCAGGAAGCCTGTCCTCATGATCACCATCAAGCCCTCGGACAGCCTTGCGACGCTGTCGCAACTGCTGCGCGAGAAGCGGATCGGCGCCGCCGTCGTCAGCTCCGATGGGCAGATGGTGGAGGGCGTGATCTCGGAACGCGACATCGCCTATGGCCTGGGCACGCACAAGGGCGACATGCACACGCTGCCGGTGTCGGCGCTGATGACGCGCGCTGTGATCACGTGCGCGCCGGACGACACCGTCGGGCACGTGGGCTCGACGATGATGGCACGCAATATCCGCCACATCCCCGTGGTCGACGCCGGACGCCTGGTCGGCATGGTCTCCATCCGCGACGTGCTGAACGTCAGGGTCGACGAGTTGCAGCAGCAGGCGGCGCAACTGCGCACCTTCGTGCAGCAGACAGACCTGGAGCCGCAGGATCGGTGACCGCCGGCACGATCGCGGCATGTCACACCCCATTGCGGTAGGCCACGTCCGCGCTATCCCAGCCGCGGAACTCGAATCCGCCCGAACGACCAGGATGCCCCAATGCTCCGCCGCCCTTACCCTTTTGCAGCCTGATCGCGGATCACCCAGGGGTGGTTGGCGCTGAAGGCCTCCAACTCGTGGCATTTCCGGTTGATGGCTAAAATGTGAGGAAAGCCATCGACCGGTGTCTCGGAATTCTGGCAACCGGCGACTTGCCCGGCCAGGCAGATATCGGCGAGGCCAGGCGTGTCGCCGAAGCAGAAGGTCGATTGAGCGTCGCGTTCGGCAAGCGTGCGCTCCATGGCGGCCAGCGCCAGGGTCTGCCAATAGTTGGTCCAAGCGGCGACATCGCCGGGGGTGGCCTTGAACTGCTCAGCCAGGCGCTTGCGCGCGCGCGGCACCACCAGGGAATGGCAATCGGCAACGGCAATCAGCGAGAAGGCACGCACGCGGGCTCGCGCCAGCGGGTCCGCCGGCAACAGCGGCGGGGTCGGATAGATCTCATTCAGGTACTCGATGATCGCCAGCGATTGCGTCAGGACGCGGGGGCCGTCGATCAACACCGGCACGGTGTGATGCGGATTGTGCTGGGCGACCGGACCGGCGAACTGTTCGCCTTTCAGCAGGTCGACCAGCTCTTCCTTCCACGCCTGCCCCTTCAGCGCCATGGCGATTCTGACGCGATAAGCGGCCTGTGACCGCCAGTAGCCGTACAGCTGATACATGGTCGTTCTCCTCCAAACGTTGGGTCGCGTGGTGCAGGCATGGATCGTGGCGCAAAGTGTAAGCCGGGTTGGGCCCACGGCAATAGTTCAAGGCCCGCTAGCCCAATCTGTGCAGGACCCCGGCCAGTGCCCCGCTCAGGTTGACCGTCGCGATTCCTGGCGCTTGGGCCGCCGCGGCAGTCCCCAGCTGACCCGTCGCCGCCATTTGCTCACCCATCCGCACGCAGGCCACCAGGCTGTCGATCAAGGGCACCGGAACCTTGCCGGCGATGCGTGAGGCCAGACCGGCAAGGCCCGCGCCACCGAGGATGACGCTGTCGGCGCCGTGCTGCTCGACGCAGGCGCAGCAGGCATCGGCGAGCAACGCCAGTGAACCCTCCGGGTCGCGCGCGATATCCGCCCCGGTCGGCGCCACGGTTTGCACGACCGCCAGCCGCTCTGAAAGCCCAATCAGGGAGACGAACTCGCGCAGCATCGGCCCCCAGCGCTCACCGCCTGTGACGATCCCGAACCGGCCGCCGAGCGCTGCCGCCGTCAGGCAGGAGGCTTCGGCCATGCCGACCACCGGCTGGCGCGCGATCTCCTTCAGCGCCAGCAGCGCGGGGTCGCCGAAGCAGGCCAGAACCACCGCATCGGCGTCCTGGCCGTGCTCGGCGTAGGCCTCCAGCGCCGCGTGGCCGGCGATGGCATAGGTCGCCCGGCTCGCCACATAGCGCCCGCCGAAACGGCCGGTGACGGCGGTGAGCTCCGTGCCGGGCGACACGACCTTGCGCGCCTCGGCGAGCATCAGGTTGGTCATCGCCTCAGTCGTGTTCGGATTGATCAGCAACAGCTTCATGCCGGCGTTCCAGGTTGTAGCGACCGGGCCGGTGCCGCAAGGACGAGCACGGCAACCCCCAATCTGCCCAATGATTCAACTATGCACACACAGCCGCCATTCTATAGACTTTGATCGCCGGATGTAGACTGCCCGGCAACCACGCCCCGCGCCGCCGAGACCATCCGAAGGGGATTTGCCGCCATGACCATCATCGACCGCCGCCGCCTGCTCGCCACCGGCGCCAGCCTCGCCGCCGGCTCGACCCTGGACCCCTCGCTGTTGTGGGCGCAGGGTGCCTCGACGCTGCGCGTCGCCATGACGGCGGCCGATGTGCCGCTGCCCAATGGCCAGACCGACCAGGGCGCGGAAGGCATGCGCTTTGTCGGCTATGCCTTGTTCGACAGCCTCGTGCTTTGGGACTTGTCCTTCGCCGACAAGGCAACGAGACTCGTGCCCGGCCTCGCATCGAGCTGGCAAATCGACCCGGCCGATCAGACAAAGTGGATCTTCAAGATCCGCCAGGGCGTCAAATTCCATGACGGCTCGACCTTCGATGCCACCGCCGCCGTCTGGAATCTCGACAAGCTGCTGAAAGAGGACGCACCGCAGTTCGATCGCCGGCAGGCCGCGCAGGGGCGCTCGCGCATTCCCTCCGTCAAGAGCTACCGCGCCATCGACCCCGCCACGCTGGAGATCACGACGTCGGCGCCCGACGCGCTGTTTCCCTTCGGCATCGCCTGGATCGTCATGTCGAGCCCCGCGCGTTGGGAGGCGGCAGGCCGCAGCTGGGACAATTTCGTCAAGAACCCGTCCGGCACCGGCCCATGGAAATTCGACAAGTACCAGCCGCGCGAGCGCCTGGAACTCGTCCGCAACCCCGACTACTGGAACAAGGCGCGTGTCCCGAAGTCCGAGCGTTTGGTGTTGCTGCCGATGCCCGAAGGCAATACGCGCGTCGCAGCCCTGCGCGCAGGCCAGGTCGACTGGATCGAGGCGCCGCCACCCGACACCATCGCCTCGCTGCGCCAAGCCGGCATGCAGATCGTCACCAATGTCTATCCGCACAACTGGCCCTGGCACCTGAGCCGTGTCGAGGGCAGCCCATGGAACGACATCCGCGTGCGCAAGGCCGCCAACCTCGCCGTCGATCGCGAAGGCATGAAGACGCTGCTCGGCGGCATGATGATGCCGGCCAAAGGCATGGTGCCGGCGTCGAGCCTCTGGTTCGGCCAACCGACGTTCAATGTGACCTACGATCCAGCGGCAGCCACCAGGCTGCTGGCTGAGGCCGGCTTCTCCAAGGCGAAGCCGCTGACCGTCAAGGCGATCATCGCGCCGTCCGGCTCGGGTCAGATGCAGCCGCTGCCGATGAACGAGATGATCCAGCAGAACCTCGGTGAGGTCGGCATCAAAGTCGAATTCGAGGTGATGGAGTGGAACGTGCTGCTCGCCTCCTGGCGCGCCGGCGCCAAGGACCCGACCTCGCGCGGGGCGCATTCCACCAACAGTTCCTACTTCTCGCAGGACCCGTTCACGGCGCTGATCCGCCACCTGGACAGCGGCCTGTTCCCGCCCAAGGGCACCAACTGGGGCTACTATTCCGACCCCGAGATGGACAAGCTGTTCGCCGCCATCCGCTCGGATTTCAACCCCGTCACGCAGGAAGCAGCCATACGCAGGGCGCACGAGAAGATCGTCGATGATGCGCTGTTCCTGTTCGTCGCCCACGACGTCAATCCGCGTGCGCTTTCACCCAAGGTCAAAGGCTTCGTGCAGGCGCAGAACTGGTTCCAGGACCTGACGCCGGTGGTGATGGGATGATTTCCCCTCTCCCCATCGCTTTGCACTTGCGATGGGGAGAGGGCTAGGGTGAGGGGCAAGAGCTTGCACCCGTGCCTGTTGCCGCCCCTCACCCCGACCCTCTCCCCATCGCGAAGAGCGATGGGGGGGAGGGGGAGCACCCCGCCGCCGCCATCCGGACTCCAATGCTGACCTACATCGCCAAACGCTTCCTCTACACGCTGCCGATCATGCTCGGCGTCGCTTTCGTGTGCTTCCTGCTGGTGCATATGGCGCCGGGCGATCCGCTCGTCTCCGTGCTGCCACCGGATGCCTCGGAGAACTTGAAGCTGCAGATGATGGCCATCTACGGCTTCGACCGGCCCTATTACGAGCAGTTTTTCAAGTGGCTCGCACGCGCCGTGCAGGGCGATCTCGGCACCTCGATCCGCACCAACAGGCCGGTGGCGCTCGAGGTCAGTAAAGCCGTCGCCAATACGCTGATGCTGTCCGCCGTCGCCACCACCCTCGGCTTCGTGTTCGGCGCCCTGTTCGGCTTCGTCGCCGGCTACTTCCGCGATACCTGGGTGGACAAGCTCGCCTCGTTCATCTCCGTCATCGGTGTTTCGGTGCCGCATTACTGGCTCGGCATGGTTCTGGTCATCATCTTTGCCGCCACGCTCGGCTGGCTGCCGCCGACGGGTGCTGGCCCCGGTGGCTCGGACGACTGGAAATGGAACTGGGAGCACATGCGACACCTGGTGCTGCCGGCGGTGACGATGTCGGTGATCCCAATGGGCATCATCGCCCGCACCATCCGGGCGCTGGTCGCCGAGATTCTCAGTCAGGAATTCGTCGCGGGATTGCGCGCCAAGGGCCTGAGCGAATTCGGCGTTTTCCGGCACGTCGTCAAGAACGCGGCGCCGACGGCGCTGGCCGTGATGGGCATCCAGCTCGGCTACCTGCTGGGCGGCTCGATCCTGATCGAAACCGTGTTCTCCTGGCCCGGCACCGGGCTTCTCCTCAACGACGCCATCTTCCAACGCGACCTGCCGCTGCTGCAGGGCACCATCCTGGTGCTGGCGATGTTCTTCGTCGTCCTGAACGTCGCCGTCGATGTGCTGCAGACGTTGCTCGATCCGCGCGTCGAGAGGAGCTGAGCCATGCTCGACGCCGCGTCCATCGACATCAGCGCCCCGGTCGCCCACTCACCGGGCTACTGGTCCACCGTCTGGCGGCGCTTTCGTCGCGATCCGTTGGCCGTCGCCGCCCTGATTGTCATCGTTCTGCTGCTGTTGGTGGCGATTTTCGCCCCCTGGATCGCGCCGCAGGACCCCTACAAGGGCGTGACGCTGCGCCGCCTGCGCCCGCCCGGCACGGACGGCTATCCGCTCGGCACGGACGAGCTCGGCCGCGACATGCTCACCCGGCTGATCTACGGCGCACGGCTGTCGCTGTTCATGGGCGTGACGCCTGTGTTCATCGCCCTCATCATCGGCTCGGCGATCGGCATCACCGCCGGCTACATCGGCGGCTGGGTCAACACCATCCTGATGCGCACCATCGACGTGTTCTTCGCCTTCCCCTCGGTGCTGCTGGCCATCGCGCTGTCGGGCGCGCTCGGTGCCGGCATCACCAACGGCCTCATATCCTTGACCGTGGTCTTCATCCCGCCGATCGCCCGTGTCGCTGAAAGCGTCACCACGGGCGTGCGCGGCCGCGACTATGTCGAGGCGGCGCGGGCCAGCGGCGCCGGCGCCTTCTCGATCATCCGCCATCATGTGCTCGGCAACGTGCTCGGCCCGATCTTCGTCTACGGCATGAGCCTGATCGCGGTCTCGATGATCCTGGCCTCGGGACTGTCGTTCCTCGGCCTCGGCGTCAAGCCGCCCGAGCCGGAATGGGGGCTGATGCTCAACACGCTGCGCACCGCCATCTACACCCAGCCGCTGCTGTGCGCGCTGCCAGGCGTGATGATCTTCTTCACCTCGATCTCCTTCAACCTGCTGACCGACGGACTGCGCTCGGCCATGGACATCAAGGCCTGACCGATGCTCACCGCCAAGGAAATTGCCGAGTGGAACGAAGACGGCACGGTTCCGGTGCGGCCGCTGCTCGAGATCGTCGGTCTGCGGAAATACTTCCCCGTCCGATCCGACCTGTTCGGGCGCGCCAAGGCCGTGGTGCGCGCGGTCGATGACGTCTCCTTCACCGTGCATGAGGGCGAGACGCTGGGCATCGTCGGTGAATCGGGCTGCGGCAAGTCCACCACCGCGCGCCTCATCATGCATCTGATCAATCCCGACACCGGCACCATCCGGCTGGCGGGCAAGGCGGCCGGCAGCCCAGAGCTGCCAATGAAGGCCTACAGGTCCAAGGTGCAGATGGTGTTCCAGGACAGCTACGCCTCGCTCAACCCGCGCATGACGGTCGAGGATTCGATCGCCTACGGACCGGGCGTGCACGGCATCTCCAAGACGGACGCCTACAATCGCGCCCGGCGCCTGCTCCACCGCGTCGGCCTGGAACCCACGCGCTTTGCCGGCCGCTATCCGCACGAGCTGTCGGGTGGCCAGCGCCAGCGCGTCAACATCGCCCGCGCGCTCGCCCTGGAGCCGCGCATCCTGATCCTCGACGAAGCCGTCTCCGCCCTGGATAAATCGGTCGAGGCGCAGGTGCTGAACTTGCTGCTCGACATCAAGGACGAATTCGGGCTGACCTACATTTTCATCAGCCACGATCTCGAGGTGGTCCGCTTCATCGCCGACCGCGTCATGGTCATGTACCTCGGCCGCATCGCCGAGATCGGCCCGACCGAGGCGCTCTATACCGGCTGCCAGCACCCCTATACGCGGGCCCTGCTCGGCTCGCTGCTGTCGATGAACCCCGATCAGCGCACCGAAGTCGCGCCGTTGGCCGGCGACCCGCCCAATCCCATCGATCCGCCGCCGGGCTGCCGCTTCCACACGCGCTGCCGCTTCGCCGAGGGTATGTGCGGAAAGAGTTCACCTGAGCTCAAGCCGACCCGAGCCGGACTTGTGGCCTGCCACATGGCCGATGCCGGGTCGGGCCACAGCCAGGCGGCAGCCGGCACGGGGGTACAAAGATGAGCACCTCCCCCATCCTCGAGATCGAAAAGCTGACGGTGGTGTTCACCGGTGGCAACAAGCCCGTGCGCGCCGTCGACGGCGTCGACTTCCACCTCGGCCGCGGCGAGGTGGTGGCGCTGCTCGGTGAATCGGGCTCGGGAAAAAGCGTGACACTGCGTTCCATCCTGCGCCTGCATCAGGAAAACAAGTCGCGCATGCAGGGGCGGATCAGCGTCGATGGTATCGACGTGATGCAGTTGCGCGGGCGCGCGCTGAGCGACTTCCGCGGCAAGACCGTGTCGATGGTGTTCCAGGAGCCGATGCTGGCGCTCGATCCCGTCTATACGGTTGGCCAGCAGATCACCGAGGCGATCCAACAACACGAGGCGATCTCGGCGGCGGACGCGCGCAAGCGGGCGCTCGGACTGTTCGAGCGCGTGCGCATCCCGAGCCCGAAGCGGCGGCTCGACGCCTATCCGCACGAGATGTCGGGCGGCATGCGCCAACGGGCGATGATCGCGCTGGCGCTCAGCAGCCGGCCAAAAATTCTGCTCGCCGATGAACCGACCACGGCGCTCGATGCCACCGTGCAGATCCAGATCCTGCTACTGTTGCGCGAGTTGCAGCGCGAGCTGGGATTATCCGTCATCTTCGTCACTCATGACATCTCGGTGGCCGTCGAAGTGGCCGACCGCATTGCCGTGATGTACGCCGGCCGCATCGTCGAAGTCGGCGCCGTGCGCGACGTCATCGGCTCGCCGCGCCACCCCTACACCATCGGGCTGCTGTCGACGCGCGGCCACGGCGGCCGGCTCTCCGGCAGGCGCCTGCCGGCCATTCCCGGCAGCCCGCCGGACCTCGCCAACCTGCCGCCCGGCTGCGCCTTCTCACCGCGCTGTGGACTGGCCAACGCTCACTGCCATGCCATGGCGCCCGACGCCATCGCCGTCGCCCCGCGGCATCTCGTCCGCTGCCACCGCACCGCGGAAACAGTCAGAGGGTTCGGCTCGCTGGCGGCGCTGACCGGAAGCGGCGCATGAACTTGCCGCGCCATTCATTCCGCGCATGGTCTTGCGGGCTAATCCCCGGTACTGTGGCGGAGCAATTGCTGTCGCAAGCCAGTCACGGGCTGCCCATATCGTGCAGCCGAAAGACCAGCAGTCAGGGAGGCTCGAGGCTCATGGCATTCAGGCAAAGGTTCGGTGCAACGCTGGTTTTGGCCGCGTTGTCGGTGGCGCCCGCGGCCGCACAGACCGAGATTCAGTGGTGGCACGCCATGACGGGCGCCAACAATGACGTCATCGTCAATCTGGCGACCGACTTCAACGCCACCCAGAAGGACGTCAAGGTCGTCCCAAGCTACAAGGGCAGCTACGCCGACACCTTGAATGCCGGCATCGCCGCATTCAGAGCCGGCAACGCGCCTCACATCATGCAGGTGTTCGAGGTCGGCACGGCGACGATGATGGCGGCGACCGGCGCCGTCAAACCCGTGCACGTGCTGATGAAGGAGGCGGGCGAGCCGTTCGACCCCGGCGCGTTCCTGCCGACGATCACCGGCTACTACTCGACGGTGAAGGGCGAGATGCTGTCGATGCCCTTCAACTCGTCCTCGGCCGTGATGTGGTACAACAAGGACGCCTTCAGGAAGGCGGGCCTCGATCCCAACGCGCCGCCCAAGACCTGGCCGGACGTGTTCGCGGCGGCCAAGAAGCTCAAGGCCGCCGGCTTCGACAAGTGCGGCTTCTCCAACGCCTGGGTCACCTGGGTGAATGTCGAACAACTGTCCGCCTGGCACAACACGCCGCTGTCCACCAAGGCCAACGGCATGGATGGGTTCGACACCGAGCTGAAGTTCAACGGCCCCCTGCATCTGCGCCACCTCGAGAACCTGGTCGAGCTGCAGAAGGACAAGACCTACGACTACTCCGGCCGCACGAATGCCGGCGAGGGCCGCTTCACGTCGGGCGAATGCCCGATCTTCCTCACCTCCTCGGCATTCTTCGGCAACGTGAAAGCCAATGCCAAGTTCGAGTTCGGCAATGCCGTCATGCCCTACTACCCCGACGTTGCCGGCGCGCCGCAGAACTCGATCATCGGCGGCGCCTCGCTGTGGATGATGGGTGGCAAGAAGCCCGAGGAATACAAGGGGATCGCCAAGTTCCTCACCTTCCTGACCAGCACCGACCGGCAGGTCGAGCTGCACACCAAGTCGGGCTACCTGCCGATCACCAAGGCCGCTTATGAGAAGGTGAAGGCCGGCGGCTTCTACAAGGACCAGCCCTATCTCGAGACGCCGCTGCTGCAGCTCACCAACAAGCCGCCGACGGAGAACAGCCGCGGCTTGCGCCTGGGCAACATGGTGCAGATGCGCGACATGTGGGCGGAGGAATTCGAATCCGCGCTGGCCGGCAAGAAGAGCGCCAAGCAGGCCCTCGACGATGCGGTCGCCCGCGGCAACGCCGTGCTGCGCCAGTTCGAGAAGACAGCGAAGTAGAGTAGTGCGTCCCCGCGCGGGGAGAGGCCCAGGCACAACTTCAGGCGAGCCATCTGCCCGGCACTTCGAGCGCGTCCGCCAGCTTGGCGATCGTGTCCGGCGTGCCGGACTTGGCACCACTCTCGATCTCGGACAGATAGCTCTGTGTCAGCCCGGTAGCCGACGCCAGATCGACCTGCGTCAGGCCGCGCCAGCGGCGCACGGCCTTGAGCAGGCTGTCGCCGGCCAGCACGGCAGCCGACACCGGCTCGGGCAGCGGCTGCTCGCCACGCGCCTCGGCGGCGATCAGCAGCGTCATGCGGTCCTCGGCGTCCTCGTCGCCGGCGCGCGCCAGCAGCGCGTCGTAGTCGCGGCGGTTGATCACCACCAGCGTCTCGCCGCTCTCGGTCTCGATGGTCTGGATGCGGGGCATGATCGCTTTCCTTCAGCGGTAGATGTCGCGGCGATGGCCGAGGGCCAGCACTGTCATGGTGGTGTCGTCCTCGTCGAAGATCACCCGGTAGTCGCCGACCCTGAGCCGCACCGTCGGCGTGCCGCGCATCGCATTGGTGTCACCGCGTCCGTCGACGGCGTAGGTTGCCAGCGCCTCGCTGATCCGCGTGCGCATCGGCTCGGCGGTCCGATCGAGGGCGCGGGCGGCGGCGGGGTTGAGGACGATCGTTTTCATTCGGGTCCTATCGCTCCTCGTAGCGATATCATCAAGTTTATCGCCGTTCTAGCGATATTCTCTTCGGGATGTTGCATGACCACCACGCACTTGTAGGGCAATCCGCGCAGGCGCCGCTTCCGCAATGCCGTCGGGCAAGGTACGCTGATCTGTCGTGATGTGCCGATGCCGGCATGTGCCCATCCGCCAACCTTCTCCTCATCGCAAGGGCAGGGCGATGGGGAGAGGGGGAAGAGATGGAAAAACGCGCCATCTTTGCCGGCAAACTCGTGCCGCTGCTGCTGCTCGTACCGCAGCTGGTGATCATCGCCGTGTTCTTCTACTGGCCGGCGAGCCAGGCCGTGTGGCAGTCGTTCCTGCAGCAGGACGCCTTCGGGCTGCGCTCCACCTTCGTCGGCCTGGAGAACTACCGCGATCTGCTGACCAACCCCGACTACTTCGCCTCGATGCTGACGACGGCGGTGTTCGCCGTTTCGGTGGCGACATTGTCGCTGTCGCTCGCCCTGCTGCTGGCGGTGCAGGCCGACAAGGCGATCGGCTGCGCGCAGGTCTACAAGACGCTGCTGATCTGGCCCTATGCGGTGGCGCCGGCAGTGGCGGGCGTGCTCTGGCTGTTCATGTTCCAGCCCTCGCTCGGCCTGGTCGCCAACGGATTGCGCCACATCGGCGTTGCCTGGAACCCGCTGCTCGAGGGCACGCACGGCATGATCCTCGTGGTGCTGGCCGCGACCTGGAAGCAGATCAGCTACAATTTCCTGTTCTTCCTCGCCGGCCTCGCCGCGATCCCCAGGAGCGTCTACGAAGCCGCCGCCATCGATGGTGCGCGGCCCATGCGCCGCTTCTGGACCATCACCTTTCCGCTGCTCTCGCCGACCGCGTTCTTCCTGCTGGTGGTCAATGTCGTCTACGTCTTTTTCGACACCTTCGGCATCATCGACACCGTGACGCAAGGCGGACCGTCAAGGGCGACCGAGACGCTGGTCTACAAGGTCTACTCCGACGGCAAGCTCGGCGCCGACCTTGGCGGCTCGGCGGCCCAGTCGGTGATCCTGCTGGCCATCGTCATGGCGCTGACGGCCATCCAGTTCCGCACCATCGAGCGCAAGGTGACCTACTGATGGTCGAGCACCGGACCCGCATTGCCCGCATCCTACCGCACGTGATCCTGGGCCTTGCCGTGCTCGTCATCGCATTCCCGGTCTGGGTGGCCTTCGTCGCATCCACCCACGACGCCGCCACCGTCATCAACGGCGAGTTCGGGCTGATACCGGGCCGCTATTTTCTCGAGAACTACTCCAGGGCTTTGTTCACCGGCTCGTCGCGCACGACACGCGAGCCCGTGCTCACCATGCTGGCCAACAGTTTTGTCATGGCCATGGCGGTGGCGACCGGAAAAATTCTGATCTCGATCCTGTCGGCGTTCGCGGTGGTCTATTTCAAGCTGCCGTTCAGGATGACAATTTTCTGGCTGATCTTCATCACTCTGATGCTGCCAGTCGAGGTGCGCATCTACCCGACCTACAAGGCGGTCTCCGACCTCGGGCTGCTCGACACCTACTCCGGCCTCACCGTGCCGCTGATTGCCTCGGCGACCGGCACGCTGCTGTTCCGCCAGTTCTTCTTGACCGTTCCCGACGAGCTGATCGAGGCCTCCAAGATCGACGGCGCGGGACCGTGGAGGTTCTTCTGGGACACGCTGGTTCCGCTCTCGCTCACCACCTGCGCGGCGCTGTTCGTCATCCAGTTCATCTACGGCTGGAACCAGTATCTCTGGCCACTGCTGATCACCACCAAGGATTCGATGCAGACCATCGTCATCGGCATCAAGAAGATGATCGTCACGCAGGATGCGCTGACCGAGTGGCAGATCGCCATGGCGACCGCCGTCCTCGCCATGTTGCCGCCGGTGCTGGTGGTCGTGCTGATGCAGCGGCTGTTCGTCAAGGGCCTCGTGGAGACGGAGAAATAAGCCATGGCCTCCGTCACGCTGGAGAACGTCAAGAAGGTCTATCCCGGCGGGGTGCAGGCGGTGAAAGGCATCTCGCTTTCGGTTCCGAATGGGTCGTTTACGGTCCTTCTTGGGCCGTCGGGCTGCGGGAAGTCGACGCTGCTGCGCATGATCGCCGGCCTGGAAACCATCACCGATGGCACAGCCCGCATCGGCGAGCGCGTGGTCAACGACATCGAGCCGGCCGACCGCGACATCGCCATGGTGTTCCAGAACTACGCGCTCTATCCGCACATGAGCGTCTACGACAACATGGCCTACGGGCTCAGGAACCGCGGCACGCCGAAGCCAGAGATCGACCGGCGCGTGCGCGAGGCCGCCGCCCTGCTCGACATCGCCGGCTATCTCGAACGCAGGCCCCGCGCACTGTCGGGTGGACAACGCCAGCGCGTCGCCATGGGCCGCGCCATCGTCCGCGAACCGCAAGCCTTCCTGTTCGACGAGCCGCTGTCGAATCTCGACGCCAAATTGCGCGTGCAGATGCGCATCGAGATCCGCCAATTGCACAACCGCCTGAAGGCGACGTCGATCTTCGTCACCCATGACCAGGTCGAGGCCATGACGCTCGCCGACCAGGTCGTGGTCATGAACCAGGGGGCGATCGAGCAGGTGGGACGGCCAACCGAAGTTTATCAGCGGCCTGCGACGCGCTTCGTCGCGACATTCATCGGCTCGCCAGCCATGAACCTGATCCGGGCACGCGTCGTCGGGACCGGCCGGCTCGAGGTGGCGGGCCACGGGACACTCGCGTTTGATGCCAAGGCGTTCACCGCGACCGTTGGCGGCGAGGTCGAGCTTGGCGTCAGGCCAGAGGATTTATCGACCCTGGCGGAAGGCGACACGAGCGGTCTTGCCTTCGCGCCGGAATTTGTCGAGGAGCTCGGCCCCAATCGCCTCATCCACGGCAAGGTCGGCGCCATGCCGCTCATCGTCTCGGTCGCCACGTCCGTCGAAGGCAACCAGCTGCGCGCGGTCCGCCTTGCGGTCGCCCCGTCCCAGGTGCATCTGTTCGACCTCCAGTCGGGCCGCAGCCTGCGCAGTGTCGCCTGAAAGCGGGATGATCGGGCCATTGCCTTTGCCAACGTGCCGGGTCCCCTGTTTGGGGTCAGACGCGTTCCGCCGGAGGCGGGCAAGAAAGAAGGGTCCGACCCCTTGCTTTGACCGCTTCAGCTCGCCGGCTCCATGCCCTTCGCCTTGATCACGCCCGCCGCCGCCGGCGTGCGCAGGAAATCGACCAGCGCCTTCGCCGCCGCCGCATCCTTGGCGCCACCCATGATTGCCGACGCAAAGACGACTGTAGACTGAAGATCACCCGGCAGCGGGCCGGCGTTCTCGATGCCGGCGACGGACATCACGACCTGCCATTGGTTGACGCCGAGGTCCGCCTTGCCGCTGGCAACCACGACACCCGAATCGGCGCCGGCCTTGGCGTAGATCGTCTTCGTTTTCATCTCGTTGGCGATCCCCAGCCGATCGAGCACATTGGCGAAGTGGATGCCGCTGGCGCCGCCGTCCGCTGGATTAACGTAGGTAATCGACTTTGCGGCGAGCAGCGTACGCTTCAACGCTTCGGGCGTCGAGATATCTGGCTTGGGCGCGCCCTTGCGGAAGATCACGCCGACGCTGGAGTTGGCTATGACAGTCACGTTGGCCGCGGTCGCCTTGCCATCCTTGACAATGCCGTCGATGCCCTGCCGGGGAATAATGACGATATCGGCGGTTTCGCCACCCTCGACCATCTTGACGACTTGGCCTAGCGTGCCGAATTTGATCGCCAGCTTGTGTCCGCTTGCCTGCTCGAACTTCGGCCCGAGGTCGTCGACGACATCCTTCACGCCGAGGGCGGCCAACACCTTGATCTCGGCGGCATTGGCGATGCCCGCTTGCGTCAGACAGACGCCGGCGGCGATCAGTGTCGTCACGAATTTGATGGCGGTTCGCATGACATTCCTCCTCGACATTTCTGGTTTCATCGCGCCAGGTCTCGAGATGCCATCTCGGCAACATTGGGGATATTTTTGTCCAGAGTTTATGCGTGAAGTGCCAATACAGCGCAGCCGAGTACCGTCTCGAGATGCGTCGACACGGGAGGCTGCAATGAGCCCGCGATGCAGGGCCTGCCCACCACGTCGACAGCACATCCTTCTACCTGAAAGGCGTCGCCCGGTCTCTATAGAATCGTAGTTTGGCGCCGGGGTCAGACCCCTCGCACCGGCTGTTCGAACTCTTGCTGAGACGGTGCATGTGCGGGGGCTGACCCCATTTACACTACTTCTTCCCGAGCCCACCAATCACGTGGTTCTGGAAGCCGCCGGCGCCGAGCTTGGGGCGCGCACTGGAGATCATGCCGCTGTTGACGCCGGCCCAGCCGATCTCGCCGGACAGCCGGCCGTACTCGATCTTGGGACAGCGGTTCATGACCACTTTCAGCCCCGCGGCTTCGGCTTCCTCGGCCGCCCTCTCGTTGCGCACGCCCAGTTGCATCCACAAAATTTTCAGGCCGAGCTTGTCCTGCAGCGCGATCGCCTCGCGCGTTACTTCCAGCGCCGCTTCCGCGTTGCGGAAGATGTCCACGGCATCGACGGGGCCGGCCACGTCGGCGAGGCTGGCGTAGACCTTTTGCCCCAAGATCTCCTGGCCAGCGAGCCCCGGGTTGACCGGGATCACCTTGTAGCCCTTGGAGATGAGATATTTCATGGCGAAGTAGCTCGGCCGGTTGTTGGTGGCGCTGGCGCCGACGAAGGCGAAGGATTTCGCCTCGCCGAGGATGCCGGCGATGTAGTCGTCGGAATAGCGGTCGTGGTTCATCTATTTTCCGTATTGATGTGCTGACAGCGGGTCGTGGCGGCTTCCAAGACTGGCGGGTACCTTAGTCGAGATGGTGCTCGGGGTCCCGCGATGTGTGCCGCACACGCAGTATGAGAACCTCTTGGGCGTCGTCGTCGACGGTGTAGAATACGATGTAGGGATAGCGCACGATCGGCAGCTCACGGATACCGGCGATCTCGCTTTGCCGGGCACTCAAGGGAAAATCGGCGAGGCGATCGATAGAGCGCTTGATGTTGCTTATGACGCGATGTGCGGCCGGGCGGTTGTGCGTGGCAATGTAGTCGAAGATCGCGTCGAGCTGCGCCAGCGCGGTTGGCCGATAACGGATTCTCACAGCCCATGTTTCGCGAACATAGCGGCCACTTCGGCGTCTGACGCCAGCTCGCCGCGCCGCGCCGCGGCCAGCTCAGCCTCGAGTTCGGCGCGTTCTTGCGCTGTAAGCTTGATCGGAGGTCGCGTCAGCATTTGGACCCGATCGAGCATTTCGACGGCAAGCAGATCCTGCTGATCGGATGGCATATCGCGGACGGTATTGACGGCTTGCTCCAGGCGTTTCGAGATCTCGGTCATGGCGTCTCCTTCCGAAGCGAGGATAGCGCAGATCAATAGACGAATTCAGCGGCTGGCAAGCCCTCTCGTGGAACGTCGTGGTTCATGTTGCCGGCGGCGGCAACCGCGGCCGCCCCTCCAGGTCCATAGGCCAGTGCGGATTATACGCCACTTCCCACAGGTGGCCGTCGGGATCGGCGAAATATCCGGCGTAGCCGCCCCAGAACACTTTGTGGGCTGGTTGCGTGATGCGCCCGCCCTTGGCGGCGATGCTGGCGAGCGCGGCATCGACCGCGGCCTCGCTGTCCATGTTCATGGCCAGAGCAAAGCAGCCAAACCCGGCGCCCTCGGCCGGCACGCCGGCATCCTCCGCCAGCGACATGCGGCCATACAGCCCAAGGATGACGCCGTTCATGTCGAAGAAGGCCACGTCGGCGTTGTCGATGCCGGCGGCGCGAAAGCCCAGCGCCTCATAGAACGCGCGCGAGCGGGCCACACTCTCCACGCCGAGCGTCACCAGGGACAGGCGCTGGGGCACCGCGCTCATCAGCTTTTCCACACGGGCTTGCGCTTGTCGATGAAGGCGCCGATGCCCTCGATGGCATCGCCATGCATCATGTTCTCGATCAGCGCCGCGGTGCCGACCTTGTAGGCCTCGGCCAGCGGCAGCTCGGCTTGCTGATAGAAGGCGCGCTTGCCGATGGCGATGGCGGCCGGCGATTTCGCGGCGATGACACGGGCCATGTCGATCGCTGTCGCCAGCAACTTGTCGGCCGGCACAACGCGATTGACGAGCCCAGCCGCAAGGGCCTCGGGCGCCGAGACAAGTCCACCCAGCAGCAGCATTTCCAGCGCCTGCTTGCGCGGCACCTTGCGCGACAGCGGCACCATCGGCGTCGAGCAGAACAGTCCGTTGTTGATGCCGGTCGTGCCAAACTGGGCCGCCTCGGCGGCCACCGCCAGATCACAGGCAGCGACGAGCTGGCAGCCGGCGGCGACCGCGGGTGCGTGAACCGCGGCGATGAACGGCTTGGGCGAGGCGGTGATCGACTGCATCATGCGGCCGCACGTCGCCAACAGGTCCGTGTAGTATGCGCGGCCGCCGTCTGCATCCGACCTGCGCGCCGTCATCTCTTTCAGGTCGTGCCCGGCGCAAAAGGCAGGACCGGTGGCGGCCAGCACCACGGCCGCCACATCGCGGTCGGCCGAGGCAGCATCGATCGCACCTTGCAATGCCGCCAGCATGGCCTGCGACAGCGTATTGCGAGCTTGCGGCTGGTCGAGCGTCACCACCAGCACACCTGGCTCGGGCCGGGTGAGGCTGACGCAGTCCTCACGCGTGCTGCTGAGGGGCGCCGGCCTTGCACTGTCCTGCATGATCAGCCTCCAGCGGGTCCCGGCTTCTTACTGCAGCGCCTTCTCGATGGCCTCGCGATGCTTCCTCACCACCGCGATGTTCTCTTTGTACTTGAGCGGCGGCGTTGATTTCAACGCCTCGGCCAGCTCCTCCAGCATCTGCTTCTTGTCCTTGGCTGGTATGGTGGTGTCGGCTTCGATCTCGCGGATTTCTTTCTTCAGCATCTCGACGGGATCACTGAACTCACCCGATTGAGGATCGAGCCCGGCCATGACCAGGGAGATGTTTTCGGCGACGTTGTCCAACTCGTTGAAGTTGGCGAAGCCTTGTTTTTTGGCGATGACCTCGAGCTTCGCCTGCAAATTCGCGTCCGGCTTGTCGCCGGCCGCCTGCAACTCGCCGGCAATAGCCGTCAAATCCTTCTGCGCCTGAATGAAACCCTGGACCTGCTTGTCCGTCAGCTGAATCTGATTAAAATCCTGAGCCTGCACGCCGTCCGCGCCCCAGCTCAGTGCCATCAGCATCCCAACCGCCAAGGCGACAAGGCCTCCGAATGTGCGCTTCATGGCTTACGCCTCCTTTTGCATCCGCATCACGACGCGGCTAGACACGCCTGCGTCACATATCAACTCACAACTTCGACGGGATTGAGAATGCCGCCAGAGCTGCCTGTTGCCGAGAGCCTGCTGTCCGCCGCCCAAGTCTCCGACCTCATCGATGCGCATTTCCCACAAGTCCACGCTGGGGGCAAGCATCTGCACATCGAGACAGTGGGCCATCGGGTCGCACGCGTGCGCATGCAGGCCGATGCCAACCAGATACGGCCAGGCGGCACGATCTCCGGCCCGTCCATGTTCAAGCTCGCCGATTTCTCGCTGTGGGTGGTCCTGCTCGGCGGGCTCGGCGAAGCTGCCCTGCAGGCCGTGACGACCAATGTCACCATCAATTTCCTGTCCCGACCCAAACCCGGCGACATGATCGCGCTGGCGCGCATCATCAAGCTTGGCCGACGTTTGGCGGTGGGCGAGATCGAACTGTACTCCGAGGGCTCCGATGACATGGTCGCGCACGCCACCGCAACCTATGCCATTCCGCCATCGTCGATACGGTAAAATCCTACCTTATTGGTGGTATTGTGTTACCTCAAATCATAACCTTTTGTTTTAGCACATTATAATAAGATCTATTCCGTTTGACAGCACCCAAGTTGGGCTATACTTGATCACCATTACCGCCGCGATGCTGGCCCGCCGAGCACTTGGCAGCCTGGGCGCGGAACAATCGCAGGAGCCCACCAGATGCAGACCTACGTCACCAAGCCCGGCGAAGTGGCGAAGAAATGGTTGTTGATCGACGGCACCGGTCTCGTGGTCGGACGTCTCGCCACCATCATTGCCACACGCCTCAAGGGCAAGCACCTCGCCAGCTATACGCCCCACGTCGACTGCGGCGACAACATCATCGTCATCAACGCCGAGAAAGTCGTCTTCACGGGCAACAAATACGAAGACAAACTCTACTACCGCCACACCGGTTATCCCGGCGGCATCAAGGAGACGACGCCGCGGCGCATCATGGAGGGCAAGTTCCCCGAGCGCGTCGTGGAAAAGGCGGTCGAGCGCATGCTGAAGCGCGGGCCTCTGCAACGCCAACTCATGCGCAACCTTCGCGTCTACAAGGGCACCGAGCATCCCCACCAGGCTCAGAACCCGGTCGCGTTCGACGTCGCCAAGCTCAACAAGAAGAATGTGAGGGCCTGATCGCCATGGCATTGGAACCAAAGATCCTCGAGTCGCTGTCTGATCTGAAGGGTGATGGCGTCACGGTCGCGGCTGTTACGTCGACGCCTGTCCACATCCAGAAGATCGACAAGCAAGGCCGCGCCTACGCCACCGGCAAGCGCAAGAACGCCATCGCCCGTGTCTGGTTGAAGCCGGGCAACGGACGCATCACCGTCAACACCAAGGATTTCGACAAGTACTTCGCCCGCCCGGTGCTGCAGATGCTCTTGAAACAGCCGCTGCAGGCCGCCAATCGCGCCAGTCAGTTCGATATCGTCGCAACTGTGATGGGCGGCGGACTGTCGGGGCAGGCCGGCGCTGTTCGCCACGGCATCTCCAAGGCGCTCACCTACTACGAGCCAGGCCTCAGGCCGACTCTGAAGACCGGCGGCTTCCTGACCCGCGACAGCCGCGTCGTCGAGCGCAAGAAGTACGGCAAGATGAAGGCCCGCCGCAGCTTCCAGTTCTCCAAGCGCTGAAGCAGACGGACAGGCACGTGCGCCACTTGGCAGCCCGCCCGCAAGGTGGGCTGCCTGCGTTGTGGCGACAGCATCAATTTGGCGTCAGCATATTGACGCGCGTCCCACCAGGCCGCATATCGCGCCCGAACGATACCGCACAACGCACGGGTGTCCGACCATGCCCTCAGGCCAGGCTTCCGGCCCCTCCAAACCCACGCTCTTCATCGACGGCGAGGCCGGCACCACGGGCCTGGAGATCCGCGAGAAGCTGGCACGGGTGCCGGCCATCGAGGTACGCAGCATTGCCAGTGCCGAGCGCAAGAACCCGCGCGCGCGCCAGGACCTGATGGCCAGCGTCGATCTGGTGGTGCTGTGCTTGCCTGATGACGCGGCCTTGCAGGCCGTGGCGCTGGCCGACAGCCTGGGCGCCAAGGCTCCCCGCATCGTCGATGCGTCGACGGCGCATCGTGTCGCCGACGGCTGGGTCTATGGCTTCGCCGAGTTGGCAGCGTCCCAGGCGACCGCGATCAAGGCCGCGCGCAAGGTGACCAATCCCGGCTGCTACCCCACCGGCGGCATCGCCCTGCTGCGGCCGCTGGTGGATGCCGGCCTGATTCCCGCCGACCATCCGATCACCGTCAATGCGGTCAGCGGCTATTCAGGCGGCGGCAAATCGATGATCGAGGCTTACGATGCCGGCAAGGCGCCGGCCTTCGAGTTGTACGGACTGGGGCTCGAGCACAAGCATGTGCCGGAGCTGCAGCGCTATTCTGGCCTGACGCGGCGGCCGATCTTCGTGCCCTCGGTCGGCAATTTCCGCCAGGGCATGCTGGTCAGCGTGCCGCTGCATCTCGACACGCTGCCAGGCAAACCGAATGCGGCCGACCTGCAGGCGGCGCTGGCGAAGCACTATGCCGGCAGCGCACTGGTCAAGGTGATCGCCACGGCCGATGGCCAGGACAAAGGCCGCTTGGAAGCCGAAAGCCTCAACGGCACGGACCTGCTGGAATTGCGCGTCTATGCCAACGAACCGTACCGGCAAGTGGTGCTGGTCGCCAAGCTCGACAACCTCGGCAAAGGCGCTTCGGGGGCAGCGGTGCAGAACATCAAGCTGATGCTCGGGGTGTAAGTCGGGTCGAGCCCTTGCGAGACCCGACGCCACAGGCCGTGAACAGACTTGTCGGGTCTCCCCCGGCTGAGTGCAGATGCCGGGGTTCGACCCGACCTACCCTCTTGCACGCCGCCCCGACCAGACGATCAGCAGCACGCCGGCGATGGCGGCGACGATCGATGGCATCAGGCGCCAGTCGAACGGCGGAAACCGGATGAGACCTGTCAATTGTGCGGCCTCCTGCACCGCCAGCGTCATCAGCGGCGTGAAGGCCGCGGAAGCGATGAAATTCTCCGAGCCGATCTTTGTAACGGCCGAAAAGCCCAGATATTGCAGCGCTGAATACAGCACCGAGCCGACCAGCAATGCCAGCAGCAGTGTTGGCACATGCCAGTACTGATGCAACTGGGGCACCAGCGGCGTGCGCGGCAGAACACCAGCCGAAACCAGTCCGACCAGCCCCAGGCTCAACACCAATCCTGCCGTGGCGGTGCCCAAGACAACAATGCCGGTGACGCGCATTTTCTCCGGGATATTATTCGCGCGCCGGTTCCAGGGGTGGAACTCGGTGGCGAACGAGCGCACGTTGATGATCACGGCGCACGCCAGTGCCGCCGCCAGTCCCGCTGGCACGGTCCACAAGCTCAGCCGCCAGATGATGCCGATGACGGCGGCAAAAACCAGCAGCGCACCCAGCCATGCGATCGGACCCGAGCGGCGGCCGAGCAGCAGGTAGCCGATCAACAGGCTGAGCGGGATCGAGATGCGCACCACCAGGCTGCCGTCAGCAGGCGCAACAAAGACCAGCAGCACACAGTAGGCCAACTCCATGCCGATGATACCCGCCCCCACCGCCCAGCTCACCGGGTGCAGAATGATGTCGAGAAAATCCTGGCCCGGTCCCTTGACCGTGATCAGTCCCAGCGCGCCGATCACCATCGAGATGAAAATGAACGGGATGATATGGGCGCCAAGCTGCACGGCCGCGGCGTAGGCCAGCGACATGACGGCGATCACCAGGTTGTAGAGGAGCGCTTCGACCCAGCCATTGAGGCCGACCGTTGCGGCGGGCGTTGCTTGGCTCTGGGTGCTCAACTGTGTGTCCTCATGATCCCGTGGCCGGCGCGCTATAGCGCAGGAACAGCACCTGCGTCTCACCATAGGCGCGCCGATCGAGTTCGGTGAAGCCGGACGGCAACGCCACGGTGTTGGCGGATCGCTCCTCGACAACCGCGACCGCGTCCTGCAGCAGCCAGCCGCCTTGCGCCAAGGCCAGCAGCGCCTTTTCCGCCAGGCCCCGGTCATAGGGCGGATCGAGAAAAGCCAGTCCATAGCCGCCGCCGCGTGCGCCGGCGTCTCCCAAGTCGCTGGCATCGCGCCTGAAGATCTTGGTTTGCCCAGTCAGTCCGAAGTCCTCGACATTGCGGCGGATCAGGGCGCGCGCCTCGGCGCTGTCGTCGATGAACAGGCAGAAGCTCGCGCCCCGCGACAGGGCTTCCAGGCCCAGCGCACCCGTACCCGCGAACAGGTCGATGACCCGCGTACCCTCGAGGCCGAAACCAGCAATGCCGTGCAGCAACTTGTTGAACACCGCCTCGCGCACGCGATCGGCCGTCGGCCGCAACCCCTCGTGTCGTGGCACAGCGAGCGGCCGGCCGCGCAACCTGCCGCCGACAATTCTCATTCTTCGACCTCGCCCGCCGGTCGGGGGCGCGCCTCGCCGAGCCGGCGCTTACGTGCCGACTGCTGCGCTTGCCTGTCGTCCTCGGCTGCGGCTTCCAGCCCCAGCTCGCGCGCCAGTTTGGCCCCGAGCTGGTCGATCAGCACGCGTGCCTTGACGGCTTCGACACCACCGGGTTCCAGGTCGACCAGCTGGAAGGGTCCGAACGAGACGCGGATCAGCCGGTTGACCTCGAGACCGAGGCTGCCGAGGATCTTGCGCACCTCGCGGTTCTTGCCCTCGCGTAAGCCGATCGTCAGCCAGACGTTGGCCCCTTGCGGCCGGTCCAAGGTCGCTTCGATGGGTCCGTAACGCACGCCTTCGACCTCGATGCCATCCTTCAGCCGGTCGAGGTCCGCCTGGGTCAGACCCCGGCCATGCGCGCGCACGCGATATCGCCGCAACCAGCCCGTCGCCGGCAGCTCGAGATGGCGCGCCAGAGCCCCATCGTTGGTCAGCAGCAGCAGCCCCTCCGAATTGAAATCGAGCCGGCCGATGGAGACGACACGCGGCAGGGTCTTGGGCAAAGCATCGAAAACCGTCGGCCGGCCCTCGGGGTCGCGATGCGTGGTCACGAGCCCCTTCGGCTTGTAGTAGCGCCACAAACGCACGGGCTCCGCCGAGGGCAGCGACTGGCCATCGACTTTGATTTCATCTTTCGCCGAAATGTCCAGCGCCGGGCTCTTCAGGACCGTGCCGTTGACGCTGACGCGGCCTTCCATGATCCAGCGCTCGGCATCGCGGCGCGAGCACAATCCGGCGCGTGCCATGGCCTTGGCGATGCGCATAGGCCCGCCGGGATCGGTGGGTGGCGGCGCCGCGGCGGGGTTGCGCGCGGATGATTTGGCTCTACGATCAGCTTGGGGCATTGGGTCCTGTCCCCCGGTCTGGCCTGCGGATTGGCGGGTCCGGTGGGGTCTGCCGGATCGACCGTGGGAGCCACTTATGACATCACGGCCGACAAACGGCCATATGCAGTTAGCGCTCGCGGAAGCCGAGGCCGCGGCGGCCCGCGCGGAAGTACCTGTGGGCGCGGTGATTGTCGGCCCGGATGGCAGCGTCCTGTCGCGTGCCGGCAATCGCACGCGCGAGTTCAATGATCCGACGGCGCACGCGGAAGTGTTGGCGATCCGGCAGGCCTGCCAGGGTCTGGGTGCGGAGCGGCTCGGCAACTGCGATCTCTATGTCACGCTCGAGCCATGCCCGATGTGCGCCACCGCCATCTCGTTCGCCCGCATCCGGCGGCTGTATTTCGGCGCCAGCGACCCCAAGAGTGGTGGCGTGGAGAACGGCCCGCGCATCTTCAACCAACCCACCTGCCATCACGCGCCCGAGATTTACGGCGGCCTCGATGCGGTGCGGGCTGGGGAGCTGCTCAGAACATTTTTTGTGGCTCGACGCGACGACAGGGGCGACGCATGACCATCCCAGTAACCAGTGACGGTGTTCGCATCGTCGCCCTCGGCGCCAGCAACACGGAGGGCTATGGCGTCGCCTCCACCGAATCCTATCCCTCCCGCCTGCATGCCCTGCTCATCGCGCGCGGCATCCGCAACGAGGTGCTCAACGCCGGCATCAGCGGCGACACCACCAGCGGCATGCTGGCGCGTCTCGACGCCCATGTCCCCGAAGGGACGCGCATCGTCCTGTTCCAACCCGGCATGAACGACCTGCACCCGAGTCTGCTGGCCGGCCGCGAGGACAACATCAGGGCCATCAAGGCCCGCCTGACGGCGCGCGGCATCGCGATCATCATGGTCGAGAACTCTCTGCTGGCGGAGCTGCCACCGGGCGAGCGGGCTTGGGACGGCATCCACTTCACGCCGCAAGGCTACGCCCTGCTGGCCGAGCGGCTGCTGCCGCAAGTCCTGGCCGCGATTGGGAAATAAATGCCGCGGCGGTGCGATGGCCGGCTGGGGACGGGGTCAGACCCTTGGGTCTGACCCCTTGCTTGCGAAGACACTCTCGTCAATGCGTCGGTCCGTCCTCGGCATCGACGTTGGCTGTGGCAGGCGCCGTGCCACAGAAGGGGTCAGACCCAAGGGTCTGACCCCGACCACCTATGGTCTCGGCGCCGAGCACGCGCGCAAGCTGCTGCCGCAACCGGGCTTTGGCCGGCTCGGCCGCGGCCAGGATGTCCTTGAAGCGGTGAAATTCCAGCACGTGGAAGCGATCGACATCGACATCGATGTAAATGTCGGGCCGGCGCGATTTGAGTTTTTCCAAGACGATCGCCCGCTGCAGGATTTGCGAGGCGCCCACCAGGGCCTCGAGCGCCGAGGGGATGGCTCCGTCGTCGCGAAGACGCGGCATGCCGCTGACATCGATTGCCACCGTGATATCGGCGTCGGCGCCAATCACGTCGAACGGCAATGGATTGGCCAGCCCGCCGTCCAGCAGCACGTGGGCATCGCGCCGGACTGGGGCAAACAGCGCGGGCAATGCCATGCTGGCGGCAACCGCGGAGCGCAGCGGGCCATCGCTCATGACGACGGCCTTCTGGGCGTAGAAATCCGTCGCCACGATTTTGAGCGGGATCGCCAATTCGGAAAAATGCGCCGGCACACGCGAAGGCAGCAGCAGATCGAACAACGTCTCGGCATTGAACAGCGCGGAGCGCAGCTGCAGGATGCTCAACAGTCTCTGCACCGGCTCGTTGCGGGCGGCGAACAACTGGCGCACGAGATCAAAGCGCTGGCTGAGAATTTCCTCGGTGTGGGCGCGGATCAGGCGCGCTGATAGTCCGGCTGCGAATGCCGCACCGTAGATCGCACCGATCGATGTGCCGGCAATGACGTGCGGGCGCACACCCAGCTCCTCGAACACCTCGAGGACCAGGATGTGGCCGAGCCCGCGCGCGCCACCACCGCCCAGGACCAGTCCGATGCGCGGCCGCGCCACAGCGGTCAGTGTGGAGTCGTGCTGGGCTGCCTGAGACATGGCGACGTTCCCCTGTTGCCGCCGGGTCAGACCCGCAGGCTCTGTCCCTGGTTGGGGCGCAAGAACGGCAGGATGGCGGCGAGCGTTGCCTCCGGGTTCTCCTCGGCCTGGAAATGCCCCGATGCAATCTCCACCCCGGCGAGATCCGTGCACCATGGCCGCCAGATCGCCAGGGGATCAGCCGTGGTCTTGCCGACGTAATTCGAACCCCACACGACCAGCGTCGGACAGGTGATGCGCCGTCCCGCATCGCGGTCGGCCTCGTCGAGCTGGCGGTCGATCTTGGAGCCGCAACGGTAGTCCTCGCACACGGCATGAATGCGACCGGGATCTTCGAGTGCCGATTTGTAGGCGGCCAGCGCATCGCGATGAAAGCAATCGAGCGACTTAGCCCCTGTCCAGCCTTCCAGCGTGTGCACCACGTAGTACGCCGGATCGCTGGCGATCAGCGTTTCGGGTAACGGATAGGGCTGCGCCAGGAACGACCAGTGGTAGGAGGCGATGGCCGCCTGCCAGCGTAAGCGCTCCCAGACATCGAGCGTCGGCAGAATATCGAAGGCGATGAGGCGCGTCGGCACATCGGGATGATCGAGGGCCAGCCGGTAGCCGACACGGCCACCTCGGTCATGCCCACCGATGGCGAAACGCTGGTGCCCCAGCGCCCGCATCACCTCGACCATGTCCTGCGCCATCGCCCGCTTGGAGTAGATCCGCACGCCGCCATCGCCGCGCGGACACGAACTCTGGCCATAGCCGCGCAGGTCGGCCACCACCAGCGTGAACTCCTTGGCCAGCACCGGCGCCATCTTGTGCCAGCATACGTGCGTCTGCGGGTAGCCGTGCAGCAACAGCAGCGGCGGACCGGAGCCACCGACCCGGGCAAAAATCTCGGCCGCCGATGTCTTGATGCGGTGGGTGGCAAAGCCAGGAAACAGATCAGTCACCTTCGCCTCGCATCTCAGGGGACCTGTCAACGGCCGGTCGCCGCATCGGGCCGCCAAACCACGGCATCATCGACGGCATAGAGCCGGCAGGCGACTTTGGCACGCTTCTGGCACTGGTCCAAGGCCATCGCTGGTGCGTCGCTGGTGCTGCCCGAGATGGCAGCCCAACTGCCGTTCTGAGCTATGGCGAACGCGCGGGGTAGATCGTTGGCAAGAAATCTGGTGTAGCCTTCGGAGCGCCCCTTTTCGTTGATCAACGGCACCTTGGAGACGTCCTGCAGCGGCGCAAATCCCGATGCGGGCGGCGCATCCCGCGACTTGGGTGGCGGGAAGCCCAATCCGGTCAGGAATCGATCGACCACCGGTCGCCAAAGTTGGAACCCCTCACCGATCAGCTTGTGGCCCTCATCACCGACCGCCGGGAACATCACGAATTCGGCGCGACCGCCGGCCTTGGTATAGGCTGTGTGCCAACGCCGGGGCCATTCGGCTCCCCAATACTTGTCGTTCTCGGAATAGAGCCAGAGCATGGGCACTTTGGCTCTACTGCCAGCATTGGCGATGGTCGTGGCGAACTGCTCGGGGCCACACGGATTGGCGATTCGGTCCTTGGGATTGCCGCCGCCACCGCCGGCAAAGTTGATCGCAGCGACGAGGCCCGGAATGTCGTGGCCGCTGGCGCCGATCGCGGCAAAGCCACCATACGATTGGCCCGCGACGACGACACGGCGCGTATCGGCCCAGCTCACCGTTTTGGCCCACGACAGCGTCGCATCGACATGCGCCAGCATCGCCGCCAGCGGCGTGTCGTAGGTACGTAATGCGCAGCTCTTGCTACCCCATTCCGGATCGGGCGTCACGCCGCTGTCGCCATAGCCGAGCCGCGTCGGCATCAGCACGGCGAAGCCGCGATTGACCCAGAAGCGCACCCGTCCGAACCAGCGTTGGCGGTTTGGTTCCGCCCGATCCGTGCCGCGGCCATGGTTCATGACGACGATGGGAAAGGGGCCATCGCCCTTCGGCCGAAAATGCGTCAGCACGAACTGGCCGGTATGGTCGCGCCCGTTCGGTAGCTTGACGGTAACAGGCAGCGAAATGATCGTTTCGAAGATATCCTCGGCCAGCTTGACGGGCTCCGCCGCGGCCTGGACCTGGGGCAAAAGACTCTGTGCGGGCCTTGTGTCCTGAGCCAAGACCATGTCCGCGCCGGCAACCAGGACCAGCCAGGTCGCCATTGCTCTCGCCACCATGCCCGAACGCTGCAGGATCGACGCCTTGAATTGTTGCTCGCCGTGGCGGCAGTTCTCTCGTCCCATGCTCAGCCCCGCCCAACCGCGCGCCAGCCGATATCGCGGCGGTAAAAGCCGCCCGGCCAGTCGATCAGCGCGATGGCTTCGTACGCGCACCGTTGCGCTTCGGCAACATCGCGGCCACGGGCCGTGACGTTGAGCACCCGGCCGCCATCGGCGACCAGCTGGCCAGCCTCGAGCCGCGTGCCGGCGTGGAAAATCTCGACGCCCTCGACCTGGGCTGCTTGATCGAGCCCCCTGATCTCGCTGCCCTTCTCTGGTGTGCCCGGATAGCCGTTGGCCGCCATCACCACGGTCAGGGCTGCGTCCTCGTGCCAGCGCAGATCGAACGATCCGATCACGCCGTCGCAGGTGGCGAGCAGGGCCGGCAGCAGATCGGATTTCAGCCGCAGCATCAGCACCTGGCATTCCGGATCGCCGAAGCGCACGTTGTACTCGATCAGCTTCGGCCCAGCCTTGGTGAGCATCAGCCCGGCGAACAACACACCCTTGAACGGTGTGCCTTTCCCCGCCATGCCGCGCACCGTCGGCAGGATGATCTCGTCCATGACCTGCTGGGTGATCTGCGGCGTCATCACCGGCGCTGGCGAATAGGCCCCCATGCCGCCGGTGTTGGGACCCGTATCGCCATCGCCGACCCGCTTGTGGTCCTGGGCCGAGGCCAGCGCCAGGGCATTTTGGCCGTCGACCAGGGCGAAAAAGCTTGCTTCCTCACCTTCGAGAAATTCCTCGATCACCACTTCTGCGCCGGCAGCCCCGAAGGCGCCGGAAAAGCAGGCCGTGATGGCCGCTTCGGCGTCCGCCACGGTCTCGGCGATGACAACGCCCTTGCCGGCGGCTAGCCCATCGGCCTTGACGACAATCGGCAGGCGCTGGGAGGCCAGGTAGGCCTTGGCGCTGGCGGCTTCCTTGAACCGGCCATACGCCGCTGTTGGGATCGACAACTCCCGGCACAGGTCCTTCGTGAACCCCTTGGAGCCTTCGAGCTGGGCCGCAGCCTTGCTTGGGCCGAACACCTTGATGCCGGCGGCCATCAAATCGTCGGCGATCCCCGCGACCAGCGGCGCCTCGGGCCCGACCACGACGAGGCCGATCTGCTTCTCCTGACAAAAACGCGCCACGGCGGCGTGGTCCGTGATCGGCAGTTCGACGCATGCGCCATAGGCGGCGATGCCGGGATTGCCCGGCGCCGCGTAGAGCTTGCCCAGCAGCGGGCTGGCGGACAGGGCCCAGGCCAGCGCGTGCTCGCGGCCGCCGGAGCCGATCAGGAGGACGTTCATGGCACGCACAAGCCTCGAGGCACTCAACGGATAAAGCGCTGGAACACGACGACGAGGCTAAGGAATGCCATTGCAATCGACGCCCCGTACTTGAGACTCCGCAACTCCGTCTGAAAATCTGCTTTCAATTCGGACTTGAGTTGGCCGATCTTGCCGTCCGTCTCGGCGCGCAGACCACTTATATCCGCTCGGAGACCACTGATCTCGGACTTGAAGTCCGCCCTCATGTCAGCGCGGAGGACAGCCAAGTCTGCTTTGCTTGCCAGCTCATTTTGCACAAGGTCGCTCAGCGACTTGGCATGAGCCCGAGCCATGGCTTCGGCCTGTGTCTGGGGTACGCCCGAGGCCGTCAGCGTCTTCACGAACTCGAGGGTGTCGAAATGTACGGTCATGCTGTCGCGCCTTCAGTACTCGCGTCCATCCAATAACATGCCACAATGTTAGAACGACTGTCCCCAATCTATCCCCAATCATCGTACAGGGGGGGACCTGCTCGAGTCACGAAGCCGAGTTATACAGCCGTCGATACTGAAGGTAACGATTCGTGTCCGAGACTGTCCACCAGAACCGCACGGGCGGCGCCAACGTCGCCGAATTCTCTGTCTCAGAGCTGGCCAACGCCATCAAGCGGGCGTTGGAGGACGGCTTTGGCTATGTCCGCATCAAGGGCGAAATCTCGGGCTTCCGTGGCGCGCATTCCTCCGGTCATTGCTACTTTGCGTTGAAGGACGACAAGGCCAAGATCGAGGCCGTCATCTGGCGCGGCACGATGTCCCGCCTGAAGGCCAAGCCAGTCGAAGGCCTGGAGGTGATCGCCCAGGGTCGCATCACCACCTACCCCGGCTCTTCCAAGTACCAGATCGTCATCGAGTCGATGGAGCTCGCCGGCATCGGCGCACTCATGGCCTTGCTGGAGGAGCGCAAGAAAAAGCTCGCCGCCGAGGGCCTGTTCGACGCCGCGCGCAAGAAGCCGTTGCCGTTCCTGCCGGCCCTGGTCGGCATTATCACGTCGCCGACGGGGGCCGTCATCCGTGACATGCTGGCCGGCTTCGCCGAGCGCTTTCCCACGCGCGTCGTCATCTGGCCGGTGCGCGTACAGGGGGAAACGTCTGGCGCGGAGGTCGCCGCCGCCATACGCGGCTTCAATGCGCTGGGCGGCGATGGTCCAGTGCCACGCCCCGACGTACTGATTGTGGCGCGCGGCGGCGGCAGCCTCGAGGACCTGTGGGGCTTCAACGACGAGATCGTGGTGCGTGCCGTCGCCGATAGCACCATTCCGCTGATTTCGGCTGTCGGCCATGAAACCGACTGGACCCTGATCGACCTGGTCGCCGATGCCCGCGCGCCGACGCCCACCAAGGCGGCGGAATGGGCAGTGCCCAAGTATTCCGACCTGCTGCAGGAGTCGGGCGACCTCGGTACGCGCCTCGGCGTCGCCCTGCGACGCCTGCTGGAGGGTCTGCGGTCGCATTTGAAGGCGTCCGAGCGCGGCTTACCCCGGCTGGAGGATCTGCTGGCCCTGCCGCGCCAGCGCTTTGACGCGGCGGGTATGCGGCTGGGTCGCGCCCTGCTCTCCAATTCGCGCGCGCACGCCATGCGGCATGCCCGAGTGGCGACGCGGCTTTACCCCCGCCTCCTGTCTGTGCGCATCGACCGCGCCAAGGATCGCCTGACGCGAACCAGCCAGCAGACATCGGCGGCGCTGCAGCGCTTCGCCAGCCAGCGTCGCAATCGGCAAGCCGCCATCGCCGGGCGGCTGCGCCCGCAACTGCTCACCAATATCCTGAACACGCGGCACCGGCAGATTGAGACCGGCAGCAAGCTGTTGTCGTCGCTGAGCTACCAGAGCGTGCTGCAACGCGGCTTCGCGCTGATGCGCGATGGCGATGGCAAGGCGATCCGCTCCGCCCATGCCGTCGCCCCCGGGACGCGGCTCGACATCGAACTGATCGATGGCCATATCGCGGCCGAAGCCATTGCTGCCCCGCCGGGGCCGGCCGCCGGCCCAGAGTCGGCGCACAAATCCGAGACCGCCGCCTCGGGCCTGCGCCGGCGCCGCGCGCGTGCCACCAGCGGCCAGGGGTCCTTGTTTTGAGCCGTCCTGATCCCGCGAGCCGACCTTGACGGCAGCCGCCGGTTTGCGCCATGACACCAGCGATCGCCACGACCATTGCTGGCGCCGAGGGACGGCATGAACCGGATCGACAGATTGTTTGGCCTGAACGGGGAGGCGCGGGTCCGTTACGCGGACGGCGACTACAAGATTCTTTCAGCGGGTGATTTCGTCCGCTGCGCCGTGACCGGTGAGTCCATTCTCCTGACGGACCTCAGGTACTGGAACGTGGAGCGGCAGGAAGCCTACGCCAACGCCGCAATCGTCATGCAGCGTATCGGCGACCTCAAGGCCCGCCGGCAGCGGGCCTAGACGGGCTGCGAAAAATTTCATCCAGGAGTCCATCCAGGCGAACCTCGTCGAGCCCGGCGAATTGCAACCGGATCGGCAGCGGGCGAGCCGCCACGGCCAAATCAGCGAGCACGCCGGTGGCGCCGCTCAGGCGCACCCAATCTTTCTCCGTCGTCACCAAGCGCGCTTGCAGCGCTCGAGCGCGTGCTAGCAGAACGTGCGCCTCGGTGGTGTTGTAGGCCTGATGATCAGCGAAACTCCAGGTCTCGGCCACGTCGGCGCCAAGGCCAGTCAGCAGATCGTAGAACCGTTGCGGGTTGGCGATACCGGCAAACGCCACCACGGGTCCCTCCTTCAGCCAGGCCGTATCGCCAGCTGCTACCGTCCGGGCCTGCAACAGCGGCCCCGGATACACCTCACGCAGCCATTCGACGGGAGACCGGCCTGCCCCACCTGGGCTGCTGGCAGGTGGCTGGTTGACGACAATGACATCGGCGAAACGCAGCTGGAACGCCAAATCGGCACGCAAGGGTCCCGCCGGGATCACCTCGCCGTTGCCGACGCCGCGGTGCCCGTCGATCACGACAATCCGCAAGGACTTGCCCAGCGCCGGATTCTGCAGGCCATCGTCCATCACGATCACATCGGCACGCGGCTGGTGCGCTTCGATGAGCCGAGCGCCGTGCACCCGGTCGCGCGCGATCAGCACGGGCGCCACACGCGCCAGCAGCATCGGTTCATCGCCGACCTCGCTGGCCGGATCGCTCGACGGCTCCACCCACCACGGCCCCCGCCGCCGCCCGCCGTAGCCGCGCGTCAGGAACACTGGCGAAGCACCCCGCGCCTTCAATCGTTCACCAATCAGCATCGCCAAGGGCGTCTTGCCGGTGCCACCGGCGGTGAAATTGCCGATGCAAATCACTGGGATCGACGCGCGGTAGCGCGGCGCGCGCGCCATGCGCCGCTGAGCGAGCAGAGCCCACAGGCGTGATATCGGCCGGGCGAACCTGACGCGCGGATCGCTCGCCGGCCCATACCACCATGCAGGTTCTTCAAGAGGCATGCTGCAGGCCGCTGTCCTGGGGCAGGTGCGTCAACAGCGCGTCCACCGTCCGCGCCAGCGCACCCGACAGCGAAGCGAGTGCCGCCGCCGCCCCCGCCCGCATGCGCGCCAGCTCAGCCTCATCGCGCAACAACCGCGAGACGGCGTCGGCGATGTCGTCGGCTTTGCGCACCTCGAGGGCGCCGCGGTGACGCAGCAGCGCCTGATAGGCGTCGCGGAAATTTTCCCAGTGCGGGCCGGTCAGAACGACTGCGGAATGCCCCACGGCCTCGATGGGATTTTGGCCGCCCCGCTCCACCAGGGAGCCGCCGATGAAGGCAATCGGCGCCAGCGCGTAGAGCGTGCCGAGTTCGCCCATGGTATCAGCGACGTAAACGTCGCAATCGGCGGTTGGCAAGGCCCCCAGCGAGCGTTGAGCGACGTTGAGACCCTGCCCTTTCATCAGTTCGGCGATCGCCAGTCCCCGCTCGGGATGGCGCGGTGCAATGATCGTGCAGAAGCCTTTGGCTTCTTGGCGCAGTCTGCGGTGGGCGGCAGCCAGCACCGTTTCTTCGCCCTCGTGTGTGCTGGCGGCAACCAGCAGCGGCCGTCCGCGGACGGCTTGCTGCAGGCGCTCGAGTTCTGCGCGGTCCACCGGCGGCGGCGGCGCATCGATCTTGAGGTTGCCCACCGGATAGCAGCGGCGTGCGCCCAACTCCGCGAACCGGCGCGCCAGTTTCTCGTTCTGGGCCAGCACCAGGGCGAAGCGATTGAAGATCGGCAGCGATAGGCCGGGATTGCGGCGCCAGCGGTCAAAGCTGCGGTTGGACATGCGGGCATTGACCAGTGCCAGCGGGATGTCCCGCCGCGAGGCCTCGAGGACCAGGTTCGGCCAGATGTCGGATTCAGTGAAGACGCCGAGATCCGGGCGCCAATGGTCGAGGAACTTGCGCACATAATGCGGCGCATCGAGCGGCACGTACTGGTGCAATGTTCGCGGCCCGAGGCGCTTTTCAGCGAGTGCGGCCGACGTTGTCGTCCCCGTGGTCAGCAGAAAATTCAGCTGTGGCCGCCGCCGGGCCAGCGCATCGATCAGCGGCAGGACAGCATTGGTCTCGCCCACACTGGCGGCATGTAGCCAGATCAGCTCGCCTTGCGGCCGTGGCCGGCTCGCCTGCCCCATGCGCTCGCCCAGGCGCGCGCGATCTTCCTTGCCACTGCGCTCGCGCACGTGCAGCAGCAACGGCACCGCGGGCCGCACCAGACCGGTCAGCGCCTGGTAGGATTTGAGCCGTAAACCCAGCGGGGCCGGCGTGAGGTCCCCCGCCGCTGCCGGCGATGTCGCCGGCGTAGCCCGTCGCGCATCGGCGCCGACCAGTCGATAGGCGCTGGCCGTTGCCGCATCGAGAGCGTCCTGCAACGCGGCTCTATAGTGTTCCAATTGCGTTTCGTCGGCATCGCGGGGCACGTACAGCGGCTCGCCCACGACAATACTGATTTTGGAGAACGGCAGATGGATCGTCAGCCGGCTCCAGGTGTTCAGGCTCCAGTAGCGGGAACTCGCCATCGCCACGGGAAGAATCGGCCGACCCGAAAGCCGGGCCAGCGTGATAATCCCCAGCCCCGCGTGACGGGCGGGGCCCGGTGGCACGTCCGCCGTCATGATCAGCGAGTACCCATCGCCAAGCGCACGCACCGACGCCCGCAGGGCGGCGGCGCCGCCGCGATCTTTCAGGCGTCCACCTGCGCCCGCGCCGCGAATCAGTTCGATATGCTGAAAGCTTTCGAGCGCATGTCCCAAGATGTCAGCGTCGCCATGCCGCGCCACCATGATGCGCGCGGGCACGTCGGTGGGTGAAAGTGCCGGCACCGTGAGAAACTGGCCGTGCCACAGCGCCTGGATGGCAGGATGCTGCGCCCGCAGGCGATCCAAAGCATCGGCGGGCTGAAAGACCGCGTGCGACGTACGCGCGACCAGCGACGCGTAGCCCGCGAGTGATCGCCCCGCCAGCTTGCGCAGCCGATTCTTACGTTGCGGCGAATTGGCCATAAACGAATGGGCTTTTCCGGCTGGATGATCGTGCTCGGGCGTTGCCGCGGCAAGGCCCTTGCTGGAGGTCTCTATAGCGGATAAGTAGCGAATGCAAATCAGGTCAGGAACCGGGGATGAGCTGGCGCGCAACCGCGTCTTCAAGCCGATCTCGAGGACAGTCATGCGAACCCAGCAGAGCTGATGGCGAAGTTCGCGAAGGAAACACGCCGCGCCATGAAGCGCGTCACGCTGGCCTGGCGGCGCGCTGTGATGGAGCGCTCACCGGAATGGGCACGGCGCAGCTTGGGGCCGACAGCGACGCACCTCGACATGTTGTTGGTCGACCACGGCATCTTCCGCCTCTTTTACCTCAACCGTCATCGCCTGGACGCCAAGACCTGGCGCTCCGCGCAACCCGCGCCACACCAGATTCGCGATCTCGCCAAACAGGGCATTCGCACCATCGTCAATTTGCGTGGCGAGCGAGTGTGCGGCAGCTATTGGCTGGAACAGGAAGCGTGCCGGCGGCACGGCGTGACGCTGGTCAATTTCCAGGTCCGCTCCCGCGCCGCACCGAAACCGGCGGAGCTGCATGCCGCGCGCGACCTGTTCGAGCGCATCGAGTATCCGATGCTGATGCACTGCAAGTCCGGTGCCGATCGCGCCGGCCTGATGAGTGTCCTCTACCGGTTCATCAAGCAGGGGCTGCCACTGCAGCAAGCCAAGCGCGAGCTGTCGTTCAGGTACGGCCATATCCGGCAGGCCGACACCGGCATCCTCGACCATTTTTTCGAGCGTTATCTCGCCGATAACGCCAAGCGGCCGATGCCGTTCTTTGAATGGGTCGACACGGTGTATGACCCCGCCGAGCTGACGCGCTCGTTTCACGCCAACCGTTGGGCCAACACGCTGATGAACGTTCTGCGACGAGAGTAGGAGGTCGGGTCTTCCCCGGACACTTGATCCGGGGGAGACGCGACATCCGCACTCGCCTGAAGTTGTCGGGTCTCGCGAAGGGCTCGACCCGACAACTTCCTACCCCTCCTCGACGAACCGGATCAGCTCCGGCAGACAGTGCTTTTTCAGGTCATAGCCATCGACGATGGTACGCCGCGCCGCCGCGCGCATCCCTTGATACTTCTCAGGTTGGGCCAAGGCGTCGATCAGGGCATTCGACCAGCCCTCGACATCGAAGAAATCAACCAGCCGGCCATTGACGCCGTCCTTGATCAACTCTTCCACCGGCCCCGTGCGCGAGCCCACCACCAGCGCGCCCGCACTCATCGCCTCCAGCATCGACCAGGACAGCACGAACGGGTAGCTGAGGTAGGCGTGCACCCGCGTGACTTGCATCAGCGAGACGAACACCGGATAGGGAATGTGGCCGACGAAGAACACGCGCGACATGTCGAGGTCGGCCTTCACTTCGTCGAGGAAGACCTGCTTCCAGTTGCGCCCATCGGGCGGCGGCGCGCCATAGCTGACTTGATCGGCGCCGACGATGATGACGCGCGCGTTGGGTCGTGCCTTTAGAATCCGCGGCAAGGCGCGCATGAAGATGTGGTAGCCGCGATAGGGCTCGAGGTTGCGGTTGACGAAGGTCAGCACCTCGTCGCCCGGCCTGAGGGTCAACTGTTGCCCCGTCAGCGCCACATGCGACTCCGCATTGGGGCGCACGACGTCGGTATCGATGCCATCGTGCACGACCGTAATGCGGTCCTGGAACCACTCGGGGAAGGACGACGCCTGCCACCGCGTCGGCGCCAGGGCCTTGTCGGCGGAGTTCATGGCCAGCAGCAGTGGCGTCTGCTTGGCCGTGACGCGCATTCTCTGGTTGAGCGACATCGGATAGATCTCCGCGTCGAAACCGGAATCGAAGCCGTCCGTGTGGTAGAAAAATTCGGCATAAAGCGCGAGCTTGGCTTCCGGCCAGACCTCCTTCAGGAACAGCGTTTCGCCCCACCCCAGGTGGCCGAAAATGAAATCCGGCACATAGCCCTGCTGGCGCATCTCGGCAGCGGTCAGCGCCACGTCGGTGCCTCTGATGCCGGCTACCGCGAACTGATGCACGATCGGCCCGAACTCGGGCGGCTTGCCGACCAGGCGGATCGGATACTTCACGACCGACACCGGCGAGGGACGCTCATTCTTCTCGAACGTCAGCGCGCGCACGTCGTGGCCGCGCGCCTTGAGCGCCGGCGCCAGATGCAGGAACTGGCCGGGAAAATTCTGATGCACGAGGAGGATGCGCATCCCGCTTTCGCGCCGCTTCTGCTCGGCGCGCCGGAACTGGCGCCGCGATGGCGGCCGCTCAGCCTTGCCGAAATTCCGCCCTGTCGCCATGACCTTCGCTCGCGCCCCCGCGACTCGCTGCGTTGCGTGTCGAGCCACGATAAAGGCCAAAGCCGGCGGTCTGGCAAGTCACGAGCGCGCGCCCTTCAGCGGGCGGCGCCAGAGCCTATGACGCCATTCATGAAGTCGACATAGGTCTTGGCGATCTCACTCTCGTGCGGCGCCCATTCCGGATAGGGCACGATGTCGGCCCCGGTGTCCTTGATGGGCAGCTCGTGCAGCTTGGCGCCCGGGATGAGTTGTTGTGCCACCCGCCCGCTGGCGTTGTTGTGGATCTTGTCGTTGCCCGGAATGATGATGGTCGGCGCCTTGATGCCGGCAAGCTCGGCGGCGCTGACGCCGGCCACGGCCAAGTCGGTGCCCTTGACGAGGGCTTCGCGCCAGCGAGACATGACCTCGATGAAGTCTTTGGGTTGCATGGCCATGAGCATGGTCCCGTTCTCCGGACGCGCGGCAATGCAGGCCTTGAAATGATCCATGGCGCACACCGCCGCCATGCCGCCCTGCTCGGCGGCGCGGATGAAAATGCTGTAGTAATTCTCGGGCAGGCGTTGGGCCTGGAACGCGCCACCCGTCACGCGCATCAGCAGCAGCGCGCGCACCAAGGCGGGATAACGCACGGCATAGCGCAACGACATGCGGGCGCCCGACGAGGAGCCGCCGAGGAACGTCGGCGTCGCTGCCAGCTCCTGCAATAGTGCGTGCCAGTCGGAGACGCGGTGCTCGTCCTCGCTCTCGCTGGCGTCGAGCGCCACGTCCGACGCCCCGCAGTTGCGGCGATCGTGCAGCACGACGCGATATCCGCCAGCGGCGATCTTGCGCGCCAGTGGAATAAACTCGTTGTAGGCGCTGCGCCCGCCCGTTGCCAGCGCCACCCACGGGCCGCGCTCACCGATGATCTCGTAGGCGATGGCAATTCCGCGCACCTTCATGACTGACATGGCGTCGTTTCCTTTATGAGATTGTCGCGTTCTTTTCGAAGGCCAACCTCACCCTCTATACACCGGCTCGGGCTGGGCGAAGAAGCTGCCGAGGATGTGGTAGACGAGGGCAATGTTCTTCTGCTGGAACGAGGCATGTGAGACACCGGACATCACCGAGAAGGCTTTGTCCGGGTTGGGCAGCAGCGCAAAGAATTTTATCAGGTCTTCGAAGCTGGCGATGCCATCGTGCTGGCCGCGCATGATCAGCGTCGGCACCGTGATCTTTTTCGGGTCGACCACCGGCAGCTTGGAGCACATGTCGACGTAGGTGCCCGTCGGCACGCTGTCGTCGAGCGACACCACGGCCTCGGCGAAGGCATCGATCACGGCTTTGTCGGCGGTATCGGGATGATCGCGCTCGAAGATCGAATGGATGAACTTGGCGTCGATCGGCCGCCGCTTCTTGGCCAGGAATTCCGGCAGCTTCTTCTTGCGCTCGGCCAGCGTCGGGCTACCCTCGCCGGTCCACACGAAGGCATCGAGCGCCAGCCTCTGGACGCGCTCGGGATGCCGCTCGGCGAACAGTGCGGCCCTGAGCGCGCCCGAGGAGATGCCGTAGGTCAGGAATGACTTGGTGCCCGTCGTTTTGCTGATGTAGTCGGTCGCCGCTTGCAGATCATCCGCACCGTTGGCGATGTCGCAAAAGATATCGCGCGTCTTGGTGGAGCGGCCGTAGCCCTCCATATCGACCGTCCAGGTGTCGTAGCCGGCCAACGCGAAATGATCCATGGCGGAGGCCCCCGGCCGGCCCTCGACGTTGAGGTCGAAAGTAGGTTGGGAGGCCATCGACGAGCCGTGTACGAACAGGATCGTGCCTTTCTTGGCGCCGGCGCTCGCGGGTGCCCGCTTCTCCCACAGGAACAGGCGGACATCGCCCTTGTTGGTCCAGTGCTCCTGGCCCTTGAGGGCCTGTCCAAAGAGTGCGCGCTGTGCCATCACCAAACTCCCATGCTGGGGCACGTCCCGTCAGGGCTCGTCATCCCCATGCCGATCGTGCCGCTCTGTCGGTCGCTGCCAATCCTTACCGGTCCGCACCCTATCGAACAAGCCGCTCTGACAAACGCCAGCAATTCTCAATGTGACTCCCATCCCGGGACTGTTGGGTGTGGTGGTTTGACTCATCGACCCGCGTCGTGCACTTCGATTCAAGCGCCTCATGGTGCTCGAATCGCTCATCGACGGCCTCAAGGGCCTGTGTGCGAC
>CAZCGE010000131.1:0-34805 GCA_964498125.1 uncultured Devosia sp. | reverse complement strand
ACCCTTGGCGATGTCAGCGCGGCCAAGAGGGATCGCTGCCGGCGGGGCGCAGGAACCCCGTTCAACTTCGGCCTCACTCAGGATGCGGCCGAAGGATGGTGGCCCCGGGATCCGAATAGGGGGCCCGCCCCCGTGGCATGCAAGTGGGGTGGCGGGAGCCGCATCCACACAACACAAATAGCGAGGCCCCGCCGCCCCGCCGTCCTGTTATCCATGCCCTCGAGCGGAAACCGCTGCGGGGCCGACGGCGCTGGCCGACAGGTGTGCGTAGGTCGTTTGCGCTTTGGCGCAGCGATATATCTCTGCCGCCCGGCGCGACGATGCTAGGTTATGCCGCAGTCGGTTCCGCGTCCCGCACCCAAGGGGTGAGCCCGTGCCCAAGCACTACGACTGCGACAAATGTCCGGGATATTGCTGCTCGTACCCCGCCATCGAGGTCACGCGCCGGGATCTGACGCGGCTTGCCACCCACCATCACATCAGCACGGATGAAGCAATCCGCCGCTTCACCAGGAATGCGCACGGCTACAAGCAGGTCTTGCGCCGCAAGAAGGACGCGGTGTTCGGCAGAATCTGCCGTTTCTTCGACACCAAGGCGCGGCGCTGCACGGTCTATGCCGCCCGTCCCGGCGTCTGCCGCGACTACCCGGGCGGCAATCGCTGTGGCTATTACGATTTCCTGGCCTTCGAGAGAAACCAGCAGGACGACCCGGATTATATAGCTACGACCGATAGCAGCGATTGGAAATGAGCGGCTCCAGATCCGGCCACGCCGGATGAACGCCAGCTGTACGGCTCGTTCGGGCTGAATTCATCCCAACCCCGGTAGTGTCACCTCGAATTCGCCGGGGATGGCCTCGGCGCGGGTCGAGAACCCGATCAAACTCTCGAACGGACCAAGGAGCCTTGACGCCATGTCCATCAGCAAAATCATCACCACGACCGCCGCTGTCGCCGGCATTGCCGCGATGCACCTCGTCACATTGAATTCGGCAGCCCAGGCTTATGACGGCCGCGGCAACGATCGCTGGCGCTCCAGCAGCCATGGCCCTGCCATGCGGTACGCGCCGCCCGCGCGCCATGCCTATCAAGGTGGCTATCACCGCGACCACAGCAGGAACAAGAACCTCGGCCGCGGCATTGCCATCGGCCTCGGCGCGCTGATCGTCGGCGGCATCCTCGCTGCCGAGGCAAACCGTCAGCGCCACTACGACATCGATTGATCCCATCGGCGAGCGCGGGTCGGGTGGTGTCGGGCACGTCCACACGGGCAGGCACGGCACCACCTGGCTGACGGATCAGCCATGTTGGCCGGCGGTCACGGCAACCGGAAAGTAGGTGCCACAGCGGCGAGGCTCGGGCCGATCCAATCCTGCGGTACATTCCCGCTTTGCCGGGACTGAACCACCAGCTAGTTTCCGGCGCGCGCCAGCCTGATTCACCGGCGCCCAGGAGCCGGCCCAACCATCATGGCACGCAGCGACGTCGATCAGGTTGTCCAGCTACCGGTGCAACTGGAACGCGCGCCGCTGCGGCCGGGCTGGATCGAGCTGCGGCTCGACGGCATGACCGGGCCGCTCAAATCCGATGCTCGGCTCAGCCTCCTGGCACCAGGGCGCAATGGTCGTGCAGTCGACTACGTGCTGGCGCGCTTCGCCGGCACGCATGACTCACTGGTCTTGCACTCGGATATGGCGGTCGCCGGCGCCACGCTCACGTGCAGCGCCGCATCCTTGGCGATCGCCGGCGCCGCAATGGTGCGCGTGACCCGCATCGGCCTGATCCGGCGCGCGTGGCAACGCGACCGAAAAGGCGCCGCCTCCGCGGCCTATTGGCGCCTGCGCGGCAAGAAGCTGCGCGCGCGCAATATCCTGCTCCGCATTCTCGGCAATCCCCGCCGCATGGCCTATGCTGATTGGCTCGCACGGCAGCAAGAGACGTGGGCGGCGGACATCGATACGCTGCGGCGCGCCGCGGCAAGCAGCACCGATCGACCCCGGATCGGCGTTTTGATCCTGGGTCGCCCTGACCAGCCGACGGCAACTCAGACGCTCGCTGGGCTGGCGCGGCAGCACATTCAGCCTGAGCAGATTGTCACGGCTGGTCCAGGCACGGACTGGCTGGCGCAGGCCTCCGGCATGACATCGTGTGACTGGCTGGTCCTGCTGCCCGATGGCCATGTGCTGGCACCCGACGCATTGCTGCGCATCACAGCGGCGGCAGGCGCTGCACCGACACCCGCGGCGGTCTACTGGGACAGCGACGCCATCGCGCCAGACGGCCGCAGATGCGAGCCGGAATTCAAGCCGCGGTGGAACGAGGCGCTCTATCTGGCGCGCGACTATATCGGCGCATTCGCCGTTGCACGAACCGCCGTGCGCAACGCCGGCAGCGCAAGGCTGCAATTGCCCGAAGCGCTAGCTGATTGCTACCTCCTGCATGCCGCGCAAAGCGGAGCTGGACCGATCGTGCATCTCCCCTATGTCCTCAGCCACCGACTTGCGTCAGGGTCCCGCGCGACAGGCACGGACGGTTCAGGTGAAGCCCGTCGCGCCCTGGTGGAGGCCTTCGCCCGCGCCGAGACCGCCGGGGCGACCGCAACAGCCCAATCAGACGGCACATTGCGCCTTACCTATCCGACCCCTGAACCAAAGCCCCGCGTCAGCCTGATCGTGCCGACGCGAGACCGCCTCGACCTGCTCGAGGCCTGTATTGCCGGCCTGCGCCAGCGAACGGCCTATCCCAATCTCGAAATTCTCATTGCGGACAACGCCAGCACACAGCCCGCGACGCTCGACTATTTCGCGACTGTCACACGCGATCCGCGCGTTCGCGTGATCGCCTGCCCTGGCCCCTTCAATTTCTCCGCCATCAACAATCGCGCCGCGGCGCAGGCCCAAGGCGACGTGCTCGGGTTCATCAACAACGACATCGAGGTCATCAAGACCGATTGGCTGGAGGAGATGGTCGGCCATGCGCTGCGGCCGGGCATTGGCGCTGTCGGCGCGCGCTTGCTCTATGCCAGCGGCCGCGTGCAGCACGCCGGCATCATCCTCGGCATCGGCGGCTTGGCCGGGCATGCGCACCGGTTTGCCGAAACTTCCGATGGGGGTTACCTCGGCCGGCTGCAGGCTCAGCAGTATTTTGCCGCTGTCACGGCCGCCTGTCTGCTGGTCGAACGCGGCAAATTCCTGGCCGTTGGCGGCTTCGACGCGGACGCTTTCCCCGTTGCCTACAACGATGTCGATCTTTGCCTGCGGCTGCGGGCGGCGGGCTTTGAGACTCTGTTCACGCCCTACGCCGAACTGTTCCACAAGGAATCGGCGTCGCGCATCAAGGACACCACTCCCCAGCGCCGCGCGGCTTATGACCAGGAGTGCCGACGTTTCGTCGAACGCTGGGGTGATTTGATAGCCAACGATCCCTATTATCATCCTGCTCTGACACGCACGATGGAGAATTTCTCGCTGGATTGAATCGTGTTCTGCTCAACGCGCGACACTGCGCGTGCGGACTTTGCCTTTGTGCTGCCATTGCCAATAGGGTTAAGTTGGACTGAGCGGCACGCCAGCACGCCCAACAACTCCATCCAGGGGGACACGTCATGAGCGCCAGCAATGCCAGCAGTGGCGGATCCATCGACGCTCACGCACATTGGGCGCCGCAAGGCTACATCGACTATGCCAACAAGCTCGGTGGCTCGATTTCCGGCGGTGGCACGGTTCCACCGCTGATGACCGACCTTGCCGCGCGCGTCAAATGGATGGATTCGCGCAATGTGAAGATGCACGTCCTGACGCTCTCGGGCGGCATGCCGTGGCAGTGGTGTCCGGTGGAGAACGCCCCGCAATTCGCCCACATCGTCAACGATGCCGCCATCGCCGCGCACAAGGCCTACCCGGACAGGTTCGTCGCCGGCGCCGCGCTGCCGATCCGCGATCCGAAGGCAGCGATTGCCGAGCTGGAGCGGGTCGCTGGCTCGCCCGGCATGCGTGTGGTCCACCTGCCGAACTCGATCGAGGGCATCGACTACATCTTCGAGCCGGCGTATCTGCCGCTGCTCGAGCGCTGCGAGGAGCTGGGTTATCCGCTGCTGTTCCACCCCCTCGACGGTCGCGCCAATCATTACGGCGGCCCAGACCGGCTTGCCGGCACCAACTTCATCTACAACACGCTGGGCTTCCCGTTCGAGACCGCGACAACGGCCACCAAGTTCATCGTCAGCGGCCTGCTCGACAAGTTCCCAAAGCTCGATATCGTGCTGCCGCACTCCGGGGGCTGCTTCCCGTATGTCGCCGGGCGCCTTGAGCACGCCATGAAGAAGGGTGCCGTTGCTGCTGCCTCGAAGCTGGCGCGGCCGATGCGCGATTACATCCGCCGCTTTCACTACGACACGCTGGCGTATTATCCCGAGACCCTGCGCTTCATGATCGATCTGGTGGGCGTCGATCGCGTGGTCATTGGCACCGACAACTATGCGACGATGGACGTCGAATACCCCAATGCGCTGGTGGAAGAACTGAAGCTGCCGGCGGCCGACGTCGCGCGCATTCTCCACGGCAATGCGGCGAAGCTGCTGCGTCTGTAGCGCGCCGGCTGCGCGCCCTATTCGGCGGCTCGCAGCAACCCCGGTGCCGCGTCCTTGACATCGGCATCGACGTGGCTTTCGAACCTGGTGAAGTTCTTGTTGAACATTTCCGCCAGCGCCCGCGCCGTCTGGTCGAACTCGGCCGTGTTACTCCAAGTGTCGCGCGGGTTGAGAATCTTCGCGTCGACGCCCGGTAGCGCCAACGGCACCTGGAAGCCGAAGATCGGATCAAGACGCATGGGCTGCGATTTCAGCTCTCCCGACAACGCCGCATCCAGCAGCGCGCGCGTCGCCTTGATCGGCATGCGGCTGCCGACGCCGTACTTGCCGCCGGTCCAGCCGGTATTGACAAGCCAGCAATCGACGTTGTGCTTGGCAATGAGCTGGCGCAACAGGTTGCCGTACTCGCTGGGATGACGCGGCAGGAACGGTGAACCAAAGCAGGTGGAGAAGGTCGCCTGCGGCTCCTTGCCCAGGCCCTTCTCGGTACCCGCCACCTTCGCCGTGTAGCCGGACAGGAAGTGATACATCGCCTGTGACGGGGTCAGCTTGGCGATCGGCGGCATCACGCCGAATGCGTCGGCGGTCAGCATGATAACGTTCTTGGGCTGTCCTGCGATGCCGGTCGCGCTGGCGTTGGCGATATAGTCCAGCGGATAGGCCGAGCGCGTGTTCTCGGTCAGCTTGCCATCATTGTAGTCGGGCCGGCGCTGGTCATCGAGGATGACATTCTCCAGCACGGTGGCGAAACGGTTGGTGGCCGCCCAGATCTGGGGTTCCGCCTCGGCCGAAAGCCGGATGGTCTTGGCGTAGCAGCCACCCTCGAAGTTGAAGACGCCGTTTTCCGACCAGCCGTGTTCGTCGTCGCCGAGCAGCGTGCGCTTGGGGTCCGCCGACAGCGTCGTCTTACCCGTACCAGAAAGACCAAAGAAGATCGCGGTATCACCTTTGGGACCGACGTTGGCCGACCCATGCATCGGCAGCACGCCACGCTCCAGCATGATGTAGTTGAGGAACGTGAAGACCGACTTCTTGGTCTCGCCCGCGTACTCGGAGCCGCCGATCAGGACAAGGCGCCGGGCGAAGTCGACACCGATGATGGTCTCCGAGCGCGCGCCATGACGGGCGGGGTCGGCCTTGAAGCTCGGCAAATTGACGACCGTGAACTCGGGCACGAAATCCTGACTCTGCTCCGCGGTCGGGCGGATCAGCATGTGATTGATGAACAGCGAGTGCCACGCGTACTCGGTGATGATGCGCGATTTGTAGCGATACTTCGGGTCGGCGCCGGCAAACAGGTCCTGGACGTACAGCTCCCGGCCCTTGGCATGCGCGAGGAAATCCTTGAACAGGACTTCGAAGCTCGCCGGCGACATCGCCTTGTTGTTGTCCCACCAGATGATGTTCTCGGAGGTTGCGTCCCTGACCGTGAACTTGTCCTGCGGGGAGCGGCCGGTGTGCATGCCGGTCACGGCCGCAAACGCACCCGAAGCCGCCAGCCGGCCTTCGCCGCGCCGCACGGCGTGCTCGACCAGCTCGGCCGGCGCCAGATTGTGGTGGAGCTTGGCTGCCGCATCGAGTGGAAAGGATTGGTTGTTCATGGGCGTTCCGTGACGTTCCCGCTGGCTTCTGGTTTCTGGCTGCAGTCCGTTTCGCCGTTGGCGTTGCAGTTCACTTTGCCTTGCGGCGGTTGGTCGGTCGCGCCAATACCGAGATGGCTTACGAGACTCGCCCAGGAGATAGTGTGCGAGAAAAGGTGGCAGAGGAAGGGTCGATGACTAAAGAACGCTCCTCGCATCCTCAAGCAGGCCTATAGTCGCATGGCGGCTCCTAATTTAGCGCCTCTGGCAGCGCGGGTGAAGGGCCTCGTGCTGCACCTGCGAGATGCGCCAACTCGCGGCGTGCATCTTCAGGGGTCAAGACCCGTGTCGCGAAAACCAGGCGCGTCAATCGGCCACCGGCCTGCAGGTCGGCCCCCTCCGGATCCATGCCAACCATGCGCCATGGGCCCTCGGTTTGACCGAGCAGGCGTGTGGCGCACAGCGACACGGCATCGGCATGATGCTGGTTCATGTGGACAACGATATCCTGCTCGGCGGCGAGCAAGGCGGCAGCTTGGGCGGTGTCGACCAGGACGTCACTTGCCGGCACCTCGACGATACGCCCGAATCCGCCAATGAAATGCGCGCTCTCGATCGACAGTGAATAGAAGCCGAAATCGGTGAAATCGACGTAATTCTCGGCAGTTGGATGCCGCGCCAGAAATCGATCGCGCACAGCGGCGCTATCGCAGGGCGCAAGTCGCCCGACCAGCGTCACCCGGCTGCCGCTCAGTGGGTCGGCGGACCGCGATGTGCCGTCGAACAGCAGGCTCGCGCGTTTGTCGCCCACCAAGTTGCGGGTATGCTTGGCCAGCCGCGACAGCAACAACACCGGTGCGCCCGCTGCCGTGGTGGCCACGACGACGAGAGATGCATAGGGATAGCCTGAAGCCTGATCGAGAGTTGCCAATGCAGCTGTCAGGCTGCAACGCACCAAACGACGGATGTCGGCGGCGGAATCGTGCAAACTTTGCGCTGTGGATGCCCCTGAAATTAAGGAGTTTCCTGCCATCGGTGCTTGCTCCACTCAATTCCGTGGCCTATTCAGGTCGGGTTCAATATCGCCCCATTAGAACGGCGTCGCCATACTTCGCACATCATGGGGCCGTAATCCGCAGCGTGTGTGTCATGTCTGCCGTCATGCTGGAATTGGGGTCATGAAAGAAAAAAGTACAGTCGTTCTGGTTGATGACGAACGCAACATCCTGACCTCCCTCAGGATGGCGCTGGAGGCCGAAGGCTTCAAGGTTCGCACCTACAATGACGGCAAATCGGCGTTGGAAGCCTTGACCGAAGAGCCGGCCGATCTCGGCCTGTTCGATATCAAGATGCCGCAGATGGACGGCATGGAGCTGCTGCGGCGTGTCCGGCAGATCTCGGACATGCCGGTCATTTTCCTCACCTCCAAGGATGAAGAGATCGACGAACTGTTCGGCCTCAAGATGGGCGCCGACGACTACATCGCCAAGCCGTTTTCCCAGCGCCTGGTCGTCGAACGCGTCAAGGCCGTGATCCGCCGCTTCCAGCCCAAGGACGCCAATTCTGCCGCCGCGGAGGCCGCGCGCGTCCTGGAGCGCGGCAAGCTGAAGCTCGATCCCGAGCGACACACCTGCCACTGGGACAATAAGCCAGTGACCCTGACAGTGACCGAGTTCCTGATCCTGCAGGCGCTCGCCACCCGGCCCGGCGTCGTCAAGACTCGCGACGCGCTGATGGACGCGGCCTATGATGACCAAGTCTATGTCGATGATCGCACGATCGACAGCCACATCAAGCGGCTGCGCAAGAAATTCAAGCAGGTCGATGACGACTTTGACGTGATCGAGACGCTCTACGGCGTTGGCTACCGCTTCAAGGAAACTTGAGCGCAGCCGCTGGATTTTCAGTGAGGAGCCAGTTTCCGGTATGGCGCTCGATTCCGAGCAGCGCACGCCATTGCATACGGCGGCTATCGGCGGCAAGGCCTTGCTGCGACTGGCGACGGCAAGGCTGGCGGCGGCACGGCTGGCCGCGGCACGGCTGGCCGCGGGACTGGCAATACTGGTTGCCGCGCTCGAGCCTGTTTCCATTTGGATCGGTCGTCAGCCACTGGTGCGGCTGCTGTTGGGCAGCCTGCGGCGGCGCATCATCATTGCCAACCTGCTCGGCTTCAGCATTCTGTTCGGCGGCATTCTCTATCTCAGCGAGCATCAGGCCTGGCTCATCGATGCCAAACGCGAAAGCCTGAAGGCACAGAGCGAGATCATTGCGGCGGCCATTGCCGCATCTGCATCGGTCGACTCCGACAATCTGGTCGTGGATCCCGACCAGCTGCCGGAGATCGAGGGCTCACTGAAGCCGTTCCGCGATGATGCCTTCGCAGCCCTCGAGCTTTCGATCAAGCCCGAGCGCGTCAATCCGATTTTGCGGCGGCTGGTGCAGCCGACGACGACCCGCGCCCGCATCTACACGCGGGACGGTACGCTGGTCGCCGATTCGGCAATGATGCAACTGCAGCGCGGCCCTACCGCCAAGTTCGTGCCCGCCGAGCCCGATGCCAGCCAGGGAAAGGTCCGGACCAAGGATTTCTGGACCAGGCTGCGCTACTGGCTGATCGACAAGGAGCTGCCGGTCTACAAGGAGATCGGCAACGCCAACGGCACACTGTACCCGGAGGTGCGGATGGCGATCAGCGGCGGCGGCACGACAGCCATGCTGCTGCTCAATCAGAGAGGCGAGCAGATCGTCTCGGTGGCAACCCCAATCCAGCGCGCGCGCGTGGTGCAGGGCGTGCTGCTCATGTCCTCGCGGCCCGGCGAGATCGACGACATCCTGTCGGAAGAGCGGCAAGTCATCTGGACCCTGGCGGCGCTGGCGCTGGTTGCCTCCCTTGCGGCCTCGCTGCTGCTCGCCCACACCGTCGCCACACCCATGCGGCGACTTTCGGAAGCCGCGGAGAACGTCAGCCGCTCCATCTCGGCGCGCCAGGAACTGCCGGACTACACCAACCGCACCGACGAGGTCGGGCAGATGGCCAAGGCGTTCGGGACGATGACGGCCTCCCTCTACCGGCGCATCGAAGCCAGCGACAAGTTCGCCGCCGACGTCACCCACGAACTGAAGAATCCGCTGACTGCGGCCCGCAGCACGGCTGAAGCGCTGTCCTTGGCCAAAACGGATGCGCAGCGTGCCGAGCTGGTCGAGCAGATCCAGGGCGAATTGAAGCGTCTCAATCGCCTGATCAACGATGTCGCCAGCGCGTCTCGCCTGGATGCCGAATTGGCGCGCCAGCAGATGGACCGTGTGGAGATCTCCGACATCCTGGTCAGCGTCGAAGCCACACTCAGCGACAAGGCCGAAACGACAGGCTGCATGCTCTCCTTGAATGTCAGCAAGGCAGCGCCGGTCAACGACGCCTACATCGTCCTCGGCAATGATGGCCAATTGGCGCAGGTGTTCATCAACATCGTCGACAATGCGATCTCGTTTGCGCCCAAGGGCAGCCAGGTCCGCATCGATGCGCGCCACGCCGAGAATTGGGTCGAAGTTGTGGTCGAGGACAGCGGCCCAGGCATCGACGAGGACAAGCTCAATGAGGTGTTTGAGCGTTTCTACACCTACCGGCCGACCGCCAATACCAGCCGCGGCAGCAATTCAGGTCTCGGGCTGTCGATCTCCAACGAGATCGTTCGTGCCCACCGTGGCGAGATCTTCGCCGAGAACCGCTACGCGCCGGGCGTGGCGAAGGGCGGCCAGAGGCTGGGCGTCCGTTTTACGATCCGCCTGCCGGCGGCATCGGCAGCCCGTGGAGGCAACCTCGTTGGCCGCCGCCCTTGAGACGTTCCACGCGACGTGCATCGCCATCCAGGGCCGCGGCGTGCTGCTGCGTGGGCCATCGGGCTCGGGCAAATCCGATCTGGCGCTGCGCTGTCTTGGCCTTGGCCCCACGCCCTGGACCCCGGCCGCGGCCAAGCTCGTCGCCGACGACCGCGTCGTCCTGCGCAGAGATGGTAACCGGCTGATGGCTTCGGCGCCGCCGTCCATTGCCGCGAGGCTGGAGGTTCGCGGCATCGGCATTCTCGACGTCCCGGCGGAGTATGAAGCCCAGGTGGTGCTCGCGGCGGACCTGCAGCCCGGCCAGTCCATCGAGCGGCTGCCGGGTCGGCTGCCCGAAGACGAGATCCTGGGCATCCGGATTCCCGTGCTCCGACTCGCGCCATTCGAGGTCTCCGCCGCGCTGAAAGTCTTGATCGCCATCAACGCGCATGGCGTTGCAACTCTGCCATGATCCGGTATCAAATCATCATACGCCACTTGCATCGCAACGCGGGTTGGTCGATGTTGCGGCGCAATTCGCGTCGCGTTCCGGCCCGCGGGCCGGCGGGCGAAAACTCGGCACTGCGCGTCAAAACGTGTGGAGTATCGGCAACCGTGCCGAGCACCCCAACCAGCAACCCCAGCATCATTCGATGATCGGTCTTGTGATCGTCACCCATGGAGGTTTGGCCGCCGAGTTCCGCTCGGCGCTCGAGCATATTGTCGGCCGGCAGACACTGCTGGAGACCATATCCATTGGTCCCGACGACGACATGGCACAACGCCGGCGCGAGATCATCGAGGCCATCGGGCGTGTGGAAACCGGCCAGGGCGTCATCGTGCTGACCGACATGTTTGGCGGAACGCCGTCGAATCTCGCCATTTCCGCCATGGACGAGGCCAATGTCGAGGTCATTGCCGGCATCAACCTGCCAATCCTCGTCAAACTCGCGAGCATTCGCGGCGAGGTACCGCTCGCCGAGGCCGTGACGCGCGCGCGCGATGCAGGCCGCAAGTACATCAAAGTGGCCAGCCAAGAGCTATCGGGCGAAAGCTGATGACGACTAGGCATCCGGACGGGGACAGTGATGCCTGAATTGCCGGGAAGCCGGAAACCGGAAGCTGTCGTCACCATCCGCAATATCAAAGGGTTGCACGCACGCGCCTCCGCCAAGTTCGTCAAGTGCGCGGAATCCTTCGATGCGGAAATCCAAGTGACCCGCGACGGGCAGACCGTCGGCGGCACCTCGATCATGGGGCTCATGATGCTGGCGGCCGGTCCTGGTTCGACCCTGCATATCGAGGTGAGAGGACCGGAGGCGCCGGAGGCCCTGGAGGCCCTCGTCAAACTGGTGGAAGACGGCTTCGACGAAGAATGCGTCGATTGAGCGCACGGCTTGGCAAGCGCAATCCTCGGCATCCCGCCAGCCCGAAATTCCGGCCTCGTCGCGGTCAGCCAAACGCTATGCGTCAGACATAAAGAATTGTTTATGTCTTGTTGTCACCCGGCGCCGGGGTCGATATACGATTGACCAAACAGCACGACCGGCCCTGGATTGCGACCCAGTGCCCGGCACCAGCGGCCAGCCACATGGCCGTGCCCATTCACCCCCGTTTCCCCCAAACGGCCTGCGCAAGGAACGCCAAGATGACACGCGCCACCGACTACATCGTCAAGGATATCAGCCTCGCCGAGTGGGGCCGCAAGGAACTGGCCATCGCCGAGACGGAAATGCCAGGCCTGATGGCGACGCGGGCCGAGTACGGCCCCAAGCAGCCCTTGAAGGGCGCCCGCATCGCTGGCTCCCTACATATGACGATCCAGACCGCGGTGTTGATCGACACATTGAAGGTTCTCGGCGCCGACGTGCGTTGGGCCTCCTGCAACATTTATTCGACGCAGGACCACGCCGCGGCCGCGGTCGCCGCTGGCGGCACGCCGGTATTTGCCGTCAAGGGTGAGAGCCTGACCGAGTATTGGGACTACACACGCAAAATCCTGGAATGGGCCGACGGCGGCGTGCCCAACATGATCCTCGACGATGGTGGCGATGCGACGATGCTGGTGCACCTCGGCCTGCAGGCGGAGAAAGGCGATACCGCCTTCCTGAAGAAGCCGGGCTCGGAGGAGGAGGAGATCCTGTTCGCGCTCATCACCAAGACGCTGGCCGAGAAGCCCGGCTGGTTCGCCAAACTCGCCGCCAGCATCAAGGGCGTCTCGGAGGAGACGACGACCGGCGTGCATCGTCTCTACATGATGGAGAAGGAGGGCCGCCTGTTGTTCCCGGCCATCAACGTTAACGATAGCGTGACCAAGTCGAAGTTCGACAACCTCTATGGCTGCCGCGAATCGCTGGTCGACGGCATCCGCCGCGGCACCGACGTGATGATGTCCGGCAAGGTCGCCTTCGTCGCCGGCTTCGGCGACGTCGGCAAGGGCTCGGCGGCTTCGTTGCGCCAGGCCGGCTGCCGCGTGATGGTGTCCGAGATCGACCCGATCTGCGCGCTGCAGGCGGCGATGGAGGGCTACGAGGTGACGACCATGGAGGACGCGGTGACCCGCGCCGACATCTTCGTCACCGCCACCGGCAACAAGGACGTGATCACGGTCGAGCACATGCGCGGCATGAAGGATCGCGCCATCGTCTGCAACATCGGCCACTTCGACAACGAGATCCAGATCGCCGGCCTGAAGAACCTCAAGTGGCACAACGTCAAGCCGCAGGTCGACGAGGTCGAGTTCCCGACCGGCCGCCGCATCATCCTGCTGTCCGAGGGCCGCCTGGTCAACCTCGGCAACGCCATGGGTCACCCCTCGTTCGTCATGTCGGCGTCGTTCACCAACCAGACGCTGGCGCAGATCGAGCTTTGGACCAATCGCGAGACTGGCAAGTACGCCAAAAAGGTCTACGTGCTGCCCAAGCACCTCGACGAGAAGGTCGCCATGCTGCATCTGGCCAAGATCGGCGTGAAGCTAACCAAGCTGCGCCCGGAACAGGCCGCCTACATCGGCGTGCCGGAGACAGGGCCGTTCAAGGCGGATCATTACAGGTATTGAGCGGTTCCGAACGGGTGTCTGGCCTTTGGTCAGACACCTGAGCTATACGGCGCTCCGGGTCAGACGAACACCAGCTGCGTTGACCCTCGATGACGAAAGCAGTCGCCCGCCGATACAATTGCAGCCCCTGCCTTCCATGATGCAATGTTATAACGTTACATGCCAAAAGCAGGGGAATGTGCATGGGTGGACCTGGGAAGTTTGCCCGGCACCGAGGTCTTGGAGCGTTTCTTTCGTTTCAGCCGTTCACCGGCTGCGCCGACCCTGGTGGACGAAACGGGTTGAGTTTCGCCTCAGACACCGAGATAAAGGTTCCCCACGACGACCGCCCACGTTTTACCTTGTATATTTAAAAGTACACGTTAAAAATACAAGGATGCTGAAGCGCCGCCTGGAAGCCCACATCCGTGCCGACCTGCAGAGCCAAGCCGCCGTGGCGTTGCTTGGGCCGCGACAGGTCGGCAAGACCACATTGGCGCTCGCGATCGCAGATACCGGTCCTTCCATCTATCTCGACCTCGAGGACCCGGCGGATCGCGACAAGCTGGCGGACCCCGCGCTTTACCTCACGGCTCACGAGGACAAGCTGGTCGTCCTCGATGAAATCCAGAATGCCCCGGATCTCTTCAGTCCGTTGCGTGGATTGATCGATAAGGGACGACGCAAGGGGCGCAAGGTCGGTCGTTTCCTGCTGCTCGGATCGGCATCAATCGATCTCTTGCGTCAATCGTCGGAAAGTCTCGCTGGGCGCATTGCTTATCGAGAACTTGCGCCACTGGATCTCACCGAGACAGGCAAGGAGCATCAGGACGCACTTTGGCTGCGTGGCGGGTTCCCACAGAGTTTTCTCGCTCGCAACGACGCGCGCAGTCTCGACTGGCGGCGCGATTTCCTGAGGACCTATCTGACCCGTGACATTCCCTCGCACGAGCCCCGCATTCCCGCCGAGACCCTGAGGCGGCTGTGGACTATGCTGGCGCATGCCCAGGGCACTCCGCTCAACGCATCACGATTGGCTGCGTCCTTGAGCATCAGCTCGCCGACCGTGGCGCGCTACATCGACCTGCTGGTCGATCTGCTGCTGATCCGTCGACTGGTGCCCTACCATGCCAATCTCGGCAAGCGCCTTGTCAAGGCGCCCAAGATCTATGTTCGAGATAGCGGTGTCCTGCATGCCTTGCTGGCGATCCCGACGCAGGCAGCCCTCCATGACCATCAGATCATCGGCCCGAGCTGGGAAGGGTTCGTCATCGAGACACTGATCAGTTGTGCCCCCAACTGGACCTCACCCTATTATTATCGCACCTTGGCTGGCGCCGAAATCGACCTGCTGCTGGAGCTGCCGGATGGCAAGCTGTGGGCCATCGAGGTCAAGCGCAGCCTATCGCCGAAGGTCGAGCGCGGGTTCCATATCGCCTGCGACGACTTGAAGCCGGCGCGGCGGCTCGTCGTCTATGCGGGTGAAGATCGCGTGCCACTGCTCCACAACGTCGAAGCCGTCGGGTTGCATGATTTGGCGGCCGAGTTGGTCGCCATTGCCGCAGCAACCGGGCCGCGCTAACCCAGACGACGGGCAGTATCGCAAAGGATGGCCGCTGACATGACGATAGCTTCTGGCCTCGCGCAGCGCCTCAGCGCCCGCCACTTCGTGCTGACCGCCGAGGTGACGCCGCCGCTGTCGGCCGACCCTAAGGCGCTGCTGGACTTGGCGCTGCCCTTGCGGGGGCTGGCGGACGCCGTCAATGTCACCGATGGGGCCAGCGCGCGGGCCCACTTGTGCGCGCTGGCCGCCGCGGCGATCCTGCGGCAGAACGGCATCGAGCCGATCATGCAGATCACCTGCCGGGACCGCAATCGCATCGCCATCCAGGGCGACATTCTGGGTGCATCCGCACTTGGTGTGACCAATTTCCTGATCATGACGGGCGATGACCCCAAGGCTGGGGATCAGCCCGAGACGAAGCCGGTGTTCGATCTGAACTCGGGGTCCCTGATCGCCATGATGCGCGACATGCGCGACAAGGGCGTTCTGCCCTCGGGCCGCACGGTCTCGGGCAGCGGGCTCGCCAACCTGCTGATTGGCGCCGCGGACCTGCCGATCAATCCGCCGGCGGACTGGAAACCATCGGCATTGCTCGCCAAGATCGATGCCGGCGCCCGTTTCGCCCAAACCCAGTTCTGTATGGATCCCGGCATCGTCCGCCGTTATGCGCAGCGGCTGGTCGACCATGGCGTGACCGAGCGGCTGGCACTGCTGGTCGGGGTCATCCCTTTGAAATCGGCCCGCGCCGCCGCCTGGGTCACCAGAAATTTGTATGGCGCCATCATCCCTGAGAGCATCGTCCGGCGCCTCGAGCAGGCCAAGGACCCGTCGGCGGAGGGCCAGCTGATCTGCAACGAGGTGATCGCCGAGCTGCGGACGATCCCGGGGATCGCCGGCGCGCATGTCATGGCGCCGGGCAACGTCCAGGGGATTGCCGCGGCTCTGATCGGCGCCAGATCATGACTGAGGTTGCCAGATCTTGACTGAAGTTGCATGAGCCACGGTAGCGGATCGGCCATTACCGCGGGGATCCCGGCCTGCTTCGTCGGCTTTGGCGGGGCCATACCCATCGTTCTGTCAGCGTCAGACGCTGTCGGCGCAACCCGGGGACAGACGGCGTCGTGGGTCGCCGGCATTGGCGCCCCGTTCTGGGGTCTGCTGGCCGGCGTCATTGTGCTGATAACGGATAGATGCAAATAGACCGTTCAAAGAAAAAAAGTGGTCCCATTCATCCGTAGGCTCATTTCATATCTAGCGTGAATCGCCGAACGCTCTCATACTGCTTGACGAATCGCCGCTCCAGCCACCTGCGCCTATTGATTGTCGTACCGCGTACATATCGCGCCGGTGAGCATTTTTTGCTCATTCGGAACAAGATGCGAACCACTGTCCTCGACACGCGAGCCCGTACTGCCCGGACCGAGCTCGCATTGCTGCTGCTGGCCTCGCTGGGATGCGCTTTTGCCTTGACGGCAGGACTGGCCGACAGCGGCGGCACAAGTCTTGGCGTGCTGGCCCTGAAGCATGTCATCCTCGTGGTGCTGGTCGGTGGGGCCGCGACGATTTCCCTGCTGCTGGTCTGGCAAACCACGCGATCAGCGCATCTGGCGGTCGAGCGGGCGCAACAGGAGAGCGCGGCGCTGCGTCGCGATCTGATGACCGCGGAGACCATTCTCAAGGTCGAGCCACTGGTGCTGATCTATTGGGAGCGCGGCAAGGGACTGAGGGTCATCGCCCATTCGCTGAGTTCGGTGCCCGGGTTGCCGATGCAGCAGCCGGACCTGCTGCGTTTTGGCCAATGGCTGCAGGCCGCGTCGGCAAAGGAGTTGAAATCGGCCCTCGACGCCTTGTTCGAGCACGGCCGCCCGTTCAACCTGATGCTGCAGACCATCGCCGGGGGATGCCTGGAAGCCGATGGCCGCACGGCAGGTGGCAGCGCCGTGCTGCGCTTTCGTGATCTTTCGAGCCTCAAGCGCGCCTATAGCCAGCTTCTGGAGCAGCAGCAGGGCAGCGTCAGCGAGATCGGTTCCCTGCGCGCCCTGCTCGACGCGCTGCCCATGCCGGTCTGGCTGCGCGGGGCGAATGCGCGCATCCAATGGGCCAATGCAGCCTTTGTCAAAGCCGTGGAGGCCCAGGGCGAAGCCGAGGTCTACGCGCGCCAGATCGAGCTGCTCGAGCAACGCCAGCGGCAGGCCGTCGAGCGCGAGATCATGAGCGGCAGAAACGTCACAAAGCGCGTTAATCTGATTATTGGTGGGCAGCGCAAGGCGCACGACCTGATCGTCGTGCCGGTTGCAGGCGTGACCGTGTCGGCAGCCATCGACGTGGCCGAGATCGAAAGCGCCAAGGGCGAGCTGGAACGTCAGATCGCCGCCTACGACCGCACTCTCGATCGGGTCGCCACCGCCGTGGCCATTTTCAACCGCGAGCAGCGGCTGACGTTCTTCAACGCGGCCTACGCCAAACTGTGGCAGCTGGACGACGGTTGGCTCAAGGCGCGGCCGACGGATGGCGAGGTTCTCGATCGACTGCGCGAACTCGGCCGGCTGCCCGAGGTCGTCAACTACCGGGAGTGGAAGACAAAGCTGCTTTCTCGCGACAAGTCGGAAGCCGAGCCGGAGGATTGGTGGCACCTGCCCGATGGCCGCGTGCTGCACGTGATGGCCGAGCAACGCCCGGATGGCGGCGTCACTTATCTTTTTGCCGACGAGACCGAGAAGTTCGCCCTGGAGAGCCGCTATAACGCGCTGATCGACGTTCAACGGGAGACCCTCGACGCACTGAAGGAAGGCGTGGCGGTGTTTGGCACCGACGGGCGCTTGAAGCTCTTCAACTCGTCGTTTGCCACGGTCTGGCACCTGCCGCGCCGCACCCTTACCGAGACGCCGCACATCGATACCTTGATCGCGCAGACCCGCGTGCTGTACGACGATGATCTGACGTGGACCCGCATCAGCCGGGCTGTGACCTCGTTCTCCGATCACCGCGAACCGCTCGAAGGCCAGATGATCCGGCCGGACGGCAGCGTGATCGATTTCACCGCGATGCCGCTACCGGACGGCGCAACCCTGCTGATCTTCGTCGACGTCACCGATTCCAAGCGCTACGAGCGCGCCCTGCTCGAGCGCAATGAAGCCTTGGTGGCCAGCGATCGGCTGAAGAACCAGTTCATCGGCCGCGTCTCCTACGAGCTGCGGACGCCGCTGACCAACATCATCGGCTTCTCTGAGCTGCTGTCGAGCCCGCGCACCGGTGACCTCAATTCCAGGCAGCGCGATTATCTGGGCGATATCGACTCGTCCTCCAAGACACTGCTGGCCATCATCGACGACATCCTGGACCTGGCAACCATCGATGCCGGCGCCATGGAACTCAAACTGTCGACGATCGACTCGCGAGCCATCATCGATACGGCCATCGCCAGCGTTCGCGAGCGCGCCATGCGGGCAAAGCTGACCATCGACATCGCCATCGCCGACGATGTCGATACATTCGTCGCCGACGAGCTGCGCATGCGCCAGGTGCTCAACAATCTGCTGTCCAATGCGGTGGGCTTCTCCAAGACCGGCGACACGGTGCGCATTTCCTGCTGGCGCGAGGACCACGATATTCTGTTCGCCATCGAGGATCAGGGGGTTGGCATTCCCAAGGAGCAAGTCAACCGGGTGTTCGATCGGTTCGAGAGCCACAGCCAAGGCTCCAAACATCGTGGCGCTGGTCTCGGCCTGCCCATCGTCCGCAGCCTGGTCGAATTGCATGGTGGCAAAATGAGCCTCGACAGCGAGCCCGGCAGCGGCACACGGGTGACCGTCCGCCTGCCGAAAGGCGGCCTCGGTCAGCGCAATGCACCGGCCATTGCCGCGAAGACTGAAGCGCAGGCTTGACGCATCGTCGCCGGCCCGCTTTCTGTCAGACCATGAGCGCGCCTTGGATCTTGCCTGATATCCGCGACGCCGACTTGCCGACGCTGGCCGGTCTCATCGCGTTCGCGCTGCGGCCGGGCGACACGGTGACGCTGTCCGGTGCGCTCGGCGCTGGCAAGACCACATTCGCGCGGGCCATGATCCGCGCCCTCCTCGACGACCCTGCAGCGGACGTGCCAAGCCCGACGTTCTCCTTGGTCCAGCCTTACGACACCCCGCGTTTTCCCGTGGCGCACGCCGACCTGTACCGGTTGGCGGAGGGCGCCGACCTGACAGAGCTCGGGCTGGACGAGGCACTGGCAGCCGGCGTCGTGCTGATCGAATGGCCGGAACGGGCCGTGTCACAACTGTCCGCCGATCGACTCGAGATTCGCTTCGATGAGACCCACGGTGTGGATCGACGCGACATCACCGTCTCGCCACACGGTGGCTGGCCGCCGCGCCTGGCTCGCCTGGCGGCGATGCATCAGCTGCTGGTGACAGCGGGGTTGTCTGGCGCAGCCGTACGCTACCTGCTAGGCGATGCCTCGCCAAGACGGTATGCACGGCTGAGACGGCCGGTGTCTGACCAGAGGTCAGACACCTTTCCAACCGCGCTCCTCATGGACGCGCCGCGCCAGCCGGATGGACCGCCCATCCGCGATGGATTGCCCTACAGCCGTATCGCGCATCTGGCGGAAGATGTCCGGCCCTTCGTCGCCGTGACTGCAGCGCTGCGGCAGGCTCAACTCTCCGCGCCTGCCATCTACGCCGGCGATCTCGAGCGCGGCCTGCTGCTGCTCGAGGACCTTGGCGACCGTGTGTTTGGCGCCGAGCTGGTTGCCGGCGGGTCCCAGATCGAGCTCTGGCGCGCGGCCACCGAAGCGTTGCTGGCGCTCAGGCGCGTGCCTGTGCCCGAAAGCCTGCAGCTACCCGACGGCAGCGTCTACCGCCTGCCCGCCTATGATCGCGCCGCACTCGGCATTGAGACCGAGCTGCTGGTCGACTGGTACTGGCCAGCGCTGCTCGCCAGCCCCGCACCAGCCCAGGCGCGCGCTGCCTTTACCGCGGCCTGGCAGCAGATTTTCGACCGCCTGTTGGGGTTGCCGAAGGGCTGGGTACTGCGCGACTATCACTCGCCGAATCTGATCTGGCTTGCCGAACGCTCCGGTCTCGCCAAGGTCGGCATCATCGATTTCCAGGACGCGCTGACCGGGCATGCCGCCTACGATCTGGTCTCGCTGCTGCAGGATGCGCGGCTCGACGTGGCCGCCAGCATTGAAAGCGAATTGCTGGCCCACTATTGCAACGCGGCCACAGCCGGCGAGCCCGGTTTCTCCGAACCCGATTTCCGCTTCGCCTATGCCGCACTCGGCGCACAACGCAACACCAAGATTCTCGGCATCTTCGCTCGCCTCGCCCGCCGCGATGGCAAGCCACAGTACCTGCGCCACATCCCACGGATCTGGGGATACCTGGCGCGCAATCTCGCGGCACCGGGATTGGAACCACTGCGGGCGTGGTATGATCGCCATCTGCCCATCGATCTGCGCCAACGCGAATTGTCGCCATAGAGCATTTTCCGCTAAAGTGGGCACCGGTTTGGCGGTGAAAATGCGACAAACAAAAGACTAGAGCGCTTTCCCCTGATTCAATTCGAGTGGAAAGCGCTCTAGCGTTGCAGCCGTGCCAGTCCCTTCCGAGCGCATCTGAACATGACAGCGAAACTCAAGACAGCGATGGTGCTGGCCGCCGGCCTGGGCACACGCATGCGCCCGCTGACCGACAGCCAGTCCAAACCGATGGTGCTGCTGAAAGGCCGGCCGCTGATCGACCATGTGCTCGACCAGGTAGCCGCGGCCGGCATCGGCACGGCCGTGGTCAACGTGCACCACTTCCCCGATCAGCTCGCGGCGCACTTGGCGCAGCGCCACAAACCTGCGATCCGCATCTCCGACGAACGCGGCGAGCTACTGGATACCGGTGGCGGCGTCGTGCGTGCCCTGCCGCTGATCGGCAATGGGCCATTCCTGATCCACAACAGCGACTCCGTTTGGGTCGAGGGCGTCGGATCGAACCTTGCCCGACTGATCGAGAATTTCGATCCTCGGCGCATGGACTGCCTGATGTTGCTGGCGTTGGCGGCCACCAGCATCGGCTACGACGGTCCGGGTGATTTCACCATGGACGCCAATGGCAAGATCGAGCGGCGCGGCGAGCGGCGAACCGCGCCATTCGTCTTCGCTGGCGTGTCGATTGCCAGCCCGGCTCTGTTCGAAGGCGCGCCGAAGGGCCGCTTCTCGCTCAACACCGTGTGGGACCAGGCTGCCGAGCGAGGCCGCCTCTTTGGCATCCGGCTCGACGGCGTCTGGATGCACATCGGCACGCCGGACGCGCTCGAAGCGGCGGAAAGGTGGCTCGACCGTGAGCACAATCAGTAACCAGCCGGTCAGCGAGCACGCCGCGGGTGGTCTGGCCCGTCCCGCGCACATCTACACGGTGGCGCCAGGTGAGCCCTTCCTCGACCGGTTGGCCAAAGCCGTGCTGTCTGGCGACCTGCCACGCGCCGGCGGCCCCGCGCCAGACCCGCTCGACTTGCCCGACATCACCATCCTGCTGCCGACCCGTCGTGCCACGCGCGCCCTGCAGGAGGCCTTCTTGCGGATCTCGGGGCGCACCGCCCTGTTGCTGCCGCGCGTGCGCCCGATTGCGGAAGCCGACGAGGAGCTGAGCCTGCTCGCCGGCATCGTCAACCGCGAAGCGATGGCCGGCGTGGACGAAGCGATGCCGCAGCCGATCAGCGAGCTGGCGCGCCGCCTGGCCCTGACCGAGCTGGTGCTGGCCTGGTCGAAAGCGCTGCGACAGCCCGGGAGCGAAGGCATCGGCGGCGACGCACAAATTGCGGCGGGCGCGCGCTTGCCGGCGCAGGCACAACACCTCGCCGCCGAACTCAGCCGGCTGATGGACATGCTCGAGACCGAGAACGTGGCGCTGGATCGCCTCGACGGCATTGTCCCGGAAACGTATTCGCAGCACTGGCAGCAGACGCTCGACTTCCTGAAAATCATCACCGAGCGCTGGCCCGCCCACCTCGAGGAGCTTGGCATCATCTCGGCCGCCGATCGGCGCAATCGCATGATCCTGGCGGAGGCGCGTCGCCTCGAGCTGGCGCCACCGAAAGCGCCCGTCATCGTCGCCGGCGTCACCGGCTCGGTGCCGGCGACCGCCGTGCTGATGGCGACGGTGGCGCGGCTGCCCAACGGCGCCATCGTCCTGCCGGGCCTCGATGTCGCGATTGACGCGGCGACGGTAGCGGCGGTGGCAACGTCACCGGAGCATCCGCAGTTCGGCCTGATCCGGCTACTGGCTGCGATTGGCGTCGATCAAACCGCCGTCGCCCCGCTGAGCGGCGGCGAACCCAGCGCATCCCAGCGCGCGCGGCAGGACTTCATGCGCGAAGCCATGCGTCCGGCGGCCGCCACGGCGCACTGGCACAGCTATGCCCGAGCCGCCGATCAGGCCGCGATCGCCGCGGCGCTCGAGGGCATCTCACTGATCGAGACGCCGAGCGTCCTGGATGAAGCGGAAGCGGTGGCGCTGATCCTGCGCCGGGCCACTGAGACGCCAGGGCAAACCGCGGCGCTCGTCTCGCCGGACCGGCTGCTGGCGCGCCGGGTCGCGGTGCGGCTCGATGGCTGGGGCATCCGCGTCGATGATTCCGCCGGCCGCCCGTTCGGCAAGACCGTGCCCGGCGCATTTCTCGATCTGGCGATCGAGGCCGCCAGCACCGGATTCGCCCCGGCGCCGCTGATGGCGCTGCTCAAGCATCCGCTGACCCGCGTTGGCCTGCCCATCGGCGAAGCGCGCCGCGCCGCCCGCGCGCTGGAAATCGCCGCGTTCCGCACGGCCTATCTCGGCCGCGGCCTCGATGGGGTCGATGCCGCCCTCGAGCGGGCGCGGCGCGAGTCGGAAAAAGGTGGTACACGCCGCGAGCGCGCTGTCCGCCGCATGGGCGCGCGCAGCTGGCAGCTCGCCCGTGATCTGCTGGACCGACTGCGCCAGGCCTTCGCGCCGTTGACGACACTGACTGCGCAAGCCGACCGGCAGCACCCCCTGCGCGATCTGGCGGCTGCCCATGTCAAGGTGGCCGAGGCCCTGGCGCGCCTGCCCGAGCCCGATGCGGCCAGCCCGTTGTGGGAACAGGAGGCCGGCGCCGCGGCAGCCGCGTTCTTCACCAGCCTGCTCGACCCGCGGTTGCGCGCGCCACGAATCCAGGCGGCGGACTATGCCGAATTCTATCGCAGCCTGGTCGCCACGGAGACCGTGCGGCCGCGCATTCCCGTGCATCCCCGCCTGCACATCTGGGGGCCGTACGAAGCGCGCCTGCAACACACCGATGTCGTCATTCTCGGCTCGCTCAATGACGGTACCTGGCCGGAGGCGGCCGATCCCGGACCATGGCTCAACCGCCCCATGCGCAAGTCCCTCGGCCTGCCAGCGCCGGAGGAGGAAATCGGGCGAGCCGCGCACGATTTCGTCTCGATGATGGGTGGTGGCCGGATCTTCCTGACGCGCGCCATGAAAGTCGACGGGGTGCCGACGGTGGCCTCGCGCTGGCTGCTGCGCATGAAGGCCCTGCTCGGCGGCATGGGGCTTGCCGACACATTGCGCCCGACAGAGCCCTGGCTCGGCTGGGCCCGCGCGCGCGATGTGGCGACGCGAACGCCACCCATGCGCGCGCCTGCGCCGCGGCCGCCGGTGGCGCTGCGCCCGCGCCGCATTTCCGTCTCTGGCGCCGAGACCTGGATGGCCAACCCTTATGCCATCTTCGCCCGCGACATCCTCGGTCTCGATGCGCTGCCACCGCTCGGCCAGGAACCCGACGCCGCATTGCGTGGCAGCATCGTGCACGACGCTCTCGGCCGGTTTGCCGCCAAATATCCCGAAAAACTGCCCGACGATCCGCATGCCGCCCTCATGACCATCGTCCGCGATGTGATCAGCGACCATGCCGGCCATCCTCGTGTTGCCGCCTTCTGGCTGCCGCGGCTGGAGCGTTTCGCCACCTGGTTCGCCGACAGCGAGCCGCAACGGCGCAGCGACACCGATCGGATTCTGTCAGAGGTCACGGGCAAGCTGGTGATCGAGGCGCCGGCTGGACCATTCACCCTGACCGCGCGGGCCGATCGCATCGACATTAGCCGCGCCGGCCTGACCATCACCGACTACAAAACCGGCAGCAACCTGCAATCCCTCGCCTCGCGCGCCGTCAAGGGCCTGGCGCCGCAATTGCCCTTGGAAGCTGCCATTGCCATCGCCGGCGGCTTTGCCGAGACGGGGGCGATGAAGGTTGCGGGGCTGCGCTACATCAGCGCCTCGGGCGGCGAGCCTGCAGGCGACGAGCGGCCGCTCGCGTGTGATGATGTTGCCCGCCTGGCACAGGATGCGCGCTATGGCCTGGCCCGCCTCATCGCCGCGTTCGACGATCCCGCAACGCCCTATCTCGCCGTGCGCCGCGGCGGCTTCACCTATGATTACGACGCCTACGCCCATCTCGCCCGTGTCAAGGAATGGTCCATCGAGGCCGACGAGGGGGAGGAGGCGCCATGACCAGCGCGCGCGCGACAGACCTCGACCACGAGCGAAAGAAAACGCGGACAATTCAGTCGCAGGCCGCCGATCCGGCAACCTCGGCCTGGGTCGCGGCCAACGCCGGTACCGGCAAGACGCACGTGCTGACCGAGCGTGTGCTACGCATCCTGCTCAACGGCACCAGTCCCGACCGCATCCTGTGCCTCACCTACACCAAGGCCGCGGCCGCCGAGATGTCGAGCCGGGTCTTCGACCGATTGGCCGACTGGGTGACGGCGGAGCCAGAAGGTCTGAGGTTGGCGCTCGCTGCGTTGCTCACAACTGCACCATCCGACCTGCAAGTCACGCAGGCGCGCACGCTGTTTGCCAAGGCCATCGAGACGCCCGGCGGCCTGAAGGTGCAAACCATTCACGCCTTCTGCGAGCAGTTGCTGCAGCGTTTTCCGCTCGAGGCCGGCGTGCCGCCGGGATTCGAGGTGCTGGACGAGGAAACGGCCGCGACCTTGCGGCGGGGGGCGATCGACGAGGTGCTCGGCATCGCCACGCGCGATCGCGACGGCCAGCTCGGAGCGGCGCTGCTGACCGCCGTCGCCTATGCCGCCGAGGATGGCTTCGACGACAAGTTGCGACAAGCGCTGACACATCGCGACTGGATCGCAGCCGCGCATCGCCTCGACGATACGCAAGCGGATGATCCGCTCGCCGCCGCGGAGGATCTGCTCAAAGCCGCTTTGGGTGTGCGCGCGTCGGCAAACCGGACCGCGCTCGAAGCGGAGATGGCGGGCCTGCTCTCGGACACAGAGCTGACACGCCTCGGCGAGGTGCTGACGCAAGGCTCGGCCAACGACCGCAAGGCTGCCGACGCCGTTGGTCGCGTTGTCGCCGCATCGGCTCCCTCACTGCGCTGCGAGGCGCTCGGTGATCTGCTGCTGACCGACAAGGGCGAGCCACGCAAAAGCCTCGTCACCAAGCCGACCGAAAAAGCGCATCCTGGCACCGAGGCGCTGCTCATTCGTGCCCAGGACCGTTTCGTCGCCCTCGACGCCGAGCTGCGCGCGCTCGACCTCGTCGCCGCGACGATCGCCCTGACGCGGCTCGCTGATGCCGTGCTCGACCACTACACGGCCGCCAAGGCCCGCCGCGCCGGCCTCGATTTCGACGACCTGATCACGCGCACGGCAGGCCTGCTGCGCACATCTGAAGCCACCGAATGGGTGCTCTACAAGCTCGATGGCGGCCTCGATCACATCCTGGTCGACGAGTCCCAGGATACCAGTCCGCCGCAATGGGGCATCATCGAAGCCCTGGCGCGCGAGTTCTACGCTGGCACCGGACAAAGCGAAACGGTGCGCACCGTGTTCGGCGTGGGGGACGAGAAACAGTCGATCTACTCCTTCCAGGGCGCCGCACCCGAGAAGTTCGCCGCCATGGGGCGGTTGTTCGCCGAGATGGCGCAGCACGCGGGCCAGCCATTCGCCAAACTGCCGCTGACGCTGTCCTTCCGCACGGTTGCGCCATTGCTGGAGGCGGTCGACCGCGTCTTTGCCGATCAGACCAGGACGCCGGGCGTCGGCGACGGCGGTCTGCCGATCCGCCACAGCGCCAACCGCGCGGGGCAGGCCGGTTTCGTCGAGATATGGCAAACCGAAAAATGGGATGAGGCCGTGGCCAGCGAACCCTGGTCGCCGCTCGAAGAGTCGCGGGTCACCACCCCCGCGGCTCGATTGGCCGAGCGTGTGGCGCGCACGATCAAGCACTGGCTGGACAATGGCGAGCGCCTGCCGTCACAGGACCGCACGGTGCGCGCCGGCGACATTCTCGTTCTTGTGCGCGCCCGCCGGCCCTTCGCACCGCGGATGGTCGCGGCTTTGAAGGCCAAGGGCATCCCAGTCGCCGGCGCCGACCGCATCCGCACGACCGAGCAGATTGCCGTCGAGGACCTGGTGGCGCTCGGCCATTTCCTGGTGCTGCCCGAGGACGACCTGGCGCTCGCCGCCGTGCTCAAGTCGCCGTTGATCGGGCTCGATGACGACGACCTGACCGCCATTGCCCCCGAGCGGCGCGGTGCGCTGTGGTCCGCCGTACTCGATGCCGCCCCGCGTGATCCGCGCTGGCAAGCCGCCGCCGAGCTGTTGAAGCAGTGGCGCCGCCGAGCCGATCTCAGTCCGCCCTACGAGTTTTTTGCCGCCCTTCTCGACCGTGATGGCGGACGCAAGAAGCTGCTCGCCCGGCTCGGGCCGGAGGCTGCCGATCCGATCGACGAGTTCCTCAACCTGGCGCTGGCCTACGACGAGCGCGAACCGCCCTCCTTGGTCGGCTTCCTCGACTGGCTGCGGCGCAGCGAGCGCGAGATCAAGCGCGACATGGAGCACGGCCGCGACGAAGTGCGCATCATGACCGTGCACGGCGCCAAGGGTCTCGAGGCGCCGATCGTGTTCCTGCCCGACACGTGCGCGGCGCCGGCCGGCCGCGTCGGCGGCGAGCTGCTGACGTTGCATGACATGCAGCGGCCATCCGGCGTGCCGCCACCGTTCATCTGGCCGGTGAAGGGCATGAAAAACCTGGACGTCGTCAAGACGGCGCGTAGCGCGCGCGCGGAACGCGAGATCGCCGAGCACAATCGCCTGCTGTATGTCGCCATGACGCGCGCCCGCGACCGGCTCTACATTGCCGGCTTCGAAGGCAAGAAAGGCCGCGCCAAAGGCTGCTGGTATGATGTGATAACGCAGGGCATGGCGGAGCTGGTGGCGCCAGCCCAATGCAGCAACGGCGACCAGGTGTTGCGGCACGTGGCAGCCCAAGCCGCCCCGCCCGAAAAAGCCAGGCCAGAGATGGCCGACAACGAGCGCGCCGTGCCGTTGCCCGATTGGGCACTGCGCAGGGCGCCGAGCGAGCCGCATCTGGCGGTCCCGGTCGCGCCCTCCCGCTTCGTGCCCTATGAGGTCGATACCGAGGGCGAGCCGACCGAGTCCGCCACGGTGCGTGCCGATCGCGCCGATCGCCCACCGGCGGAGCTGTCACCACTGGTGCAAATGAGCGACAACCGCTTCCTGCGCGGCACCCTCACGCACGCCCTGCTCGAGCACCTGCCGGCGTTTGCCGCCGACGCCTGGCGCCGCGCCGCCGAGGCCTTCGTCGCCACGCGCGGCCCAAGCCTGTCGGCTCGCCAGCGCGCCAGCATCGTCACGGAGACGCTGGCGGTTCTCGACTCAGCCGATCTGCGGGCGCTGTTCGGGCCCCAATCGCGGGCCGAGGTGCCGATCGCAGCCCGCATTCCAAGCCCCGACGGCCGCTCGCCAGAACTGTTCATCACAGGACTGATCGATCGTCTTGTTCGCATCGGCAAGGACGTGCTGATCATCGACTACAAGACGAACCGGCCGCCGCCCGCCCGCGCCAGCGAGGTTGCAGAAGCTTATCTCTACCAGTTGGCGGCGTACCGGCTAGCCCTTCAGCACATTTATCCCGACAGCGCGGTGCGCGCCGCCATCCTATGGACCGAGAGCCCCAGCCTGATGCCGATACCGGTCGAGGTGCTCGATCTGCGCCAATCACGCTTGTGGGATATGCACCCAGCGCGGCTTGACGCTGCCACGCTGGCTCCCTAAGTAACGGCGACTTTGCTTCTCAGCCCTCTGAGCTGGGCGAATCAGGAGATTGATCATGACCAAGTCCGTATCCGACCAGACCTTCGAGGCGGAGGTCCTGAAGTCGACCGAGCCGGTGCTCGTCGACTTCTTCGCGGAGTGGTGCGGGCCGTGCAAGGCCATGGCGCCCGCGCTCGAGCAGATTGCCACCGAGATGGCCGGCAAGGTCAAGGTGGTCAAGCTCGACGTCGACCAGAACCCGAAGATCACCGGCGAGTACGCCATCCGCTCCATGCCGACCTTGATGCTGTTCCATGGCGGCAAGCCGGTCGGCCAGCACGTCGGCGCCCTGGTGCAGAAGACCAAGCTCGAAGCCTGGATCAAGGGAGCGGTCACGGTCTGAGCCACGGCCGATGATTTTGCGATAATCCAGCGGGCTCCGAAGCGATTCGGGGCCCGTGGTGTTTTTGGAAGAGGCGAAGTTCCGTAGGGTGCAATAGCGCAGCGTATTGCACCGCCACGACCACAGTCGCACCACCGTCGGTGCAATACGCTCCGCTGCGCTGCGCTATTGCACCCTACGGCCCGACACCATTGCCGCGCCCTCGCCCGCCCTGTAGTTTCCCGCGCAAACCGCAACCTTCTCGGGAGACCGCCACCCATGAAAATCCTCTGCCTCGGCGCCGGCGCGACCGGCGGCTATTTCGGCGGCCGGCTGGTGGAGGCCAAGGCCGCGGAGGTGACGTTCCTGGTGCGGCCGGGGCGCAAGGCGCAGCTCGACCGCGATGGGCTGAGGATCGAGAGCATGTTCGGCAAAGCCACCTTGCAAGTGAAGGCCGTTCTCGAGCCGGGACCGCCGGGAAGTTACGACCTCGTCTTGCTGACGTCGAAGGCCTATGACCTCGACTCGGCGATTGCCGCCATCACGCCTGCAGTCGGCCCCAAGACGGCCGTGCTGCCGCTGCTCAATGGTCTTCCGCACCTGGCGATCCTCAACGCCACCTTCGGCCGCGAGCGTGTGCTCGGCGGCATGGCTTCGATCCACATCGCCATGCTGCCTGATGGCCTGCTGCAGCACTTCAACGACTGGCGATCGGTCAATTTCGGCGAGCAGGACGGCGGCCTGTCGGAACGCGTCACGGCGCTGAAGGCCGCCTTCGACGCCTGCGGCGAAAGCGTGCTGGCGACGGCGGCGCCCAACATCCTGCAGAAGATGTGGGACAAACTCGTGCTGCTGGCGACGCTGGCCGGCATGACCTGCATGATGCGCGCCAACATCGGCGAGATCGTGCGCGCGCCCGGCGGCAGGGAGCTGGGGCTGACCATGCTGGAGTGTAACGGCGCCATCGCCAAGGCGGCCGGGTACGCCGTCGACGACAAGCTGCTGGCCAACTACCGCAAGATCTTCTCCGACCCGGACAACGATTTCACCGCCTCCATGCTGCGCGACCTGGAGCGCAAGGGACCGGTGGAAGCCGACCACATCGTCGGCTTCATGCTGGAGAAGGCCCGTCAATACGGCATCGAGGCCGGCCTGCATCAGGTGGCCTACACGCACCTCAAGGCCTACGAGGAGCGGCGCAAAGCGGGGCGGGCGTAGAAATAGTTCGCGCTGCGCCGGCTACCGCGCGCGCGCCTTCAGCGTCAGACCGGCGATGCCGGCGGCGATGTTGAGGCCCTGTTGCGTCTGCACGCTGAGCGGCTGCAGGACCAGCGAGCGCGCCGAGCCGCCGACCAGCGCATTGGCGCCGACGCCGACACCCACCGTCGCCTCACCGGAAATGCCACCATAGGTCCCTGCCAGCGATCCAGCTGCAATGTTGGATGTTGGCGCCAGCACGGCCCAGGTGATGGTCGACGTGTTGGTCTGGCCGATGTCGATGCCGTACTTGGAGATGGTGCCAGTATAAACCTCATCGGCGCCCTGCCGCTTGAAGGTGCAACTGAGATCTTTCGTCGAGCCGAAGACAAAGCCCGTGCCGCCGGCGACCTGGCACGACAACACACCGGCCTCGACGCGGGCTTGGCCCTGTGCTTGGACCCCGCCTCCCATCACCACCGCCAAAGCCACGACGCTGCCCGAGATGCTGAAAAACCGCTGCATATCGCCACCTTTCCTGTTGTGCCCGCGATGGACCCCGATGTTGCTCATCCGCAGGCGCCTGACGTGACCCAAACATAGGCCCGCGGCAGGCTGCCGACAAGATTTGCACCGTCTGTTTGGCTTCGGCGCTCTCGCCGCGTTCGCGACTCGCATTATGTCACCGCCAGGTACCGCTTGCCGGTGACAGCTTGCAAAGGACGAGGGGCCGCGCATGAGCCTACTTTATCGCGTCGTTTACGCCGCCCACGCTAATGGCACCCACCACAAATTGGCGCTCGATGCCTTGCGCCATCTCAATTCGCCCGAGGCCGAGCGCTGGCGGCGGCTGTTCCTGGAGCACGTCGAGATCTACCTGGACGGCGCCAAGGCGCCCGACACCCAGTTCAAGGATTTCAGGAACCACGTGCTGCACGTGCGCGACGGCTACTGGGGTGGCGCCGTCGACAAGGCCGAGAGCTGGTACGGCCAATTGGTCGTGGCGCTGACCCATCAGCGCTGGAGCGAGGCGGTCTATGCCGCCGGCATCCTCTCTCACTACGTGACCGATCCGCTGCAGCCGTTTCACACCGCGCAGTCGGAGGCCGAAAACAACATCCACCGCGCCGTCGAATGGAGCATCAGTAAATCCTACGACGAGTTGAAGGCGATCGGCGAGACTGGCACGCCGGCAGTCGAGGTGGTCGTCGGGCCAAAAGCCGGCTGGCTGCGCGATCTGGTGTGCCGGGGGGCTGAGATCGCCAACTCGCATTACGAGCGGCTGATCGCCCACTACGACATCCATCGCGGCGTCATAGACCCGCCCACCGGGCTCGATGCGATCGCCAAGGGAGCGATTGCTGATCTCCTGGTCTACGCCGCCCGCTCGTATGCGGCCATTCTCGACCGCGCCTTCGCCGAGGCACGAGCCACGCCGCCCAACGTCAACCTGACCGGCGACATGGTGGTGGCGACGCTCAAAGTGCCGGTCAAATGGATCACGCGCAAGCTGGCGGACGCGGCGGATCGCCGTCTCGTCGAGCGCATGTACGACGAGCTGATGACCACCGGCCGCGTCGAGCAGAACCTGCCCGCCGATGACCGTATCGTGCGCGATCTGCACCGCGCCGAAGTGCTCGACCGGCAGGCCGCCGCCGTGCAGCAGCAGCGCACGCGCCTCATCACCAAGGCGGCTGCAAGAGCGGCGGCCCGCAAGCCGGCTGTGACCGCCAAGCCGCCGCCGGCCCGCGCCGGCGCCAAGCTGATGTCGCCGAAGACGCTGGCGTCGCAATTGGGCATCGTGCCGCCGTCGCAGCCTGCGGTGACGCCAACTGCGCAGCGCCCGGTGCAGGCCAATGCACCACTCATGGCCAACACGACGCCGGCGCCCATCGCACCGGCTGCAGCCCCTGTCGCGGTGCAGCCCAAGGCTGCGCCGAGCCCCGTGCAGGCCAGCACGTCGGCCATAGCCATCAAGCCGCCTGCTGCCGTCGCGCCGATGCCGGCGCCCGTTTCGGTTTGGCCGAAAATCGCGCCGGTCCCGTCGTCAGTTCCCTCGCTTCGTCCTGGCGGGGACACCTTTCACCTTATGGCGTCCGACGACCTGGAAAAGGCGCCATCGATCGGACCGAAGACCGCGCTTCGCTTTGCGCCGCATGGCATCAAGACCGTTGCCGACTTTCTTGCCGCCGATCCGGCTGCAATCTCCGCCAAAGTGGCGACGCGCTACATCACGCCGCAAATCATCATCGACTGGCAGGATCAGGCCCGCCTGGTGATGCGCGTGCCTGGTCTGCGCGGCACGCATGCCCAACTGCTGGTTGGCGCCGGTTTCCGCTCCGTGGAAGCCATCGCCAAGGCCACGCCCGAAGCACTGTGCGCCGCAATCCTGACCTTTGCCGCCACGCCAGATGGTCAGCACGTGCTGCGCGACGGCAAGCCTCCCGACCTCGCGCGCATCAAGACCTGGTGCGACAGCGCCCGCCAGGCCAAGGCGGCGTAACCGGTCGGTGTCAGACCCTTGGGTCTGACACCTTGTCGGCACGCGGCGTTGCCACGGCCGCCGGTTGCTGCTCCACCAGGTGCGCTGGTGGTCGATGTGGCGCGGTTGGTGTCCTCGAGGGGTCAGACCCAAGGGTCTAACCCCGACCGCACTTGCCAACACCCGTCCAAGGCGTCACATTAGGCATGTTCCGAGGGGCGTCGGCGGCAGCCGGCTGAGATTGGCCTGTGTTCGGCCGAGCACCCTTAGGACCTGATCCGGGTCATGCCGGCGAAGGGACGGACATCGTACTCGCCCTGATCGCCGCTTGCCCGTCAGCCACCCCATTCCGCGGCTTCGCCGGCCTGTGTGCCGTGCGAACACGACCGGGAGAGAGACAATGAACAAGATCACGCGCACCTCCGACCTGCAGGTTCCCAAGGTGACGACTGGCGCCATCGCCGGCTCGCGCAAGATCCATGACGCGCCGGAGGGGTTCGCCGACGTGCGCGTGCCGTTCCGCGAGATCCAGCTGACGAAGGAGAGCGGCGAGCCAACGCCCTCGAGCAGCGAAGCGATAGGGCAAGAAAACAAGTTCCGCGTTTATGACCCGTCCGGCCCCTACACCGACGATAACGCCACGATCGACGTGCAGAAGGGCCTGCCGCGGCACCGCGAGGCGTGGGTCAAGGAGCGCGGCGGCGTCGAGCAGTACACCGGCCGCGAGATCCGGCCTGAGGACAACGGCAACGTGCGCGGCAAGCAGCTCGCCCGAGACTTCCCCAACAAGACGCAGCCGTTTCGTGGTTCGGGGTCAGACCCTGCGGGTCTGACCCCAGGCACAACGGCAGCTGTTCGTCATGAGGTCAGACCCGCAGGGTCTGACCCCGTTAACGCCCTCGTCACGCAATACGAGTTCGCCCGCGCCGGCATCATCACCAAGGAAATGCGCTACGTCGCGCACCGCGAGAACCTCGGCCGCACCGCCACGCTCGCCCGTGCCAAGGCCGCGCTCGCCGATGGCGAAAGCTTCGGCGCCTCGCTGCCCGAGCACATCACGCCGGAGTTCGTGCGCGAGGAGATCGCCCGCGGTCGCGCCATCATCCCGGCCAACATCAACCACGCCGAGCTCGAGCCGATGATCATCGGCCGCAACTTCCTGGTCAAGATCAACGCCAACATCGGCAACTCGGCCGTCACCTCGTCCGTGGAGGAGGAGGTCGAGAAGATGGTGTGGGCGATCCGCTGGGGCGCCGACACCGTCATGGACCTGTCCACCGGCCGCAACATCCACAACACGCGCGAGTGGATCCTGCGCAACTCGCCGGTGCCAATCGGCACCGTGCCGATCTACCAGGCGCTGGAGAAGTGCGGCGGCGACCCGGTCAAGCTGACCTGGGAGATGTACAAGGACACGCTAATCGAGCAGTGCGAGCAAGGCGTCGACTACTTCACCATCCACGCCGGTGTGCGCCTCGCCTATGTTCCGCTGACGGCCAATCGCGTCACTGGCATCGTCAGCCGCGGCGGCTCGATCATGGCCAAGTGGTGCTTGGCGCACCACAAGGAGAGCTTCCTCTACACGCACTTCGAAGAGATTTGCGACATAATGCGGGCCTACGACGTGAGCTTCTCGCTCGGCGATGGCCTGCGGCCCGGTTCGATCGCAGATGCCAACGACCGCGCACAGTTCGCCGAGCTTGAAACGCTGGGCGAGCTGACCAAGATCGCCTGGGACAAGGGCTGCCAAGTGATGATCGAGGGCCCGGGCCACGTGCCGATGCACAAGATCAAGATCAACATGGACAAGCAACTGGCCGAATGCGGCGAGGCGCCGTTCTATACGCTCGGGCCGCTGACCACCGACATCGCGCCGGGCTACGACCACATCACAAGCGGCATCGGCGCCGCCATGATCGGCTGGTTCGGCTGCGCCATGCTGTGCTACGTGACGCCTAAGGAACATCTCGGCCTGCCCGACCGCGACGACGTCAAGCAGGGCGTCATCACCTACAAGATTGCGGCGCACGCGGCGGATCTGGCCAAGGGGCATCCGGCGGCGCAATTACGCGACGACGCGCTGTCGCAGGCCCGGTTCGACTTCCGCTGGGAGGACCAGTTCAACCTCGGCCTCGACCCCGACACGGCGCGCGCCTACCACGACGAAACGCTGCCCAAGGACGCGCACAAGGTCGCCCACTTCTGCTCGATGTGCGGGCCGAAATTCTGCTCCATGAAGATCACGCAGGACGTGCGCGATTATGCGAAGAAGCAGAACGAGCAGCAGGCCGGCATGGACGCCATGAGCGCGAAATTCAAGGAGATGGGCGGGCAGGTGTATGTGGAGGCGGAGAAGGTGAAGGCGAGCAACGAGGCGTTGGGTTAGGTCCTCGAGCCCATGATACGGTATGATGAGCACGCCGTGTTTCAGATGGAGCGCCGGGCTATCTTGCAAGAGGATGTCGAGGAAACCATTCGCAACCCGGATGAAACCGAGACGGGGCCTACCCGGCTCTCCTACCTGAAGTGCCTACCAGGTCGACGAACCATGCTGCGCGTGGTGGTGTCTGTGCTCGATCCCGAGTACGTCATCACCGCTTTTTACGATAGGAAGAAGCCATGCGAGTGAGGGTGGATCAGAAGGCAGACGCGGTGTACGTCAACTTGACCGACCGCGCGATCGAGGGCAGCGAGGAACTCGCCGACGGCATCGTCGTCGACTACGATGCCGAGGGGCGTATCGTCGGCATCGAGATCCTCGACGCCTCGAAAAGAAGTGCTGACCCGACGGCTTTGCAGCGCTTCAGTTTCGAGGTACCGAGCGTGGCGTGAGGGGGAGCAAGGACGCCGTTCGACCTCTCGACCTCGGCACCGCGCGCCAGCACAACGACGAGACGCTGCCCAAGGACGTGCGCAAGGTCGCCCACTTCTGCTCCATGAGGATCACGCTCGAAGGCGATTTCGAGATGGTCGAAGCATGGGATGACTGATGGAAAAGAAGCTGGACATCGGCAAAGTCGAAGCTGCCCTCAAGCGAGCCGCCAAGGCCGCCGTGAGCGGATCTCGCGATGAGCGTTC
>CAZCGE010000130.1:0-22181 GCA_964498125.1 uncultured Devosia sp. | reverse complement strand
AGATGGGGCGATGCGCAAGCTGCACGCACCGTTCTTCGTCGAGTGGGCCGTATGTGCTGCCAGCAAACGTGGGTGCCGGCCTCCGCCGGCATGACGGCGTTGATGGATTTCCTGACTCACTCTCTTCTGACGGCGGGTACTAGCCTCTGGCCCTTGTCGCCCGGCAGCACAATGCGTGACCAGACGGGCAGGTGGGCGGAGCCCGCATAAGGGCCGACGCCGACGCCGTCGATGGCCAAGTCGCCACGCACCAGAATGTGGGCGAGGCCGAACTGCGGCAATGCAATGGGCCAGGCCGGCCACGTTGGCAAAATATGCGGCGCGGCGGCCAGACCGGCACGATCTGTCAAATCCCGGAATGATCGGGTGTGTGCGGTGGTACCGAAGTCGACGCTGGCGAGTATCGGACCGGGGATCGTCGCCAACGCCGCGATCAGATGCTCGCTCTGGCGCTGATGCTGCGCCCAGTCGCGCGCTGGCGGGGTGAGGCGCGCTGCGACGACTGTCACGCCCGCCGCCGCTGTGCCGCGGGCAAGCTCGGCCCAAATCATCGCCGGCTGATCCGGCGTTTGCTCCACGGCTGAGGAAGCCGCGATGGGCAGTCTGGACAGCAGCAGCAGGCTGCACGACACGCGTTCGGTGCAGGTCACGACATGGGGGTAGCTGGCGCGCAACCGCGACCCGGCGGTGTCGATGGCCGCTGCGGGACCTGACAGCAGGATCAGATCGGCCTGCGCGGTCTCGAGCAGCGAATTGAGGTGGCTGGACGTCGTCTCCGTGGGATCGACCGTGAGGGCCAGAACCTTCAGCTCCGATCCGGACCAGTCACCGGCCATCGCCTCTGGCGCAACGCTGAGCCGCAGCCGATCGGGCATGTACGCGGGCACGGCATGTGCCAAAATCGTCACGCCCAACCCGCAGATCAGCACCATAACGACGCGCTTTTGTATCAGCAAGCCGATGATGGCTGTCAGACCGAGACCGGCCAAATGCCAGAACAGCGGCGCGATCAGGTCGAACATCGGCTCGAGGCCTGCAAGTAGCACCGCGGCAAGGCCGGTGTAGCTTACCCCGAGCATCAACCAGCACAGCAGCCGTGGTAGCCTGGCCAGCATGGCACCGGTCCAGGTTTCGTGTGCCCGCTGCCAAGCAAGTTCGATTTTGGGGGCTTCCCGGCGCATGCCGGTCGCGATCGCAAGGACCGTGCCACTTTGCACGGCTTGCCAAGTCGGCGCAGACCTGCAACTGGGGTTCCACCATGGTGTTGCTTATGTCACGTTCCAGGATCAGCTGAATGCCTGCAACGCGGGTCGCGTTGCACCATCCGCAGGAAAGCGCCTCTCATGAGCGTTCAGGCCTTCGTCGAAGCCATCGTCGCGTTCGTGCGGGAGCACGAAAGCTGGGCAATTCCGATCGTTTTCCTCGTGTCCTTCGGCGAATCGTTCTGCTTCTTCTCGGTGTTGTGGCCGGGGACGGCGATCCTTGTCGGCATATCGGCCTTGATTGCCGCCAGCGGCATCAGCCAGTCGATTCTGTGGCCCATGATCATTTCCGCGGCACTTGGCGGCACGGCTGGCTACGCCCTCTCCTATTGGATCGGCCGCTATTTCGAGGGCAGCATCACCAAGGTCTGGCCATTCTCGGCCTATCCTCACATGATCCCGTATGGCGAACGCTTCTTCAACGAGTACGGCGCCTGGGGTGTATTCCTCGGCCATTTCTTTGGCCCCGTGCGCGCCGTGATCCCGGTGGTTGCCGGCATCTTCCGCATGCCGCAGCTGCCCTTCCAGGTCGCCAACGTCGCCAGCGCCTGCCTGTGGGCCGCTGGCGTCATCGCCCCCTCGTACTTTCTCGTCGCGTTCAAGAACGAAATCTTCGATCTCGTTCGCCTGAACGTTTGGTTCGCGGCGCTCCTGCTGTTTGCCCTCGCTTTCCTGAACAGCGTCCCAGCCCGGCTCTATGCAGTGCCGACGCTCATTGTTTTCGTGGGCTTTGGCGCATTCTACCTCTATGTCGATGGCAGCCTGCCGCTGGCCTTGCTCGCGGGCGCCGCCGGAGCCTGGGCCGGCGACCTCGCCGGATACCGGCACGGCGTTCGCCACACACACGATTTCCACTCAGTCTGGCCGAACAGCTGGAGCCCCGCCGCCGCGGCAAAGGCTCAAACCTTCGTCAAGCGGTGGGACGTCTGGTCTCTGCCGCTGAGCAAATTCCACACCACGCTCAGAGGTTTTACCCCCATGGCCGCGGGAGCCGGCGAGATGCCTCTCGTCACCTTCGCCATCGTCAGCGCCGTCTCGGCCGCATTATGGTCGAGCGTTCTGCTCGCGCCGCAGCCATTGGCGAAGCTCGTCTTCGGCTGGTGAATCCGATGTCCTTGCCCGTGTCCGCCGTAACTCGCTGCCGAAGGCGCTTTTTCATCGTCCACAACCGTTTGTCGGGTCGTCGCCGCGGGCGAATGTTGACGTCCGTCTGTGCCGAACTCGCCGCTGGGGGCGCCATCGTAACGCTCGTAGCGGTCGAGACGTTCGAGGATATCCAGCGCCTGTCGCATCAAGCCGCCGCGAGCGGCGATGTCGATGCCATCGTCGCCGTCGGCGGCGACGGCACGATCCGGGCCGCCGCGTCGGCGCTGATCGGCACCGAGCTGCCGTTGGGCGTCATTGCGCTCGGCACCGCCAATGTCCTGGCCCACGAGGTCGGGTTGCCTCGCTCGCCCGCTGTCATCGCCGGCATGCTGATGCGGGGCCCGACGACGACGGTTTCCTGTGGATCGCTCGACGGTGAACCCTTTCTCCTGATGGCCAGTGCCGGCTTCGATGCCGAGGTGCTGCGGCGGCTCAGCCCTTCGCTCAAACGCACGTTCGGCAAGCTCGCCTATGCCGGTCCGATCCTCGCCGAGCTTGCCCGCCGGCCCAGGGCCTTCGAAGCCCTGATCGACGGCAGGCCACGCACCTGCACCTGGCTGATCGCCGCCAACGCCCGGCACTACGCCGGCTCGTTTGTGATCGCCGAGGGGCGCGACATCACCCAGCCGGGTCTCGACGCGGTCATCGTCAACGCCCCAACCCGGACAAGACTGCTGCGGGTGCTGCTGGCCATCGCCAGCGGTCGCGTGCGACATGCCAGGGACGTCACCACGCTTGCGTGCCGGTCGGTCGAAGTGGCGGAAAATCCGCTCGTCGCATTCCAACTCGATGGTGACGTGGTGTCGCACAGGTCGCTGCGCATCCTCGACCACAAGTTGCCGCTGCGGTTGATCGTACCCGAGGGGACGGCAGGTGCCGAGCAATGCGAGCCGGCCGCCAGCCGTCAAGGCGCGCCAACCGCGCCCTGATCGCACTCGAGGCTCACCCGGCCGGCCCGCGTTGCAGCACGGCATGGATGGCGTAGTCGCCAAACAACGCCTCGAACCGCAGCGTGGCGCCAAACGCCGCCGCACAGTCTTCGAGTTCTTCCTCGAGGCCGGTGCGTGGCTCGACTGAAAAGCGGTTGAGCCAGGCATGCAGAGCGGACCTCGCGACGGCCGGCCATCCCGCCTGCCGCCCAAAGTCGACGATGTGCAGCTCCCCACCCGGCGTCAGCGCGGCATGGGCTGCCGGCAAGACGTCGCGCCACGCGGGGATCATCGAGAGGGCATAGGAGATGACCACGCGATCGAATGCTGCTTGGCCAAACAGGGCTGCGCCCGAAAAATCCGTTGCGTCGGCCATTGCCAGGGCAATGCGCGAGTTGAGACCGGCCCTTGCGAGGGCACGGTGCGCCGTATCGAGCATGACGCTGCTGACGTCGAAGCCATACAAGCGGGCATCAGGATAGCGACGGGCCGCCGCGATGAGATTGCGCCCCGTGCCGCAGCCAATCTCGAGCACACTGCCGCCAGCGGGCACACGCAATTCGCGCAGCATGTGATCGCGGCCGAACAGGAAAAATCGGCGCGACATGTCATAGATGTGCCGCTGGTACAGATAGATGGCGTCCATGCGGTCGGCGGCACTGTGTCGAGACGGCGGCAGGGCTCAGACCTTTCCGGTTAGGGTTGCACGGGTTCTGGTCGTTGCACGGCAACGCGCGGCGGCGGCGTATGCGACTCTGACGCGGTTCAAAGTCTATCTGAATCGGTCAATGTGCGCTGACCCGCCATCATCAACCCCGCAGAGATGCCGCCCCGATGACGATTCGATCGCTCTCTGCCTGGAAGGACCAGGCGCTCGAACTGGTGCGCGAGCACCTTGCCTTGGCCGAGCCAGTGACTTTCCTGCTCGGCTTTGCCGAGAGCATCGTCTTCCTGTCGCTGTTCGTGCCCTCAAGCGCGCTGTTTCTCGGCATCGGCGGCGTGCATAGCGCTGCTGGCGGCCAGTTCTGGACGACCTGGCTTGCCGGCGCGTCCGGCGCATTCCTCGGCGACAATCTCAGCTTTCTGCTCGGGCGCTATTTCAAGAATGAGATCGCGCAAGCCTGGCCCTTGAACCGCCGGCCGGAGTGGTATGCGGCAACCGTCGCCATCTTCCGCAAATGGGGCATCTACTCCATCCTCGGCGGCAAGTTCCTGGGCTTCGTGCGGCCGTTCCTGCCGGTGGTCGCCGGGGCCCTGCACATGGGCTGGCCGAGATTCGTGTTTGCCAGTGCGGTCTCCTCGCTGGCGTGGGCCGGAGTTTTCCTGGCGCCGGGCTACGGCCTCGCCTGGTTCTTCGGTTGAAACCCTGCAAGCACTGTCGTGCTTGCCACTTTGCCGGTGATCGCCTAGACGAGGCGTTGATTGGCGTCATCAGACGCGAACGCACCCCACACGGATGAGGATTGTCATGACCAAGCGGTCACCGCGCGCTGTCGAAACGCAGAAGAAAAAGGCCCGCCGCGCCATTCCGCGCGCCAAAGTGACCCGCAATCAGGGCAACACCGCCGCCGTGCGCAAGAGTCTCAAGAAGCTTGCTGGCAAGACGCGGGCCGCGAAGGCCAAGGCGGGTTGAAGACGCAAGAGACTGTTTCGACAAGCGATTCGACTGCTGGCGCGTGAGTGTGTGGGACGCTGGTTTAACCCGCCTCACTGTGCGGCCGTGTGCTGTCACAATTAGGACAAACAAGAGGCTTCACTCGGGACAGCGGGAAACGGCAGTCGCCTGTGCATCGACTGCCGCTCGCTCTGGATCTACGTTTTCTTTGCCGCCCGCATGGTCTTGGGCGCAGTGGCAGCATCGAGCGCCCTGGCTTCATCCGGCTTCGGCAGGAAATTCGAGTTGTTTGCAATAGGTCTGCCCAACTCCTCCTCAATCTTGCGCGCTGCATCACCGGCAACTTTGGCGCCTGTGAGCGATGCATCCTTGGTTGACTGAAAGTCCTTGGTGTCGCGCGCGACGATGATGGCCTTGGCAGCCCGCTCACCAAGCGTCGTGACGGCCAGTTCAAGGTTGTCCATATGGTCGCGGAGTTCGGCGCTCTTGCTGAGACCTTTCATCCCCCGATGGCCAGATGGCGTGACGCCCAGCATCTCCTGACTCATGGCGGCTGTGATCGGCGCGGCCTTCACGCCTTCGGCCCCGCGCTTGGCCCACTCGTCCGTCAACTCATTCCGGGCTGAGGTATTCTGGAGGCGACCGTCGATCCACTCGTCCTCGCGGCCCTTCTTCCTATAGCCGTCGATGGCGCGGTCTACGAGGCGGGAGGGCTGGGCCGTATCTGCGATGCGCTCGGCGCCCGCCTTGGCGAGATACTGCTTGATTGGCTCAGCGCGCTTCGATGGAATCGACTGGATGATGCGGAACAGGTCCTTCGTCGAGGCGCAGTCAGTGTCGCGCATTTTCCCGTCATCTGCGGGGAGTTTCAACTGTACGATTTTTTCGTACACTTCAATATCACCCTCTGTAGCGAGCTTGCGCTTCAGGTCGGACCAATAACGCCTGAGGTTGGTCGGTTCGGCTAAAGCGCCAACAACATCGACGACCGAATGCCACCACTCGCCTTCATGCCAGATGCGGCGAAGCGAGCAGCCGTCCACCTCGCTGATGACGATCTTGTCCTCGGTCGTCGCGGCCTCATGGTCGACAAGCGAGGTGAAGCCACGGATGCGATCCGGAGGGGTCGTTTTCTTGGAAGGCATTTGTTCGCGTCCTCTCTGCCCATCCGGCATCGCAAGACATTCAGGTCGCACGCCCTGATCCAGCGTGCGGCCCTACTTTTGATCATGGTTTGTTCGCGTAATCAAGAGCCTCCCCGTCGTTCCTCCTGAACCTCCCAGCCTGTCGGCTCAACGGCCTGTCGCGCGCCCGCCTCGCATCCCAATCCGTTTGGTCCACGTTTGTTCAGAAACGGCTGAGTGCGCATTCTGGCGAATCAGGACAGTTGGTCGCGAATGAGGACTGTACTGGCGGCCTTGCCCCATGATGCACCGAGCCAGGCGTCGAGGTCGCGCAATGCGCGCGCCGACAGCAGGCGCTTGCGTGCCACGCCTCGTTCCGGACCTTTCAACCGCTTGCCATCAGCGGCCGTTGTCGGGGCCTGCATCGGCGGGAACAGGCCGAAATTGACGTTCATCGGCTGGAACGAGCGGGGTTTGGACGGGGTCAGACCCTGCGGGTCTGACCCCTGGCTGGAGGCGTCGGAGCATGGGGTCAGACCCGCGGGGTCTGACCCCATCTCTGACCCCGTCTCCTCCAGAATATGCCCGCCGGTGATGTGGTTGAGCATGGCGCCAAACGCCGTGGTCGGAGGCGGCGGGACGATCTGCTGCCCCAGCCGCTCGGACACGGCGAAACGGCCCGCGAGCAGTCCGCAGGCGGCGCTTTCGACGTAGCCCTCGACACCCGTGATTTGTCCAGCGAAGCGTAGCCTCGGCATCGCCTTCAATCGCAGCGTGCCATCGAGCAGTTTCGGCGAGTTCAGGAACGTGTTGCGGTGCAGGCCGCCGAGGCGGGCGAACTCGGCGCTCTCCAGGCCTGGGATCATGCGCAGGACGCGCACCTGCTCGGCGTGCTTTAATTTCGTCTGGAAGCCGACCAGGTTCCACAGTGTGCCCAGCGCGTTGTCCTGGCGTAGCTGCACCACCGCATAAGGCCGCCGCCCACCTTCGTGCGGATTAGAGAGGCCGACCGGCTTCATCGGCCCGAAGCGCAGCGTCTCGCGACCACGCTCAGCCATCACCTCGATCGGCAGGCAGCCATCAAAATAGGGCGTACCCTCCCAGTCCTTGAACGTGGTCTTTTCGGCGGCCAGGATGGCGTCGATGAAAGCGTTGTATTCGTCCTTCGACATCGCGCAATTGATGTAGTCGGCGCCGGTTCCCGCAGGTCCGGCCTTGTCGTAGCGCGATTGCCGCCACGCCTTGGCGAGGTCGATCGAATCGAAATGAACGATGGGCGCGATGGCGTCGAAGAAGGCCAGCTCCGACTCGCCCGTCAGCGACTGGATGGCATTGGCCAATGCCGCGGAGGTCAGCGGGCCGGTGGCGATGATGACACTGTCCCACTCCGGCGACGGCAGGCCAGCCACCTCGCCGCGGTCGATGGTGACCAGCGGATGCTCGACCAGGCGCCGTGTCACCTCTGCCGAGAAGTGGTCGCGGTCGACGGCCAGCGCGCCGCCTGCCGGCAGCTTATGCGCATCGCCCGCGGCCATGATCAGGGAGCCGGCGCGCCGCATCTCCTCGTGCAGCAGGCCGACGGCGTTGGTTTCCATATCGTCGGAGCGGAACGAATTGGAGCAGACCAGCTCGGCGAAGTCTTGCGTTTGGTGGACTTCCGTCATGCGTACCGGCCGCATCTCGTGCAGCACGACGGGGATGGCGCGGCTGGCGATTTGCCAGGCGGCCTCGCTGCCGGCAAGACCAGCGCCGATGACGTGGATGGGTTTTGCCTCTGACATGACACACTGTGTAGCGCCACACCGGCGCGAATGCGAGGGTGTACGCGCTTGCCTCATGCGTGACGGCGTCCTACCTGTGGGGGTCACAAGGGGAAAATGATGCCCGATACCCACAGCGTCGCCCTGCCAGATCGAGGCGTGGTGGCCGTCAACGGCGCCGATGCCGCCAAACTGCTGCAAGGACTGATCACCAACGATCTTGACCGTCTGGAACGCCAGCCTGCGCTCCACGCCGGCCTGCTGACGCCGCAGGGCAAGATCCTGTTCGCTTTCTTCGTGGTGAAGGGGCCGGATGGCTTTCTGCTCGAAACCGAGCGCGGCAAGGCGGCGGAGCTGGCCAAGCGGCTGACGTTCTACAAGCTGAGGGCCGCGGTGAAGATCGAGGATGTCTCGCAGCAGTATCAGGTCGCGGTCTGCTGGCGCAGCGATGGCGTGACGGCGCTGCCCTCCCCAACCTTGCCCCGCGAGGGGGAGGAGCGAGTGCCTGCATCGATCATCTACCCAGACCCGCGACATCCACGGCTAGGAGTGCGCCTGCTTGCGGTTTCGGCCGGCCCGCGTCCGGGCGGCGAGGCGGCGACATCAGCCACGCCCGCCGACTACGACGCGCACCGCATCGCGCTCGGCGTGCCCGATGCCGAGCGCGACTATCTGCTCGGCGATACGTTCCCGCACGAAGCCGATTTCGATCTCTTCGCCGGTGCCGATTTCGACAAGGGTTGCTTCGTCGGCCAGGAAGTGGTGGCGCGCATGCAGCACAAGACCGTGGTCAGGAAACGCGTGGTGCGGGTCAGCGCGGCGGACGCCTTGCCGGCTGGTCATCCCGATATCACAACCGGCGCTGCAACCATCGGCCGCCTCGGCTCGACAGCGGGACGCCAGGGTCTCGCCCTGATCCGCCTCGATCGTGCCGCCGAAGCCATCGACAGGGGCGAGCGCATTCTTGCCGGCGATGCCGCGCTGACGGTCGATGCCGATGCCATGGCGGCTTACCGCTCTGGCGTTGCTGGCAACACCGGTGCGCCATGACTGCACCCCCGACGCTCACGCGCTGCCCATGGGCCGGGATCGCCGATGCCGAGTATGCGCGCTACCACGACGAGGAATGGGGCGTGCCCCTTTCCGACGACCGGCGCCTGTTCGAGAAGCTGATGCTGGAAGGCTTCCAGTCGGGCCTCTCCTGGCTGACGATCCTGCGGAAGCGCGACAATTTCCGCCGGGCTTTCCACGATTTCGAGCCTGCGCGGGTGGCCCGCTTCGGCGCCAAGGACATCGCCCGGCTGATGGGCGACGCTGGCATCGTGCGCAACCGCGCCAAGATCGAAGCGACGATCGCCAATGCCAAGGCCTATCTGCAGCTGAGCAAGCGCCAACGGCTCGGCTCGTTCCTGTGGAGCTTCCTCGACGGCAAGCCGCACATCCATGAACGCCGCGGCAGCAAGGAGATTCCGGCGCAGACGGAGTTGTCCAAGCGCATCTCGAAAGCGCTCAAGGCGGAGGGCTTTGGCTTCGTCGGACCGACAACGGTCTACGCCTTCATGCAGTCGACAGGCATGGTCAACGATCATCTGGTCGATTGCCATCGGCATGGCCCATGCGCCAAGCTGCAGCGGGCCTTCGAGGCGCCTGAGCGATGAGCACACCGGACGATCCCGAAACTGGCCAACCACGCGCCTGGCAGCGCATGCTGTCGGGGCGCCGGCTCGATCTGCTGGCGCCGCGCGCCGAGGACATCGAGATCAGCGACATCGCCCATGGGCTGGCGCGCGTCGCACGCTGGAATGGCCAGACCGTCGGCGATCATGCCTTCTCGGTGGCGCAGCATGCGGTGATCGTCGAGGCGATCGCCAGTGCTTGCCATCCCGACTGGTCAAAGCCCTGGCAACTCGCGGCCCTTCTGCATGACGCCGCCGAATACGTCATTGGCGACCTGATCAGTCCGTTCAAGGCCGCGATCGGGCTCGACTACAAGGCATTCGAGATCCGCCTGCTCGAAGCCATTCACCGGCGCTTCGGGTTGCATTGGCCCCTGCCGGGGGAAGTTGCGGCTACAATCAAGCGCGCCGATCAAACCGCCGCCTTTTACGAGGCAACCCGGCTGGCTGGCTTCAGCATCGAGGAAGGCCACAGATATTTCGGCGCGCCGCACGGTCTGCCGGCGGGCATGGCGAGCTTGCTCGACACCTTGACCAGCGTGCCGACGCGTGTAGCGCAGCAGGCTTTTCTCGCGCGTTTTCAGGCGCTCGCCAAATCCGGCTAGGCACCAGGGCCGGTTCTCCGGGCTTCGTTGTGAGCCAAGGAGTGGCGCGAGCCGCCAATGACCAGCCCCGTGCTGCATGACCAACGCGAGAGTGAACCGGATACGCGCCAACTCTTTTTGGTTAACGCGGGAATAGTCGAGGCTTTGCATCGTTTTACATATAACTCAGTGTTCCGCGTGTGCAGAATTTTGCCATGATCGGCCGTATGGTCAGTCGCAATAAGGACGGGTGACATGCCGACGAGAGCACAACTGCGACACAGTACAGCAGTCAAATTCGGTAATCCTCCGGGGCCGGAGCAGGTGCAGCGGCGCCAGACCCAGGCGGTCGAAATTGGTCTCAATGCCGCCATCGTCGCGGTCAAGCAGGACGAGCCTGTGGTGCTGACAGTCCGCGGCGAAGGGGCCGCGGCTGGCGATGGCCTGCCTTTCGGCCCATTTTCCCCCATCCTCCACCGCACTCTCGACGGCGGCCTCAGAAGCTGGGTGCTCGAGCAGACCGGCCTCGATCTGGGCTACGTCGAGCAACTCTATACCTTCGGCGATCGTGGCCGCCACGCGCAACTTGGCGACACTGGTCCCCATGTCGTGTCGATTGGTTATCTCGCGCTGACGCAACCGGTCGAGATCCAGGATACGAGCCGAGGCAGTTGGCGTAGCTGGTATTACTATTTCCCGTGGGAAGATTGGCGCAATGGCCGGCCCGACATGCTCGAGACCGATATTGTGCCTAGACTCAAGGATTGGGCAGTGCAACCGCAGCCGTCGGGCCCGATCGCGCGTCAGGACCGCGTGCGCATCTGCTTTGCTGCTGACGGCGCGGCGTGGGACGAGGAGAAGGTGCTCGAGCGCTTCGAGCTGCTCTATGAAGCCGGGCTGGTCGAGGAAGCCCGGCGGGATGGTCGTGAAGCGGCGCTCACTTGGGGCCAGTTGCCCCGGCTGCTGGGCGGTACCATGCGATTCGATCACCGCCGCGTTTTGGCGACGGCCATCGGGCGCGTGCGCGCCAAGATCAAATACCGGCCCGTGATTTTCGAACTGATGCCCGACGAGTTCACGCTGTTCGAGCTGCAGAAGACCGTCGAAGCGATCCTCGGGCCGCACTTGCACAAGCAGAATTTCCGCAGGCTGGTGGAGAGTGCCGGTCTCGTCGAGCCGACGGGCGAAGTCAGAACGCGCACCGGCGGCCGCCCTGCCAAACTGTTCCGGTTCCGCCGTGAAGTTCTGCTGGAGCGGCCAGCGCCGGGGGTCCGCGTCAAGCCGGGCCGCGTCAACGTTGCCTGAGCTGCGCCAGCCTTACATGAGCAACAGCGCTGTCTAAGCGGCCTCGGGGGCCATGTGTGCCGTGCGGGATATTCGGGGGAGCTTGTGATCTACCGTCAGTGCATGGCTGCGCTGACGCAGAATCGTTACAGAAGCAGAAACTGCCTCTGGTAAATCGAGTCGCGCAGCCATAGTATTACAACAGCCCGACAATGCTCGTCCAGAGCATAATGAAATTGAGGCGGCGTTATGCCGGGCTTTCTTAGGGTCGCAATATGCTCATATCGAGCAGATTAAGATCCGATTGAGAAGATAAGGAACGAGGAGGCTCGAAAAATGCCAATGCTCCACACCGACTTGACCTCGCGACCTGCTGGCTCAGAGCGCCGGCTTGCCGATGCCGCCAGGCCAAAGCTCGTATTCACGCCGGCCCTGGCCCGCGAGTTGGAGCCCCTGTACAGCCGCGTCAAGCATGTCGTGACGCCGATGGAGTGGGTGCAATACGCGCCGCTCATCAAGGCGATCAACGACCTGAAGAAACAACGCAACGCGGTGATCCTGGCGCACAATTACATGACGCCCGAGATCTTTCACTGTGTCGGCGACTTCCGCGGCGACAGCCTGCAGCTCGCCAAAGAAGCCAGCCGCACCAAGGCCGACGTCATCGTCCAGGCCGGCGTGCATTTCATGGCCGAGACCTCCAAGCTGCTGAACCCCGACAAGACGGTGCTGATCCCGGACATGAAGGCTGGCTGCTCGCTGGCCGCCTCCATCACCGGCGCCGACGTGCGCCTACTGCGCGAGGCTTATCCGGGCGTGCCCGTCGTCACCTACGTCAACACCTCGGCCGACGTGAAGGCGGAAAGCGATATCTGCTGCACTTCATCCAATGCCGTGCAGGTTGTCGAAAGCCTCGGCGCCCCTCGCGTCCTGCTGATCCCCGACGAGTACCTGGCCAAGTACGTGGCAACCCAGACCAGCGTCGAGATCATTGCCTGGAAAGGCCGTTGCGAGGTGCATGAGCGCTTCACCGCCGAGGAGTTGGAGGCCTACCGCCAGGCCGACCCCGGCACGCGCATCGTTGCCCATCCCGAATGCCCGCCCGACGTAATCAAGATGGCCGACTTCACCGGCTCGACGGCGGCGATGATCGACTGGGTCAAGACCAAGCACCCAAAGCGCGTGGTGCTCGTCACCGAATGCTCGATGTCCTCCAACGTCGCCGCGGAGGCCCCGGATGTGGAATTCGTGCGCCCCTGCAATCTGTGCCCACATATGAAGCGGATCAGCCTGGAAAACATCCTCGACAGCCTCGTCCATATGCAGCACGAGGTCACCGTCGACCCGGCGATCGCCGAGCGGGCACGCCGCGCGGTGGAGCGCATGGTCAATCTGACGAACTGAAGGGCAAGACAGAGCGCCGCCATCGTTGAGCCGGGCCGCGGTCCTTCATGTCCCCTTCAGCGACGGGTCGAATTTCTTGCCGAGGCCGGCCCAGACATCGGCATAGTCATCCTGCCGTGTCTCGAGCTTGGCGGCGTAAGCCGTCAGGTGCTGGGGAAACCGCGTCTCGAACATGAATGCCAGCGTATTGGAGAGCTTGACCGGCTTCAGCTCGCTGGTGCTGGCATGCTCGAATGCGTCCCGATCGGGCCCATGCGGCAGCATCATGTTGTGCAGGCTCATGCCGCCCGGCGTGAAGCCCACCGGCTTGGCGTCATACATGCCGTAGATCAGCCCCATGAACTCCGACATGATGTTGCGATGATACCAGGGCGGGCGAAACGTGTTCTCGGTCACCGCCCAGCGCTCAGGGAAGATGACGAAATCGATGTTGGCGGTGCCCGGCGTTTCGGACGGCGCCGTCAGCACCGTGAAGATCGACGGATCGGGATGGTCGAACAGCAGCGCGCCGACCGGTGAGAAGTGCCGCAGGTCGTATTTGTAGGGCGCGTAGTTGCCATGCCAGGCGACGACATCGAGCGGAGAATGACCGATGGCGGAGCGATACAGCCGGCCGCACCATTTGACGAACAGCTCGCCCGGCGCCTCCTTGTCCTCGTAGGCCGCCGTCGGAATCAGGAAATCACGCGAGTTGGCGAGGCAGTTGGCGCCGATCGGGCCGCGCTCGGGCAGCGTGAAGCCGCCGCCGTAATTCTCGCAGACATAGCCGCGCGCCGGTCCGCCCATCAGTTCAACCGTCATGATCACGCCGCGCGGGATGACGGCGATCTCGCCCGGTTCCACCTCGATCACACCGAACTCGGTCCGGAGCCGCAGCCCGCCCTGCTGTGGCACGATCAGCAGCTCGCCATCGGCGTTGAACAGGTACTCGTTCTGCATCGAGGCCGTGGCGAGATAGATGTGCGCGGCCATGCCGGCTTGCGTATTGACGTCGCCAGCCGTCGTCATGGTCCTGAGGCCCTGCAGGAACGTCAGAGGCTCGGCTGGCAGCGGCACCGGGCTCCAGCGCATCTGCCCGATCGGCAGGTCGCTTTCGTCATGGCAGGGCGCGGAGCGGACGAGGCCGGCATCCATGCGCTGGAAACGGCCGTGATGTTTCACCGTCGGGCGAATGCGGTAAAGCCACGAGCGCTCGTTGGCGCCGCGCGGCGCGGTGAAGGGCGAGCCCGACAGCTGCTCGGCATACAGCCCATAATTGCAGCGCTGCGGCGAGTTGCGCCCCATCGGCAAGGCACCAGCGAGCGCCTCCGTCGAGCAATCGTTCTTGAACCCCGGCATATAGGCAAGGCCGGTTTTGGACGTCCGCGTGATGGAGGTGTGGGCGGTCATGGTGCAACTCCGTTGCAGGCAGTAGGGAGTAGGGAGTAGGGAGTAGGGAATAGGGAATAGGGAATAGGGAGTAGGAGGCTTGCTATTCCCTGTTCCCCACTCCCTATTCCCCACTGCCTCAAATCTTATCCCAATCCGCCGCCATGCGTTTGCGCAGGGTCGCGTCGGGCAGCCGTCCCATGCCGGCGGCGACATTGTCGCGCATATGCTCGGGCTTGGCGGTGCCGGGGATGACGCAGGTCACGGCCGGGTGGCCGAGCAGGTATTTCAGGAACACCTGCCCCCACGTCGTCGCATCAATGTCCGCGGCCCAACCCGGCAGCGGCTTGCCGCGCGCCCGCGAAAAGTGCTGGCCGCTGTCGAAAGGCTGGTTGGCGATGACGGCGACGCCTTTTTCCGCACAGAGCGGCAGCAGTTTGTGCTCGGGCGCGCGCACGCCGATCGAATAGCCGAGCTGCACGAAATCGAGTTTCTCGGCGCGGATGATGCCGGCCAGATCCTCGAGCGCCGGCACCGTATAGTGCGTGATGCCGATGCCGCGGAATTTACCCTGCTCCTTCCAGGCGCGCAGCGTCTTCAGGTGCGTGCGCCAGTCGACCAGGTTGTGGATCTGCATCAGGTCGATGACCTTGGTCTGCAGTTTGCTCGCGGACGCCTCCATCTGCTGGATGCCCGCCCGCTCACCCGAGGTCCACACCTTGGTGGCGAGGAAGGCCTTGTCGCGCGCCTTCATTTCGGCGAGCAGTGTGCCGGTCACGGCTTCGGCGCGGCCGTACATGGGTGAGGAATCGATGACGCTGCCGCCGGCTTCGAACAGCACACGCAGCACCTCCTTGCGGCTCTCGAGCTCGGCGCGGTCGTTGCCGATGTCGAAGGTCTGCCAGGTGCCGACGCCGACAACCGGCAATTCCTCGCCGCTGGAGGGGATCTTGCGTTTCAGCATGGGGCTACTCGCATGGGCTGGCTCGTGGCTCGAACCGAACGGGAGGGCGAGCGCCGCCGTGGCCACGATGGGCCAGGCGAGCACGGCTCTGCGGTTCGGGTGATGGCCTGTCATGGGCCAATAATAGCATCCGGTTGACCGGCGCTGCTAGCTCAACCCCGCCATCAGCTCTTCGGGCGAGATCGGCAGTTTGATCTCCTTGCCGGTCTTGGCGGAGAGGTCCATCGCCATCGTCAGCATCAGGTTGTCGTGCGCCTCCTCGGCCGTGGCGTGCGGCGTTTTCTTGCCCATGTAGATGCGCTGGTACCAGTTCCAGGTCTCCTCGCGCAGCGGGCCCCACAGCTCGCCGTCGTAGACGTCACCTGGCGGGAAGCTGGTCAGGAACTCGACCTGGCGCACGGTCTCCTCGGTGTGACCCTCGGGGCGGTAGGCTGGGCCCTGGTTGTTCTCGCTGGCGATCACCAGGTCGCGATGCGTGTCCTCGATGTCGATCACGCCCTTGGTGCCGACGATGCCGATTTCCAGGCCATAGACCGCGCCGGGCCACACCTTGGGCAGCGCCCAGCAGATGTTCATCGACCAGATGGCGCCGTTGTCGAGCTGGAAGATACCGAAAGTGGCATCCTTGGTGCCGTGCTCGGCCATCACCTTGTCCTGGCTCCTGGCATAGATCGACACCGGCTTGATCTTCGGCCCCATGATCCAGCGGCACATGTCGAGGCTGTGCGTGCCCGACACCACCATCGGCGTCAGGTGGCGGCGGTCCTGGGTCAGGCGCACCTCGCCGAGCGGCGCCATGCGGTTCATGAAGGCGCGCGTGACGAGGCAGGTGAGTTCGCCGATCTGGCCGGAGTCGACGCGGGCTTTGACGACAAGGAAGCGGCGGCGGAAGCGCTGCGTGTAGCCGACGCAGGCGTCGACTTTCGCTTGTCTGATGGCGCCCAGCACCTCGAAGGATTGGCGCGCATCGGTGGCGAGCGGCTTCTCGATCAGCATCGGGATGCCCTTGGCGCAGCCGAGCAATGTCGGCTCGACATGCGCCCAGGTCGAGGTGGCGACGATCAGCGCATCGACCTCGGGCCGGTTGATCAGCTCGCGGAAATCGGTGGTGAAGTAGTCGGCCTTGATGTCGTCTTTCAGCTTGTTGCCGACCTTCTCGTTCATGTCGGAGAGGCCGATCCAGCCGATGCCGGGATAGTCGCGGGCGATGGTGCCGCGCATGCGGCCGATGACGCCGCAGCCGACGATCGCCAGCCCGATGGGTTTCTTCGCCATTGTTGCCTCCCTGACGCCCGTGATTGATCCCGCACGCGTTGGCCTGTGGCCCATGCCAGCCGGACTTGGCGCGACTTTTGCGGATCGGGTGGACACTACTGTTAATGCCGGCGGCGGCGAAGTCCAGCCCTCGAGCCCGGCTTGAATTGCACATCAGACCTACTTCGGCGGGATGTCCTGGGCCGGCGATCCACATCTGCCCGCGGCCGCTGGCGGGCCCACGATCTTCCAGCTATAAAGCGCCACGGATCGAGAATGGCCCCCCAGGCCATCGCCCACTCGCGTCCACCTGCCATGGTCAGCCGGCTTAGCTCAGGGGTAGAGCAGCGGTTTTGTAAACCGTTGGTCGGGGGTTCAATTCCCTCAGCCGGCACCAAGGATTTCAGAGGGTTAGGATTTTCCTCCCGATGCCCTCTTCCCCTGTTGCGGGAGTTTTGCGGGAGTCTGTTCCTATTTTACCCCTAAGAACGACCAACTCCGGCCTCTTTCCGTTCTGCTCGACGACGCGCTCCGTGGCCTCAATGAGACGCGAAAGCTCGACTGCCGAGTAGTGCGTCGTGATCCGCCCGGAGCGATGCCCGAGCAGATCCTGCCGGTCCTCGAAGCTCACGCCGGCAGCCCGCAGTCGGCGACCAAACGTGTGCTTGAGGTCATGCACCCTGACGAGCGGTAGCTCGACCCGCAGGCGTGCCTTCTTCCAGGCGGAGTTCAGCATCCGCAGCACGGGTCTGCCCTCGTAGGCGAACACATGCGACGCGTGCTGGCCTCGCCGGGACTCGACCACCGAGCGGGCGATCCGATTGAGGGCGACGAGACGCTCTTCCCCGTTTTTCACTTTCCGTCCCGGGATGATGAAGACCGACGTGGCAAGCTCCGGCACCCTCACCTCCCAGTCCCACCTGAGGCCGCAGATCTCGCTGTCTCTGCAGCCCGTGTTCACGGCGAAGTGAGCCATGTCGGCCAAGTGTGCGGGGACATTGTTGCAACAGACTCCCGCATCGTGGTCATGTTGGTCCGCAGCCGAGCGTTGACCTTGCGGGGCTGGGGCACGGTCATGTCCGTGGATTGTGACCCAGCCCGCCGCCGAAGGTAGACACCCTTTTGGAGAAAGCGCGTCTTGGCGCGATCGAGCGAGAGCGAAGTGACCGCGAAGCGCGGATTCGCCTCGCCGCCGGTCCACGCAGGCCGGGCGGGCAAGCCTGCAACCGGAAGGTGCGCCGGGCCGGGCCGCCAGCCCTGCGGCGCCGAATCAGATTACCTTGCGGCGCCCTGATGCGATGTGGCCTGACGGCATCGCGGCGCATGTTTTTCCTGGGCCACGGCCATCGCCGCGCAGGCGGCAGGCCCCATCGGCGCACCCGGCGGAGGCGTGAACATGGCGACCAGGCACGCGATCCGGCACACTTATCCACAGGGTTGCTCCAGCCACACGTAAAGCTGCAGGTGTCACTGTTCCTGCTTGTGTTTGTGAAAGATCCGGGTTAATTCTGCATTTGAGGTTAATGCTATTGATGCCGGATCCAGGACTTAGCGGCGGTTGGATGAAGATTTAGGTCACGCTCACGGAGCAACGTTGATCGCAACAGCCGGAACGAGCAACAGAACACCCGGCGGACTGGGAATTGCGTGCGGCTCGAGGATTGCAAGACTGAAGTCGAGTGCGTGCGGGACGCGTTGCAACGACAAAACCAACGGCGATGCCGCGCGGGCGGCAGATGCTGATTCGTGGCGCATTTGGCCGAATGACGGCGACGAAACTGCAGACGCGTTTTTTTGTATCATCGATCAGCGGGGAGACCAGCATTATGGTGACCATCACCGACGGCATTTCGTTTTGCAACCGACCTCGCGCCAAGCGCGACGTCGAGCCCATTAGGGGCGGCTAGCCGATCCAGCACCGAGTGACCGCCCCGGCCGGCAATAGCCGGAGGCACAATGAAATTTGATCGCACCGGCGAGGCCGGCGCGCGCCCTATCATCAACCGCGAAATTCCGACTTGGAGGATTTACAATGCCGACCATTGACGATCCCAACACCCCCATCGACGAGGCGCTGCTGGCCGACGAACCCGCGACCGACGACTCCGAGCTGGTGCAGGCCATCGCCGCCGCTCTCGTTGTCGGCACCGACCTGCCGGACTATGCGCCGGGTTCCACCGCCATCTTCACGGCGGAGAACGTCGAGGTCGGCGGCACGGTGACGTTCGATGTCGATCACCTCTACGCCGGCGCCGACGGTATTTTCGGCACGGCCGACGACACGCAGGCCAACGATCTGCTCGGCATGGACGCCTGGACCATCACCGACGGCGGCGCCGGCGACCTCGACCTCATCGTCAACGGCACGGTCGTGACGAGCTGGTACGTCAATCAGGACGCGGCCAACCAGGCGTTCGTGCTGAGCGCGAGCGATGAAAGCGGCGCGGTGGCGACGGTGGGGTTTACGGATGCGCAGCCGGCGGCGCCAAACCCGAACCCCAACCCCACAGCCCTTGACCTCACCACGGTGGCTTCGTCGGGCACCATAAATGGGGCTCGATTTGAGGAGGTGTCAACCTCGGGTAGCGGCAGCGGCGTGGTTAACGCGTTCGTGCGCATTTCCGGCGGCCAACGAGACACCGACGGCTTGACGATTACCGAAGAAGGATTCAACACCGACGGAAGAAGCGGCAGCCCCAGCAAAGCACCGCTTGACGATATCGACACCGCGACATTCACGCACTCCCTCCTGCTGCGCGACGTACCTGTCGTAACCGTTAATGGAACGCAGTATCGGGAATTTCGGCTGGATATCGGCGAACAGGGGTCGACGGAACTTCTGTCCTTGGATTCGCTGCAAGTCTATGTTGGCGGCTCAGGGCTCGCGGCCGTGACGAGTATGGACCGCCCGCTGCAGCAGGATGGCACCGCGAGCTCTGGAGTTACTGGTGGAACGCTGGTGTACGATATGGACACCGGCGCCGACAGATGGATCGCGCTTAAGGACCTGGGCGGCGGGAATGGGCAGGCCAATTACCGCGTGCTCATTCCGCTATCTAACTTCACGGAGGCGGGGGCGACGCCGGATTCCCAGATTCTGCTCTATTCGGCCTTTGGCTATCAGGGCCTGACGTTCAGTCAGGACGGCACGTACGAGGAATGGTCCGTCGCGGCCACGAATCCCGCAATCACGATCACCAAGACGGCGCAGATATCGGCCGATTCTGTTACCATCGGCGCAATCGACAATGCGAACGAAAATGTCACATACACCATCACGCTGACCAACGACGGCAACGTCGATCTCACTGGTGTCAATGTGACGGACACGATCGAGGGCTACACGGTCACTATCCTGACCGGCCACGTGGACACTGGCGCCGGCACCCATGGCGACGGCACGCTCGACGTGGGCGAGATCTGGACGTACACGCTTGGTTACGATGTGCAGGCGGCCGACGTCACCCGCGAACAGGGGAACAGCGGCAATCTCAGCATCCACAATACCGCAACTGTGACGACGGCACAGAACGTCGGCGGCACCGCCTCTGCGGATGTGCTGGTGGTCACCGGGGGTGGAGGTGGCGGAGGTGGTGGGGGCGGCGGTGGGGATGGCACGCCGACGGTGACCATCGACAAGTCCGGTTCGGCGACCATCAACGAGGGTGGCGATACCGCGACCTACACCTTCACGATCACGGCGTCAGCGCTGAATGCCTCGACCGATCCGCTGACCATCGACAGCATCGTCGATGACAAGTTCGGCGATCTGACCGGAGCGGCGCTCACCGCCTATCAGGCGATCCCAGGCAACGAGCTTGCGGCCGCGATCGTGCTTGCTCCGGGTGATGACTTCACGTTCTCCTTCACCAGCCCGGTCATTCTGCAGAACGCCGGCACGACGCACACCAACGTCGTCACGGTGGCGGCGCACGACGACGAGAACACCTCGGCCGGCGACACCGACGATCATGTCGTCAGCGTCGAGAACCTCGCCCCCGCCATCTCCATCGTCAAAACCGTGGATGCCAATGGCGATAACGTGTTCAACGACAGCGAGACCGTCGGCGCTGGCACGCGTGAGGTGACCTATCGCTACGCCCTCACGAATGACAGCGTATCGACCGATCCGCTGACGATCGTGTCGCTGATCGACGACAAGGTCGACCTGATGTTCCTCGATTTGACCACACCCACCAGTGGAGATGATGGCGACCTGATCTTCGAAACTGGCGAAACCTGGATCTTCGATGTCGACACGACGATCACACTGGCGCCAAACCACGACGTACTGACCAACCTGGCAACCGTCACCGCAATGGACGATGAGGACAATGTGGTCGGCGCAAACGACACCGCTACCGTCGAGAGCTTCGACGGCCCCGGCGTGCGCACGCCGGGCTTCTGGAGCAACCTCGGCCTGCAGTACTGGGACGGCAAGGAGGGATTCAGCAAGACCGGTCCATCCTTCCCCGATCACGAGTTGGCGCCGATCGGCCCCGCCGCCTCCACGTTCCTCATTCTCGGCGGCGATCACGACAACACGCTCGAGGCTGGCGAGATCCAGATCTCGCTGAAGGACGCGCAGTCATTCATCAACGCCTCGCAGAAGCAGCAGCAGGACGGCCGCTGGATGCTGGCCCGCGACGCGGTGGCGACCGAGCTCAACTTCCGTGCCGGCAACCCCGGCACGGATGACGTCGAGTCGACCGTCGATCCTCAGCATCTGCTGGACGACGCGGTGAAGTGGCTGGACCTCACCACCAACAACGATCATACGTTGTCGGTCTCGGAACTCAGCGCGGGCAAAGTCCCAACCAGCGATGCGGTCAAGTGGTCGAATCCATACACATCTCCAATCGCGTCACCTTTCAACGGAGCTTCTGTTGATCACGCCGCGAGCGTGCTGCACACCCAGCTCGACGGCTACAACAACACTGGCATCGTTTTCGGCATCCAATATGCCAACGACGGCGATCAGATTATCTGAGCGGGCAGCACGCTGGTGCAAGAGGGCCTAGCCGTTTGGGTCGACGAAACCGGTCTGAACGGCAAGGGGCGCCGAATTATGGTCTTAGTAACAGGAGTTCAAGGCGATGGGCGGGTAAGTGGAATTTATCTCTACGGGCCTGCTGATGAGACGAGCTTCGATCAAGGCCCACCAGGCTCGTTAGCGATCGACGGCCGCATCGATGGCGACGCAATTCAGTTCGAAGATAAGTCTCACTCAGCCAGATATGTCGTGCGACTATTGAGTGACAACTCAATGGCCTATAGTTACGCAAACATTAAGGGGCAATCGACCACCAGATCTATGCGGCCGGTATGGCGACTGGTTGAGGCTGAACGCAACGCAGGTCGATAACGATCAGCAGTGGATGTTTTTCTCCCGGCGCCAGCTGGCCGAGGATCGGTTGGACGGCTTCCACGCCCGTTTTGTCGATAGCGCCGCCGAGACTGCGAGCGTAATTCCACTTCGGCGCGTATTCGTCTGCGGAATCTTCGTCAACCCGCGTGGCAAAATTGCTTTTTGGTTCGACTGCTTATTGGCCCATCGCGACGAGCGCCCTGCGGCAGGTATCGGATCAATCCGGCCGTCGCCACAAAAGATGCGCCATTATGACGCAGCCTGGACCTGTGTCGCGAGCGACTGCCTCCGGGTCAACCGATGGGTCAACCGACTAGCCACGGTCTGATGGCCGCAGTAGCCTGAAAGCCGACTATGGGGTCCAGTCGTGAATGACCCGTTGCTGACCATCAGGCCCGTCAAGAGGTCGGTCTCAGAGCGCTCAGAATTCAGCCAACCGTCGG
>CAZCGE010000129.1:0-8851 GCA_964498125.1 uncultured Devosia sp. | reverse complement strand
TCTGCGTTGCGGTGCCTGCCTTGTGCTTCATGGGGTGCCCTCCTGGCCGAATCACTGGAGCGGTCAGGTGAGCACCCTGGAGTTACTACGGAGTGCCCTTGATGCGACCAGCCGCCATCACCCCATGTTACCCGCATGGGCGGAAACCGCATTGCGGGTTCCGTCGAGCCCGGCAGCGCCGGGGGAGATAGAGCCCGGTCGCACGCGACGCGCGGCGCGGGCGAGGCGCCCAACACCGCTGCAATGATAATCCCCAGACAAAAAATATGCCCCACCAGAATCGATGGGGCAGTCGAGGACCTATCATGTTGCAATCATCCGTCGCCGGTTGTCATGCCAATCACCGGCGGCGGCCGAAAGAGCAGCGCACGTGTCCCACTCGAACGCCGCCAGCCACTCGGCCAGCCGGTTCTTGTCGCTCTCCGGCAACTGGTCGAACCAGGCCTGCACCCGATCGCGGTGACGATCGAGAGCGGCACGCTGTTGCGCGTCGGCTTCGGCGAGCAGGTGGGAGAAGGCCAGTTGTTGGGTCATGGCGGCCTCCTCAATACTCGTCCGCCAGCATGAGGGTGACAACGCGCGCCGTGGTCACCGGATTGCTGGGGTCATCGGCGCCGAAATCGAGATCGGCCTTGTCGAAATACTCGATCTTCCAGAACAGCGTCTGGTCGTCGAGCTTCAACGATCCGAAATCCCTTTCACCATAGGGATCGTTGCCGGCGGTGAAGGCGTCGAACGCCGCCATCGCCGCCATCGCCCGGCGCACGAATTCGGGCCCGTGTCCGGCGACACCATCGGTGACATAGGCTCTGCCCCAACGTGCCGGGTCCTTGCGGAACCGGTCATTGAGTTCGGCGATCCGCGATGCGTCAGCCATGGCGCTGTTCCTGCCATTGTTGCTGACGCCGCTGGCGTTCGGTGAATTCGAGCGCCAATTTGCGGGCGATCGCCGTCGTGGCGTGGTGCAGGCTCTTGTAGGGCCCAGACCACGTGTCATGGCCAGTGGGTGAGACAAAGAACTTGGCCCGATCGCACTTGATGGTGAAGCCCTTCAGTGCGAACACACGCGCCTTGTCGAGTTTTCTTTTCACGATGCAACTCCGTACCTCGATGCCAACGTCCGGGATGGGCGCTGGCGCAAAATACGGAGATCGATGAAAAACATGCCCCGGCCGACGAGCGGACGGGGCATGAGAGACTGGTCGGCGATCGGATCAGCTAGGCGGCGGCCTTGGCGCCCTTCTTGACGACGGCCTGCTTCTCGTTTTCCTCCGCCTCGTGCTTCTCGGGATCGTAGGCCCGGACCACGAGCTTGCCGCTGCCGTGCAAGGGCAGGGCTTGCAGAATGACGTTGAAGCCGTCGCCATTGTCGTGGGGAAACGCCACGCCGATATTCAACCAGTAGTCGTCCTGCTTCGGTCGCTCGATGATCGAGTAGACGCGATACATCTTCGCCATCTCCATTCTCCATGAAGTTTGCAACAAGTCACTGCGTACGCAAGCGCGAGAACCATTCCTCGCGCCGGCGTTTCAATGACCGGTCGCATCTGGCAGAGACTGTCCGAATGGTATGCTGCACAATTCGCGCGTCAATCTTGCGCAGGTCGCCACCTGATGGTCTGCTGTTCCCCATGATTTCTGGTGAGGCATCCTTGGGCATGATTTCCGGAGCCGGCATGCGCTCGCGCCTGCGCGCCCGTCCGCGCGCGTCAAGCGGTCCTGTCTTGCCGTGACCGCCGCTGCGCTTGACGCGGCGCGATGGCGGTGCGCGGTAGAATTGAGGGAGAAGTCGAAGATTCCGCTGGTCGATACGCCACGATCAATCGCGCAACGTCACGTGCTCGCCCTTGCCGCTGACCCATGTGAGCGACAGCAAATCCCGACAGGCCTGCAACGATGCACGATCGATGAACAGAAACTGCTGCGAGCCGGCGCCCCTTGTCAGTTGCTTCAAGGCGTCGATCATGGTGGCCATGCGCTCAGGGCTGGTGGTGACGGTGAGGACGCGGAAATTGCCAACACCGAATTGCGCCCCGAAGGCATTGGCCGGGCCGCCGCCGGCGAGATAGGTGACGAGCTTGCGCAGATACGATGTCTGGTCGAGGTCCTTGCGCACGACCGGCATGGTGGCGCGGTCGGCTTCGAGAAAAAAATACTTGCGCTTGCGTTCAACCGTAAAATCCAATCCGAATACGGCGTCGGGAATGACGGCGAGATCGGCGAGTTGGCCGGCGTGCTGGGCGCGGATCGCAAGCTTGAGCGGGTTGGCGGCGCGGCGCGTCGCCTCGGGTGCGGCGGTCAACATCTGCTGCACGTCGATCAGGCGGACATCGGCGCGGGAGGCAATGGCACAGCGTGCGGCCACCATCGCATCGGCGATGAGCAAGGTGTGCTCGATGAACAGGCGGCCGACGCCGCGGTTCTTCCAGGTCCAATCGATTTGGCCGCGATCGATGCCATCGTGCGCGGCCAGGGCCTCGGCGCCACGATTGCCCAAGGCGTGCACCATCGGCGCCGATCCAGCCGTGGCGTAGTAATCGAGTTGAGCGCGCGGCCGATCGATGTAGCCGTTGTGATAGAGCGCGCCCAGCCGTTCGATCAGTTTCTTGGCGCTGCGCTCGGGCATCAATTGCAGCAGATGCGTCGAGCGCAGGAAGCGGTGCCTGGCGATATGGCGGATGATGGTCAGGTCGTCGGCGGTCAGGCGCAGCGGCTCGGGCGCCGCGCGCTTGAACCGGCTGCGGCGGGCCATGGCGGGCTGTGGCGCGCTGAGGCTGGGCATGGCCCAATCATAACATGGGCCAGTCAATAATCGTCGGCGAAGCGGGTGGTGCCTTGCTGCACTATGGTGGCACCTGGCATCGCTGCGGCAATTAGCGCATCGACCTCGTCGATGGGTGCGGCGACCTCGGCGCGCACGCGGCTCCGCAATTTCTCGAATGCGGCATCGGCCATTCGCGGCTCGCGTTCGGCGCGACCGAGCGTCAGTTCGAGGGCGACGGCGGTGCTCGTGTGGTTACGCACGAAGCAGGCGAACTCGGTCGCGGCCTGGCGCTTGCTGGTGGCGAGCAAGAAGGCGCTGGTCGTGCGCATGTCGGAGGCGAGCGCGCGGGCATCCCGGTCGGACAGGCCACCGGCGAAACGGATGGCAGGATTGGTCATGAAGCTGGCGCGCAGCGCCGGCGTCAGTTGATCGAGGAACTGGTGGGCGACGGTGAGGCCGACCTTGTACTTGCGCGCCTGGTTCAGCAGCGTGTCGATGTTGTCGTCGAAATAATCGGCCGCCTCGTCGACGTAGACGAAGGCCGCGCGACGCTCAGCGATCGGATCGGCGGCGCGTTCCAGGGCGGCCTGGAGAATGAGGGCGATGGCGAAGCGGCCGAAGGTGGCCGAGGCCTCGCTTTTCAGCACGTCCTTGGCGGTGTTGACCAGCACGATCTTGCCATCGTCGAGCACGCGCTTCATGTCGAGCGCATTGTGGGGATGGGAGAACATGCGCTCGAAGGTGGGATTGGACAGGATATCGTAGAGTCGGCGCACGACCTGCTTGCGCGTCTGCACATACTCGCGCTCTTTCGGATCGAACAGGTTCTGTTCGAGGAATCGGCGCGCGGTTGGCGGCAGCTTGGCGAGGTAGGGCAGGAAGGGCGTCGGGTCTTCCAGCAGCAAGCGCAGGGTGTGGATATTGGCGTCGGGAATGGCCAGCATCAGCTGGGCCAGAAAGCGGAACACGACGCCTTGCTTGGCGGTCAGTTCCGAGCCCAGCAGAGCGCCGAAGATGTAGTCGTAGAGTTCGACGATGCCGGCGAGGATTTGCTCGCGCTGGCCACGTGGCAGCGCGTCGATGCGCTTGCGATCGACATCGAACAAGTTGAGCTTGAGCGGCCACTCGGTATCGGCCGGATCGAGCAGGATCAGCCGGTCATCGATGGCGGGATCGAAACGGGCGAGCCGTGACAGCGTGCGGATCATATCGCCCTGGCTATCGATGGCAACCACCGCGGGGCGATCGGGGGCATCGAAGTCGGCGAGCATCAGAGTCTGCATCAGCTGGGTCTTGCCGTGGCCGATGCCGGCGACGATGTGGGTGTGCTGGAAGCGGGCCTCCAGGGGCAGAGCGAAGGCGACCGGTGTGCGCACGAAGTCGGCAAGTGGGGTGTCACCCAGATAGGCGGCGATCATCTCGGGCGGGGAGAGATCGCAGTCCTTGGGGGCGATGATCTTGTGCGGCGCCGTCTCGATCTGCTCGGACGTCATGCGCGAGACGGCGAGCAGGTTGTGCCACAGCTGCAGGCGGGTGCCCTGGAAAGCGAGCGCGGCAATGGGGTCCGGCGTGTCGGGGACGAGGTCCTGCAGAAAAGTGCCGACGAGGCGGCCGGCCAGCGTCGCGGGATCGGCCAGCGCATAGAGCGGCACCGTGAACGGGGTGGGGAGTTCCGCAAAGGCGGCGGCCGGCAGCTCGTCGAGCAGCCCGGTGAACAAAGCACACAAGCCTTCAGCAAAGAGATCGTGGATGCGGTCGTCGTGCTCGATGCGGGTCTGCACCTCGATCAACCGTTCGGTGACGGCGTGCACCTCGGCGGCAGTGAGTGAGCGGGTGAGGTCGATGGTGGGAAAATCAAACACGTTGCCGTTCTGCAGCGCCAGATCGATGCCGAGCCGGCCCAACGCATCAAGGATCGCATCGGCCGGCTGGCGTTTTTCGGTGGCGCGATGATAGGCGGCCTCGAAGATCGATATATTGAACTTGGCCGCGCGTTCGCCATCCGACAGCCGCGAAGCGGCCCAGGCGGCGTTGAGCCGCTGCACCCGTTTGGGCAACGGCTCGGTGGTGGCATCCAGCGACAGGCGCGGCTGCCAGGGGCGCAACCCCATGTAGCGGATGGCGTGCGAGACGGTGAGCGCCCAGGTGGGAGGTTGCACCATCAGCGACCAAACATGCCGAGCATTTGCAAGAAACGGAACGTCATTCGGGTTGGAAAGGTGACGATGTTCCAGGTGATGGCGAAGATATTCCAGACCCTGATGCCGGCGTTGGCGGTCTTGATGCCGGCATCGAACATCTTCTCGCCGGCGCGGGTGGCGCGATAACCGACGATCTCGAATTCGCTGACGTTTTCGACACGGTTCAATTCTTTGCGGTAGGAGAGGTTTTTCGGGTCGAGCGCGACGGCGCGCTGGAAGGCCTCGATCGCCGGGGCCTTGTTCATGTTGGCGGCATGCGTGAGGCCGAGTGCAAAAAAGGCATTGGCGCAGCTCGGATCAGCGCGGGTGGCGGCGACCAGCGCCGGAATGGCACGGCGGGTGTCGTAGACCTGATGGGTCAGGCCCTCGATCAGCAGGGCTTGTGCTTTCAGCTCGCTGATGGAGAGGCGATAGAAGCAGTCCTTGTCGTCCTGGCCCTCCAGGATGGCGTCGGGATCGACTCTCTGCGCGGCATCGAGCTGTTTCGAGGCCAGCGACAGCGTATTGAGGTGCTGCTTGCGGGTGGCCTCGTCGTCGAGGTCGGGCAGACCGGCCTCGCGCACCTCGTCGATGTAGGCATTGGCCAGCTCCATGGCCGCCAGTGCTGCCGGCGTATCGCGCTGCGGGATGATGGCCGGCAGGCCGGCGGGTTTGGCCGGTGCGGGCGCCGCGGCCGGTGTCCGGCGGGCAGCCAGATGCCGCACCCAGGTCCGCCGCAGCCGACGCGACAGGCGCCGGTACACGTCTGAGGTGCGTGCAAGAAGGCCGGCCGCAAGACCATGACGGCCGGCAATCTGCGGCATCGCTTTGGCTGGGGCTGGACTGTCTGGCAGCGAAGGACCGACCGGCCGCCGACGGCTGCGCCAGACCATGGTGGCCAGCGCCAGGGCCAGCATGGCGGCGATGGCGCCGGTGATGTGGGTGGAGGGCGGCAGCGTGTGGATAGAGGTCGCGAGATTGGCGCCGGCGGCGGTGATCGATGCCGTATGCAACATGACAAACTCGCGCGCCTGGTGGAACGGGGAAGCAGCCGTGCGCCACTGTTGGATGGCGGGGCGGTGATAATCCTTGAGTGCGGGTGAAGCATCGGCCTGATCGCAGGCAGCGGTGGAGCCGGCCTGGCAGGCCTGCAGATCGACATCGAGCTTGAGGGCCAAGGCACGCCATTCACTGAGGTCGGCGCGCAACGCTCCAGTCGCCTGCGGCGCGTCGAGCGCCTTATCGCAGGCCGCGATGTTGAAGCCTCGGCAGGCATCGCGCTCGGCTGAGAAAGCTTTGAGCTCCGCCAATCGCGCCTCTTCCTGCTCACGTTCGCGGCGAAGTCGCTCGGTGTCAGCCTGCTGGCGGGCGAGGTCTTGCGCGCGTTCGCGCTCGGCCTGCTGGCGCTGCCGGCGTTGTTGCTCCAACTCGGCTTCGAGACGCAACTGCCGGGCCCGCTCTGCCGCGTGTTCCTGCTCCTGCCGGCGCCGCTGCTCGTCCGCAGCCTGGGCCTCGAAGCGCATCCGGCGCTCGTGCTCGGCCTGCTGGTCCTGTTCGCGCCGCCGTCGCTGCTCCGCCAGCTGAGCTTCGATGTGCTGACGCCTGGCTTGCTCGGCGGCGTGCTGCGCGGCAATGAGGGCGGCGCGCTTGGCCAACAGGATATGGCGGTTTTGATCGTCGAGGTAGGGAAGGCTGAGAGCCTGCTCGCAGGCCGGCAGTTGATTGGCATGGCAGGCCTGCCACAATGCGGTGAACTGTTGCCGCAAGCGGTGCCATTCCTGCCGTTGCTGGTTCTCGAAATTGAGCTGGTTCTGACGCTGGATTTCGCGGTCGGCCTGCTGCAGCATGAAATCGAGAGCCTGCACACCCCGCTGCTGCGCCGCAGCGCCAGGGGGGAGCAGCACAACACCAGTTGCAAGTCCAATACCGAGGAGCCGACGAGTCATGACGTTCCTCCGTCCAAAGCAAGATTCAGTCGAGTGATTTGCGGCACCCGTCAAGAGTCGCGACAAAGATTGCGGGTCGGCTGTGGCTCGGGAGGCTCGATCGAGGCAATGATTGTCACGCCTCTCAGCGAGACCTCAGAAATCGCGCGATCTTGTCTTCCACACTCCCGCGCGGTCGCGTGTACCTTGCCCATGTGCGCCGGCGCACGGCTTCGATGCGACCTGCCGACGACGGATCGGGCAGCAGCGTCTCGATGTGATGGGGCTCACCTGGGACGCCATCGCAGGAGAGCTTCGCCCAAGCGGCGAAGTTCGCCGTATCGGTCAGGGCACTGGGACTGGCGATGCCCAATTCGGCGGCGATCAACGGCGCATCCTCGGCGCCGATGCGGAAGGCCAGGATCGATCCGGCATTGCCGATCACCGCCTGGCGCAGCAGCGGCGTCAGCTGGCCCAGGAACTGGTGCGCCAGCACGAGCGCCAGGCGATACTTGCGTGCCTCCGACAGGATGGTGACGAAGCTGTCGGTGGCGAAGTTCTGGAATTCGTCGGCATAAAGCGTGAAGTCGATACGTTCGTGCTCCGGCTGATCGGCACGCGCCTCGGCGGCCTGGGCAAAGGCCGTGGTCAGGAAGGCGCCCAGCAGGTGCGTCGGCGCCTCGCCGAGCTTGCCCTTGGCCAGATTGACGATCAGCACCTGACGGCGATCCATGATGCCGCGCACGTCGATGGTGCTCTTCACTTGGCCCAGCATGTTGCGGATGGCCGGCGGCGACAGCAGCGTGCCGACCTTGTTCTGAATGGGCGCGATGGCTTCGGTGGCATAGCGCTCATTGTAGTGGGCGAACTCTCCCTGCCAGAAGCCGCGCACTACCGGATCGCGGGCGTGGGCGAGGAGGGCGGCTCTATATGTGTCATCAGTCAGCAGACGTGGCAGGCCGAGAAGCGTGGTGCCGGGCGCATCGAGTAGCAGGCGCAGCGCCTGGGTCAGGATGTATTCGAGACGCGGGCCCCAGGACATGCCCCAGATATGCTGGAAGGCGGCGACGATATGCGCCGCCGCCAGTGGCCGATGATCTATGGCGATCCCATGCAGGGGATTGAAGCCGATCGGATGGGCGAGGTCGGACGGATCGAGATAGATGACGCCATGAGGGATGCGCCATGCCGGCACCGCATCGGCGATGGCGGTCGCCAGATCACCATGCGGATCGAATAACGCAAAGCCGCGACCGGCATGGAGATCGCCCAACATCAAGTTGAGCAGCAGGGTTGATTTGCCGGTGCCGGTCTTGCCGATGACATAGAGATGCCGGCGCAGATCGCCGCGTGACAGCGTTACGGCCGCATCGAGATCGAGACCGATGGTGGCGGTACCGAGTTGAACGCCGTCGGATACGTCGGGCATGGGTCGCCGTCCGAGCCGGTCGCGTCTCTCGCTGTGAGAGAGGCCTGGTCATGGCACTGCTTGTGTGTGGAGCGGCCAAGCCGGGGGCGGGCGGCGGCCACTGAGCGCGGCCGGCTGGGTCCCGTAATTGCCAGTGTAGCAGACGGTGGCTGGTCGAACGGCGCGAGCTGTTGATATCTCGGAGATTGGCTCGCCAGCTCCTCATCGATCTCGCCCTTCTAAGGAGCAGGCTGGCGAAATGATCGGACGGAATGGTGCAATCGAAGGCGCAGGGGACAATTCATCATTCTTGCTAATGATCGAAAGCTATCGAGGGCAAAGCATATAATGCGTCGCCTGACACGGGTCGATGTGCTTGATCCGGGATTGCCATCCAGGCTTATGCGGCTCTGGGCAAATGGGCGTCGCCAGATATACAAAAGCGGTCCTCAGCCTATCCAGGATCGGCGACGTTTTCCTCGTCGCCGACCTCGTCTGCTTGCTGGGGTATCGCGTCGAAGCCTCAGATATCGATCTTCTCTGCGATCTCAATCGCGTCGTCGACCTCGATGCC
>CAZCGE010000128.1:0-19472 GCA_964498125.1 uncultured Devosia sp. | reverse complement strand
GCAAGTGCGCGTCCTTGACCGCTTCTGCGCGCGGAAGGAAGGGCTCGGCATGGTGGAAATGAGTTGAAGTGATCCGCGAAAAAAAGTTCAGAGCGCGTGGCCCGTGCCCTTGACACGACCACCCGCCATCAAAGAACGATCGAGATAGGAGGAAAGCACCGCCGGGTTGTGGCTGTCCTTCACAGAGCCCCAGAACGTCAACTCGATCTGGAGCGCGGTTGGTGTCGGCGGGATGAAGTAGAACTTGGCCGTCATGGCGGAATGCTCCCACGGCACTTGCCGCCGTGCCGTCTCCTGCATCACGTCGTTGCGCACGTTGATGAGGATTGTCGGCAGATCGTCGCCGGGGGTAGCGATGTGTTTCAGCAGCGCGGTCGCATAGGGGGAATTTCGTCCTTTCCCGTCGAGGGCGACATTGCCCGGCTGCGTCGAATAGCTGATCAAGGTGCCCTCGCCGGCCTCGACAGAGGCAAAGCCACGCCCGATCTGGGATGAACGCGTGCCGAGTGCGCGGGCGAGATTGCGCGCCAGCGGATTGTCGCGGCAGGCATCCATGATGAGGATGTTGGTGCTGGTCTCGCGCTCCATCGTCCGGTGCACGAGATCGAGACGCACCATCTCGAAGTCGATCGCGGAGGCCGTCGTCAGCTTGGCGTCGACCGGAACCAGATAGTTCTGTCCGCCCACCTGCAGGCCGTGCCCGGCATAGAAGAACAGCCCGGCCTGGGCGCCGCCGAGCGCCTCGGCGAAGTCGCGAATGGTGCGGTCCATGGCGGCCTTGTCGAGTTCGCGCCCCTCGATCACGGCGAAGCCGAGCTTCTTGAGCACGGCCGCCATGTCGGTCGCATCATTCTTGGGGTTCTCCAGGCGCGGCGTGTGCTTGTATTCGGAGTTTCCGATCGCCAGCGCCACCCGCTTGCCCTGGGCAAACGACGGACTTGCCGCGAAAAACACAGCCAAGAGCAGCACGCCAATGTTGAGACGGCCTGACATGATAGGCCTTGAGCGCGTTCAGCACCTCCGCCAATTGCTCAATCTACTACAGGACACCTGTGGCAACAACATTGCCGGCGTTAGTTGCCAGGGTTGGTGCGCCGGCGTATTCATGTCGAGGTATGCGTGTATGTCGCGTAACGGGGCGGCGGGGCCTTCGCTTGTTGTGCGGGTTTCTGGGACGCCGGGATGATGACGCCAACCACACGCACTGACGACCGGCGTCGGAGACCGGTTGCGACCGGTCGATGACCGCAGCAAATGAGAATGGCTTGGGATCAGCGACCTGATCGCCGAAGGGCCCTCCTTCATCTCTCGTAAAGTTGCGCGCAGCCGTGTGGACCGGTTACGCTCGTGACACAAGGCCCGATGCGGTCATGCGCCATATCTGCAACGGACGAGCCTGTTGGGCAGCAGTTGATGCGGTTGACTGGGTTCCAGAAGCGCCCTTGTGCTATTCTCACTCCGGGTACAGCCAGCAACCATGGGTGCGCGTTATGCTTTTCAGGATAACGGGCCTGATCGCATTTGCCGCGTTGTCCGGAGCCCCTACTGCTGAGGCTGGGCAAAAACAGCAGAGCAAGGATCACATTCGTATTTCAGGATGTACACCAGAATACGGCGCGCAAGTTCTTAGTGAACCTGATCGTGCTAAGCCCCATCCTGATTGGCGACCGCCGGGAGGAATAGGGACATCCTGGTCGTTGGTTGATGTCCGAATAGTTGCAAATCCCAAAGGCCATTACGTCTGTGGCAAGCTAATTTCGCCCAGGGGCGGGTATCAGAAGTGGGTGTGCGGCAGGGCTGATCAGTGGAGCTGTCAATAAACCAGTGGATGCACACACCTAGCACTTCAGCGCAGCCCTCGAAGGTACTGCGGACATGCCGGCATGTCACGCCTTCACGCTTCGTCCGGCTTGTCGGATATCTGTGTCCCGACAATGGATCGCGCCCGCTGTGGCGGCTGGTGCCACGAGTGCTGGGTCTAGGCCAGCAAGCGGCTCTTGTCCGTCCACTGCCAGCCAAGCACACTCGCACAATCGGTTGTGTGTGGGTTCCCGAAGGGCGGAACCCTGCGTACGTGCACCGGGGCGATGGCGACCACCTGTTGATCGAGACCAGCAGAACCAACCTGTAGACGGGCGGTCGCCACGCGTCGGAATGTTGAGGGTTGCCTTCGCCGGAATGCGCATGCAGGGTGCCGAACGCCGTTACCAACCTGCGGGCGATTACCAAGAGCGACCGTATCGAGGCCACACAGGAAGAGATCGGCACGGCGCTCGGAATATCGAAGACGACAGCACACCGGGTGCTTCGCGATCTTGCCGCGTTGGGGTCCGATCGTCTCACGCCAAACAGCCGGGGAACCGTGGTTGACTGATCTAGACCGAATGGGAGACGGACCTAGCCCATTCCAATTGTACGCGCCTACTTGTGATTTTAACCGGAGACCGCGTTGCGGCGATTCATAGGAATCCCCCCGAACCGTTGCCAGCCCGGAGGTAATCCTTCGCGTGGAAATCCACCTTGCCGTGGCTTTCCTACCAATTTCCCCTTGGTAGTTGCAGAATTCCTTGTGTCCGCGCCAAAGTCAAGCACCGAGGCGTGTACGATGCGGAGGTTGCTGCATGAGAATACTGGGTGTGGATGGGGGCATTGCCTCGATTGGCTGGGCTGTCATCGAGACCAGCGCAGACGAAACCACGACGGGGGGTGTCGTCGCGGTAGGCGTCCGAACCTTCAACTCCCCTGAAGAAAAGACTCAGTCTGGCCCGCGATTAAAATCGGCCGAGCGTCGTCAGTTCAGGGGGCAACGTCGCGTCACCAATCGACGCCGACAGAGGATGAATGCTCTGCGTGAATTGTTTGTCGCGCACGGGCTATTGGCCAATTCCGGCAAAGACGCACTACGGGCTCCAGCGCTTGATCCCTGGTGCATGCGTGCCGATGCGCTCAATCGCCCACTGACGCCAATCGAACTGGCGGTGGCCCTTGGGCATATTGCCCGCCATCGCGGCTTCCGTTCGAATGCCAAACGGGCTTTTGGCGCCAATGCCGCATCCGACAGCAGCAAGATGCTCAGCGCGATTGAAGCGACGCGTGACCGGCTCTCGCGGTGGCGGACAGTCGGCGAGATGCTCGCGCGCGATCCCGCATTCAAGGATCGCCGTCGCAACAGGACGGGTGACTACTCGCGCTCGGTTCTTCGCGACGACCAGCAGCGGGAAGTCGTCGAAATCTTCAAGTGCCAGCGCAGCTTCGGCATGACGCAGGCCACGCCCGAACTTGAGGCCATGTTTCTAGACAAGGCCTTCAGCCAAAGAGGATTGCAATCAAGCGAACATATGGTCGGCCTTTGCCCCTTCGAGCCAGACGAACGCCGAGCGGCCAAGAAGAGCGTATCGTTCGAACGGTTTCGATATCTGGCAAGATTGACCTCGCTCCGGCTTGCTGCAGGCAGTACGGAGTACCCGCTCACCGAAGACCAAATCCGGTTGGCGGTTGCAGGATTTGGTAAGAACCACGGCGTGAAATTCCATACGCTGCGGACGGCTCTCGACCTCGATCCAAATACGCGATTTTCTGGCGTAGGACGTGACGACGAGGGACGAGACGTAGTGGCACGCACCGGTGGCGCTGCGGAAGGCACCTTTGCCCTGCGCAAAGTCATTTTGGATCGTGTCGGCGAAATCTGCTGGCAAGCGCTTGTTGCCGAAGGCGAACCGCTCGATCGAATTGCTGCCGCTCTGTCATTTCGGGAAGACATCGACGACATTCGCAGCGGGGTCGCTGAGTCCGGTGTTGAGCCGGCAATCGTCGACGCGATCATGGCTGGCCTGGAGGCCGGTGCCTTTAGCAAATTCAAGGGTGCCGGTCACATATCTGCCAAGGCCGCCCGCGAGATGATTCCGTCACTCGCGCGCGGTCTGATGTATTCCGAAGCGGCCAGTGAGGCTGGCTATGACCACACGGCCCGGCCGGCGACCAAGATAGCGGACATTGGCTCACCGGTGGCTCGCAAGGCACTCAGCGAGATTCTGAAGCAGATTGCCACACTGGAGCACGAGCTGGGTCCGTTCGATCGCGTTCACGTCGAGTTGGCGCGCGATGTAGGTAAGAGCATCGAGGAGCGCGGCAAGATTGAGCGCGGGATCAACGATCGCACGGCCGACAAGGAGCGTGCGCGCAAAGAACTAAAGCAGCTCCTCAACATGGACGATGTCTCGGGCGACGACCTGCTGCGCTACGAGCTTTGGAAGGAGCAGCTCGGCAAGAGCCTCTATACCGATACAGCAATCCCTCTCGACGCCGTGTTGGCAACAGACAACCGCGTTCAGGTCGATCACATTCTGCCGTGGAGCCGCTTTGGTGACGACAGCTTTATCAATAAGACGCTCTGCCACTCGGGCGAGAACCAGGAGAAGGCCGGACGCACTCCATACGAGTGGTTCACTGCCGACAAAACACCCGAGTCTTGGGACCTTCTTGTTACCCGCGTTGAGGCATCAGCGATAAGAGGCCGAAAGAAGCGGAATCTTCTACTCAAGAACGCGCCAGAAGTTGAAGAGAAGTTTCGCAGCCGCAATCTCAATGACACACGCTATGCTACGCGGGTGCTGCTCGACGAGTTGAAGCGGCTGTATCCGCCAACAGAGGAAGGCAAACTTCGGGTATTCGCACGCCCTGGGGAGCTGACATCGAAACTGCGTCGTGCCTGGGGCATCGATCGGCTGAAACGCAGCCAGACCGGGGAACGGCTGTCGGAGGATCGACACCATGCGCTTGATGCGCTCGTCGTGGCGGCAACCACCAACAGCCAGCTGCAGCGCTTGACGGAAGCGTTCAAGGAGGCCGAACGGCTCGGATTATCGCGCGATTTTCGTGGGCTTCCAGAGCCATGGCCTGGGTTCCGAGAGCAGGCGGAAGCCCATTATGCTGGGATCTTCGTCTCCCGTGCGGAAGTGCGCCGGGCGCGGGGCAAGGCGCACGACGCCACAATCAAGCAAATGCGCGACATCGAAGGCTTGCAGGTCGTGTTTGAGCGGAAGTCCATTGAGAAACTGACCTTAACCGATCTCGACCGCATCCCTGTTCCGGCGCCCTACGGCAAGATCGTGGACCCGGCCAAGCTCCATGCCGCGACTGTCGCGGCATTACGCGACTGGATCACCGCCGGCAAGCCAAGGGCGCAGGACAGCCTGCCCCGTTCTCCCAAAGGTGACATCATCCGCAAGGTACGGTGCAAGCCGGCATCATCGACATCGGCGCCTATTGTTTTTGTTTCGAACCTTCAAACCTGCCGTTGCACGTGTTCCAGATCATGTTGCCGTTCGGTCCGAACGACGCCCCGATCAGCGGCAAGATCGCAGACGCCGTGTTCGAGAGCGTGCCGTACATGTCGAAAGTGTTTGAGGACAAGTTCAGCGCCAAGCTGATCGGGCTGGTGCGTGATCCGAGCTACCACCTGCTTACGACGTTCGACTGGAGCCAACTATCGGACCTCAAGGGCCGCAAGATCGCCGGCGCCGGCCTGAACCTCAAGTGGTTGGAATATGCCGGTGTGATCCCGGTGCAGTCGACGGCGGTGGAGGGCTACACCTCCATGCAGACCGGCGTCTACCAGGGCTTCGCCATCTTCTCGACCGTGCCCGTCGCGCTCAAATGGTACGAGGTCGGCAAGTTCTACACGACCATCGGCTTCGGCTCGATCACGCAGCACGGCGTCACCATCAACAAGGCGCGTTGGGCAAAGCTCCCCAAGGAGGTGCAGGACATCCTGATCGAGGTCGGCCGCGACTACAGCAACGAGACGGCCAAGCGGAGCGCCGAGAACGACCAGAAGAGCATCGACTTCATGAAGTCGCAGGGCATCAACATCAAGGCGGTGCCGGATGCGGTTCGCGCCGAGTGGGCCAAGTCGCTCGCGGCGTGGCCGCAGGAGAAGGCGACCGAGCTCGACGCCAAGGGGCTCCCCGGCAGCCAAGTGCTGCGCATGGCGCTCGATGAGGCGGAAAAGCACGGCTACAAGTGGCCGGTCCGCTACGACATCAAGGCCGCTGTCGCCAAGAATTGACGGGCCGACAAGCTCCTCGCCGGTGCGATCCTGCGGCGCGGCAGGATCGCACTCGGTGCAGCGGCCTCCACGGGGCAGCTGCGAGCCGTACGTACTCACAGCACCTTGCGCAGCACTTGCCGGCGATTTTTCGTGCACGGACGCACGTGCTCGGGCCAGCGGCCGACTTCGACCGCGGCGGCCCATTCCGGGCTCGTCAGCACCTCGGGGCCATCGATCTCGTAAATTGCCATGTAGGCGGGATTGTCGCCGACCTTGATATCCCGGCGGCTGCCGCCCATGATCATGGCGAAGTCCTGCGCCTTGCAGCGCGTGATGGAGCGCACGCCGGGAACTTTCAGCAGCGCGGGAACGTGCTCGGTATCGTAGACCTCGTTGAGCAGGGCCTCTTTTTCCGGCTCCACATCCATGATCGCGAAGTAGAGATACTTGGCTATTTTTGCCATGGCTGTGCTCTCCAATCTTTCTCGTCTGATGACCAACTGTTTGCCTGCCTGACCAGCCAGCGGCCGCTGGCTACTCGGCCGCTACGTGCAGGCGAGCCGCTGTTGCCACGTCATCGGCAAAGTGCGGCATGACCTCGGTCGCGAACTGTCGGAGCGCGGCATCGAGGTGAGGTCTCGATCCCGTCAGATCGTGCAGCAGGACGAGGCGGACGCCGCCATCGTAGAGCTTCCCGATCCTGTCGATCATCTCCTGCGTATTGCCGATGATGGCCGACGTCTCTGACATCTCCCGCGGAGTGCCGGCCATCAGCGGCGATGGATTGAACGCCTTGTCCTGCAGACCCGGATCCTTGGTCAAGGTTTGGGTCTCGCTGATGAAGCGGCTGCGATAGTGATGCTTGAGCTCACGCTCAGCAGCATCGTTGGCGGCCATCAGGCCGCGGCTGACGCCGACAGAATAGGGATCGAACGGCCGCCCGACCTTGGCCAACTCGTCCTGGTAGATCTTGATCTTATCCGTGATGAGCTGGGGCGGAGAGTGCTGATCAAGCAGGAGCTTGTAGCCATTTCGCGCGGCCCTGCGCACAGAATCCGGCGAGGCCGCTCCTTGCCAGAAGGGTGGATGCGGCCTTTGCACCACAGGTGGCTCGACGATGATGTCGTTGAAAGTCCACCGATCCGACTTGTAGGACCAGCGCCCCGTCTCCGCAAAGGCGCGCTCGATCACCACCAGCGCTTCCTCGAAAATGCCGTCGAGCTGACTGGGCTCGATATTGAAGCCGTGAAACTCCGTATAGCGATAGCCCTTGCCGATGCCGAGGTCGAGCCGACCTTTCGAAAGCTGGTCGATGGTGGCGATCTGTTCGGCAAGCAGAACCGGATTGTGCCAGGGAATGACAGTCACGGCGGTCCCGAGGCGGATCGTCGACGTCCGCCCGGCCAAATAGGAGATATAGTTGAGCGTGGCCGAGAGCTGCGCAAATCCAGTGAAATGATGCTCCACCAGGAAGACATGGGTGTAGCCGAGGCGCTCGGCAAGCTGCACGTAGTCGCCGTAGTCGTGATAGCCGAGCACCGCTTCGGTGACGACGTCTCCCGGCGTCGCTTGGGCCCCCCCGAACAGTCCGAACCTCATGGGCTATGCCTCCAAGCACGCTTCGTTCCCTGGACCTTTTTTGATCGTCCGCGTGGTGCCGCTCAAGCGAGCTCGGCATCGCTCAGCCGCATATTGGCAAATAGCATATGGTAAGTCTCGAACACGGGGGAGGTGGAAGGCGCCGCGACCGAGCCGAGCCGATCCGCGAGATGCGTCTTTGCAGCCTCCAGGGTCGCGGCCAGGAGAGTGCCCTCGACGAGGATCGCCCACTCCGGCAGGACCGCGCCGCCGGGCTTCTGCCCAAGCCCGCGCGACAGGCGATCGTCGATCTCGCGGTCGACTATGGCCGCTGAAGCTCCGACGACACCGGGTTTGCGGGCAATCGAGGGAAGAGCCTCGGTCGAAAGCCAGCTCTCCAGGCCTTCCGCGGTTTCCGGTTTGGGGAAGACGCGCACCAGCGCCAGATAGGCACCCATGCCGTGCGTCTCGTCGGCGACAACACGGCACGTCATCCTATGCCACTTGTTGAATTTCCCCATCACCGCGCGGCTCCATGCCGTCTGGTTGCGGAGAACCTCAAGATAGGCAGGCGAAGCGATGGCGTTGGGCTCGAGCGCCTCGTAGGTGGAGAGATAGCGTATGCCGGCGTCGATTGCCTCGTAGCGCCGCGCCCGGCGGAAGCCGGGCAGGTTGATGCGCTCGTCGAGATGCTCGCGGTTGTACCACTCGTTGAAATCAGCATCGTCCGGAGCTGGAACCTCCGTGAAGGTCAACAATAGGCCCTTTCCGAACAAGCGCATGGCGGTCGCTCTCCTCCCGGCTGTGTCCTCTGGTTCGCTTTCTGGTCCAGACTACATCAATTCGCCAGACCAAATCAAATCGGCAGTGCCCTGCGGGTTATCCGCACCCCGCAGTTAGCATCCATGCGGTGCCCACGCTCGCATTGTCGTCATGGCTGCGGCCGACCTATCCCGCTCGCGTCGAGGATTGGACATTCATGATGGAATGGCTAATCTAGGTTTTGGCCGACCTTGGCCGGCGCATTACGGGCGGGAGCAGTTCACCCAATGACGCAAGGCGATGAAGCACGCCAGCGCGCTTTCGACGCGCTGATGGCAAAGGCCGGCATGACGGTTCCGGAGGACCGCAAGGCCGGTGTCGTGGCTGGCTATCTGGAATACCTGAGCGTGGTCGAATTCCTGCGCCAGCCGCGCACGGCTGCGAACGAGCCATCCAACACCTACAGCCTCGTCCCGTTTCTGAGGAAGGGCTGATCATGGCGAATAGCAAACCGAGCAAGCCAGCAAAGCCGCTGCACGAGCTCTCGATCGCCGAGACAGGTGCCGCTTTGCGCAGCGGCGATCTAACGTCGACGGCCCTGACGGAGGATGCGCTCGCCCGCATCGCTCGGATCGATCCTAAGATCAACGCCTTCGTGCTAGTCACCCGCGAGCGGGCGCTGGCCGATGCGGCGCGCGCCGACAAGGAGATCAAGGCCGGCATCGACAAGGGGCCGATGCACGGCGTGCCCTACGCGCTGAAGGATATCTTCAATACCGCTGACATCCGCACGACCTGTCATTCCAAGCTGCTCGTCGACAACGTGCCCAAGACGGACAGCGTCGTCGAGGCGCGGTTCAAGGCCGGCGGCGCGGTGCTGCTCGGAAAGCTCGCCACGCACGAGTTCGCATTCGGCGGGCCGAGCTTCGACCTTCCATTTCCGCCGGCGCGCAATCCATGGAACCCGGAGCATTTCACCGGCGGGTCGTCGTCGGGCTCTGCCGCGGCGGTCGCCGCCGGACTGGTGCGCACCGCCATGGGCTCCTGCACCGGGGGCTCGATCCGTGGCCCCGCATTCTACTGCGGCACCGTCGGCCTGAAGCCGACCTACGGCCGCGTGTCGCGGCGCGGCGTGTTCCCCCTCTCCTATACGCTCGACCACTGCGGCCCGCTGTCTTGGACGGTGGAGGATGCGGCGCTGACCATGCAGGTGATCGCCGGCTACGATGACCTCGATCCGGCGTCGGCCGACGTTCCGGTTCCGGATTTCTCCGCCGAGCTTGGCCGCGACCTGCAGGGCGTGAAAATCGGCTATGCGCGCGACTTTTTCGTCAAGGATCCCAAGATTACGCCCGAGGTGATCGCATCGATCGACGCCGCAGTGCAGCAGCTGACCAAGGTCGGTGCGCGCGTCGAGGAGATCGCCTTGCCGGCGTTCGACATCTTCAGTGCCTGCGGCCGCGTCATCCTGCTGGCGGAGGGCTATGCCGTCCACGAGCAGGACCTCAAGAGCCGCCCCCTCGATTTTGGCCGCAACATGTATCAGCGCATGGCGGTCGGCGCGACGCTGTCGGCGGCCGATTTCATCCAGGCGCTGCGGCTCAGGCGCGAGCTGGCGACGCTGCTGAACCGCGAGGTTCTTGCCAAGTACGATGCCATCGTCACGGCCAGCGGGCTGTTTCCGGCGCCGCGCCTCGACTCGTTTCCGGTCGACGCCGCGCACGGTCTGCCGTTCTATACCATCCCGTTCAACGTCACCGGCAACCCGGCAATGTCGCTTCCGACGGGATTCACCAAATCGGGCCTGCCGCTCGGCATGCAGATCGTCGGCCGAGCCTTCGACGAGCCGCGTCTGCTGCGTATCGGTGCGGCCTATCAGGCTGCCGCCGGTCTCACCAGCAAACGGCCCGCACTCGGCTAGAGTCTGATCGTCCGAGGTGGAAGGTGCTGGGCGATCGTGCGCGGATCGAGGTTCGCTGCAAACAAGAACGCGCTGAACAATCGATCATGCACGGTCTGGCGGCCAAGTTTAAGCAAGCCGCCTCCAGCCTGCTCCAGGTTCAAGGTCAAGCGTTCGAACTCGGTGTTGAACCGGTCTCGATCGGCGTAAAGGACTGGGCTCGTATAGGCGTCCAGAACGTCAGCTGCCCCTCAAGGACATCGACGGCGGCCCCAATCAGTGCGGGTTCCGGGGTGCCGAGGTCAAAGACCTCCTGCATCGGCTCATCATTGGCCCATCAGACAACGGCATCGCGATGCGCGATGCGGCCCGTCTCCCCGCACGCGTGAGGTCAGCCGGCTCAAGACCGGACGCTAGGCCGCGTTCACAAGATCGGCTAACACCACGCCGCCGTCACATCACGAGCCCCCTGCAAGTTGGTCGCTCTCTCATCCCCACCCAAAGGCAATCGCATGCACTCCTTCGATGGACACAACGACGTGCTGCTGCGTCTGTGGCGACGCGGTTCTGGCGTCGAAGCCTTTCTCGACGGTGGCACCAAAGGCCAACTCGATCTGCCGCGAGCGCAAGAGGGCGGCTTGGTCGGCGGCTTCTACGCCATCTTTGTACCCTCAGAGAGCTCGCGACCGGCCGTCGAGCCGACGGACACGGTGCCGTATGATGTGCCCGTGCCGCCGCCGCCCGCTTTGACCCACGCGCAACGAGTGACCCTTGAGATGATGTCGTTGCTACTGCGGATCGCAGAGAGTTCGGATGGTCGCGTCCGGCTCGCGCGCTCGGTCACCGAGATCAGATCGGCGAAGGCAGCAGGCGCGCATGCCCCCGTGCTGCATATCGAGGGTTGCGAGGCGATCGATGCCGATCTCAAGATGCTCGACGTGCTCTATGCGGCTGGCCTGCGATCTTTAGGCCCGGTTTGGAGCCGCTCGAACATCTTCGGTCACGGCGTTCCATTTCGTTTTCCTTCATTGCCCGACACCGGTGATGGTTTGACCCCCGCAGGCAAAACGTTGATCAAGCGTTGCAACGATCTGCGCATCCTGATCGACCTGTCACACCTCAACGAGCAAGGTTTCTGGGACGTCGCCCGCCTCTCGCGGGCCCCATTGGTGGCAACGCACTCGAATGCGCACGCGCTTTGCGCCTCCTCGCGCAACCTCACCGACAAGCAGCTGGCGGCGATCCGCGAGAGTGGCGGCTTGGTTGGCGTCAACTACGCCGTGAGCTTTCTCCGCAAGGACGGCCGCCGCGACTCCACCACGCCTCTCAACACGATCGTCGATCATATCGCATACTTGATCGAGCGGCTCGGTGAGGACGGCGTCGCGTTGGGCTCAGACTTCGACGGGGCGATGATCCCAGAAGGCATCGGCTCGGCAGCTGGTCTACCCAATCTCATCGCTGCCATGCGTGCGCGTCAATTCGGAGAAGAGGTGATCGAGAAGATCTTCTTCGAGAATTGGATGCGCGTGCTGACCCGAACGTGGGGAGAATAGTTCGACCGCTATGTCAGACCGGCTCGACGATCTGTTGGGTGTGGCGCCGCAGACGGCGACCGTTTTCCTGTATCATCCCCACAGACCGAGCAAGGGAGACGGTGGTATCGGCTAATAAGGCGATCAACACACGCAGCGGCTCTTTGACTTTCAATGCGATCGTAGATGCGTAGTATGAAGCCCATTCGCTTGGACATTCGAAGATCGACTATGTCCCGTGCGCTATCTCAGCATCGAAGTGGATGACGCCATCGAGATCGCTGCGAACATCAACATCTGACACCTGAGCGTCACGGGCGGAAAGCACCAGCTTTTCCCGTCTCTACACTGAACGCGATAGACCCGAGAGCGGACCAAGCGAATGCTCGCTTCTTCGTGGTCAACGCGCACCCGACGAATGTCGGCTTCTGGGATCGACCGATACCGCTACAGGACGTCGTAGTGGACAAAGCCTCAACCGCTGTGCGCCGTCGCATTGATTGCGAGACGGCGCACCCTGGAGGCCGCTATTGCTTCCGCGGCGGGTCGACGACGTCATCGTGACGATCTATGTAATGGAACTTCATTCGCTGAAATCCCGGACCGTCGTCTGAAGATCGCGGGCAAGTTCTGCGCAGTCGCGCGCCGACGTTGAGCGTTTGCATTGGGAGAGATGTCGATGCCGAAGACCTTCAGCGCCGAAGCGTGGGCACGCAATTTGCCGCTCTACGAGAAAATCCTGGCGATGCCGTTCAACGCTGAGCTAGCCGCCGGCACGCTCGCCGAGGTCAGGTTCCGTCACTACATAATCCAGGACGCGCACTATCTCGAGGGTTTCGCGCGAGCTCTCTCGCTCGCCTCGGCCAAGGGCCATACCGCCGACCACGTCGTGCACTTCGCCGGCGCCGCGCAGATGGCGATCGTCGTCGAGCGCTCGCTGCACGCCGACTATTTCACCAAGTTCGGCATCACGACGGTCGCCTTCAAGGCCGCCGAGCCGACGCCCGTCTGCGAGCACTACGTGAGCTATCTCCTGCGCGTCGCCGCGCTCGAACCGTTCGAGGTTGCGCTCGCCGCGCTGCTGCCCTGCTTCTGGATCTACCGCGAGGTCGGCAAGTACATCCATGGGGCAGCGGCCTCGCCCAATCCTTACAAGGCCTGGATCGATACCTACGCCGGCGTAGAGTTCGAGCAAGCCGTCGACGCCGTGATCAAGGTGGTCGATGTGGTGGCCATGGGCGCCTCGTCGCGCACGCGCGACGCCATGCACCACGCCTTCAAGCGCGCAACCCAGCTCGAGTGGATGTTCTGGCACAGCGCCCACGACCTCAAGGAGTGGCTGGTGTAGGTCGGGCGGCCTCCTCGATCGGGCATCGAGGTCGCTGACGCCATCGAGATCGCAAAGAAGATGGACATCTGATGGCTCGACGCAGTACCTCCGATTTCCGGACATGATCGGCGGCGACCACTTCGTCGCCGATCTCTATGAGTCCAGCGTCCGCTTCTGGGATGACGCAACTTTGTGCGGCGCACCATCCGAGTAGATGCGTTAGGTCGCTTGTGGCCCATCTCGTCAGTTGTGTGCAGCGCCAGCGACGGTCGATAGCTGGAGCGCTGCGGACCGTCATTGAGACTTGGTCTACAGGTCGACGTCCGTGCTCGAAGGGACGAGCTATGCGAGCCCCTACACTCGTTTTCGTCTTCTCTTCAGTCCTTCAGTCGCCTCGTCGAGTTGCGCCAGCCCATTCACGAGCTGGGTTCTGAGCGTCTCGAGGTCTCCGAGTGGATCGTCCTCGCCCTCGAGCAGGTCGAGACGCAGGCAGTCGGCGATCACCGACCCGAGCGTCTGTTTGGCGAGACCTCCAGCTTCGCTCGCCGCCTCGATTGTCTCGCTGTCAAGTCCCTCGGCGTCGAGCACGATCCGCCCGTCCGGTGCCAACATGATCGACAGCCGCGCGCCGACCAGAACGGTGCGCTCGATCAGCCGTGCCGGCAGCTCGACCTCGACAACGGCATTGTCACCGGGTGCGCCACGCAGGCCAGCCACATAAGTCTCGGCAATGTCGTCGTCCTTGCCCTCGGCGCGCTCGAAGTATGGCGCGACCGCGATCCTCTTGGTCATGGCGCTCTCTCGCGGTTGGCTGCAACCGGCTCGAACCGGCATTCGCCGGGTCGACCGCATGATATCCGAAAATGGGATAATCCGGAACTGGGATTACTGGGAAAGGCCGTCAGCAGCACCGGCCACCCGCAATGCGCGACACTCTGCGCTCGCCTGCCCAGGAACAGCTCCGCACATTGCTTCGGCGGCTTCGTCGCGAAGCCCGGCTGACTCAGGCGGAAGTCGCTGCACGGCTTGAGAAGCCGCAATCGTTCGTCGCCAAGTATGAGCAGGGCGAGCGCAAGCTCTCGGCCGTGGAACTCGTCTACGTCGCCCGTGCGCTCGGCGCTAAACCGGACAGCATCATGGCGCAGCTCACCACTGCGATCGATAAGATCGATCGCTGACCGGTTCACCACCGCTGGCCGCAGCACGGACATCTGAGGCCTTTCCCCGGCGCCTCGCCGCTCCATCGCGCACCGTGTGTATTGAGACAAGATAAACAACGAGCAGCGATGCAGCCATAGCAATCGAATTGAAAGTGCTTAACGTTGACGCTGGTCAATCCCGCATGCGACCACGCGAGAACGACAACGAAGACTTGGGCGGGTCCGCCCTCGTACCTCAGGCGGCCGGGCTCTATCGCGCGGCAAAGCTGGCCGCGCGACCGAGCCGCCGTGCGAAGTGCCGGCGTCTCGGCGCATGCGCGTGACGATCCCTCCCGCGGTGCCTGCCGCAACCGCTCTGCGCCACGTGCACCCGTGCCCAAGCCGCTGAGACCGTAACGACTGCGGGTGTCCGAGCGACGCTCAGATCGTCGGCCGCGCGGCGGAAGTAGTCGTAGAGCGACGCCGTTTCGCCACAGCGCTTCCAAACTGCGCCGGCTTGCCCGAGGCGCCGGCGCGGCGATGCCCGCTGGTCCCCCGGCCTGGCTCAGCCCGCTCACGTCGCGCTCAGCGCCGGCGTGCTCTCGGCGCACTGGATCGCCCGGACCGAGGCGGAGATCGCCCTCCCTCGAGCATCCTCGGGCTGCCGGTCCCGAGTTCCGCCAACTCCTCCTACTCGTCGCAGCGGGACCACGCCCCGCCGATCAGCGTGCGACGATGCGGCAATCGTCTCCTTGCAGACAACCCGGCTTTGCAAGCCGGGTCCTCCACTGCGTTTCGGCCCTGCGGGTGTCTTCGTCGCCGACCGCCGCTCAATCGCGCACGCCGGCGGGGGATGGTCCCGCGTCGGCGCAACAGAAGGAGCAGTCAGATGGCTACGATCGGTTCCGTGACGAAGCGCGAGGACGGCCGCTACGAGGGCGAGCTCAAGACGCTGTCAGTCAAGGCGGACATCCTGATCCTGCCGGTGCACGACAAGTCGGCACCAAACCAGCCGGACTTCCGCGTGCTGAGCCAGGGCATCGAGATCGGCGCGGGCTGGATCCGCACCGGACAGATCTCGGGCAAGGAGTACGTGGCGCTGTCGATCGCGGCGCCGGAGCTCGGCTCGAAGACGCTCTACGCCAACCTCGGCCGTGCGGCAGGGCAGACCGATCCGGACGTGTTCGCACTGATCTGGAACCCGCAGGATTGACGTCACGGCAGCTCCCGCGCCTTCGGGCGCGGGGGCACTCGCGTGCCCATTGTCCGCCCCGCCCTCCCGCCCTGGGGCTCCGCTGCGCGACGGCTGCGCCGCGCTCCGCTCGCTCTGCCGCTCGTGCTGCGCACGTCGCGCCTGCATCGCGCTTGCCTGCGACGCCGTCATGCTGGGCGCGGTCCCGAAGTCGCCCGCCGGGCGACGGCCGGCTGCGCCGGCGGCGAGGGCACTGACGTGCCCTCGACTCCAGGGCTCCACTGCGCGACGGCTGCGCCACGCTCCGCTCGCTCTGCCGCTCGTGCTCCGCACGTCGCGCCTGCATCGCGCTTGCCAGCGACGCCGTCATGCTGGGCGCGGTCACGAAGTCGCCCGCCGGGCAACAGGCGGCTGCGCCGACGCTCGCGCGTCGCACATCGCGCATGCAACATTCTACCATGCGGTTCTCCGCGGCCATCATACAAAGCGGAACCAGGCCGTCGCCCAACGGCGACGGCTAAAGCGGCCGGGCGCGAGGGCACTGCCGTGCCCTCGATTCGCCCGCCATCCTCCCCCGCCCACCCACCCTGTGGCTCCGCTTCGCGACGGCTTCGCCGCGCGGCGCTCGCCCTGGCGCTTCGCGCTTCCAGCACAACCACATTCCGATTGACCTCCTGGTCGTTCCACCATGCATACCGATGCGAAACCCGCAGCATGATCAGACTGAAATAACACGGATGTGTGCCCCAGAAACAACGTCAATGAGAGCGACCATAAACTGAATAATGAGATGCATTGAGACCAGTCCGCTGATGTTGTCCGGCATGCACATCAGATACGATATGAGACACGGAATGGCGATCGAATTGCGAGACCAAAAACAGGAATGACGAGGTCCGGGTGAGTGCAGAACCGTGAAGAATTGTGAAGTCTCAGATCGGGGGGTTGGACATCGAGATAAAGGAACGACGTCAAGTTGCCACCAAGGCCCGTATCCACGGCCTTTCACGCGATGTCGATTGGGCGACCATAGCGCCAAAGGCTGAAATTTCTCAATGCCAGTCACGACTTGTTTGACGCCATATTGAAGTTTTTCGGCGAGTTTTTATCTGCCCTCGAATTCGAGCCCATTCGAGGAGCAAGCCATGGCCGAGGACGAGGTCAAAATCAAAATCGGGCGGATTCGCGATCCCGGGCGAGCGGTCGCCGAGCGCCACACGCGCGCGATCTTCAAGCAGGCTGGTCGCGCCGGCATTCGTGCCGTGCGGCAGTACGGCCACATCTCACCCGCGACGCCCAAGCGGGGCATGGGCGCCGGCGTGCGCGCCGCCGCCGGCCTGATCTCACCTGGCTCTCGCCGCGTCATCGTGCGCGCCCGCTATACCCGCATCGCCAGCGGCGATCTCGGCGCCGCCCGCGCGCACTTGAAGTACATCATGCGCGACGGCACCACGCGCGAGGGCGCGCCCGGCAAGCTCTATGACGCCAAGCACGACGACGTCGATCCGGCCGAGCTGCTCGGGCGCTCGGGCAACGACCCGCACCAGTTCCGCTTCATCGTCTCGGCCGAGGACAGCACGCGGCTCGCCGACCTCAAACCGTTTATCCGCGATCTTGTCGGTCAGATGGAACGAGACCTCGACACCAGGCTCGACTGGGCCGCGGTCGATCATTTCAACACCGGTCATCCCCACACGCACATCGTCATCCGCGGTCGCGACGTGGCCGGGCGCGATCTGGTCATGGCGCGCGACTACATCAGTCACGGTGTGCGCGCCCGTGCCCAGGGGCTCGTCACCTTCGAGCTCGGCCCCGAGAGCCGGCTCGAGCGACTGCAGAAGCAGCACAACGAGGTCGGACAGGAGCGCCTCACCGGCCTTGACCGCGCGCTGATCGGGCGGGCCAAGGACGGCATTGTCGTCATCGCCAGCGCCGAAGAGCGCGAGCCGGCGCAGCGCGCGCTGCGGCTCGGGCGGCTCAAGACGCTGAAGGGGCTCGGGCTCGCCGTCGAGAGGCAGCAGGGCGTCTGGCAGCTCGACGGCAAGCTCGAAGCCAAGCTGCGCCAGCTCGGCGACCGCGCCGATAAGTTCAAGATGATGCAGCGCGCGTTGAAGGAGGCAGGCCTCGACCGGAGTGCAGCCTCGATGGCGCTGTTCGAGAAGGGGCCGCGCAAGGCGCCGCTGATCGGCAGGATCGTCGGCGTCGGCATGGTCGACGAAATCACCGACCGCACCTGGGTCGTCGTCGATGCCGTCGATGGCCGCGCCCACTACGCCGAGCTCGGCCGGCTGGAGCCCGCCGACGTACCGGCCCGCGGCCAGCTGGTCGCGCTCGGCACCGACACCGGCCGCGGCCGGCCAAGCGCCCTGCCGCGCGTGCATGTGCTGTCGCCGGTCGAGGTCGAGCGGTTCACGGCCTACGACGGCCCGACCTGGCTCGACGAGGCGATCGTCGCCAAAATGCGGATCGAGCCCGGCATGCCGGGCTTCGCCGCGCAACTCAACCGCGCCCTCGACGCACGCGGCCGCTGGCTTGCGTCACAAGGGCTCGCCGACCGGTCGAACGACGGCGAGATCACACTGCGCCCGCAGATGATGGGCGCCCTACGCCAGCGTGAGACGGCGCGGCTCGCCGCCGACCTGTCGCGGCACATGAATGCGCACTACGAGCCGCGTGAGCCGGGCGGTCGCATCAGCGGCGTCTACGAGCGCTCAGTCGCCACGCCGACCGGCCGCCTCGCCGTCATCCGCCGCGAGGACACCTTCACGCTGGCGCCGTGGAAGCCGGCGCTCGAGCCAATGAAGGGCCTCGCCGTGACGGGGATCGTCGGCCCGACCCGCGTCACCTGGAGCCTCGACCGCGGCCGCGGCCTGCCGGGACGTTGACCGGGGCTGCAGGAGCCAGATCCAACCACATCTCGAATGGAGAAGAGCCCATGTTGTTCGTTATCGACCCATCCGGTCCCGGCGCATTCGCCGGGCACAGCCCCGCCGACCTCGCCGCACTGATCCTGCGCCTCACGCTCGGAGCCTTGTTCATCGCGCACATCTATTGGAAATGCGCTCTCCTCGACGGCGGCTTCGCGGCCTGGTGGGCCCGCTTCCGGACGAACGGCTACCCCAGGTTCGTGGCGTACTACGTCGTCTCGGCCGAGCTGCTCGGCGCGGCGCTCCTGATCCCCGGCATCCACACCAGCCTCGTGTGTCTCTACGCCCTGCCGCTGATGCTGGGGGCGGCGCATTTCTGGCTGGTGCGCACCGGCTTCTTCTTCACCGCCTCCGGCGCCGAGCTCCCGCTCGTGTGGGCCGTCATGCTGCTCGTCCAGGCCCTGCTGGGCGACGGCGCCTATGCGCTTGGACCCATCCGCTGATCCGTCACGCGCCTACCGGCGCAACCAGACAATCAACCCGATCGAGGTTCCCCATGTCCACGTCTCGACAGCTTCATCTCTTCGCCTTCCTACGGCCCGTCGCCATTCACACCGGCGGATGGCGTTTTCCCGGCGCATATCCCGACGCCAACTTCAATTTCGCGCACACCAAGCGCTTCGCGCATCGGCTCGAGGCGGCGCGGTTCGACGCGGTCTTCATGGCCGATCACTTGGCGCTGCTCAACATGCCGCGGGAGGCGTTGAAGCGCAGCCACACCGTCACCTCGTTCGAGCCCTTCACGCTGCTGTCCGCGCTGGCTGCCGTCACTGAACGGATCGGTCTTGTCGCCACGGCATCGGCCACCTTCGACGCGCCGTTCCACATCGCCCGGCGCTTCGCCTCGCTCGACCACCTGAGCGGCGGCCGGGTCGGCTGGAACATCGTCACGACCGCCAACCCCGACGCCGCACTGAACTTCGGTCTGGCGCAGCACATGGCGCACGCCGAGCGCTACGACCGCGCGCGCGAGTTTTTCGACGTCGTCACGGGACTCTGGGATTCCTTTGCCGACGACGCGTTCGTGCGCGACCAGGAGTCCGGCATCTATTTCGATCCG
>CAZCGE010000127.1:0-33371 GCA_964498125.1 uncultured Devosia sp. | reverse complement strand
GCATCGCCGCGCGCGTGATCGAGAGCCTCGTCGCACGGCCGGCCGTCACCATGCGCCAGCTCGTCGATGACACCCGGCGCTGTCGCTGGTTCCCGTCAATTCACGCGAAGCTAGCCTGAGGTAAAGGGATAGGCATGCGGTTGCCGTGACGCGGCTAGAGCGCTTTCCACTCGAATTGAATCAGGGGAAAGCGCTCCAGTCCTTTGTTTGTCGCATTTTCAACGCCAAACCGGCGCCACTTTGGCGGAAAATGCTCTAATGGCGGCGTCGTCGCGTCACTTGCGTGTCGACACTGGCGCCGGCGGTCATGTCACCCGCCGCCGTTCGCGGGTCGCGCATCCCGGGACGAAATTGCCAGGAAACGCGATGCGTGCGCAAATCTGGATCGGGTTGCCGGTCACTCGCCGCAGGGAGTCCAGATCAGGATAATGGTTAAAAAACCCTTAACATCACCGTGAACCTAATTAGAATAATTTTTGATTAACGGGCTTGACGAACGAGCGGCTTTCGTCATTCAATGAGGGGCTGTCACAATTAAGGTTAAGAAATCGCGGTGGGCGGTTTCGTTGGGGGATTTGTATGCGTCTTGGTAATGCGTGGGGACTCCGCGTGCGGTCGTGCGCGGGAGTGGGAAAGATTGTACTCGCGGTTCTCGTTTGTCTCTTCGGCTGTATAAATCCAGCATTCGCCATTCCTTCCCCTGAGCTCATAGTGGGCTCCTTATCGAGCCTGTCACAGCTCCTGGCGATCGGTTCGGCGATGCTCGGCGGTGCCGCATCCGTGGTCGCGGGGCGCACTTTATTGAAGCGCGGCCGGACCGACAGCGCCAGCCGGCTGGGATGGAAAATAGCTGGCGGCTTGTTGGTTCTTGGCCTTGGAGCGGTTGCCCTCAACGCTTACCAATGGATCGAAAATCGCGCCGAGCGCGCGGCTCGATTGGAAGCCACCCTGCTGCGGCCGGCGCGGCTGCCCGGCGTCCCTGTTCTGGACCCCAATGTCAAGGAACTCTCGTTCGGCCAGCAGCAAGCCCATCCGTTAGGTATCAATACCGAGGACTCGCAAAAACTCCTCGACGAAATGACCCGCGGCCAGCGTTCGGATCTGGTGTTCCTCGATGTGCGCGAGGCCGCCGAAAGTGAAATGGGCCTAATTCCGGGCTCGAGCGCGGTTCGCTTCCCGGATTTTTCCAGCTCCGCCATCAATACCACCGGCAAGCAGGTCATTCTCTATTGCCATAATGGCAACCGCAGCCACGAGACCTGCGAGGCGCTGAAGGCACAGGGTATCGATTGCCGGTTCATTGTCGGCGGGCTGGAGAAATGGGTCGTTGAGCAACGGCAGCTGACCAATCTCAGCGCACGGACGCTCGATTCGCTGCGCGCGGTGCCGCCCTATCGCAACCAACGCACTCTTCTCGATACGGCGGAGGTGCACCGGCTGGTCAAGGACGAGAGCGCCAGCTTTGTCGATGTGCGCTACGCCAAGGACTTCGCCGGTGGCCATCTGCCCGGCGCCATCAACCTGGCGATCCGCCGAACGCCGACCGCGGAACTGGGTCAACGCCTCGCGGAACTTCCGAAAAAACCCGTCATCCTGCCGTGCTATGATCGGCGCGGCTGCTTTTTCGCCGAGGTTCTCGGCCTCGAGCTGAGCCGTGCGGGACACGACGTCCGCGGCCGCTACACGCTTCCATGGGAATACTACGTTGCGCGCGGTCGGCCGCCGCACGTCGAGCAATGGGTGGCGGAGAGCCAGCTTGGCTGGTGGGCCAGGGCGGCGCGCGCCTTGGGCAATGGCCTCGCCAAGGTTTCCCAAGCATGGGGGCTGCTGGCGGGCATCGCGCTGCTGGCGCTCGTGTCACGTTTGCTCGTCCTGCCATTCTCCTTGAAATCCGAGCGCGATCAGCTGGTGGCGCGCCAGCTCACCGATCAGGTCGAGGCATTGAAGGCGCGTCTCAAAGGTGATCCGGCCCGATTGGCGCGCGCGATGCGGGCGCTGTATCGGCGGCATGGCCTCACGCCCGGACGCAATCTGCTGGCGCTGGCGTTCCTGCCGGTGTTGGCGCTGTCGATCGCCGCCGTGCAACAGGTCGCGACGGCCGAAAGACCAAACCTCTGGTGGCTGACCAACCTGGCCGAGCGGGATCCGCTCCTCGTGCTGCCGGTGGCGATGGCGGCACTGCTCGCCGTCTACGTGCACATAGCGATCACCAGCAATCGCAAGCATCGCATGCTGCTGTGGGGCATTGCGTTTCCATTGATGGTGGCGGGCGGCGCGTTGTTGAGCGCGGCCGCCAACATCTACGTTGTCATCAGCGCAGTGCTATTGTTGGCGCAGCGCGCCGTCATTGGCGGCGGAATGGGCGCGTTCGTGTTGGCCCTGCAGCGGTTGTCGGCCTTGTGCCGCCGTTGGCTTGTTCCAGCCGGCGTGGTTCGGCTCAGCGATCAGGACGGCCTGTCCGGCTGTGGCAACAAGGCTTATCGGCTGGCGCAGCTTCGGGCGCAAGGGTTCCCGGTCCCGGATGCCGTCGTCCTGACGCCGCGCTTTCTCGCGCAATTCGCCAACGGTTCGAAGTTACGGCGTCGCCGGCAACTCAATTGGATTTGGCGGCAACTCGGGCGCGGACTCCTGGCGGTGCGCAGCTCCGCCGCCTCTGAAGATGGGGCGGCTCACAGTTTCGCTGGCGTCTTCGAGTCCATCCTCGACGTCGATCGCGCCGGGCTTGAAGAGGCGATCGCCAAAGTCGACCAATCGTTCGCCGCGGCGCGGGTCGAGAGCTACGGCATCGAAGCCGATGGTAGAAACATTCTGGTGCAGAGGAAGGTCGCGGCGGAGTACGCGGGCGTTCTTTTCACCCGCGATCCGGCCGCCGCCGGCTGCATGATTGTCGAGCTGGTGCAGGGGACGGGCGATAAGCTCGTCTCCGGCCTCGTCAAGCCTGAAGCCTATCGCTTTGGACGCCACTCCCGGCGGCTCGTCGGTTCACCGCGGCCGCCGATTGATCTTGCGCCGCTGCTCGAGCTGGGGCGCCGCTCGGAGCACCTATTCTCACGGCCACAGGATATCGAGTGGGCTTACCGGGAGGGGCGTTTCTTCATCCTGCAGAGCCGTGACATCACCGCACCGGTCGCGGCGGCCGAGTCGCAGGCAGCAGTTCAGCTCGAGTGGGCGCGCGTCATGGAGCGTGCCGACGGCGCGAGCCCTGACGATGTCATCTTTGTGCAGAATGAAATGACCGAGGTGCTGCCCAAGCCGACACCGCTGTCGCTGTCGCTGATGGAGGCTTTGTGGGCGAGTGGCGGCAGCGTCGATCTTGCCTGCCGCACGCTCGGCATGACCTACAAGGTCGAGGAGGACCAGCCCTCATACCTCGTTCCCATCTTCGGCCGCCTTTACATCGATCGGCGCCAGGAGCAGACGCGGGCGCCCGAGCTGGGGTTGCTGACCGTGCGTCGGCACAGGAAAAATGCCGATCACATGGAGCGCGACTTCCGCGAGAAATTCCTGCCGGCGTTCCTCGACGAGGTGGCAATCCTCGAGGCCGTCGATTTTGACCGGCTATCAACCACTGCCCTGTTCGACATGGTGCGGCGGATTCACGAGAATTTCGTCACCAATACCCATGTCGAGGTCAATGTCATCAACATTGCCGCGAAGTTCTATCTCGATGAGGCCCGAAAGGCCCTGGCCGAGCGTGGTCTCGACGTGGCGTCGTGCCTGTCGGGTGCGCCGGAAACGGTGGTGGAGCGCGTGATCGCCAATGCGGCGCGCGCCGAAGGCCAGGCCCGGCGGGACCTGCTGCTTGCAGGATGCAGCCATCGTGCTGTTCTCGACTACGAGCTTCAGGTGCCGCGCTATTCGGAGTCGCCTCGGACGCTCGACGGCCTGATGGGGCTGGTGCAGGCGCGCGCCGGCAAGTCCACCAGCGCGGCAAGGCACGAGAATGACAATGGCGGCGCCACGATTACGGATGTGACGCTGGAGCGCGCCCTGCGGTTCCAGACCCTCAAGGAGGACGCCAAGCATCACTCACTGCGCGAACTCGCCGTTCTGCGGGCTGCCATCCTGGCGCTCGATCGACGTCTCGGCTTCGGTGGCCTCACATTCCATCTGACATTTGCCGAGGTCTTCAGCCTGCGGGACAGACCAGCAACCCAACTTCGGCATACCGCCGAGCAGCGCGCCGAGGAGAGCCGGCACTTTGACGAGGTCGCCCCGCTGCCGGCCGCTCTGAGCATCGTCGACGTGGAAACGGCATCGCTCGGCGCAACGGAAATGACCACGACGGTCGACGGCGCAATTCGCGGCCAGCGCGTCTCGGGCGCCCAGGTCGTCGAGGGGCGCGCCTGTGTTGTCGAGCGGGAGGTTGCCGAGCGCGGCGCGCCCATCGAGGATTTTCAGGATGGGGATATCATCGTCAGCCCCATGATCCATCCGGCCTGGTTACCCTACGTTTTGCGCGCCGGCGGCCTGGTCTCGGAGATCGGCGGCTGGCTCAGCCACATGGCCATCATCGCCCGCGAGCACCGCCTGCCGATGATCGTCAATGCGGGTGGTCTTCGGACTATTGCGCATGGCTGTATCATTCGGCTTCATGCGGACGGCACGATCGAGACCATCGGCGATGGACGGCAGCAGGAGCACTTTGCCGAGGCCGCGGAGTGATGACATGTGTGAACAGATCATTGCGCAGCGACCGATGATGTGGCCCGGTGGAGGCGATATGTGTTGCCCTCACCCACGAGGCGTCGAATTGCGCTGAGCCATCCAGACGAACCTGTCAGCTCGTTACACGTGGTCACCAGCCGGCCTGGAACAAATAGCCGCCAATGGCCAGGATCGGCAATAGTGCAAACGTGGCGGCAACGGCGGTGTTGCTCCAATTATAGTGTAGCGTCAACCAAAGCATCTTGCCGCACTCCCGCTCGACCCTGCCGACAGGCTAGCCTGTTCATATGTCAGTGATGTGAAGGTAGTGGCGCGGCGTAAAACCCACGTTGAAATGACCAATAAGATTGCAACTATCGGGGAAGGAAAAGCTCAATTCCGATCCCGCGCGATTTGCTTGCGCGGGGCTGTCGTAATCGGTCCTTAAGCATGCTCCTTGAGAGAACCTTCACCACCAACCCCTATTGTGGACGCACCATGCCGGTTTTGGGACGATCGCCCTTGGGGGGCGGTTGATGGCGTTCGAGCAGGAACTCGGTGCGACATGCCAATTCTGCTCCTGGGCAAGCGTGAAATACTAAGACAGGTCCACGACCAATATGCAGTTAACCACCGAGTTCGCCGCCCAGCGCCTGCGATCGACCCGATTGACCATGCGGGTCCTTCTCGTCATGGTGCTCACCTTCGTGGCGATCGGTGCCTTGGTCTTCGCGAGCCTGGGTTTCGCCTGGCGGACCCAAGAAGTCGCCGAGGACCTGTCGAGCCGGGTCTTCCACCGGGTAACCCTGTACTCGAGCCTCGAGCTATTGGTGGAGAAGCACCGTCGATTGGTCGAGAGTGCGCCTCTCGAGCTCGATCGCGTGCGTCTACGCTCCGACCGCCTGGCTCTTAATGAGCTGAACCTCGTGATCCAAGAATTGGTGCAACAGACCCCAAGCAAGTTGGGCAGTTGGTTTCCTGCACTGATGGGCAAGGCTCACGCCATCATGTCGCTGGCCGAGGACCTGGCCTACGACAAGGCGGTCGCGGCTATTGAAGACTACAGCGAGCAGGCAGATGAGATTCAGCGGTTGTTGCAAGCCTTTCGGCGCGAACAGTCCGAATCAGCCAAGAGGGCGCTTGCAACGCTGATCGACAGTGGCCAAACACTGACCACGTGGTTGGTGATGACCACGATCCTGGCGCTGTACATTATTGCACCGCTGTGCGGTCTCTACGTCTGGAAAGTTCTGGCGCGCTTCAGCACTTTGAGCGAAACGATCACGGACCTCAACGCCGACTTGTCCAACCTCAATGGCCAACTCGAAGCGCGTGTCGCCGCACGCACCGCGGAGGCTGTCGCCGCCGCCGAGAGTGCCGCGCTCGCCAATCAGGTCAAGTCTGACTTCCTGGCGACCATGAGCCATGAAATCCGCACGCCCTTGAACGGCATGCTGGGCATGGTCGGTCTACTGCACGATACCCACCTCGACGACGAGCAACGGGATCTGGTTCTAACCGCGCGCGAGTCCGGGCAATTGCTGCTGGCGCTGGTGAACAACATTCTCGACTATTCGAAGCTGGAGGCGATGTCGGTCGAGATCGAGGAGATGAATCTCAACTTGCCGAGCATCTTCTCCAGCACTGTTTCTCTTCTCAGTGGCGCGGCCACCGACAAGGGGCTGTCTGTCGGCATGGACAGCGACCTTGATATGCCAGAATGGATTCGCAGCGATCCGACACGCTTGAAACAGGTGCTGATCAATCTGCTCAGTAATGCGATCAAGTTTACCGAACAGGGCAGCATTCTCTTGGGTTGCACTCACCAAGATATGGCGGACGGGAGCCTGGAGCTTCGTTTCCAAATCCGGGATACAGGCATCGGTATCGACGCCGAAACCTGCAAGAGGCTGTTTGAGCGTTTCTCTCAGGCCGATGGCTCCACGACACGTAAATATGGTGGCAGTGGGTTGGGGCTGGCAATCAGTAAACAAATCGTCGGGCTGATGGGCGGATGCATCGGTCTCGACAGCACGCTTGGCGTTGGCAGCACGTTCTGGTTCACCATTCGCTGTGCTCGCGGCATCGCGCCGGCGCCGTCGATCACCACGCAAGACGACCGCATTCGGACGACGGCGCTGAAGCAACTCCGGATCCTGGTGGCGGAGGACAATCAGGTCAACCAGCGGCTCATTTCGATGATCCTCGAACGGGCCGGCCACCTTGTCGATGTCGTCGGTAATGGACGGGACGCGGTCGACGCGGTCAAGCAAAACCAATACGATCTGGTGTTGATGGACATGCAGATGCCGGTCATGGATGGCCCGGCGGCGACGGTGGCTATCCGGCAGCTGCCAGGGCAACCGGCTCATATACCGATCATTGCGGTGACTGCCAACGTCATGCCGGAGCAGAAAGCATTGTGTACTGCCAGCGGAATGAATGGCATCATCAACAAACCGATCAATCAGGACCAGCTTCTGGCCATCATCGCCGGTGTGGGTTCGTGCGAGAAGCCAGCCGCCGAGGCGCCTGATCAGGCGTCTGATGGCACGCCCATCATCGACGATGCGAAACTGGCCCGACTGCGCTCTGCGATCGGCGGCGACGAACTGCGCGCTCTTCTGGACGCACTGCCGGACGAAGCAGCAAGGTGCTTGGGCGCGCTACGAGAGACGGTGGCTCGCGACGACCTCGACGCCACAAGGCGGATCGCCCACACCATGAAGGGGTTGGCCGGAAATTTCGGCCTGGCGCGGCTCGAGCAGGCGGCCGCGAAACTCGAGCACGAGGAGAACAATATTGCTGGCATCCGGGATCTGGTCCCCATGCTGGAGGGCGCTGTCGAGGAAGCAACGCAGCGGATCCGGAATGCGGCCTGACGGGGCTGCCACATACATGAATAGAGATCCGGTCCTGTCCAGGCGAGCCGGCGCCGGCGCAGGCTGCAATTAGCGTCATTGAGAAACTGTTCAGCATTTTCACCTATAACCTTGGAACGATAATCTTGAGGGGCGTCAATGACGATGGAAAAGCAGCTCGGTGCGGCATACCAGTACCGCATCCAAGATGTCGGCGCACCGAGCCGGCGCAGCGTCGTGCTGTCGACAGCCGCGGCGCTCCTCGGGACCACGCTCGCCTTCGGACCGGCCGCCGCTGACACGGTGAGCATCCAGGGGTCGACGACGTTCAACTCCCGGCTGATCGAGCCGCACCTCGCTGCCATCGAGCAGGCCGCCGGGCATCGCTTGAGCGTCACGCCGAACAAGTCGATCAATGGCCTTGTCGCGCTGCTGGAAGGACGCACCGACCTGGCCATGATTTCGGCGGAGCTGGAGAAGGAGGTTGCGGTGGTGAAGAGCCGCAAGCCCAACCTTCCGTTCGATCGCCTGCAGGGACTGACGATCACCAAGACGAGAATTGCGTTCGCAACGCACCCGAGCAACCCTGTGCGCACGGCCACGCTGGACGTGCTGGCCCGTGTCCTCAAGGGCGAGATCACCAATTGGGCTCAACTCGGCGGGCCGGATCTCCCCATCCGCGTCGTCGCTGTTCGCGACGGCGGCGGCGTGACCGTGGCTGTGCAAGCCCAGCTTCTCGATGGCCACCCGATCGCGGCGCCGAACATGATCAGCGTCGAGAGCCCCAAGCAGGTCGTCAAGATCATCCAGCAGATGCCCGAGGGCCTCGGCATGGCCCAGCTCGCCCTGGTCGAGGAGGCCAAGCTCGGTGAGCTGACAACCGACGGTTCGATCGAGCAGATGCTCAGTGTCGTGTCGCTGGGCAGCCCGAGCCCGCCGGCGCTCGCGGTCATCCAGGCCATGCGTGAGATCGCCAAACAGGCGCTCAACTGACATGCCGTCACCTGCCGTGCTCCCCGTACAGCGCCATCGATCGCTCGGCATGACCGCACGGGTCATTCTCGTGTTGGCGCTCGCCTTCGCGGCGATCGGCGCCCTGGTGTCCTCCAGCCTGAGTTTCGCCTGGCGCACCGAGGAGGTGGCCAAGGACCTGTCAGGCCGGGTTTTCGGCCGGGTAACCCTTTCCACAAGCCTCGAGCTGTCGCTGGAGAAGCACCGTCGATTGGTCGAGAGTGCACCTCTCGAACTCGATCGTGAGCGTCTGCGTGCCGACCGTCTGGCCCTCAATGAATTGAACCTCGCGATCCAAGAACGCACGCGGGCTGCTCCAGCCGAGCTGGGCCGGTTGTTCCCCGACCTGATGGCCAAGGCTCACGCCGTCATGTCGCATTCCGAGGACCTGGCATACGACAGGGCGGTCACGGCCACGGAAGCCTACAGTGTGCTTGCGGATCAAATCCAGGCACAGCTGCAAGCCTTTCGGCGCGATCAGTTCGGGTCAGCCGACAAGACTCTGGCGGCGCTGATCGACAGTGGCCAGGCCTTGAGCTCGTGGATCGCAACGACGTCCATCCTGGCGCTTTGCATCATCGGACCACTGTGCGGCGCTGCAATCTGGAGAATCCTGGTTCGCTTTCGCGAGCTGAACCACAACGTCGACAGTCTCAATGTCGAGCTGCAAACGTCAGCTCTGAAACTCAACGAGGCCGAGGCGCTCGCGGCGGCCGAAAGAACGAAGGCCGAGTTGCACGAGGCCGAGCGCGCCTTCCAGGAGGAGCTGGCCAGGCTGGTCGAGGCAGCCACGGCTGGAGATTTCTCGCGTCGTGTCGATCTCGTCGGCAAGTCCGGGCTGACCGCGAAACTCGGCGAGGGCCTCAACACGTGGGCGGGCAGCATCAGTGTCGCATTCGGTCAGGTCAGCCAGGTGCTGTCGGCCCTGGCCGACGGCGACCTGAGCAGGCGCATGGAGGGCGACTACCAGGGCGACCTCCTGCGGCTCAAGACCGATGTCAATCGCATGGGCGACGAGTTGCGCTCGATCGCCGGGCGCATCGCTCAGTCGACTGTCGCCGTGCAGGACGCCACGCTGGAGATCGGCGCCGGCGTCACGGACCTGGCCGAGCGCACCGAGCAGCAGGCCTCGGCGCTGGAGGAGACGGCGGCTTCCATGGAGGAGATGTCGGCGACCGTGCGTCAGAACGCCAGCAATGCACAAGAGGCCGATCAGGCGGCCACCGCCACCCGCCAGCTGGCCGTCCGCAGCGGCGTGATCGCCGGCCAGGCCGTGGCGGCGATGGCCAGGATCGAGGACTCCTCACGCCAGATCACCGAGATCGTCGGCCTGATCGAGGAGATCGCCTTCCAGACCAACCTCCTGGCCCTGAACGCCGCCGTCGAGGCCGCTCGTGCCGGCGAAGCCGGTCGGGGTTTCGCCGTGGTCGCCAGCGAAGTCCGCGCGCTGTCGCAGCGCTCCAGCCAGGCGCTGAAGGAGATCAAGGCGCAGATCGTCAGCTCCGATACCAGCGTCAAGGTCGGTGTCGGGCTGGTCAAGCAGGCCGGCGACTCGCTCGGCGAGATCGTCGAGTCGGCAAAGAAGGTGGCGGGCCTGGTCGCCGAGATCGCCGCCGCCAGCCAGGAGCAGTCGTCGGGCATCGATCAGGTCTCCAAGGCGGTCGCCAACATGGATCAGATGACGCAGCAGAACGCGGTGCTGGTCGAGGAGACCAACGCGGCGCTGCAATCGGCCCAGTCCCAGGTCGACGAGCTGCGGCAGGCGGTCGCCTTCTTCAAGACCGGCTCGGCGCACCACGACGCGACGCGATCCCCCACCTACAGGTCGGCGGCCTAGAGCGCTTTCCTGGTTGAGCTGAGTCAGATTCCCCTCCCCCTTGCGGCGAGGGGAGAAGTACCCGCTGATCCGCGTTAGGTGGAAAGCGCTCTAAGTTCTGCTGCGACATGCCGGAAATCCTTCGCATAGGCTGGTCCGAGCATAAAAAAGCATTGTACTGCTTATTTATGCCTGCCAATCCACACCGGGCACGCATCGATCTGCATCGAGCCGGTCGGCGACCGACGGACGGGTGCAGTGTATTTTTCGTTAAAGATGCAATATAGCTCTGCCCAACAGAGGATGGGAGCGCCCAGTGACAAATACCACTTCATCCAAATCGGCCAAGCTCGCTGGCGGCCGCAACTTCGTCGACTTCGTCACGGTGCCGGACAAGTACCGCCACTGGAAACTGAAAGTTGGTGGCGAGACGGCCGAGCTGGTCATGGACGTCGACGAGAACGCCGGCCTGTTCGAGGGCTACCAGCTCAAGCTCAACTCCTACGATCTCGGCGTCGACATCGAGCTGGCGGACGCGCTGCAGCGGCTGCGCTTCGAGCACCCGGGCGTCAAGGTCGTGGTCCTGAAGTCGGCCAAGGACAAGGTCTTCTGCGCCGGCGCCAATATCCGCATGCTGGCGGGCAGCGCCCACTCCCACAAGGTGAACTTCTGCAAATTTACCAACGAGACGCGCAACGGCATGGAGGATTCCTCCGAGCACTCCGGCCAGAAGTTCCTGTGCGCCGTGAAGGGCACGGCGGCCGGCGGCGGCTACGAGCTGGCGCTGTCCTGCGACAAGATCATTCTCGCCGACGACGGCAGTTCGACCGTGTCGCTGCCGGAGATCCCGCTGCTGGCGGTGCTGCCCGGCACCGGCGGCCTCACCCGCGTCACCGACAAGCGCAAGGTGCGCCGTGATCGCGCCGACGCGTTCTGCACTATCGAGGAGGGCATCAAAGGCAAGCGCGCCGTCGACTGGCGCCTGGTCGACAGGTCGGTGCCAAGCTCCAAGTTCGATGCGGCCGTCACCGACATGGTCAAGGAGCTGGCGGCGACCTCGGACCGTCCCCCTGGCGCCAAGGGCATCGCGCTGACGCCGATCCAGCGCACGATTACCGAGAACGCCGTCACCTACTCGTCGGTGAAGGTCGAGATCGACCGGATCGGCCGCCGCGCCACGATCACGCTGCTCGGCCCGACGACGCTGCCGCCGACCTCGGCGGAAGCCATTCACGCGGAGGGCGCCAGCTTCTATCCGCTGCGGCTCGCCCGCGAGCTGGACGACGCCATCGTGCATCTGCGCTTGAACGAGCTGGAAACGGGCACGTGGGTGTTCAAGACCCAGGGCGATCCGGCGCGGGTTCTCGCCTACGACGCGGTACTCGACACCAACAAGGGCAACTGGCTGGTGCGCGAGATCCTCAACAACTGGAAGCGCGTGCTGAAGCGCATCGACGTGACGTCGCGCTCGCTGGTCGCGCTGATCGAGCCCGGCTCCTGCTTCGCCGGCACGCTGGCCGAGATCCCATATGCCTGCGACCGCGCCTATATGTTTTCCGGCAAGATGAAGGGTGACAACCGGCCGGAGGCAACGATCACGCTGTCGCCACTGAACTTCGGCCAATACCCGATGTCGAACGGACTGACGCGGCTCGAGACGCGCTTCATCGGCGAGCCCGACAGCGTGGGTAAGGCGAAAGCCACTGTCGGCAAGCCGATCGATGCGTCGGATGCCGATGCGCTCGGCCTCGTCACCGAAGCCTTCGACGAGGTCGATTGGGCCGACGAGGTGCGCATCTTCCTCGAGGAGCGAGCCTCCTTCTCCGCCGACGGCCTTACCGGGCTCGAGGCCAACCTGCGCTTCGCCGGCCCCGAGACCATGGAAACCAAGATCTTCGGCCGGCTCACCGCCTGGCAGAACTGGATCTTCCAGCGGCCCAACGCGGTCGGCCCCGATGGTGCACTCAGGCGCTATGGATCTGGCGTCAAGGGTGATTTCGATCCGGAACGGGTGTGAGAAGTGGGTGAGTGGTGGGCGGCTTCGCCGCCTTGGTGCATCGTCTGATCGAGACGCTCTGGCTGCCGCCACGACGATCCCCACTGGCTGGACGATCGCGCTGGCAAAGCCCCTCGAGGTCGGGCTGATGCTCCCTACTCGGAGAACTTCGCCAAGCTCGGCGGGAACATCACACACGCGATCGAGCTGGTGATCGCGGAAGAAGGGCGGCAAGCACGGTGGCCGACAGATCCAGCTCGTGATGCTCGACGACGAGTCCAAGCCCGATGCCGCCCCGCAGAACGCCGAGCGGCTGGTGCGGCGCGACAACGTCGACGAGCGAGGTACCGTTCCGCAAGGCCTACATCGGCGCTATCGTCGACCGCATCGAGGTCGACGACCACCAGATCCGCATCCACGGTCGGAAAGACGTGCTGGAGCAGGCCGTTATGGCGAACGGCGGTCCGGTCCTCGCAGAAATCGAGCCCGGGGTTCACACTTTTGTACCGAAGTGGCGCCCCGTAGGGGATTCGAACCCCTGTTACCAACGTGAGAGGCTGGTGTCCTAGGCCTCTAGACGAACGGGGCGACGTTGGATGCGCAGCTATAGGAGAGCTGCCCCCACCAATCAAGCATCTTGTACGGTCGGCCGGCCAGCCGGGGTGGGTCGCCGTGGCTGGCAGCTGGAGGCTGACGCCACTTTGACACACAACTCGGCCATCTGTTCCGCATGGTGATGACCTGACGCAGTGTTGGTGTCGAGGCCCAGTCGCCGCGCAATGAAAAACGGCGATTGCTGGCGGAAGAGGATGGGAGTCGAACCCACCGAGGACCGGCTGACGGCCCCACCCGGATTTGAAGTCCGGACGCCCCACCGGGGACGATCCTCCTCCAGATACAACGCTAGACGACGCAGCAGCCAGGAGCAACCTGCGCCCCCACAGGGTCGACTGGGATTGATTGCCGCGTTTATTGCGCCTGCCTCATGGGCTACGCATCATAACCCGGTGACGCCCGCACCACCTTGCCGCAGGCCGACATCATGCGCTGGCGCCAGCCGCGCAGCGCGTCGTCGTCGGCGGCGAGCAGCTCGAAGCGGCTGATGGCGCGCACCCATAGGAACGTGCCCATGATGATATAGTCGGCATACAGCGGGTTGTCGCCGCCGAGGAAAGGCCGGTCGGCCAGCGCCACGCGCACGGGATTGAGGACGGCGCGGAAGGCGGCGACGTCGGTGTCGCGGCCGGCTTGCACCTCGGGCAGCGGTTTGCCGGCAAAGCGAGCCTCGCGCGAGGTGCGGAAGTAGTCCTTATCCTGCGCTGCAATGTGGTCGTAGATGTCGGCCACCACCAACCGCGCCAGCGTCGGATGGACTTGGGTGTCGCACCAGGCGTTGAGCACGTGGGTAACCGCCCGCGCCTGCTCGCCGCCGAACAGCGAAGGTCGGTCGGGATAGGCCGTCTCCAGATGATGGGCGATGGCCCAGCTGTCGGGCAGCACCTTGTCGCCATCGATCAGCACCGGCACCAGGCCCTTGTTGGGTTGCGGCAGCAGGGACTTGTCGCTGAATCGCCAGGCAATGGTCTCAGCTGTTAGTCCCTTGTGCGCCAGCGCCAGCTTGGTGCGCCAGCAGAAGGGGCTGAAGCGGCGCTCGGGGTCGGCGCCGGCGAGGTCGTACATTTTCAATGCCATCAGGGTGGGCTCCTCAGCAGATGGGGCAGCGCGCGGGCATCCTAGCCCAATTCAGCGCTGTTGCGGTGCGACACGTGGCGGGGCAGGTTGGGCCGCCGCCATCACGCAAGGGTCACCCATCATGCAGATCGTCCAGTTCGCTGTGCCCGGTCCACCCGATGTCCTCGAGGTCGTGGAGACGCCGATGCCGATGCCGGGGCCAGGTGAGATCCTGGTCAGGGCGCATTGGATCGGTGTCGGCATCCCTGACATTCTCATTCGTTCCGGCGCCTATTCCTGGATGCCGGACCTGCCCTGCACGCCGGGCACCGAGATGAGCGGCACCATCGAAAAGGTCGGCGCCGGTGTCACAGACCTGAAGATCGGCCAGCGCGTGATGGTGTCGGCACGCGAGCGCTCGCAGCGCGGCGGCTGCTATGCCCAGTACATCGCGGTGAAGCCGAACGAGGTCTATACGTTGCCCGATGGCATCGACATGGAAGGCGCGGCCTGCCTCGCCAATTATCAGGTGGCCTGGCACGTGCTGTGGAGTGCGGCGCGTGCGCGGGCCGGCGAGACGGTGTTGCTGTATGCGGCGGCCGGCGGCGTCGGCAACGCCGTGGTCGAGCTGGCCAAGGGCGCGGGCCTGAACGTGATCGGCGTGGTCAGCAGCGACACCAAGGCGCGGTTTGCCCGCGACATCGGCTGCGATGCCGTCATCGACCGCAAGCGCGAGGATATCGGCAAGCGCGTGGCGGAGATCACCGGTGGGAGAGGCGTCGACGTCATCGTCGATCCGGTCGGCGGGCCGAAATTCCTCGACCACTTCCCGATGCTGGCCCAGCTCGGCATCATCGTGCATTACGGCCACCTCGGCGGCAAGGCCGATGTCGACCTCGCCGGGGCGCTGCGCCAAAACTTCGGCCACAGCCCGGCGGTGCGCGCCTTCTCCATGCACAGCTTCGACGATTGGCCGGAAAGGCGCCGCGAGGCCACGCATGACCTGATCCGGCAGTTGGCTGACGGCCGCATCAAGCCCCGGGTCGACGCGCGCCTGCCGTTGGCGGACGCTGTCGAGGCGCACCGGCGGCTGGAGGCGGGAACTGTATTGGGCAAGCTGCTGCTGCGGCCGTGAGCGGCGGTTGTGGCGGATGGGGTCGTATGCCTCCCGGCAAAACAGAACCGATAGCCTACTGGCTCTACATCGTCGCCTGCGCCGACGGCACCTACTATACTGGGATCGCCACCGACGTTCAGCGGCGGCTGTTGGAGCACAATGGCGCCAAGGCGAATGGTGCCCGCTATACCGCGGCGCGGCGACCGGTATCCTTGGTGTACGCGGTGGCGTTGCCAAATCGTTCGCATGCGCTGAAGGAAGAGGCTCGCATCAAGCGCCTGACGCGCCGGCAGAAGCAGCAGTTGATTGCCGGCAGCGCCGCGGCGCGGACGAAGGGATCATGACCCCAGCGGTGCAGGCGTTCGATGCGGTGATCCTGGGTGCGGGTGCGGCGGGCCTGATGTGCGCCCTGACGGCGGGGCAGCGCGGCCGCCGCGTGCTGCTGCTCGAGCACAGCGACAAGGTCGGCGCCAAGATCCTGATCTCTGGTGGCGGGCGCTGCAACTTCACCAACATCGATACGGCGCCGGCTCGCTTCCTGTCCGCCAACCCGAATTTCTGCACGTCGGCGCTGAGCCGTTGCACGGCCGCTGATTTCATTGCACTGGTCCAGCGCCATGGCATTGCTTTTCATGAAAAGACGCTGGGTCAGCTGTTCTGCGATGGCTCCGCCCGCGCCATCGTCGCCATGCTGCTGGCGGAGTGTGCCCGGGGCGGCGTCGACGTGCGCGTGGGGCAATGCGTCTGCGCCGTTTCAAAGCCGGACCATTTCCGCGTCGAGACGCAATCGGGCTGCTTCACCGCGCCGGCACTGGTTCTGGCGACAGGCGGCATCTCCATCCCCAAGATGGGGGCGACCGGGTTCAGCTACGAACTGGCGCGCCAGTTCGGCCTCGGCCTCACCCAGACCCGGCCAGGACTGGTGCCGCTCAAGGCCGGCGCCGATGCTCAGTGGTTCGGCGCGGATCTGGCCGGCGTGTCCCTCGAAGCCATCGCCTCGTTCGGCGGACACAGCTTCCGCGAGAACATTCTGGTGACGCATCGCGGGCTGTCCGGCCCCGCCATTCTGCAGATATCGTCCTACTGGCGGCCGGGTGAGGCCATCAGGCTCGATCTGCTGCCGGGGCTGGATGCCCGAGCCTTCTGCATCGAGCGCAAGCGGGGGCGGCCGAAGTCGGCGCCGCAAACCGTGCTTGCCGAGATCCTGCCCGCGCGATTGGCGCAGGCGCTCGCCGCGGCGCACCTGCCCGGCAGGGAAATGGCCAACATCGCCGATCGGGCGCTGGCGGATTTTGCCGCGCGGCTCGGCTGCTGGTCATTTCATCCCGACGGCACGGAAGGCTATGCCAAGGCCGAGGTGACGGTCGGCGGCATCGACACGCGCGGGCTGTCGTCGAAAACCATGGCGGCGCGCGGCGTCGAGGGCCTTTACGCCATCGGCGAAGCCGTCGACGTCACCGGCTGGCTCGGTGGCTACAATTTTCAATGGGCCTGGTCCAGCGGCTGGGCGGCGGGCCAAGCGATTTGAGGAGGGTTGGCGCCCTGCCGGCACCGGCAAAGCCTGGGGATAGCCGGTGCATGGCGGGGGCAATGCGTGCGCCGTTGGCGTTATCCGGTTTCGTTGCGCCGACGAATCACAGGATAAGCAGCACCAGTTGTTGGCTGGCCAGCGTGTCGGCGCGTCATCGCCTCGAGACTTCAGTGGGGGCCTGACATGACGATAGGTTTGGCGGCTGTTGCACCCAGAGCCAGTGTGAGTACGGCGACGCGGCAGGGCTCGGTCGTGGGCTTTGAGCGCGAGGAGCGCGGCAGGCAGCGCGTTGGTCTGGTGCAGGAAGTTGGGCGGCTGCGTCAGTGCTTGGCGCTCGATGCGGTGCTGGACGATCAGACGATCCTGGCCAGCCTGGAAGACATTGCGTGTTTTTCCGACCCGCATGCGCGCTGGCAAGCGGCGTTCGAGTCGACGCTTGGCCTCTGGCTGGCGCTCACCTGCTCCGACGTCGAGGCCGCGTTGGCCGTGGTCGTGGCGGCTGTGCCTTCACACTCATGATTTGCAAGGCGTCGGCCGCTCGTCCGGGGCAACCGGCAGCAACCGCCGATGCGAAACCAGGAATGCATGATGTCTGGCATCAAATCGCTCAGTCCGTCGATCTATCTCATTGCTGACCATCTCGACGCCGTGCTGGCGTATGGCGAGGATTTGATCGCCATGTCGCCGCCGGCCGAGATCGAGGCCAGCCCACCGGTGCCGCCGCAACTCAGGCGTGCGGGTCAGCGCATGTACCTTGAAGGGGTGCGCGCCACCGAGACAAAATTGTTGGCACGGGTCATGAGGGCGCGCGAGCATGCCGAGCAGGTGCGTCGCGTCGATAGCAGGCTGGATGCCATCACCAACCTGTTCGTATCGGCAACTCATGTCGTGGCGGACGCCGCCGCCGAATTTACCGATACGACGGCGCTGGATTTCCAGACCGGTCGCGACAGCATTGCCTACTTGCGCAGTCGTGGGCTGATCGGGGACGATGCAACGGCTTTTCCGGCGGGCGCTGAGCTGAAAATCACCGAGGCATTCGTGCTGGCCGCGACCGTGGAGCTGGGTGCGGTGCTGGACTTGGCGGCAGCTTTTCTCGACGCCCTCGAGCTGCACTATGATCTCTTTGGCGACACGACCGCTCGCCCAGCAGCGCCATCGCACGAGCAAGAGGCGCCCATCACCACCTGAGCGTGGCTGCTAGAGCATTTTCCGCCAAAGTGGGCACCGGTTTGGCGCAGAAAATGCGATGAACAAAGGACTAGAGCGCTTTCCCCTGATTCATTGCGAGTGGAAAGCGCTCTAACCTCAGCGTCGCGGCAACGTGGCGAGCTTGGCTTGCAGCCCGGCCTCGGCTTCTGCCAGGCGTGCTGGATCGGTCGAGCGCAGCACAAGCTGGGTGGTTGGGCGGTTGTCGCGCATGATCGGGTAGCTGCCCATCTGCACGTCCGGATAGAGCTTCTGGTGCTCGCCGAACACGTCGGCGATCTCACCCTCGGGCCGGCCGCAGTCGATGGTGAGCGACTGCATCTTCTTGCCGGTTTTCAAGTACTGGCAGGCATCGTCGAGCATCACCTGCATGACACTGGGGATGCCGGCCATGGTGATGACATTGCCGATCATGAAGCCGGGCGCGACTGAGACGGAATTGCGAATCAGGCGGGCGCCGTCGGGGATGCGGGCCATGCGCATGCGAGCGGGCGTGGCTTCGACGCCGCGCTTCTTCCAGTTCTCGAGCAGAAGCGCGGAGGCTTCCGGGTGATGATCGATGCCGACGCCGAACGCCTTGGCGACACAGTCGGCGGTAATGTCGTCGTGCGTCGGGCCGATGCCGCCGGTGGTGAACACGTAGTCCCAGCGCTGGCGCAGCGCGTTGATGGCGACGACGATGTCGGCCTCGTCATCGGCGACGACGCGCACTTCCTTGAGCTGTATGCCGATGGCGGTCAGATGGTCGGCAATATAGCCGATGTTCTTGTCCTTGGTGCGGCCGGACAGGATCTCGTCGCCGATCACCAGGACGGCTGCCGTGACGATGTCCTGGGTCACTTGTTCTGATGCCTCGGCCATAAGGTCCTCTTTGTGCATGCGCGCCGTGGGGGCTTGGGCCGGATGTCATCCCCGGACCGCCGCCAGTCGGCATGTGATTACTCGAATATGATGGTTTCGAACAGAGCTTGGGCGAGGGCGCGCCGAGGCGGTTGCGCGCCGCACAGCTCCACTCAGGCGCCACAGGAAGGCATCTCGCCGCCCCCACCCGCCTTCAGGTCCGTAGAGACTTCGGATCGGATCACCGACGTCGGCGTGAATTGGGCAAATCCGCCAGGATAGTCTTTCAGCAACAACTCGGTTTGACAGTATGCCCGCGTGTAGAACTCCCTGCGCTCCGCCGCATTTGGTGCAGCCTTGCCCGTATCATAGAAATCGTTGGCGAGCAGGTGGCGGATGTAGGCCGTTCGCTGCGGGCAAAAGCCACGCGGACGATTATAGCAGAGTTCGGCGACGGTATGGCCGCCGCGCTCGCCGTCTGGCAAAATACTTTGCATTTCAATGTATCTGAAAAAGAAGGGCCAGCTGTCCTGCTTGCGCCGCTCGATGCGGCTGAGTTCCCCGGCGAAATAAAAGGCATGGCCGCTCTTGGGGTCGATGCGCTGCACGAATTTGACGAGAAAATCAATCTGTGAGCGGTCGTTGCCGTCGAACTGGGTCTTGCCGGAAAAGCGCTGTCGCATTTCACTCGCGGCGTCAGTGAGCAATTTTTCCCGCTCCCGGGAAATTTCCTTGATCTTATCCGCGATGAATACGTTGGAAACGAAGAAGCCCAGCGCGACAATGCCGGTGGAGACAAAGGCCATGCCGATATTCTCTTTGCACAGATAGCCGATGACCGGCAGACGGATCGAGGTTTTCTCATCGCACGTGCGCAGAAAGGCGATGTAGAAACCGATGGTGAGGAAGAGGACGCCGATCAGCAGTGCGCCGGCGCCTAAAATCTGGATCATGAGTTCGGAAAGCGTGAGAGGCATGGCTGGCTCCTGAACCACTCGGACACCTGTGCAAGCCATGGCTTGCCGGCGAAAACACATGTTCCCCAGCAGGCGACCGCACAGCAAGCGACGTTGCCACGGGTGCAGCAGGGCGAGAAGGCTGAAAAGGGCATTCGCTGCCCGCTCGCGCAATCCACCCCTCGATCCACAGGGGCTGGGCAGCATCAAAGGGGGCGATCCTGGAGGCCACGGCCGGAATCGAACCGGCGTGCGCGGATTTGCAGTCCGCTACGTCAACCACTCCGCCACGTGGCCCAACCAAGGATGAGGCGTCGGATTACAGCAATGCCGCCGCGCCGAACGAGCCGGGCAGGGGCAGAACCCATAATCTGAGGCTGCGCAGCGTGTAACACAAGGCCTCGGCCTTGCACAATGTCCCCGCGCGCGTCATCTGGCAGCCGGCCGCCGCTGTGTTTGCGTCGGCGCGCCGCAGCCTCGAGGCTCGGCATCGGCTGGTATCTCACGCCCGCTCCGGAGTACAAGGGGCGTTGCGGGGCCCCGGGCGGTCCGGGAGCCCGAGGGAGAGCAGGCCGATGAGCGACTTCGCCATGCAACGCAGCAACATGGTCGAATCCCAGCTGCGGCCGTGCGACATCACAGACCGGCGCATCCTGCGGGCGATGGGCGAGGTCAACCGCGAGGCGTTCCTGCCCTCCCAGCTCAGGGCGATGGCCTACATCGATGACGACCTGCGTTTGACCGGCGCCGCGGTGACGCCGACGCCACGCCTGCTGCTGGCGCCGCGCACGCTGGCGCAACTGATCCAGTTGGCGCGTGTCGAGCCCGGCGAGCGGGTGCTCGAGATCGGCGCTGGGACGGGATACGCGACCGCCGTGCTGGCGCGCCTGGCCGGCGACGTCATTGGCGTGGAAAGCGATGTGGCGCTGGCGCGCCAGGCGGCGGCGGCACTGTTGGGTGCAGGAGCCGGCAATGCCCGGATCGTCACGGCCGACCTCGCCAAGGGGCACCCCGAGGATGCGCCCTATGATGCCATTATCATCAATGGCGCCGTGGCCCGACCGCCCAGTGCGCTGCTCGATCAATTGAAGGACGGCGGTCGCATGGTCGCGGTGTGGGTCGGTGCCGGTGGCGATCATGCGGTGATCTGGCGGCGGCACGGCATGCACTTCGATCGCCGCGCGGCGTTCGATGCCAGGACGGCCGTGCTGCCAGGTTTCGAGCTGGAGCCCGGCTTCTCGCTCTAGTCCTTTATTTGTCGCATTTTCTGCGTCAAACCGGTGGCCACTTTGGCGGAAAATGCTCTAACAGGCCGTTGCCCTCCTGGTCCGGGTGTGCCGGGCAGTGGTGTGGCCAAAGGTCGGACCGCGGTGTGCATGATGCCGCAGCGCAGCGTGGCGGCTTTGCCTCACTTGGGTTTGCCCTGCAGTCCTGCCTTAGTCCCTGGCATCGCCCAAATCAGCCGCGAATCGGTGCACGTTTCACATTCTCCGCTCGATTTAAGCCATTGTGGCTCAGGGGCAACGCCGCACTGGAAATGAGCTTGTGCACGCGCAACAAGGCGCCGGCTTCCTGTATGGTGCCTCCGTCTGTTGCGGGGCGGACGTTCGGACGGGGTTGTTATTGCAGAGTGCATTATGGGCGGGTGGCGATTTTCGGGTGGGCGAATCGCGCTATGTGCCGGTCACGTTGCTTGTCGCAGTGAGGGGGATGGGGTGCGGAGCCGAAGCTACACTTCAGGTGGCGCGAATGTCGGGACGGCGCGGCGGCAACCGCCCCGTGTGCTGACAGCGTTGACGGTTGCCGTGGCGTTCGCTGTGACCGCCTGTCCAGCCGCGGCCGAGTCACTGCGGGAGGCGCTGGCCGCCGCCTACAAATACAATCCTCAGCTGGATTCCCAGCGCGCCCTGTTGCGCGCAACCGATGAAGGTGTGGCGCAGGCCACCTCAGGCTTTCGGCCAAAAATCGATGCCGGTGCCGACGCCGAACATCGCAAGACTGATGTGACACCCGATTCGATCAACGAAGGGCGGCTGAATACCAAGGGTTACGACGTTACCCTCACGCAATCTTTGTTCAAGGGCTTCCGCGACCTGAATGCGATGCGCGAGGCGGAAAGCAATGTGCGTGCCGCGCGCGAGCAGCTGCGTGGCATCGAGCAGCAGGTTTTGCTGGCGGCCGCCACGGCCTACATGGATGTGGTGCGCGATCAGGCCATTTTGCGGCTGCGCGAAAACAATCTGAACGTGCTGTCGAAGGAATTGAAAGCGACGCAGGATCGGTTTGCCGTCGGTGAAGTGACACGGACCGACGTGGCGCAAGCGGAGTCTCGCCGAGCTTTGTCGGTGTCGCAGTTGGAGCTGGCGCGAGCCAACCTCAAATCAAGTCGTGCGTCGTTCGAGCGTGTGGTTGGCCATCCGCCGAGCAATCTCGTCGCGCCGAGGTCCCCCGACAAGCACCTTCCGAAAACCCTGGCCGAGGCGCAGGCGGTCGCGGCGAAAGAGGCTCCAACCATTATCGGGGCCCTGTATATTGAGGAATCCGCGCGCGCGAATGTCGACAAAATCGGCGGCGAATTACTGCCTTCGATCGACGTGCGGGCCTCATATGACAACACTTTCAACCTCTCACGCTCGACGCAGCAGCAGGAGTCGGCCAGCGTGCTGGCCCGGCTGAGCGTGCCGATTTACGAGGGTGGAGAAGTCAGAGCTCGGGTGCGGGCCGCCAAGCATCAGCATGTCAGCCGGTTGCAGCAGATCGAGCAGTTTCGCTCGGAGGCACAGGCGAACGTGGTTTCGGCATGGTCCAAGCTGCAGGCCTCCAAGGCGCAGCTCATCTCCGACCAGGTGGCCGTCGAAGCCGGCCGCACGGCGCTGCAAGGCGTGCGTGAGGAAGAGCGCGTCGGCCAGCGCACCGTGCTGGACGTGCTGAACGCCGAGCAGGAGTTGGTATCCGCGGAAGTGACATTGGCGACGACACAGAGCGCATTGATCACCAACAGTTACGCGGCGATTGCGGCTGTTGGCCGTCTCAATGCTCAGGAACTGGCGCTGTCGTCCAGCGTCTATGATCCGGACGTGCATTACCATGAGGCCCGCGGTAAGTGGCTGAGCATCAGCATCACCCATGCCGACGGTCGGCGCGAGACGATGGATACGTCCGAGACCCAGTCCGAGAAGGCCCCGGCCAAGACTTGGGCCACTAAAACGTCGAAATCCGCCAAGCCCGCGGCGGGGCAGTAGAAATACCTGTCAATACCGCGACTGGGTGCTTGCCTTACCATCGCCACCGCTTCAGGCTAACGCCACTCATTGGCGTGGAGTCTGTGCGTTCCAGACTCGGCTTGGCGGGCCGATAGGCTGGCCGGTATGGTACGTTGCAGCCACCAGTGCGCACGATCGGAGACGGGGGGGCGCTCTCGTCGTGTGCGCCTCGTGTGCTGCTAGGTCGCGAAGAGGTAAGAGATGGCGCAACAGGACAAGGCTTCCGAGCCGAGCATGGATGATATCCTGGCATCCATTCGCAAGATCATCGCCGACGAGCCAGCTGCCGGCAAAACGCCAGCGGGCGAGCCGGCCGAATCCCGCCGGCCATTTCCGCTGCGCGATCGACCCAATGACGGCGCTGGGCTCGTGACGCCCAAGGTGTCGCCTGCCCCTGTGGCTGCGGCACCCGCGGCGATCCCCCCACAACCGCCACCTGCGGCGCGTTCAACCGCGGCGGCGAATGGTCACCAGGGTAACGGTCAAGATCACAACGCCCTCAATCACATGCTGCTGGACGAAGACCTGGCTGATCTGGTCGAGGACATGCCAGCGCTTGTGGGCGCCGTCGTCGCGGCGGCGGTCAGTCCCAAGCCTGCCGCTGTCAACGTCGCTGTCCCACCGCCTGTCCCACCTGCGCCCAACCGTGGCGGGCCGCTCGACAATTCGCCGGAGTGGCGGCTGGCCCGCGCTGCTCCCGTGCAGGAGGCCAAGTCCAACGGCGCCGCGACGACGCTCGCCAATGGCGTGAACGATGCGCTGGCGATGTTTGCTCGCCCGCCAGCCAGACCTGCGCCGCCGTCGAGCATCGGCTTCGGCATCGATAGTGTGCCGCCGCGGGTTCCAGCCGCGTTGCCGGAGCCGCAGGCCATGGTGCACAACCGGGCTGCACTACCGCCGCTCGATCAGCGAGTCGAGGCAAAGACTACTAAGGTAGCTGCGGCTTCGGCTACAGCAGCGGCACCGCGCCCCGAGTACGCGCAATGGGACGCTGGCGCCACGCCAGACATCAACGCCGGCCATGCTGATGCCAACGCCATCGCGGCCGTGGAGACGGCAGCCAATATCGCGACCGCGGCGGCGCTCGATGCCCTGGCCGCGAGTTTGGCCACCCCTGCTGGTGCAGCGAAGCCGGCTGTGACCGCTGTTGCCGCATCGCTGTCGCGCGTGCCCCCGGTTGCCCAGGCGCCTGCCGTCGCCAAAGCGCCACAAGCCATGCCGACGGCCGGCAAGACGCGGCCGGCATCACCGGCGGCGGTCATCGCCACGCCGGCGGTGGTGGCGCAGCCAGGTGCGAAGAGCGGCGGCGTGCCGAAGCCGGCGGGCCAAGCCATGCCTGGCATCCCGCAGCGCTCGATGGAGGACACCGTCACCGAGCTACTGCGGCCGATGTTGCGCCAATGGCTCGACGACAATCTGCCGCGTATCGTCGAAAAAGTGCTGCGCGTCGAGGTGGCGGACATGGCCGGCAAGAAAGACGGCGGGACGCCGCAGAGCTGATGCTCTGTTCGGCGCCGATGTAGAAACGCTAAGGCTTGCACCGTCGCGATCGATGAAAAATATGCGCAAAATCAATCGCCGGACTGCGTTTCAACATCAACAGAGAACAGGGCCAGAGCTGAATGGTGCGTTGATATCGCCGCCGCGCGGGTCCCATCGCGCCTCTGGGCGCCCTTTGTTGCTTGCAGGCCGCGCGGGCGGGCTGGCACCATGGCTGGCAGATTGACAGCCCTGGAAGTCGGGGGTTAGGAGGCTCCTCCCGCCCTGACAGCGCAACGGCGAACGGCCACCCAACCCATGCTCGACAAAACATACCAGCCCGCCGACATCGAAGCGCGCATTCACAAGGCCTGGGAGGCTGCCGAGGCCTTCAAGTGCGCCCGCGCCGAGCGTGGTAAGAGCGAGCCCTACTGCATCGTCATCCCGCCTCCGAACGTGACGGGATCGTTGCACATGGGGCACGCGCTCAACAACACGCTGCAGGACATTCTCTGCCGCTTCGAGCGCATGCGTGGCAAGGACGTGCTGTGGCAGCCGGGAACGGATCATGCCGGCATCGCCACGCAGATGGTGGTCGAGCGCCAGCTCGCCGAAAAGCTGCAACCCGACCGCAGGGCGCAGGGTCGCGAGAAATTCCTCGAGACGGTCTGGGCCTGGAAGGCACAATCGGGTGGCACGATCGTCAATCAGCTGAAGCGGCTCGGCGCCTCCTGCGACTGGAGCCGCGAACGCTTCACCATGGACGAGGGCCTGTCGAAGGCGGTGCTGAAGGTGTTCGTCGAGCTGCATCGCGCCGGCCTGATTTACAAGGACAAGCGCCTCGTCAACTGGGACCCGAAGTTCCAGAGCGCGATCTCCGACCTCGAGGTCGAGCAGATCGAGAAGAAAGGCTCGTTCAAGTGGACGCGCGGCGAGAAGGACAAGGACGGCAACGCCGTGCCGCTCAATCACGCCGCGTTGGGCAAGCTGCTCGATCGCGATCCGAGCGGGCACATGTATTATTTCAACTATCCGCTCGAGGGCGCGACTTATAACGCCGATGATCCGAGTACGTATCTGACGGTCGCCACCACGCGGCCGGAGACGATGCTGGGTGATACCGCGGTGGCGGTGCATCCCAAGCACCCGACGTATGCGGCGTGGATCGGGCGGACCCTGGTGCTGCCGCTGGCGGACCGCAAAATTCCGATCATCGGCGACGAGTATGCCGATCCCGAGAAGGGGACCGGCGCGGTGAAGATCACGCCGGCGCACGACTTCAACGATTTCGAGGTCGGCAAGCGGCACGCGGCGGAGCTGGTGGCGCCGATCAACATTTTCGATGCGTTTGCGCGGATCAACGATAACGCGCCGGTAAAATATCGTGGCATGGACCGCTTCGAGGCGAGGAAGAAGGTGGTCGCCGACCTCGACGCCGAATCCAAGGTGGCCAGGATCGAGCCGACCACGCACACCGTGCCGCACGGCGATCGCTCGGGCGTGCCGGTCGAGCCGTGGCTGACCGACCAGTGGTACGTCAACGCCGCCGAGCTGGCCAAACCCGCGCTCGCCGCCGTGCGCGAGGGCAAGACGCGGTTCGTGCCGGAGCGTTTCGCGGCCGACTATTTCCGCTGGCTGGAAAACATCCAGCCCTGGTGCATCTCGCGCCAGCTCTGGTGGGGACACCGTATTCCAGCATGGTATGGCCCAGAAAAGGCAGGAGAAGTTGTCGACTACGAACACGCGAAATTGCGTGTATTTGTAGCCGAGACAGAAGTGGAGGCTATTAAGCAGGCTCAGGAATTCTATGGTTGCGAGATTGTAGTCTTCAACGAACCATTCAACGTCCAAGGTCGCGATGTCCCCAATCCGGGGGTAGTCGCAACTCCCGGCAAGCCATGGCCTGTCGGCATCTATCGAGACATGGACGTGCTCGACACCTGGTTCTCCTCCGCACTCTGGCCGTTCTCGACACTGGGCTGGCCGGAAAAGACTGAGGAGGTCGCGCGCTACTATCCGACCAGTGCGCTCGTCACCGGCTTCGACATCATCTTCTTCTGGGTCGCCCGCATGATGATGATGGGCGCGCATTTCATGAAGGAGGTGCCGTTCCGCGACGTCTACATCCACGGCCTCGTGCGCGACGAGAAGGGCCAGAAGATGTCGAAGTCGAAGGGCAACGTCATGGACCCGCTCGACCTCATCGACGCGTTTGGCGCCGATGCGCTGCGCTTCTCGCTGGCGGCGATGGCGGCACAGGGCTCCGACGTCAAGTTCTCCCGCCAGCGCGTCGAGGGCTACCGCAACTTCGCCACCAAGGTCTGGAACGCCTCGCGTTTCGCCGAGCAGAATGAGTGCGTGCGTCAGCGCGACTTCGACCCGGCCAAGGTCAAGCAGACGCTCAACAAGTGGATCGCCGGCGAGACCGAGCGCGCGGCGGCGGCCGTCACCGCCGGCATCGAGGCCTACAAGTTCAATGAGGCCGCAGGCGCTGCCTACGAGTTCGTCTGGGGCGTGTTCTGCGACTGGTACCTGGAGCTCATCAAGCCGATCCTGATGGGCGAGGACGACGAGGCGGCCACGGCGGAAACGCGGGCCACCGTCGCCTGGGTGCTCGATCAGATCTTGAAACTGCTGCATCCCTTCATGCCCTTCATCACCGAGGAACTGTGGGCGCACATGGTCGAGCACGGCGAGAGGCGCCGCACAGTGTTGGCGCTGGCCGCGTGGCCGCAACTGCACGGTCTGGAGGACAAGGCCGCCGACGAGGAGATCGGTTGGGTGGTGCGGCTGGTCTCGGAAATCCGTTCGATCCGCATGGAGATGAATGTGCCCGCTGGCGCCAAGGTGCCGCTGGTCATCGCCAGCGCCGACAAGGCCCTGCGGACGCGAGCCGACACGCACGAGGACACCATCAAGCGGCTGGCAAGGCTCGACACGATCTCGTTTGCCAAGAGCGTGCCCAAGGGTGCGGCGCTGATCGTCGTCGGTGAGACCACGGCGGCGCTGCCGCTGGAGGGCATCATCGATATGACGGCTGAAAAGGCGCGCCTGGAAAAGGAGATCGCCGCGGCGCGCTCCGACCTCGGCAAGATGGACGCCAAACTGGCCAACCCGGCCTTCGTCGAAAAAGCCAAGCCCGAGGCTGTGCAGGAGACGCGCGAGCGTAAGACCGAGTTGGAAGCCGGCATCAAGAAATGGTCGGCGGCGCTGGCGCGGCTCGAGGGCTGAGACGATCCGTGATCGCATGTAGGTTGGGCTTCGGCCGAAGGCGGCCTCAACCCAATCTACGGCGCCGGCATCTGCGGCGCCGCTGCGACGCCGAGGGCGGTCAGCTTCCAGGCGAAATTGCGCAACTCCAGCAGGCTGACAATGCGCCGGGCGGGGTTGTTTCGATCCTCGATTTCCAGCTCCACCCGGGTCAGGCTCTGGAACTCGGCGCGCTTCAGCCGTGCCCAGAACTGTTTGAAGCGATCGATGCGTCCCAAGAATTCGTCCGCCTCGGGCGCGCGCCGCAACGTGCCGTTGTAGGTCTTTCGCGCCTCGAACAATTGCGACAGGCCCTTGGGCGTGATGGCGCGCTCGACGAAGCTGTCGATCATCGATTGGCCAAGGGCGATTTTGACGCGCTGCCATAGTCCAGGCCTGATCGCGGCCTCGCTCTCGGCGATCTCGGGCACCAATTGGGCGTGGCGGGCGAGCGAAGCCTTCAGCGTCGTACGCACGCTGTCCCATTCGATCATGCGCTCGATGCTGGCCGTGTCGCCGGTACGAACCGCCTCGCGCAGGCTCCAGACCATCCAGAAGGGCGAGGCGATATAGGCCAATGCCGCCAGCGCCGCCATGATCGTGCCTGTGACTGCCAACCTCATGCCTGCCAACCCTGTGCGAAGAGCCACCCGCCGGCCCGGCGACTACGCTGCCCTGGCGCAACAACGCCATCAGCCACGCAATTGCGGCCTTGTTCGGATGGTGCGAACCACGACCGGTCGGGCGCACAGGTATGTTGGGGGGGCACGGGGTGTGGCGGGACTGCGACACTAGAGTATCACTCGGATACAATGGCATGACGCCCTGGCAGCGCCATCCAGCCCCGAAGGGGTGCCTACTGCCCCATCCATTTCACGGGGTTGACCAGCGGTCCCGGTGGCTCCAGTTGCCCAATATTCAGGCGGTTTGCCTCGATATTGCCGCACATTGCGCGCCACGCTGAGGCCGGCTGGAGGGCCTTGACAGCACGCGCCCCGGGCGCGGTGAGCACCGCGCGGGACGCTGGCGCTGGTCGCCAGCCTGCACTTTTGTGGCAGCGGCGTGGCATTTTTTTGACTATGCTGCGACAGTCGCCCCAGGTATAAGCCGCGCGCTGATTGCTGCAGTGCAACAGTTCGAGACGATTCCGCTGGATGAGGTGCCACTTGGCACAAAGCTATGTAGCGGGCCACGGCGCCGAAGGCGGCTCCACCGATCACGTACAAGATCGCCGATTCTGGGCCATGACTGTCGGCTCGATCGGCGTTGTCTATGGCGATATCGGCACCAGCCCATTGTATGCGTTCCGCGAGGCGGTCAAGGCGGCGACGGCGGAAGGCATGGCGAGGCAGGACGCCATCCTCGGCGTGCTGTCGCTGGTGCTGTGGTCGCTGTTCCTGATCGTCACATTGAAATATGTCATCGTCCTGCTGAGGGCCGACAACAAGGGCGAAGGCGGCACCTTCGCGCTGATGGCGCTGGCGCAGTCGGTCGCCAAGCGCAGCGCGCCGTTGTTGTTCCTGCTGGGTGTGGCCGGCGCGTCGTTCTTCTATGGCGATGCGGTGCTGACGCCGGCGATTTCGGTTCTGTCGGCGGTCGAGGGCCTGAAGCTGGCGGCGCCGGGCCTGGACAAATACGTCGTGCCGATTGCCGCGGTCATTCTGGTCGGCCTGTTCATCATGCAGTCGCGCGGCACCCATCGCGTGGCCCAGTTCTTCGGGCCGATCATGGTGGTCTGGTTCATCGTGCTGGCGATCGGCGGGGCCATTCATATCGTCGACGACCCGCGTGTCTTCATGGCCTTCGATCCCCTGTACGGAGTGCGCTTCGTCGCGCGCAATGGCCTGATCGGCATCACCGTGTTGGGCCTCGTCTTTCTGGCAGTGACGGGGGCCGAGGCACTGTATGTGGACCTCGGGCACTTTGGCCGCCGTCCCATCCAATCCGCGTGGTTTGTGCTGGTTCTGCCCTCGCTGGCGCTCAACTACATGGGGCAGGGCGCGCTGGTGCTGGCGCACCCCGAAGCGCTCAATAACCCCTTTTATAGCCTCTATCCGAGCTGGGCGCTGGTCCCCATGATCGGGCTGGCGACGGTTGCCACCGTCATTGCCAGCCAGGCGGTCATCACCGGGACCTTCTCCATCACGCGGCAGGCGATCCAGCTCGGCCTGCTGCCGCGCTTTGCGATCCGCCACACGTCGGAGGCAATGGCGGGCCAGATTTACCTGCCGCGCGTCAACTGGCTGCTGCTGCTCGGCGTGCTGCTGGTCGTCATTTATTTCGGCGACAGCTCGAAACTGGCGGCGGCCTACGGCGTGTCGGTGACCGCGACCATGGTGATCGACTCGGCCATGGCCTTCTTTGTCGTCTGGCAATTCTGGCGCTGGCCGTTGTGGCGCGCCGCGCTGCTGATCGTGCCGCTGATCGCCATCGAGCAGGCCTTCCTGACCGCCAATTTGATGAAGGTGTTCGAGGGTGGCTGGTTCCCGCTGATGATGGCTGCCGCCGTGGCGTACTGCATGCTGACATGGGTGCGCGGCAGCGGCATCCTCACCAAAGAGACGCGGCGCAGCGAGGCTGATATCGATTGGCTGGTGCGCAAACTCGAGGCCAAGCCGCCGCACCGGGTGCCGGGGACAGCGGTGTTCCTGACCGGTGATCCTCATGCCGCGCCGACGTCGCTGCTGCACAACCTCAAGCACAACCGCGTGCTGCATGAGCGCAACATCATCCTGAGTATTCGCGGTGTCGACACGCCGCGCCTGCCCAACAGCGAGCGTGTCAAGATCGAGACCATCTCCGATGGCTTTATCCGCGTCATCGCCAGCTTCGGTTTCATGGAGACGCCGAGCGTTCCGCGCGTGCTGGCGCTTTGCCGCAAGCGGGACCTCAATATTGATATCGGAGCTACGTCGTTCTTCCTGTCGCGCCGTTCGTTGCGCCCGACAGCCAAATCGGAGATGCCGGTCTGGCAGGAAAAATTGTTCATCACTCTGGCGCGCCACGCCGAGGATGCGACGACATACTTCCAGATCCCGACCGACCGGGTGGTCGAGGTCGGCACGCAGGTCAACATCTGAGGTTCGGTGCACGATTCGTGCCTATCTATTGGCGTGCGACCGTGTCGCTCGATCCTACCAGCCAGGCGCTGACGCCCGTTGCTGCCGCCACCGCCGTGGCGATCGTCGCTTGCAGCAGGTAGCCGCCGGTCGGCGCATCCCAGTCGAGCATCTCGCCGGCGGCAAAGACGCCAGGCATGGCCCGCAGCATGTAGCGATCGTCGAGAGCATCCAAAGCGATGCCACCGGCAGATGAAATTGCCCGGTCCAGGCCGGCCAACGCGGCGACCGTCAACGGCACTTCCTTGATCAAACCCGCGAGGGCATAGGGTGCTGCCGGCAGGCTGGCGCCACACACTTCGCGCAACAGGGCGATGTCGACAGGCGACAGATGCGCCGCCTTGCGCAGGAACGTCGATGTCGACTGTTTCTGGCGCGGCTCGGCGAGCTTGCGGGCGAGGTCGGTGAGCGTCAGGTCGGGCCGCAAATCCAAATGCAGCGCAGCCGTGCCGTTGGCTGCCAATTCGCCTCGCACGGCGTCGTTCAGGGCATAGACCGCGCCGCCCTCCAGCCCAGCCCGCGTCAGCAACGCTTCGCCGCGCACGCGCTTATCCGCGCAGGTCAGGGCGATGCGTTTCAACGGCTCGCCCTCGAACCGATCCCGCAACAGGGTGCTCCAGGCGATGACAATGCCACAGTTGGACGGTGTCAACGGGTGGCAGAGGACACCGCGTTCTTGCAGGGTGGAAAGCCAGGCGCCCCGGCCTCCCAGGCGCGGCCAACTGGCCCCGCCCAGCGCCAGCACGGTGGCGGCCGGTTTGGCCAGCACCGGCTGCCCATCCGGCCCCGTGAATCGCAGACTGCCATCCTCGCTCCAGCCGATCCAGTCGTGCCGGGTCGCCAGGACAATGCCGCGGCTCGCGAGGCGGCGTAACCAGGCGCGCAGTAGCGGCGAGGCCTTCATCGCCTTCGGAAAGACCCGGCCGCTGGACCCGGTGAAGGTGTCCTGGCCGAGGCCCTGTGCCCAGGCGACGAGGGCTTCGGGCGGGAAGGCCTGGATTGCCGCCGCAAGCCTGGCGCGGGCCACGTCGCCGGGTCCGAACCGAGCCAGGAAGGCCGGCAGTGGCTCGCTGTGCGTCAGGTTGAGGCCGCCGCGGCCGGCCATCAGCAGCTTGCGCGCCGGCGAGGGCATGCGCTCGTAGACAGTCACGCGATGGCCCGCGGCGGTGAGGGCCTCGGCCGCCATCAGGCCGGCGGGGCCAGCGCCGATGACGGCGATGTCCGCGCTCACGCCCTCACCATGCCCCGGTGTTGGGTAGCGACGCCCACGGCTCGGCCTTCGGCAGGTTGGCGCCCTTCTGCAGCAGCTCGATCGAAATGCCGTCGGGTGAACGCACGAAGGCCATGCGGCCCTCGCGTGGCGGGCGGTTGATGGTGACGCCACCCTTCATCAACCGGTCGCAGGTGGCGTAGATGTCGTCGACCTCATAGGCGAGGTGGCCGAAATTGCGCCCGCCAGCATACTCCTGCGGGTCCCAATTGTAGGTCAGCTCCACGAGCGGTGCGTTCTCGGCCTCGCCGCGGCTCTTGTCGTGGCTGCCCGCGAGGAAGATCAGCGTATAGCGCCCGGCCGGGTCCTCGCGCCGGCGCACTTCCTGCATGCCGAGGAGATTGCAGTAGAAATTCAAGCTCTTATCGACGTCCGTGATGCGGATCATGGTGTGCAGGTAGCGCATGGGGGTTCTCCTCGGTGTCGGCTTTGAGGCGGTGGCGCGGGTGGCACGGCGGCTCTCCTTCTCTTGGCATAAGGCGGTGGCGCGTCAAGCATGCTCTTCCCATGCATGACTGCGCCACTGCGTCCGGTCGGCCGATCTTTGTATCATGGTCATACAACTCATGTCGGACGCTGCGCCCTCGATCCGAACTGCGCAAATGAGGAGCGGGGCGGCGACGCGCCGCTGGAATTGTTTTTTTTGGCGGCGTGTGGCCGCCCCGCGGGCCGGTTTATCTGTCGCCCGGATATTGCAAGACGGGATCACACCGTCGTAATCCGGGTCGCCGCGCTTGTGGCTGGATGCGTTACCCCCTGCTGCCACGCGTACCGACCATCCCGCTCTCGGCCCACGCTGTTACCAGGCGACGCGAGAGGCGACCCACGTACTGAAGACGTACTGCAGTCCGTTCCCCGTGGGCGGGACGGGAGCAGTATCAGCGACATTGCAGGGGGCGGGGATAACTTTTCGGCGGTGTGCTGCGCATGGTCGTTATCGGACGGCCGGTTGATGGGGCAGGAATGGGCGGCAGAGATGCGAGCGCGGTCGCGAGTGAGCCATAGGGACCTCGAACGGCACCGCCCCTCTCCCCACACGCGCAGCGCAGTGGGGAGGGGGTCGGCCCCGGTCCCGGATCAAGTCCGGGATTGATCCGGGGGAGGGGCGGCTGCACCCACGAATGCCTTACAGCAGTCCGCTTACCCCTTGATTGCACGCAAAAAACAACATTCGCAGTACGCGTCAGCAGTGGGCCACAGAACGAAGGCGCTACGCGCCAGCCTGTGGCGCGCGGGGAACAGCGGTTGGCGGATTGGTGGGAAGTGATGTGAGCAGGAGCGCGCGGTAACGGGATGGGAAGTGCCCGGTCTCGAGGATCGAGGGGTGAAGTCACTC
>CAZCGE010000126.1:0-54675 GCA_964498125.1 uncultured Devosia sp. | reverse complement strand
TGGGCACAGGTGGGCTCGCCGCCCCAGCGCGCCTCGATCCAGTAGGCGCGGCAGTCCTCCTCGGTCGCGAACCGCGCCTCGAACTCCGGCGCCGTCTTGGGAAAATCACGCCACAGATCGTCCGGCATCGAGTGCGTCATGGTCCAACTCCTTGTTGGAACTCATGTAGCTGGCGATTGCGCCGGAACTATGGGGATAGGCATGACTTCGGAGTGCTTGCAGAACACCACTTCTTACAAGAGCGACGAACGAATTCGGATAATCAGTGGCAACATGACCACGATCATGATGACGGGAAAAATGAAGATCCCCAAGGGAATGGTCATCTTGACCGGCAGCGCCTGGGCCTTCGCTTCCGCGCGCATCAGGCGTTTGTCGCGCATTTCATCACTGTAGACACGCAGCGAGGCAGCAAGACTTGTCCCCAGCTCCTCGGATTGTTTAAGGAGCAAGCCGAGACTCTTGACTTCCTCGATGCCCAGGCGCTCCCACAGTCCTTCAAGCCCTTCCGTCAAACTGCGACCAGCCCTGAATTCGAGACTGAGAAGATGGAGATTGGCCGCCAGCTGCGGGCATGAGGGCGCCATCTCGCGGCCCACACGCTCGATCGCGCCCTGCAGACTCTGGCCGGCTTCGACGCAGATCACCATCAGGTCCATGAAATCGGGGAATACTTGACGATAACGCTCGCGCATGGCTGACCGGCGCCAGTCGAGGTATACCGAGGGTCCGATCAGCCCCAACACAGACAGGCAAGCAACAAAGATCAGCCCCATCGCGACCGGAATATCCAGCGGCAGCCTGCTGCCGAACAGGACGAGGAACGTGGGCAGGACGACGGCCAGTCCAATGCGGATCGCAAAATAAATCGGGATCGCGTTCGCCGAGAAGTACCCCGCCGTCACCATTTGCTTGCGCAGCTCCGACAGCGCCTGTTGGTCGCCTGGCGCCAGCAACTTGCCAGCCTCTGCCAGCATGCGCGCGAATTGCGTGCGCTCTGTATGGCCAGATCCTCGGTGATCGGACGGGCTGAACGACACGTCGGAATCCGTGGCACTGACCGCCCGTCGCCGGATTTCCACCCGCGCCATGATCCCATGGCCGACCAGAAGCACGGCAAGCAATATGGCAACGGAAATCAGTAGGCCAAACACCAACGGTTGGTTTGCCGAAAATGACCAGTCACTGCTGAAGATATTTGCGATCATGTGAGGCAATCAGATCCTGAAGTTGACCATGCGACGCATGACGACCGTACCGGTCAACCATAGCGCCATGCCGAAATAGACCACGGGCATGAAGATTGGATCGTTGCGAACCTCACCGTAGAAATTTGGTGAGGTCAGATTGATCAAACCCGCGACAATGAGCGGTATCAAGCTGAGTGCGATCGCGGAGAACCGGCCTTCGGCGGACAGCGCCTTGATCTTGCGGCGCATCTTGGAGCGGTCGCGGATCAAGCGCGACAGGTTGCCGAGAATTTCGGCCAGATTGCCGCCGGTCGTCGATTGGATCGAAATGGCGACAACGAGCATCGACAGGTCCATCTGACCGACCCGGTTCTGCAAGTTCGACATCGCAGTTCCAAGGTCCAGGCCGTAGGTCATCTCATCGCCAGCGATGCCAAACTCGCTGCCGACGGGATCGGGCAACTCGCGCGCAACCATCGCGATCGCGACGGGAATGGGGTGTCCAGCCCTCAGGCTGCGGACCATGACGTCGATGGATTCGGGAAGCTGCGTCTCGAACCGCGACCGGCGCCGCGCGCGAAGGACTGTCAGGACGACGATAGGGCCGAGCACGCCAAAAGCGAGCGCGACCAATACAGCGATCGGCCAGGCGCCGGCCCAATTCATTGTGACCAACCCGGACACAATGGCGCTGCCCGCCGCAATGACCGCAAGCTGCCCGAAGTGCAGTCGGATGCCGGACTGCAGCACCAGGCGGTTGAAGGCGATGAGCGGCAGGCGATAGCTGCCTTCCGCCGTCAGGCCGCGGCTGCGGCGCAACTCGACCAGCGCGGCCTGGCGATCGTCGGTTCGCGCCAGGATGCGCAGGCGCTCATTGATCTGGCCTTGGTGTCGCCGCCGCCGCGACACCGCCATGAAAATGGCTTCTGCCCCGAGGAAGACGGCGACAGTGAACAAGATAATGGGCCCGTAGTCGCCGATCCGCAGCAGCAAAGTTTCGAAGTTGGGCATGTGCTACGCTGCCTTCTTGGGATCGAACGCATCGACCGGCATGTCCCAGCCCGCCAATCGGAGAACGTCGAGAAACTTCGGGCGCAAGCCCGTGGCGCGCAGCTCACCCCGCACGCTGCCGTCCGCATCGATGCCGGTGCGCACGAACTCGAAGATCGATTGCATTTGCACGACATCACCCTCCATGCCGGTGATTTCGCTGATGTGCGTCACACGCCGCATGCCATCGCTGAAGCGCTGCAGCTGAATGACCACCCGGATCGCGGCGGCGATCTGCGAACGGATGCTCGCCATGTTCATCGGCAGCCCGGCCATGCCGACCATCTGCTCCAGCCGCGAAATTGCGTCGCGCGGCGTGTTGGCGTGAATGGTGGTGAGCGAACCCTCGTGACCCGTGTTCATGGCCTGCAGCATGTCGAAAGCTTCTTCGCCGCGCACCTCGCCGATGATGATCCGGTCCGGCCGCATGCGCAGCGCATTCTTGACGAGCTCGCGCTGGCGGATCTCGCCGCTGCCTTCGATGCTCGGCGGACGGGTCTCGAGTCGTCCGACGTGCGGCTGCTGAAGCTGCAGTTCGGCCGCGTCCTCGATGGTGATCAAGCGCTCCTTGTGCGAGATGTGCTGCGACAATGCATTGAGCATCGTCGTTTTGCCGCTGCCGGTGCCGCCCGACACGAGGATCGAAAGTCGCGATGCGACGACGGCGGCAAGCATCGCGGCCGGCATTGGTTTCAGGCTGCCGGCCTCCACCAGCCGGTCAAGCGAGAAGGCCCGCTTGGAAAACTTGCGGATCGAAACCAGCGGGCCATCGACCGCGACCGGCCGCACGGCGACGTTGACGCGTGAGCCGTCGGGCAAGCGCGCGTCGACCATCGGTTGCGACTCGTCCACGCGGCGGCCGACGGCGGAGACGATCCTGTTGACGATGCGCAGCAGATGCGCCTCGTCCTTGAAGAAGACCGGCACCTTCTCGAGCAGGCCTCCGCGCTCCACAAAGACGTTCTCATGCGTATTGATCAGGATATCGGAGATGGTCGGGTCCTTGAGCAATGGCTCGATGGGGCCGAGGCCCGTCATCTCGTGCAGCAGCTCGTCGATCAGGGTCTCGAGCTCGCCGGCATTGACGGGCAGACGCTCCTCGATGACGTAGCGTGTGACCAGCTCCGAGACGAGGACGCGCAGTTCCGCCCGCGAGGTGTTCTCGATGGCTGGCAGGTTGATCTCGTCGATGAGCTTACGATGCAGCCGCATCTTCGCGTCGAGAATCCTGCGCTGCAGTCCTGCATCGACCGGAATGGACTGATTATCATAGACCTCGACAGGAACGACGCTGGCCATGTCGCCCGCCACCGCTGCCGCCTTGGGGACATCGGTCAGCGCCGGGCGCGCAACTGTGAATCGACTGAGTACCGTCATCTCGCCACATGTCCTCTTCAAGTCCTCGCAGGCCGCGAGGCAACACTGGAAACACGATCCGCCCTGGCGGTCTCAAGCCATCAGCGCGGCGCCAGAACCGACTGCAACATGGTCCCGATCTTGTTCGACTTGGTCACGTCAGACAAAAGCACACCGCGGTTTTGCGCCTCGCGAACGAGCCGAATGCGGTCGGGTATGAAAAGCGACAGCCGATCGCCGAGCAGCTGCCGCGCATTGGCCTTCGTCACGCCGCCCTTGTCGAGCCACGGGCATTTGTTGACGATCACCGACCGGGAGGTGTCGACGTTGCAGGTTTGCTCCAGCATATCGGCCACCCTGCGCGCTTGCCGCAATCCGGCCACGGTCATTTCGGTGACGATAAAAACCTTGTCGGCGCCACGCACGACACTCTCGCACCATGGCAACCAGATCCGCGGCATGTCGATCACGACATTCTGGAATTTGCTCGAAATGAGATCGAGCAGCCGGCCAACGAGATCGGGCTCGATCATATCGTAGGCGTTCAGCGATGGCGGCGCGGCCAATACGGCCAAGCCGGATGAATGCCGCGACAACATCACTTCGAGCAGATGCGCGTCGAGGCGGTTGGGAGAGCCGGCGATCTCGCTCAATTGCAGGTTCGGCGTCAGGTCCAGATAATCCGCCACCGAGCCGGATTGGAAATTGAGATCGACCACGCAGCAGCCGGACAACGCCGAGCGCCCCTTGCCGCCGAGCACCGAGGCGCTGGCCAAGCTCAGCGTCGTGTTGCCCGACCCACCGATCGCTGGGTAAAACGCCGTACATCTTGCTTGTGCCCCAGCGCTGGTTGCGGCAGCCGGTTTGAGCGCGTTTTCGCAGGCTTGCACGACGTCGATGTCGCTGCTGTGCTTAGGCAGCCAGTCCGCGATCTGCAGTTTCAGGAAGCGGCGCGCAACCGTCTCGGCGAGGCGATCGGACATGATGATGACCGCGGGCGGCGTCGACCATTTGCCGAGCAAGGCTTCGAGCGCCGCCAAGTCCGGTCCGGGATCGTTCCGCAACTCAATGATCAAGAGCGACGCAGGGTTCTCGCCAGCAAGGCCGTCCGCGATCTCCGCCAGTGAACCACCAGATGCCTCGACATGAAAGCGGTGCGTCGCACCCAGAGCGTTGCGGATACGCTGCTCGAACAAGCGGTCGGGTGTGATCACCCGAACGACTCGCCGCTGCTCGGCAATTTTGGCGGGTCTCGAAAACATCATGTGCCTGCACCCGCCGTCGAAAGATCTTCGCCCGTGACGGTTGTCCGCATGGCGGGAATGGTGATCGGTGCAAAGCCCAAAAGGGAATTCAACACCACGAAGTTGAAGGTGAGGCCCGTGAGTTCCAATGTGATGGTCGGCACCGGGCCGCCGGGCCGGCCGGCAAAGCCCAGCCCCGTCTGGGTGTAGGTGACCTTGACGTTCTCCGGCGTGATGCGATTGAAGATGTCGCACATGCCGGGATAGCCATCAGCGCCGAGCGTGCCGCACGTCGTCTGGCCGCGGCCGTAGACCAGCGTGTTCATGGCTGTGCCGTCGTAGACGCCGCCGCCGCTGCAGCCCGTGCTGGTGCAAACCCGCGTGAACGACGGCATCGGATCGCCGGGGCTGGCGCCGCCTTCCATACCCGTCATCGCCTTCAAGGTGGAGTCCACCGGGTTCGAGACCGATGCGAGGCGCGCGCCGACTTGGAGCGCCTTGGCCGCCGCGTTCCACTGGTGGAACGCGATCGTGAACTCGACCAGGCCGAAGGTGAAGGTGAGGAAGAACAACGCGGCAATTGAAAACTCGACCATCGCGGCGCCCGAGGTTTCGCGGCCAAATCCCCTGATGCGGGTTGACAGGGTGCTATTCACCAATGACCCGCTCCTCGTGAAACAAATTCAAGGTCACGGCCGAGCTGATGCCGAGCACGCCGAGGAAGCCGATGCCGGGATACGTCACGGTGGTTTCGACGTGCACGATATTGATCGTAGCCGGGCCACGATAGAGACGGGCTCCGGTGCCGGGATCGGCGTTGGCGACTGGAATAAGGCTGACCGCCACGTCGCCGAGGTTCCACCAGGGCACGCGCTGTGTCGTGCCGCCGATCTGGCCCATCACCGCCAGCTCCTTGCCCGCCGTTTGCGCCGCAATCGGATCGTCGCGCCGCGCCAGATAGCGGGCGGCATCATGCACGCCGGTATTGATCTGGTGGTACCGCCACAACAGGTTGCCGAATTCGAAGACGCCGAGGCCGAGGACCAAAAGGACCGGCAGCACGATCGCCATTTCGATGAAAATGGCGCCGCGCCGGTCGGCCAATAATGTCCTGAGCGTCGGCAAGATACACTCTCGGGGCTGATGGTTCACCGGTAAAGCTGCACGAGATCGCGCGCCACGTCGTTGGCGACGGTCCCAGGCTCGACGACGCCGATGAGCTCGACGTAGATGTTGTTGTCGCCGCTGCCTGGGACTGGTTCGGTCAGGAAGAATTTTGCGAAGGCCACAACCGGCACGGGGCCTCCGGAGCCACCGGACGGCAGATCCGTGCAGTCGAGCACCGCGCCATAGAGCACCCGGCGGTCTGGATTGTCGCTGAGCGTGCCGGCGCCGCCCGAGTAGCAGGCGGGCACGCCCGTCTCCCCTACGGGCGAGGGCGTGGCGACGAGGTTGTTGTCGATCTCATGGCGATAGACGTCGTAGCGCGACGCCGTCCCCCCCACTGCGCAGCCCGGTGGCAGCGGAGCGGCGCCAAAATTGGTCGCCCAATAGAGTGGGCAATCCCAGTTGCCGTTCCCCATGCGACCGCTCATGTGAGGGCAGGTACCAGAGGCGAAGCAGGGATCGCGCGGCAGGCCCATGGAACCGCCCGACTCATCCGGCGAAGGATTGCAGGCGCTGCCACCACCACCGCCGCCTGCACCGCTGCTGCCACCACCTTTGCTGCTGCCGCCGCCACCACCACCACCACCGCTAGTCGAATACCCTTTGCGTACGTTCCGCGCCGGCCGGAACTCCTCATTGCCCTTCTCCGAGTTCATCGCCCCCTCGTACAAGTCGAAGCGGACGTTGATGGCTTGCTGCACGGAGGCAATGAACCCGGTCTTCAGCTCCACCCCGTTCTGAACGAAGCAGGCCGGCGGGCTGACCCTACCGATCATCTGACGCAGGGCGCTCGCGCCACTGCCGCTGAGCGTCGGGTCGTCGGCCATGCCCGGCGGCAGCATGAAGCCGTAATTGCCGGCCGAGTTCTGGGCGGTGGTTCCGCCCTGCTTGCGCAGCTCGATCTGGCGCCGGCGCATGGCGGAATCGTTGACGGCTTCGAAGATAGAGGTGCCGGTGCCCTGATAGGGGTTGCAGATGTACATCGGCGTGAACTTGCACACGGCGGCGTCGAAGCCGGCGACGGCGCGCGCGCCGGTCGTGGTGGTGTTCGATCCACCGAGTAAGGACGCTGGGAAGATGGTCCTGAACGAGTTCGCGGGGAGGTTAACGGTAACCTCGACGAAGCGGGTCGACGCCGCATCGGGCGCCACAGTCGCAGCCGCCAGCGAGTCCGCATCCGACGCCGGCAAGCTTTGCAGGAACCGCAGGCTCGAGACGGCGACTTCGACCGTCCCGGAGGTGGAAAACTTGTGCGTGTTGCTCGTCAGATTGGCGACGGCCGCGGTCGCGCGCGTGATCGCATCCGGCTTGCGGTCGAGTTCGGCGGCCCCCACCAGCGCCAGGGCGTCCGCGCCCTTCTGCAGATCGGTCTGCAGATGGCTCAGTCGCGCCCCGTCGATCACCAGAACCGCGCCGCCGATCAACACCGGCATCAGCAGCGTGACATAGACGAGGACGGCGCCGCGCGTGTCGCCCACAACCCGCGCAACGCGGGCTCGCAATGATTCAATATGAATTCGATAGTTCATGGTGCTAATCCAAGCAAAAAACACCAACCCGACGGGCTATTGCCCGCCCCCCGGCGCCTCGCCACCGGCGCCAGCACCACCACCGCCGCCATTCGGTTTCCCGGCACTGATCGCCTGGGTCGACATGCCCGACGGCGGGATGCTCTTGTTCGCCTGATACCGCTTGGCGCCGACCAGCAAGCGTTTGCCGTCGATGTGGATGCGCGAGTCGCTGACGGTGCGCGGCCACGGATCGTCGGTCTGCACGGCGATGTTGTGCGCGACCGAGTTGCCGAGCTGCCGCGTGACGCTATCGCGGCGCGCCCGGTAGTCGTCGAAATCCTCGGCTGCGGCCGGCGTGGCCTGGCCTGCCAACAACGGCACGGCGGCAAGCGCCAGCACCACCCGCCATTTATTCGTGAAGGCCATTATTTCGTCTCCCAATGAGTGTTCGTCGACCAGCCTGCCTTCAACTCCAGGATGTGCCCGGAGGGCGGAGGCATTGGCCTGGGTATTTCCTGCTTGCCGTGCAAAAAGAAATCGCGGTCGTTGCTGGGCAGCCGGTCGTCGTGCGGCGTCGCCAGCTTCTGCCCAGGCACCGCCGGCCGCACCAGACGCGGCGTGACGATGATGACGAGGTCGGATTCCTCCTTCTCGTAGGAGGCGCTGCGGAACAATGCGCCGAGCACCGGCACCTGCCCGAGCCACGGCAGTTGGCGCTGGTTTTTCGAGTGCTTGGTCTGCAGCAGCCCCGCCACCGCGAAGCTCTGGCCGTCCCTCAGCTCCACCGTCGTGCTGGCGCGGCGCACAATCAGGCCCGGAATTTCGATATCGTTGATGCGCAGCGTGTTGATCGGGTCGAGATCGCTGACTTCCGGCTCGATCTTGAGATTGATCTGGCCATCGGCCAGCACCGTCGGCGTGAACGCAAGACCGACACCGAACTTCTTGAATTCGATCGTGATCTTGTTGTTGTCGGCCTGCACCGGGAACGGGAATTCGCCGCCCGCCAGGAAGTTCGCGGTGTCACCCGACATGGTCACCAGGTTGGGCTCGGCAAGGCGCCGCGCCAGCCCCCTCGACTCCAGCGCTTGGATCACCACGTCGGCGCGGGTGCCGTTGTCGAGGATGCGCGCCACGAAGGTGCCGAACGGAATGTTGCCCGAGGGCAAACCGGACAGCGTGCTGGCGCCGGTCAGCAGCGACCCGGCGATCTGGGCGCCGCTGACGCCGCGAATCCGGTTCGAGCCGGCGTCCCAGGCCAGCCCCAGGTCGCGGGCCGCGGTGCGCTGTGCTTCGACGAAGCGCACTTCCAGCAGCACCTGCTGGGTGGCGCGCACCGACAGCGAGTTGGCGAAGCTCTTCGGCGCGAACAGCTCGGTGATCTCGACCGCTTTGGTCAGCGCCATGGCATTGGGCACCGAGCCGCCGAGCAGCACCCGGCCATTCGCCGTGCCGATGCGAAACGAGGCGCCGGGCACTTCCTGCTGCAGCTGCGTGCGCAACGCGTCGATGTCGTAGCTGACCTCGAGCTCGACCACGCCGAGCAGCTGTTTTTGCGGACTGAACACCGTCAGGCGCGTCACGCCGATCTTCTTGCCGATGACGTAGACCGACTGGTCGGTCAACGGCACGATGTCGGCAATGTCCGGATTGGCCACCAGTGCTTCGGCGAACGGAATGTCCGTGCGCAGCGTCTTCGACTTGTCGATGACCAGCCGCACGGTGGACACGCGCCCACCGTCGCCGAGCCTGATGTCGACCCCGTTCTTGACCAGCGCCATCGGCTCAGCTGACCTTGTCCCCCGCCCCAAAGGCAGCGTGCGGTCGGCCGCCGAAGCCGGCAGCGTCGGCAGCAGTAGACCGAGCAGCAGCGGCGCGGTGCCCATGATCAGCAGCGCCAGGTGCCCGGGCCAGGCGGGCCATGGGCCAGCCCCTGCAATTCGGGCACGCCACGGCCCGTCGCCGAAAGCCAATTCGAAAATCCCGCCGCTGGTCGCCGTCATCAAATGCCCCGCAGTTATGCCCTCTGAAATGCGAACCACCCGTCGTCCGGTTCGCCCACTCTCCAAGAGTCCTGGCTACACCTGCCGGCCGCGTTCGGTGCTCCGCCGTATAATCAATAGATTCGTAATACTTCCTCCCAAAAGCTTAATCTGATTCGACGGAAACGCTGTAATCGGATTTTTTCGTCCCGCGTGTGACATTGACGACGCCGGTGCGGCGCTCGCGTGGTGGCGCCGCCGCTGGCTCGGCCGGGGTGATCGAGCCGGTGATGATGCCGATGCGCCGGCCGAGGTCATCGACCGTCACGCGCTCGGTTCGCGCCATCGCCTGCGAGCCCGCCTGGCGCAGCATCAGCGCCAGGATGCCGACCGTCTGGGCCAGCACCAGCTTCTGCGCCTCCTCGGTATCGACCTCGAGCGTCACGGCCTTGACCACCGTCGACTTCTCGGCGCGCTCGTCGGCCTGCTGGTCGATGCCGAGCACTTTGATGTTTTGTAGCAACACATCCGTGAAGGTCTTGCCGGTGCCTTGCTGTGCATTTTCGACCTGGGTCCGCAGCACGTCGACGCGGTCGCCCGGCAGCACGAAGCCGGCGACACCGTGCACGTCGTTGACCCGGATGGTCACGGCGCGCTTGCCGTCCTGGATCAGCGAGGACACCGTCGCCCGCTGGCCGGGCCCGGTGATTTTCGTGGAGAGAATGGGCTCGTGCTGCTCGATCGCCGCCAGCACCACGCGCCGCTCGGCGGCCTTGAACAGCTCGGCGCGGGAGGTGAAGACGCCGGCCGGCAGCGTGCGCGTCGGCCAGTCGACCTCGGTGACGTTGTTGGCGCTCAGGACGGTGCCGAAACGCAGCGGCGCGTTGGCCACCACGATCTTCGTTGTCGTATTCGAAGGCGTCGGCGCATTCGGCTGCTGCCGCGCCTGCAGGCTTTGCTGCTGCAGCCAGTTTTGCGCCAGTAAACCGGCGCTGACGGCCAGGACGACCGCCACCAGCAGCATGAAGATCGAGCTTGGCCGCATCCCGCACACCGCGTTCAGGCCGCTCCAATCGGCTTATCGCCATTCCTGGAAACAGACGTGTTCCCGGAAAATGCCGGCCCGACCGAAGCCAACCTATTTCTTCTCTGTTTCATGCCCAAAGGATCAGCGGAATTGCCGATCTGGACTAGGAATGAAACGCGCAACCGGCTAGTGTTCTGGCACCAACAGATGGTTCCCAGCTTCCGTCATCCCGACGAAGGTCGGGACCCACGGCACGTGTCAGCACAAACTGCGGTCTGTCGTGGGTGCCGGCCTCCGCCGGCATGACGAGCAGAGTGGGTATCAAGTATTCGAGTCACAACACTGGGAGAGACTCGTCGAAGACGCAATATAATGTGCCTTCGGCACTTCTTGCGCCGGATCCCCGCCACACTCGGGCAAAAGAGCCCTCAAGCGGCGAGGATGACGTAAATTGAGTATCTTCCGTTTGGCGCGGAGCACGCATCATCCAGAAATGCTCGGGAAGCCATGCAACAACGCACGGCTTCCTGAACCACGGGATCACGCGGCCTTGCGACCCACCGGAACTGGTCTGCTTTCTTTGAGGATCACGGAAGGGCTGCATCGAGGGCAAGCCACTTGGCGGTGACATAAGTGCCGACGCCACCAATGGACACAATGGCACCGACAGTGATGATGCCAATCAGGATCGAGTACTCGACCATCGAGGCACCCTTCTCGTCCTTCATGAAGTTGCGTGCGAGCGTTTTCAAATTCAGCATGACAGAAATCCTTCCTTGTTGCGTTTGCCGACCACACAGACCGAACGCTAATACTTAACTTTGCGGCCCCCTATCACCTCAACCCGCGGATCTCGGTCCCCATCTCGAAAGTACGCACCTTCAGGCGGAGGACCGACTCACCGATGACAGATGTAACGATTGCAATTTCCATAAGCGCGAGTCGAGCAAAAGCTAACATTGCGTAAAGAAACAGGTCAACCCGTTCGGGAAACGCGGCGTGACTTGTCCCGCGACTTATCCCGCCATTGTGCATCAATCCGCCGCATGGACGCACGGGCCGCATATTAATTTGATTCGTTTGCCACCGGAAATGCCCGTGTCCTTGGGCGCGCCAACGATCCGTGGGTTGACAACCGCTTGCACCTCGTGGCTGAGCCCCGACCCTGGCAACGTGTGGACAACTCCGCGCGACACCCCACGGCCATGAACGTGCGTGCCGCCATCCGTGGCCAACGCGACACACATTCTGCGTCCGCGCCTGCTGTCCTAACCGACCCGTAACCGTTTTGCGCCATCCTCGTTGGCGTCTGGACGGGGGTGTGCGTGTCGCAAATTTCAAATTTCTTCGTCAGTGCTCTCGACCCGCGTGGCCGTTGCAACCGTCGGGGGCTGTTCCGCATTTCGCGCGGCATCGCGGCGATCGAGCTGGCGCTGCTGGCCGCGGCCTGGTGCACCGGAGCTGGCCTCGACGGCCCCGCGATCACGCTGCTCAAGGTTTTCTGCGTCTGGGTCACCTTCGCCTCGGCCAGCAAGCGCATGCATGATCTCGGCTTGAGCGCGTGGCGGCTGCTCGCCGGGGTGGCCGCACTGCTGGCGTGGCTGCTCCTGCTGACGACCGTGCTGACCATCGTCGGCGGACCCGCCGCTGTCGACCCTGAATCGCCGCAGCTCAAGTACGCCGTGGCCGGCGTCGTGCTGCCGGTCCTCGCCACCATCATCTGGCTGCACTTCGCCCCCGGCCAGGCCGAAGCCAATATCTACGGCCCCGCTCCGTCCGCCGCCGGCGCCGCGCTGTCGCCGTTGCAGGCCAGGCTCGTCGAGCGATTGAAACCCTTGGCGGGCGCTCTGCGTTGGCCCGTGCTCGAAGCCCGTAGGGTGCATTAGGCGAAGCCGTAATGCACCTGGTGCGCGCATCGGTGCAATACGCTGTCGCACTTGCACCCTACGAAATCGCTCATCCCACAATAATCAGAAGAAATTGCGCGGCAGCGTCGCCAGCGTCGCCAGCCCGATGGCGATGCCATAGGGGCAGACGCCTTGCGCGGCCCACGTCGCGAGCGCGGCGAACGGCAAGCGCTCGGCGCGCTCCGGCTTCCTCGCCAGCCACGCGCGCAACACCATGATGGCAAGCGACAGGAGGGCGCCGGTGACGCTCATGATCAGCACCAGCGGCAGAACATCGGCGGGCCCCGCCCACAGCCCGACCGCCGCCAGCAGCTTGACGTCGCCGCCGCCGAACCAGCCGAGCACAAAAAACAGCAGGCCGAGCGCAAACAGCGCCGCGGCGACCAGCACGTGCCAAAGCAGCACCTGCAGGTCTTTCGCCAGCAGCGCATAGAGGAGAAATGCGCCGGTCAAGCCGATGGAAATCCAATTTGGTATCAGCAGATGGCGCACATCCGAGACGATCGCGGCCACCACGAAGACCACAAGTGCCGATCCAAAGACGTATTCATAGGCCGTCGCCAACGATCCCATGACTCCTCCCAAATTGTCCGTCAGCCCCCCAGATGCATGGCTCGGCAGGCGCGCCTTGCCTTGCGGCTTCTGGCCCCGAGAACCGATTTTTTGCCTCGATGCAAACGGGCGACCTTACTCCCACTTCGACCCGCGCAATCCAAGCAGAATTTCGTTGCGCGCCCTACGAATATGCGCGCCCCGAACTCGTGCTTGCCGCTCCGCGATCGAACCAGGCGGTGACGAACGCCACCGCGCCGCCAGCGAGCGACAATTCTTCGCTGCCGATGAAATGCAACGATAGCCGGTCTCGGTGATCGGGATCGCGACGTCATGGCGGAGCCATGCGCTGCATGGACGCCAGCCGAAAGACCAGCGCTACGAGAACGCCTATCTGTTCGGCGCCATCTGCCCGGCGCGGCAGTCATCATGCCGTTCGCCGACACCTTCGCCCCATTCTTGCCCGCCTCCGGCGGGACGCAGATCCATCTCGACGAGATCAGCCGCACCGTGACCGAAGGCAGCGTTGCCGCCCTGCTGCTCGACCAGGCCGGCTGGCACACGACGGATAAGCTCGTCGTCCCAGCCAACATCGTGCTCGTCCATCTGCCGCCGAAATCGCCCGAGCTGAACCCGGTCGAGAACATCTGGCAGTACCTGCGCCAGACGTGGCTGTCGAACCGCGTGTTCGAGAGCTACAAGGACATCTGCGAGGCCTGCTGCGAGGCCTGGAACAACCTCAGCGCCGAGTTCGGCCGCATCGCCTCGATCGGACGCCGCGGCTGGGCGAAGATCGGTCAATCTCTGTGAAGGTTGGTGTTAGCCGCTTGGAACCAGATCCGAGCGTGTCGGGAGCGGGAGGGGTGCTGGAGTCTGTTCCCAGTTTGCCCCGCAGCACGACCAACTCTGGGCTGTCTCCGTTCCGCTCCGTCACGCGCTCCGCAGCCTCGATCAACCGCGACAACTCGGCTGCGGTGTCGTGCGTTGTGATCCGCCCCGAACGGTGTCCAAGCCGATCCTGACGGTCTTCGAAGCTGACGCCGGCCGGCTTGAGGGCAGCATGAGTGCCTGGCGAAGCGCGCATCCGGCACGACGAGGCACGAAAATGCGAGCTGTGAATCGGGTATCAACTGCCCGGGCAAACAATCGGGTTAGCGATCGATGGAGCAGCTCGCAACCAAGGCAATCAGTCCTTGCAGGAGGGCGACCGGACTGGGAGGGCAGCCGCGGATATGCAGGTCGACGGGGATGACGGCGGAGACGCCGCCGGCACAGGCGTAGCTGCCGGCGAACACGCCGCCATCAAAGCCACAATCGCCAGCCGCCACCACCCATTTTGGGTTGGGCGTCGCGTGATAGGTCCGCTCGAGCGCCTGTCGCATGTTGTGCGTCACCGGGCCGGTCACCAGCAGCACATCGGCATGCCTCGGTGAGGCCACGAAGCGCAATCCGAAGCGTTCGAGGTCATAGTAGACGTTTTGCAGCGCGTGAATCTCCAGCTCGCAGCCATTGCAGGACCCCGCGTCGACCTGGCGGATCGACAGGCTGCGGCCGAGTTTTCGCCGCGACGATGTGTCGAGTCGCGTGGCAAGCTCGGCCATCATCGCGTCGTCCTTCGGCGGGCGAGGCTCGGTCAGCGTCGACTGGACTAAACTCTTGAAAAGAAGCTTGCGCACGGCATCGCCCTCACAGGTCGTGGCCAGAGTAGGAGCAGTTGAAAGATTTATTGCAGAGCGGGAAATCCGCAACGATGTTGCCTTCGATCACGGCCTCCAGCAGGGGCCACTGGAACCAGGACGGGTCGCGCAGATGGCAGTGGTCGATCGTGCCGTCGCGCGCGATGCGCACCCAGGCCAGGATGTCGCCGCGGAAGCCTTCGACAAGAGAAATGCCCTCGCGTTCAGTAGCGCCCGCCCTGTTGGAGTCGATAGGGCTGAGCACCGGGCCTTGAGGCAGCCGGTCGAGACACTGCTCGATGATGCAAAGGCTTTGGCTCACCTCGTCGATGCGGATCCAGATGCGGGCGTCGACGTCGCCCTCGGTGCGGACCGGCGCCTCGAAGGCAAGCTCAGTGTAAGGCGCATAGCCCGGCGAGCGGCGCGCGTCGAAGGCTCGGCCGGAGGCGCGGCCCACATACCCGCCGGCGCCGTACTGCCTTGCCAGCTCGGGTTTGAGAATTCCCGTTGTGACAGTCCGGTCCTGCAACGATGTGGTGTTGTCGTAGAGGTCGACCAGCTCGGGAAAATGGCGGCGGATGTCGGTCAGCAAGGCACGTAATAAGGACGCTCCATGATCATCGAGGTCTTGGGCGACGCCGCCGGGCACGACGCGGTCCATCATCAGCCGATGGCCAAAACAGGCGTGCGCACATCTCAACACCCGCTCGCGCAGCGCGCCGCAGTGCGCGTGCATCAGCGAAAACGAAGCGTCATTGCAGATGGCGCCGATGTCGCCGAAGTGATTGGCCAGGCGTTCGAGCTCGGCCATGACCGCACGCAGCCGGTGGGCGCGATCCGGAACGACGATGTCCAACGCCGCTTCGACGGCACGGGCAAAGGCGATTGCGTAGCCAACCGTGCTGTCACCCGAGACACGGCCGGCGAGTTTGCTCGCTCGCGCGATCGGCGCCTTGATCATCAGCGCCTCGATGCCCTTGTGCACGTAGCCGAGGCGCTGCTCGAGGCGCACCACAGTCTCGCCATTGGCGGTGAAGCGGAAATGTCCGGGCTCGATGATGCCGGCGTGCACCGGTCCGACCGGGATCTGGTGCAGCGGTGCGCCCTCGGCTGAATGAAATGCGTAGGGGTTGCCGTCGGCGGGGCGCTCGCGGCGAGCCCCAAGCGGGTGCGTCACCCCCCACCGGCCATGATCGAGCCAGGGGCGAGGGTCCGGCGCATCGTCCGCGATCAGCCCATAAATGTCGGCGATCGTGCGCTCGAGACGCAGCGCGGGCGGATGGGACAGGGCCACGGACGGGAAACGCCGGTCGAGGCAGGCGAGGCTGACAACGAGCAGCTCGCTGATCTCGGCCTCGCCGATGGCCATATGAACGGCCGCCCCGTCGCTCCAAAGGCCGAGCAGCGTCGCCTTTCCCTGAGCAACCGCGAGGATGCTACGCCGCCAGCCGTCGGCATCGACCTCGAGGCGCGGCCACGGCCGTTGTGCCTCGACGATGGTCCCGTTCTCGAGCAGTGCTGATTTGAGGCTCATGCGTGCACGCTCTCCTGACTGACAGAGCCGGCAAGAGTGACCCGCGGATGAGCATGGCCGATGATGTCGCAAGCGACAGGGCGGACGTTCGGCGAGGGTGGCGCGGAGGGTGGTTCTGTCGTTACGGAACTCAAGGCGCACTTGCTTCGCGCATTCAATTCAGCGAAAGCCCATCACCACCATCCACCCGTTCGCGGAACCGTCCGCAGCGGCGCCCGCTATATCACCTTGCACCCGAAGCCTGCGATGACTGGATCGACCGTTGCCACGGTCAAGTCGAGGTCCAATGCCTGCGCGGCCAACAACCGATCGAACGGATCGCGGTGGTCCAGGGCGAAGCTGCCGGCACGCTCGGCTTGCGCGAGCGTCAGCGGCTGGATATCGAATCCGGCGGCGCGAATTTTTTCGGTCAACCCGGGCAGAAGTACCGCCGCCTCAGGCCATTTCCCAAGTTTGACTTTGATCGCGATCTCCCACCCGGTGACAGCACTGACAAACGATGTTTCCGCCTCCTCCAGAATACATTTGCGATGTCGCTCTGGAAGCTTTGGGTCATTGACGAGACACTAGAACAGAACGTGGGTGTCGAGCAACAGCCTCATCCCGATTGCTCACCGGACAAACACGCCAGCTCATCTTCGGATAATGGCTCAAACAGGCGCACTGGTACCGTGAGCCGACCTTTCCATTGCCCGAGGATAGGCCGACGATGGCCAGTGCCTGTCACGGCCTCGGATACGGGCTGCAGGCGAAAGGTGCCACGCTCGGGGTCGGTGATCGATACCTCCTCGCCGCGGGCAGCGCGGTCGATCAGTTCTGGCAGATGCCCGAGCGCGTAGCTGATGTCATAGCGGTCCATGGCCGTCATCCTCCGCCGGCACCATAGCACGGCAGCCCTGGCCGCGCCACGCGCCTCGATTGTCCGCTGGTCAACGGGCCGAAACCTGCTCAACCCAGCCGCCGCGCCACGTTCTGGAACCAGGTGACGAGCCGGCCCGGCAGGTGGATGCTGGCTGCCAGAACGAGTGCGAGGTGGGCGAACAGCGGCACGTAGGACGCCTCCACCGTGGCCATGCTGCCCCACTTTGCGCCATGCCGCCGATCGGCTACACTTCAAGCCAAATCGCCAAGAGGAGCCAGGCATGTCGCGAGAGTTCAGTGTCGTCATCGAGCGCGACGAGGCGGGCTTTTACGTCGCTTCCGTCCCGGCGCTGCCGGGCTGCCATACGCAGGCGCGCTCCCTCGACGAGTTGATGGAGCGCGTGCGCGAGGCGATCGCGCTGAACCTCGAAGACCGTGGCGAAGATGCGCCGATGCTGGAGTTCATCGGCGTGCAGCGCATCTCGGTCGCCGCATGACGCGGCTGCCGCCCCTCGACGGCCGGACGGTGATCGCGGCGCTTGGCCGAGCCGGTTTCGCTGTCGTGCGCGTGCGCGGCAGCCATCACATCCTGCGCCACCCGGACGGACGCGGCACGACCGTGCCGGTGCATTCCGGCGAGCCGATCGGGCCTGGCCTCCTAGCCAGGATCGTCCGCGACTGCAAGCTGACGCGCGAAATGTTCCAGGCCCTGCTGACTTGATGCCGGAGGTGGGAGCCTGCATGCGGGCGCCCCTCCGCCGGGCCGTCCCTTGGTTGCGGGACAATCCGTTGCCGGATCGATTTGGCATGTTACCGCTCGCCTCCGGCAAGTCGCACCGGGAACGTCCGTTGGCCAATGCGTTCAAGCCTGCCTACCCCAGCTGCCGCGCCACGTTCTGGAACCACGTGACGAGCGGGCCCGGCAGATAGATGCCGGCTGCCAGAACGAGCGCCATGTGGGCGAAGAAAGGCACATAGGACGCCTCCACTGCTGCCATGCTGCCCGTCGGCTCGCCGAACGCCATGTCGGTCAGGCGCAGCAGCAGGGCGCCAAACGCGACCAGCAGCCCGAGCACGAGCGCAATCGCCAGCAGCGGCTCGCGGGCGAACGTCGAGCTGACGATCAGGAACTCGCTCATGAAGATGCCGAGCGGCGGCAACCCGGCAATGGCGACAACGCCGAGCACCAGACCCCAGCCGAGCACCGGATGGCTCTCGGTCAGCCCGCGGATCTCGGACAGCTTCTGCGTCCCCTTGACCTGCGCGATATGGCCGACGGCAAAGAAGATCGCCGACTTGGTCAGGCTGTGCATGGTCATATGCAGCAGGCCGGCGAAATTGGCGAGTGGCCCGCCCATCCCGAACGCGAAGGTGATCAGCCCCATGTGCTCGATGGAGGAATAGGCGAACATGCGTTTGATGTCGCGCCGCCGGTAGAGCATGAAGCCGGCGAACAGGACCGACACGAGCCCGAGCGTCGCCATCAGCGGGCCAGGCGCGATCGCGGCCGGGTTCGCGGCCAGCAGCATCTTGAAGCGCAGCACGGCGTAGAGCGCCACATTGAGCAGCAGCCCCGACAGCACCGCCGAGATCGGCGTCGGACCCTCGGCATGCGCATCAGGCAGCCAGGCGTGCAACGGCGCCAGGCCGACCTTGGTGCCGTACCCCAGCATCAGGAAGACGAAGGCGACGTTGAGCAGCTCCGGACTGAAGTCCTTGGCCTTCGCCATCAGGGCTGTCCACACCATGGCATCATGTCCCTCACCGATGAAGGGACGTGCGGCCATGTAGACGAGGATGGTGCCGAACAGCGCCAGCGCAATGCCGACGCTGCCAAGGATGAAGTATTTCCACGCCGCCTCCAGCGCCTCGTGCGTGCGATAGATGCCGACCATCAGCACGGTCGTCAGCGTCGCCAGCTCGATCGCCACCCACATCAGGCCGATGTTGTTGGCGAGCAGCGCCAGGTTCATGGCAAACATCAGCGCCTGGTACATGGCATGGTAGAAGCGCAGATTGGCAGGCGTCAGACGGCCGGTCTCGAGCTCGTGGCCGATGTAGCTCGCGCTGAATGCACTGGTCGTGAAGCCGACGAAGGTGCCGAGCACGACGAACACGACATTGAGGTCGTCGACGAACAGGTAGCCGCCGTGCTCTGGCCGAGCGACCAGCAGGGTCAGCGCGGCGAGCAATGTCGACCCCGTCGCCAGAACGTTGAGGATCGCCGTCAGCCGATAGCCCGGCAGCACGGCGAGCAGCAGTGCCGCCGAGCCTGGGATCAGCAGGATTGCCGTCACGGGCTCGAAGGGGAGGTGGCCAAGAAACGCGAGGCTCATCGCCGCTCCCCCCGGAAATCGTCGAGGGCCTGCACGTCGACGGAGTCGAAGCGCTCGCGGATGCGGAACAGGAATACCCCGATGACGATGAAGGCGATCAGCACCGAGAATGCAACGCTGATCTCGACGACGAGCGGCATTCCCTTGGCGCCGGTCGCGGCCAGGATCAGTCCGTTTTCGAGCGACATGAAGCCGACGATCTGGCTGACCGCATTGCGCCGCGTCACCATCATCAGCAGTCCGAGCAGGACGACCGACAGAGCAAAGGCCAGATCCTCGCGCGCCAGGGGGTCGCTAGCGGCCGTCGCCTTGAGCATGACGACCATCGACAAGGCCACGAGGCCGATGCCCGCAAGCATGGTCGGGCCGATGCCGCCGACGGTCTCGATCGAACGGTGAATGCCGAGCTTGACCACCACGCGATGCAGGGCCACGGGGATGATGATCGCCTTCAGCACCAGCGCGATCATTGCCGTGATGTAGAGATGCGGCGCGTTCTGAATGTAGGCCTGCCAGGCCACCGAGAGGGACAGCACAACAGCGTGCAGCGCGAACACATTAAGCATGCCGAACATGCGATCCTGGTACAGCAGCATGAAGCTGACCAGCACGAGGCCGCCGGCGAGCATGTGGGCCACGTCGAGGACGAACCGCTGCATCAAAAGCTCCGTGAGACGAACAGCAGAAGGGTGCCGAGAAGGCCGAGCATGAGAGCGACGCCGAGGAACTCGGGGACGCGGAAGACACGCATCTTGGCGATCGATGTCTCGAAGAAAACGAGAAGAATGCCGCCGACCGCGAGCTTGCCGATATAAGTGGAGATGCCCATCACGTAGGCCATGGGGCCGGCGCCGTTGCTGGCGATCCCCCAGGGAAAAAAAATGCAGGCAATGAGCGAGATGTAGAGCTGGAGCTTCAAAGCCGCCGCCAGCTCGATGACGGCGAGATGACGCCCCGAATACTCGAGCACCATTGCCTCGTGGACCATGGTCAGCTCGAGGTGGGTGGCCGGATTGTCGACGGGGATACGGGCGTTCTCGGCGATCGCCACGATGATTAATCCGACCAGCGCCAATCCCAGTGACACCCGCAAACTGGCATGCGACTGCATGAACGTCGCGACATGCGACAGCTGGGTTGAGCCGGCCACCAGCGCCACCGTGAAGACCACCATGATCATGGCCGGCTCGGCGAGCGAGGCAAACATCATCTCGCGGCTCGCCCCGATGCCGCCAAAGCTCGTTCCCACATCCATGCCGGCGAGGGCGAGAAACAGCCGGGCGCTGCCGAGGAGCGCCGTGATCGCGATGAGATCGGCGATCCAACTGAAATGCAACCCAGTGGCAAACGTCGGCACCAGCGCCGCCGCGACCCAGGTCGCCGCAAAAATCATGTAGGGCGCGCTGCGAAAGAGCCAGGACGCATTTTCCGCCAGGACGACCTCCTTCCGGCTCAGGCGGAGGAGGTCGCGGTAGGGCTGCAGCACGGGTGGTCCCTGCCGACGCAGCAACCGCGCCTTGACCTTGCGCGTGAAACCCAGGAGGAGCGGCGCCAGGATCAGCACCAGCAGCATCTGCACGCCCTGCACGGCGAGTTCGACGATCAGGGCCATAGCGCCACCATCAGCAGCAGCGTGACGAGCGCGCCGAACACCAGGCTCAGATAGCGCCGGATGGTCAGGAACTGGAGATGGTTCATCTTGTCGGCGGCGAACGCGATCCAGCCGCTGATCGGTGCATAGAGCGTATCCCAGATCAGGTCGCGCAATTTGATATCGATCCGGGCGGGTCGTGGATCGCCGGGAGCCGGCATGTCGACGTGCTCGCGCGCGCGGAATACCTCACTGAACACGCGCCGGACGGGTTGGGCGAAGCTGTCGGCGGTGTATTGCGCCGCCGGGCTCGGCTCTGGATATCCGCAGTCCCAGGCCGGACCGCGACGCAGCGCGTTCGAAGCAAAGCGGTGAATGACTTGCACGGCAATGATGGTCGACAGCGCAATGAATCCGAAGACCAGAAGACCATTGTAGGAGCTGCGGCTCTCGGCGATGGGCACGACCGAAAGCCACGGTGATGATGTCTGTATCGGCATGCGAACGCCAATAAGGGCTTGTACCACCGGGGCAATCGCATCGATGACGACGCCCGGCAATAAGCCGGCCAGGAGGCATGCGGCCAGCAACACACCCATGCCGATGCGAGAGAAGAGGTCGGTTTCCCTCGCCGACGCCGCCACGGTCGATCTCGGCCGACCAAGGAACGTGATGCCGAAGGCGCGAACGAAGCAGGCGGCCGAGAGCGCCGCGCCCAGTGCCAGCATGGCGCCGGCGGCGGGCACCATGAGCTTGAGCCCCCACTGCGGCAGGTCGGGGCTGAGCAGGATCGCCTGGAACAGCATCCACTCGGAGACAAAGCCATTGAGCGGCGGCAGCGCGGAGATGGCGAGACACCCGCCGAGAAACAGGAACGCCGTGTGCGGCATCGGCTGAATGAGCCCGCCCAGCTTCTCGATATCGCGTTCGCCGGTGGAAGTCAGGACAGCGCCGGCGCCGAAGAACAGCAGGCTCTTGAACAACGAATGGTTGAGCACATGCAGAAGCGCCGCCGTGAAGGCGAGGGCAGCTGCTCCACCCATGCCATTGCTCTTGAAAGCCAGTGCAAGACCTAGCCCGATGAAAATGATCCCGACGTTCTCGACCGTGCTGTAGGCCAGCAACCGCTTCAGGTCGCGCTGCAGCAGCGCATAAAGCACACCAAGCACGGCCGTCGCGCTGCCGAGCGCCAGAACCACGATGCTCCACCACCAGTCAGGAGGCCCCAGCAGATCGAACACGATCCGGATGAAACCGTAGATCGCCACCTTGGTCATCACACCGCTCATCAGGGCCGAGACGTGACTGGGTGCGGCGGGATGCGCCAATGGCAGCCAGACATGCAATGGAACCAGGCCGGCTTTTGAACCAGCTCCGATCAGCACCAGCCCGAGAACCATCCCCGGCAACCACGCCGCCCGCGGCGCGCCCCTGATCTCGCTGAAGCCATATTCACCGCCTGGGCCGGCCAGCAGCCCGAATGCCAACAGCAGCGCAAAGGTGCCAAAACTCGCCATCAGGATGTAGATATAGCCCGCACGCGTATTCTCGTGATCGCGATGGTGGGCGACGACGAGCGCCCACGACGACAACGACATGAACTCCCACGCGATCAGGAAGCTGAACGCATCATCCGCCAGCAGCACGAGGTTCATGCCGGCAAGAAACGCCGGATAGAAAGGCAGCACCCGTCCAGGCGCCGCCTCGTGCTCGCCGTAGCCGAGCGCATAGAGGCTTGCGGCGCTGGCACCGAGGTTGATCACGATCTGGAAGAACGCGGTCAGCGAGTCGATGCGGAAGCGGGCGCCCACCCATGGCAGGCCAATGGGCAGCGTCACCGCCGGCTGGGACACGTCGAGGCGCGCAAGCTGGAAGCCGGCGAAACCGAGAATGATCAGGCTCGCGGCAAGACAGCACACGTAGATCACTCGCGTCGCAACGCGCGCGCGGTGCACCGCGACCGCGAGCACCGCCGTGCCCAGAAGGGCCGCGATGCACCAAAGCGTAACGCTGATCGCCATTCGACGTAACCCCGCCTCGACCGCCGAGCGATACCGACCAGCCATCATCGCAGCGTGTGACTGCGGGCGCCATCCCCGATCAGCTCGATGCCGGCCGCGTTCATCGCCGCAACGAGCATGGTCAGAGAGCCGATGTTGCCCCGAATGAGTCTGCACTCGCCTGCATGTGCGGGATGTCGGAACCGACAGACCAGACATGTTGGCCAACTCGCGGGCGGCGGGCGGGCGGGATGCGCCATGCCGGTGGGAAACCCGCGAACAATCCCCTTCGCCCCATTGACGCCCATAAAAAACCATGTAATCCCACATTTGCCCATTCGCGTTCGGGCAGGCGTGGGCCGTGCGAGGCTTGGGCGCTGGCGACCGTCACGCCGACCCGGTGGATTTGCCACCGCAAGGCGTGAATTCAGAACTGGTCCCCGCGTGGGGCCGCAACAGTTGGGACCGCGTTCGGGCCGGGGTTTGCAGAGGGATGGATCGCTTTGTCTCGACATTCACGAACAAGATCGACGCCAAGGGGCGGGTTTCAATTCCAGCCCCGTTCCGCGCCGTGCTCGAACGCGACGGCTACGCCGGCGGCATCTACTGCTACCCCTCGCTCGACGCTCCAGCGCTCGATGCAGGCGGCGAAAGACTTGCGCGCAAGATCGACGGGCTTCTCGCGGGCCTGCCGGACTATTCGGACGAGCGCGATGAGCTGTCTGTCGCGCTCTATGGCGATGTCCAGGTGCTCGGCATCGATGGCGACGGACGCATCGTCCTTCCTGAAATCCTTCGCGCCCACGCCGGCCTTTCCGCTCAGGTCACTTTTGTCGGCCTGGGTGAAAAATTTCAGATCTGGGAGCCGGGACGATTTGCCGAGCGGCGTGGCCGCGCCCGCGATAAAGTCCGCGATCACCGTAAACTGCTCGGCGGCGGGCGGCCCCCCCCGGCAGACGGCGGTGGCGAGGAGACAGGCACATGACGCCGAGACCCGGCTCTCGGTCGGCGGCGATGCCCGGCGAGACGCCGAGGCATATTCCCGTGCTGCTGGCGGAGGTGCTGGTGGCGCTGGCGCCAAGGCACGGCGGTACTTATGTTGACGCCACCTTCGGCGCCGGCGGCTACACGCGCGCCCTGCTCGGCGCCGGCGATACCCGCGTCATCGCCATCGATCGCGACCCCACGGCCATTGCCGCGGGCGCCGAATTGCAAGCCGAGTTCGGCGACCGGCTGACGCTGATCGAGGGCCGTTTCGGGACGCTCGACCAAATGGCCGCGACGGCCGGCGCCGCCCTGGTGGATGGCGTCGTCCTCGACGTCGGCGTGTCGTCGATGCAGATCGACCAGGCCGAGCGCGGCTTCTCGTTCCAGGCCGACGGTCCCCTCGACATGCGCATGGGCGGCGAGGGGCCAAGTGCCGCCGACATCGTCAACGAGACCGACGAGGACGATCTCGCCAACATCATCTACCAGCTCGGCGAGGAACGCCGTTCACGGGCCATCGCACGAGCTATCGTCGCGGCACGGCAGACCACGCCGCTGACCCGCACGAGCGAGCTGGCCAATCTCGTGCAGCGCGCGGTCGGCGGCCGTCGCGGCGAGCCCATCCATCCAGCAACGCGCACGTTCCAGGCGCTGCGCATCCACGTCAACGACGAACTCGGCGAGCTGGCGCATGCCCTGGCCGCGGCGGAACGCTGCCTGAAGCCGGGTGGCCGCTTGGTGGTGGTGGCGTTTCACTCGCTGGAGGATCGCATCGTCAAGCGCTTCCTCACGCAACGCAGCGGCAAGGCGGCGCACGGCTCACGCCATCTGCCGCTGCGATCGATCGCATTGCGACCGTCGAGTTTCCGGATTGTTAACTCAAAGCCATTAACACCTCGGCAAGCAGAGCAGGACGCTAATCCTCGTGCCAGGTCGGCACGGCTGCGGGCCGCGGAACGCACCGACGCCCCAGCCTGGCCACTCGATTTGACGCAGGTCGGCGTACCGCTCGCATCGGCGTAGGTCATGCCGCGCCAGCAGGAGGTCCGCAGGCCGTGCCGCGTTTCATCATCCCTCTGGCCGTCGTGCTCGCCCTCGGCAGCGCCTTCCTGCTGTACGGCATCAAGCATGATACGCGCGCCATCGAGGCGCAGGTGCAGGCGCGCGAACGCGCCATCGACAAAGCCGTCGCCGACATCGCCGTGCTCAAGGCGGAACGCGCGCATCTGACCCGGCCCGAACGAATCGAGCCCATGGCGCGGGCGCTGGGCCTCGGCCCGGCCACCGGCCAGCAACTCGTGCGCACGCAGCCAGGCGCACAAACCACGACGGGATCGCTGCCATTGCCTGGTGGCGTCAACCATGGGGTGGCACATTGAGCGGGCCTGCCACCACCGCCGGTACCCGGCAGCGGGATGGGCACGGGGCAACCCGCCGCTCCGGCCGCGGCTTGCTGGTGCTTAGCTGTATCTCCCTGGCGTTCCTTGCGGTCGCGGCGCAGTTGGTGCGCCTTGCCGTCAAAGGGCATGGCGAGATCGTGGTCGCGCTCAACGAGCCGCTGACGCGCAGCACCTCCCGGCCCGACATCGTCGACCGCAACGGGCGGCTGCTTGCCACCGACCTCGAGGTGCCCTCGCTCTACGCCGATCCGACACTGCTGGTGGACGCGGACGAGGCGATCGAGAAACTGCGCTCGGTGCTGGGCGATCTGGATGAAGCCGAGCTTGGCCGCGCCTTTCGCGACCGCAGCCGCCGTTTCGTGTGGGTGCGCCGCGGCCTGACGCCGGAGCTGGCGCAGCGTGTGCACAATCTCGGGCTGCCTGGGCTGGGCTACCGCAAGGAGCTGCGCCGCGCCTACCCGATGGGCCGGATGGCGGGCCACATGCTCGGCAGCGTCAATATCGACAACAAGGGGCTCAGCGGCATCGAGCGGCACATCGACGAGATGGCCGGAACCGAAGCCGTGCTCGGCGCGCCGCGAACCGATCGTCTCCCCGTGCGGCTCGCCCTGGATGTCGGCGTTCAGCATGGGCTCGAGGAGGAGCTGAAGGCGGCCATGGCGCGCTATGGCGCGCGCGGCGCCGCCGGTGTCATTCTCGAAGCGCGAAATGGAGCCGTGGTGGCGGCCTCCTCGCACCCGGGGGTCGACCCGGCGCGCCCCGGCGAAGCGCTCGAGGAGGAACGGGTCGACAAGCTGGCGGCCGGCACCTACGAGCTGGGCTCCATTTTCAAGCTGTTCACGGTGGCCATGGCGCTCGACAGCGGCCAAGCTCGCCCCGACAGCAGCTATGACGTACGCGCGCCACTGACGGCGGGGCGCTTCGTCATTACCGATCTGTATCCCCAGGGCCGGCCGCTGTCGGTGACTGAAATCTTCGTGCAGTCTTCCAACGTCGGCGCCGGCATGATCGCGGCGCAGGCAGGGGCGGCGGCGCAGCAGGCGTTTCTCGGCCGTCTCGGCCTGACCGGGACTTTGACCAGCGAAGCCGGGCCGATCGCTGCCCCGCAGTTGCCGCGCCGCTGGGATCGTGTCGAGACCATCACCATCGGCTATGGTCATGGCCTGGCACTGGCGCCGCTGCAATTTGCGGCCGCCACGGCGGCCCTGGTCAATGGCGGCATTGCCATCAAGCCGACGCTCCTGGCACGCGCTGACGCGAGCGCCGTGGCCGGCGAGCGCGTGATTTCGGCCCGGACCAGTGCCCAGATGCGCGAGCTGATGCGCCTCAACGTCACGCATGCGTCTGGCACGGGCAAGCGCGCCGACGTGCCGGGCTACGAGGTCGGCGGCAAGACCGGCACGGCCGAGATGCCGGCGCGCGGCGGTTACAAGGAATCGGCCGTGATCTCCACTTTTGCCGCGGCCTTCCCGATGAGTGCGCCGCGCTACGTCGTCCTCGTGCTGCTGTTCGAGCCGACACCGACGGCGGAGACCCGCAACAAGATCACCGCCGGCCTCAACGCAGCGCCGGCGGCAGGGCGCATCATTGCGCGGACGGCGCCGTTGCTGGGCGTGCTGCCGGTGGAGGGGCCGCGGTTGTAGCGCCTCGTTTGCTGAGTTTCGTGTCGGTCTGGCGCATCCAGCGTCGCGAGAATGGAAGGAGTGTTGGCACCGGTCTGCTCCCGGACAGGATGGGATTTGAGCAGCGTTGGTAAAGGGTGCTTTCCTATCGATTCCCGTTAGTAAAGAAAATGCCACTTTTCTTTACTAACGGACGGGACCGCGAGCATGCCGGGTTACGCGCGGGACGACGCCAGGCGGCACAGCGACCGCGCCCTCCCCACATTTGACGCATAGCGCGACGCCCAATATGAACGGGTCCAGGTTCCAGATCGGGGCCTCCAGCCATTCATGCGTCAGCCGGGACCATGCGACTTTCATTCCTCCTCGGACCTGCGGTCACCGCGCCGCGCGAATGCGCGGACCTCGACATCGGCGGCTTGACGGCCGACAGCCGGGCCGTGCGGCCGGGCTATCTTTTTGCCGCCTTATCCGGCGCGAAGACCGACGGCGCGCGCTTCATTGCCGACGCCGTGGCACAGGGCGCCGCCGCCATCCTGGTGGGCGAAGGCGTGGACGTCGGCACTGCCACCCTTCCTGTCCTGCGTGCCGCCGAGCCGCGCCGGGCGCTGGCCCTGATGGCGGCGCGGTTCCATGCCCGGCAGCCTGCGACGATCGTTGCCGTCACCGGCACCAGCGGCAAGACCTCGGTCGCCGAGTTCACGCGCCAGATCTTTGCCGCGTTGGGGCATCGGGCGGCCTCGCTCGGCACCATCGGCGTGGTCAAGCCGGACGGCGGCGTTTACGGCTCGCTGACGACGCCCGATCCCGTCACCCTGCACAGGACCCTGGCCGAGCTTGCCGACGAGGGCGTGACGCACCTGGCGCTGGAAGCCTCCTCGCACGGCCTCGACCAGTATCGGCTCGATGGCGTGCGGTTGGCGGCCGGCGCCTTCACCAACCTCGGCCGCGATCATCTCGACTATCACCCGAGCATGGAAGCCTATCTCGCGGCCAAGCTGCGGTTGTTCAGCGAATTGCTGGAACCCGGACAGCCAGCCGTGATCAATGCCGACGACGCGGCGGCCGAACCTGTGATCGCCGCCGCCCGCGCGCGGGGTCTGAATCTCATCACCGTCGGTGCCAAGGGCGACACGCTGCGGCTTGTCTCGGTCCAGGCCGCCGGCTTTACCCAACAGCTCGAGATCGCCCACGCCGGGCGCACCACCTCGGCGACGCTGCCGCTGCCCGGCGCTTATCAGGCCTCCAATGCGCTGGTCGCCGCTGGCCTCGTCATCGCCATGGGCGAGACCCCCGAGCACGTGCTCTCGGCGTTGGCGACACTGAAGGGCGTCAAGGGCCGCCTCGAAATCGTCGGCGAAGTCCGGGGCGGTCTCGTCGTCGTCGACTATGCGCACAAGCCGGAAGCCCTGGCCGCCGCCCTCGACGCGCTGCGCCCGTTCGCCACCGGCCGCCTCATATGCGTGTTCGGCTGCGGCGGCGACCGCGACAAGGGCAAGCGGCCGATCATGGGCCGCATCGCCGCGGAGAAGGCCGACTTCACGATCATCACCGACGACAATCCGCGCAGCGAACGCCCGGAGGCGATCCGCGCCGAGATCCTGGCCGGTGCGAAAGGCGCCCGCGAGATCGGCGATCGCGAGGAGGCCATCGGCGTCGCGGTCGGGATGCTCGGCAAGGGCGATGTCGTCTTGATTGCTGGCAAAGGACACGAGACCGGCCAGATTGTTGGCAATACGGTCATCCCCTTTTCCGATCACGACGCGGTCGCGACCGCCCTCAGCAAGGCTTGATCGATGACCGACGCACTCTGGCAATGGGATGACCTGGTGCGCGCTGCCGGCGCAACGGCGGACGGCAGGCCCGGCCGCGCCCTCACCGGCTTTTCGATCGACACGCGAACGCTGGCCGCTGGCGAGGTTTTCGTGGCGCTGAAGGACCAACGCGACGGGCACGACTTTGTCGCCCAGGCGTTCGCTGCCGGCGCGACGGCGGCGCTCGTTGCAAAGGACTACGCGCGTCAGCCGGGCGACGGGCCACTGCTGCGGGTCGAGGATACCTTGCAGGCCCTGGAGGGCATCGGCCACGCCGCGCGCGCGCGCCTGTCGCCAGAGGCCCGCGTCATCGCCGTCACCGGCAGCGCCGGCAAGACCGGCACCAAGGAGATGCTGCGCGCCTGCCTCTCCCGGTGCGGAGCCACCCATGCGCCGGAGAAGTCGTTCAACAACCACTGGGGCGTGCCGCTGACGCTGGCCCGCATGCCGGCGGCGACGCACTACGGCGTGTTCGAGATCGGCATGAACCACGCCGGCGAAATTGCGCCGCTGACGCGAATGGTGCGCCCGCACGTGGCGATTATCACCACGGTCGAGCCGGTGCACCTCGAGCACTTTCCTTCGGTCGAGGCGATCGCCGACGCCAAGGCCGAGATCTTCCTTGGGCTCCAGCCGAGCGGCACCGCCGTCATCAACCGCGACAACCCGCATTTCGAGCGGCTCGCCGCGCATGCCCGCGCCGCCAATGCCCACATCTTCTCGTTTGGCCGGCACCCGCAAGCCGACGTCCGCCCGCTCGTCTGGGACATCGGGCGATGGGGCTCGCGCGTAGAGATCGAAGCTGACGGCCGACGCGTCGGCTACGAACTGGCAGCGGCCGGCGAGCATCTCGCCATGAACTCGCTCGGCGTCGCCGCCGCTCTTCTCGCCGCGGGCGCCGACCGCGTGATCGCGCTGCCCGCGCTGCGCACTTTCGAAGCACCGAAGGGTCGAGGCTCGCGCGAACAGCTTTACATCGGCAACGGCACGGCGCTGCTGATCGACGAAAGCTACAACGCCAACCCGGCTTCGATGCGCGCCGCTCTTGATGCCATGGACACTCTCCCGCGTGAAGACGGACTGCGGATCGTCGTGCTCGGCGACATGCTGGAACTCGGGCCGCAAGCCGAGATGCTGCACCGCGGACTCAAGAATGCAATCGAGCAAGCGGGCGTTGATCTCGTCTTTGCCTGCGGCCCTCGGATGAAGTTGCTCTACGACGACCTGCCGGCGACCTATCATGGCGGGTGGGAACCGTCGGCGGATAAGCTCGTGACCCGGGTGCTCGATGAGATCCAAGCCGGCGACACCGTCATGGTCAAGGGCTCGAACGGGAGTCGCACCTGGCTGATCGTCGAGGCGTTGAGACAGAAATTCGGCACAGGCGCCGGCTAGCGCCTCGCCCAAGAGGCGGTGACCCGCCCCACGGAGGGACTGAATGTTCTATGAGCTTGTGAGCTTTTCCGACCAACTCGGTCCACTCAACGTGTTCCGATATCTCACATTCCGCACGGGTGGTGCGATCTTCACCGCACTGCTGTTCGTTTGGCTGTTCGGCCCCGGCATTATCGACCTGTTGCGCATCAAGCAGGGCAAGGGCCAGCCGATCCGCGAGGACGGGCCACAGTCGCACTTCTCCAAGAAGGGCACGCCGACCATGGGCGGGCTGATGATCCTGGCCGGCATTACCGTCTCGGCGCTGCTATGGGCGAACTGGTCCAACCCCTATGTCTGGATCGTGCTGGGCGTGATGCTCGCCTATGGCGCGCTCGGCTTCTACGACGACTACCTGAAGGTGACCAAGCAGACGACATCCGGCTTCTCGGGCAAGTTCAAGATGGCGCTCGAGCTGCTGGTGGCGGCGATCGCGACCTACATCGTCATGCGGCTCGGCAAGCTGGGCTTTTCCGATGCGCTGACGGTGCCCTTCTTCAAGACGGTGCTGATCCCGCTCGGGCTGTTCTTCGTCGTGCTCGGCACGCTGGTGATCGCGGGTGCTGGCAATGCCGTCAATCTGACCGACGGCCTCGATGGGCTTGCGATCGTGCCGGTGATGATCGCGGCGGCCACTTTCGGTTTGATCGCCTACCTGACCGGCAACGTCAGGTTCGCACAGTATTTGCAAATCCACCACGTCGCCGGCGCCGGCGAATTGGCCGTCATCTGTGGCGCAATCATCGGCGCAGGCCTCGGTTTCCTGTGGTTCAACGCGCCGCCGGCCATGATCTTCATGGGCGACACTGGCTCATTGGCGCTCGGCGGCGCGCTCGGCGCCATCGCGGTGGCCACCAAGCACGAGATCGTGCTGGCCATCGTCGGCGGCCTGTTCGTGCTGGAGACGCTGTCGGTGATCATCCAGGTGGCGTCATTCAAGCTGACCGGTAAGCGCGTCTTCCGCATGGCGCCGCTGCATCATCATTTCGAGCAGAAAGGCTGGAAGGAGAGCACGGTGGTGGTGCGCTTCTGGATCATCTCGGTGGTGCTGGCGCTGGTCGGACTGGCGACGCTGAAGTTGCGGTGAAGGGGTGTCTGACATGATGTCAGACACCAGACTCTGCAATCACGGCGCCGGCGTCGCCAGCGGCTTGCCCTTCTCGACCACGTAGCTGGCGAGCACCTTGGCGCCCTGCGGGACGCTGAGCGGAATCTGATAGCTGTCGCCGGCCTTGAGTGGCTTGTCGGGCTGGCCGGCGATCATCAGCACGATCGCGCCCTCGAGCACATAGCCGCCCTCGACGCCGGGATGGGTGTGACGCCCGATCAGCACATTCGGCACGATCTCGGCGACGCCGATCACTGTTTCGAGGTTGGTGCCGGGCACATCGAACTTCTGCAGGACCGTGCGCTTGATGTTGGCGGCACCCTGCGTCATGGCAGGTGGTTGTTGAGCGGACGCCTGGCCGGTCAAGACGAACAACGCCAGCGTCGTGCCGAGTATGATGCGTGCGAGCATGGAAGCCTCCCTTTGTTATCAGCGCGCAGTGTAAGGCCGCCTGCCCCCCGCTGCAATGCGCTCGGCGAACCGGCGCTGGCCGCCAGGCATCAGCCCGCCTAATATATTCGGCATGATTCGCGTCACGACCTTCGCCGGCAGTACGGTGGCTGTGTTCGGGCTGGGCAGCTCGGGCATCGCCACCGCGCGTGCCCTGATCGAGGGTGGCGCCACGGTCGCCGCCTGGGACGATGGCGAGGCCGGGCGGGCGGGCGCGACCAAGGCCGGTATCCCGCTGGTTGATCTCAAGACCGCCGACTGGAGCCAGTTCGCCGCGCTGGTGCTGGCGCCGGGCGTGCCGCTGACGCATCCCGAGCCGCATTGGGTCGTGCTGAAAGCACGCGCCGCCGGCGTGGAAGTGATCGGCGACATCGAGCTGTTCTTTCGAGAGCGGGCGAAGGTACGCCCGGACGCGCGCGTTGTGGCGATCACCGGCACCAACGGCAAGTCGACGACAACGGCACTGATCGCGCACATCCTGCGCGAAGGGGGCCACGACGTGCAGATGGGCGGCAACATCGGCGTGCCGGTGCTGGCGCTGGAGCCATTCGCACCGGACAGCATTTATGTGCTCGAGCTGTCCTCGTTCCAGATCGATTTGACGCCGAGCCTTGAGCCGACCATCGGTGTTCTGCTCAACATCACGCCGGATCATCTGGACCGGCATGGGCCGGCGGATGATGCGGCACTGGCGCTGAGCAACTACGCCGCCATCAAGGAGCGGCTGGTGCTTGCGGCTCGTCATGCCGTAGTCGGCACGGACGACGCCTGGTGCCGTGAGATCGCGTCGGGTCTCGCCAAGCTCGGGCGGCCGCTGACGTGCGTGTCGGTGTCGATGCCGGACGATGTTCACGCGCACGGCGGACAGCTTTTCAGGAAGGGTCATTCCGACCCCGTTGCCGACCTCGCCGGCATCTCGACGTTGCGCGGCGCGCACAATGCGCAAAACTCTGCCATGGCACTGGCCGCCTGCTCGGCGCTCATTGCGGTTGCGGGTGCCGCGCCGCCTCAGACACATCCCTGGGGTTTTGAGACTCAGCCGCAGACACCGACCGCAAGACGATCGGCTCCAGTCGTACAGGAATCGCTGCCCTTCAGCGCTGCGCTGAAAACCTACCCCGGCCTGCCGCACCGCATGGAGGAGGTCGGCACGCTGGAGAAACCCGGCGGCCGCGTGCTGTTCATCAACGACTCGAAGGCCACCAACGCCGATTCGACCGCGAAGGCGCTGGCCTCGTGGGAGCGCGACATCTTCATCATCCTCGGCGGCAAGCCGAAGCAGGGCGGCATCACGTCGCTCGCCGCCTACTTCCCGCGCATCACCAAGGCCTACCTGATCGGCCAGGCAACGGAAGAATTCGCCGCCACGCTTGAGGGCAAAGTCCCCTACGAGCGCCGCGGGACGCTCGGCCAGGCACTTGCCGCCGCCACCCGCGATGCCGCCGCCAGCACTGGCTCCGAACCCGTCATCCTGCTGTCGCCGGCCTGCGCCTCATACGACCAGTTCCGCTCCTTCGAGCACCGCGGCGACGAGTTTCGCCGCATGGTGCAGGCGCTGCCGGGGATCGTGACGAAAGCACACGCATGAGCTTCTCGCGCACGGATCGCAGCCGGCTGGCGCAATGGTGGTTCACGGTCGATCATCGGCTGATTGCCGCCCTGCTGACGTTGATGGGTATTGGCCTGGTCCTGTCGCTGGCGGCAACTCCGGCCGTGGCCATGAAGCGAGGGCTGCCGGCCTTTTATTTCGTCGAGCGGCACCTGGTTTTCGCCGCTGCCGGCCTCGGCCTGATGCTTGGCCTGTCGCTGCTCACGCCGCGCACCATCCGCAAGTTCAGTCTGGGACTGCTGATCGTTGCGCTCGCGGGCCTCCTCGCCGTGCTGCAGACGGGCGTCGAGATCAACGGCGCGCGTCGCTGGCTGTCGATCGCCGGCCAGTCGCTGCAGCCGTCCGAGTTCGCCAAGCCAGCCTTCGTCGTCGTGTCGGCCTGGCTGCTAGCAGAGGCGCAGCGCCGATCGGACATGCCGACCATGCCGTTCGCCGCCCTGCTGCTGGCGACGCTTGCACTCTTGCTGCTGTTGCAGCCCGATGTCGGCCAGACGCTGCTGCTGGCCGTGGTGTGGGGCACACTGTTCTTCCTGTCGGGGCAGCCGGTGCGTGCCGCGCTCGCCCTGGCCGGGCTCGGTGGTGCCGGTGTGCTCGGCGCCTATGTTACGTTTGATCACGTGCGCCAGCGGGTCGACAAGTTCCTGTTCGCAGGATCGGGCGACAACAGCCAGGTCGAGCGCGCGGTGCAGTCCTTTGCGCAAGGCGGGTTCTTTGGCCGCGGACCGGGCGAGGGCACGATCAAGACGGCGCTGCCCGACGCCCATACCGACTTCATCTTCGCCGTCGTCGCCGAGGAATACGGCGTGCTTGCCTGCCTGGCCCTGGTTGGATTGTTCGGCTTCGTCGTGCTGCGAGCGTTCCTGGTGGGCTGGCGGGAACCCGAGCCCGCGACGCGGCTGGCAGTGATCGGGCTGGCGCTGCTGTTCGGCCTGCAAGCACTGATCAATATGGCGGTCAACATCGGCCTGCTGCCCGCCAAGGGCCTGACACTGCCCTTTATTTCGGCCGGCGGCTCATCGCTGCTGGCGATATCGGCGACGGCTGGCATGATTCTGGCGCTGACGCGGCATCGTGCCGGCTCGGCTCGCCTCAAATCCGCACGGATTGCCATGCCAGTGGATGGGCTGCAGAAGAGAGGGGCAAGCTCACCGTGACGAAGGGTTCCGTCATGCTCGCCGCCGGGGGCACCGGTGGCCATCTCTTCCCTGCGTTCGCGCTGGCCCAGGAGCTTGGCCGCCGCGGTCGCGTGGTCGATCTCGTCACCGACATGCGCGGCGACCGCTACGGCACCGGATTTCCGGCGCGCCAGATTTACCAGGTGCCTTCCGCGACGTTGGCCAGTCGCTCGCCAATCGCCGCTGCCCGTGCCGGATTGGCCATGACACGCGGCTTGGCGGCGGCTTGGCGGCTTCTCGGCCAAGTCAGACCGGCCGTAGTTGTCGGCTTCGGTGGCTATCCCACCTTTCCGCCGCTGGTGGCTGCCCACTGGCGTCGCATTCCAACGCTGCTGCATGAGCAGAACGCCGTACTCGGCCGCGCCAACCGCCTGCTGGCCCGGCGCGCGACGGCCATTGCCACGTCCTTCGAGGCCACCCGGCTGCTCGCTGGCCGGGCAATCGCCAAGGCACGCTACACCGGTAATCCGGTGCGCGATGTGGTCATCGCCTGCGCCGGCCGGCCGTTCCTGCCTCCCGGGCCCGCGGAGCCGTTCAAGCTGCTGGTGTTCGGCGGCAGCCAAGGCGCTCGCCATTTTTCCGATGCGGTGCCGCCGGCCTTGATCCTGCTTCCCGACCCGTTGCGACGGCGCCTGGCAGTTGCGCAGCAATGCCGCGAGGAGGATATCGCGCGCGTGCGGCAGGCCTACGCCGACGCCGGAATCAACGCAGAATTAGCTACGTTTTTCAAGGATTTACCGGATCGGATGGCGGCGTCACACCTCATCATCGGCCGGGCGGGAGCGTCCACCGTCGCCGAGCTGACCGTGATCGGCCGGCCGTCGATCCTGGTACCGCTACCGCACGCGCTTGACAACGACCAGTTGCAGAATGCTACGAGGCTTGCAGAATCGGGTGGGGCTTGGTGTATCGAGCAGAGAGATCTGACGCCGGAACGGCTGGCGGCCGAGATCGCGCAGCTCGCTGGCGAGCCGGATCGGCTTGTGCGTGCGGCGGAAGCCGCGCGCCGGCAAGGGCGGCCGGACGCGGTTGGGCGGCTCGCCGACGTCGTCGATGAGCTGGCGCAAACGCACGGCCGTGCAGGGCAATATGCTGGGGTGGGCGCTGGGATGGCGCGTCCGGGCGGCCATTAGGGTACAAGACCAATAGGCGACAAGGAACGACGACGATGCAGATGCCCCGCGACATCGGGACCTTCCACATTCTCGGCATCGGCGGCATTGGCATGAGCGCCATCGCCGAGATCCTGATGGCCAAGGGCTACACGGTTCAAGGCAGCGACCAGAAGGACTCCGCCAACGTCCGCCGCTTACGCCAGAACGGCGTTCGCGTCTTCATCGGCCATTCGCCGGTCAACCTCGTCGGCGCCCGCTACGTTGTCATGTCGACGGCGGTCAAGAGCACCAATCCGGAGCTTGAAGCCGCGCGCGCCAAGGGCCTGCCCATCATCCGGCGCGCCGAGATGCTGGCCGAGCTGATGCGGCTGTATTCCACCATCTCGGTCACGGGCACGCACGGCAAGACAACGACCACATCGCTGATCAGCCACGTGTTCACCGAAGCCGGGCTCGACCCGACAGTGATTACCGGCGGCATCATCAATGCCTGGGGCTCGAATGCCAGGCTCGGCCAAGGCGCGTGGATGGTGGTGGAAGCCGATGAATCGGACGGCACTTTCATCCGTCTGCCGACCGAGATCGGCGTCGTCACCAATATTGACCCCGAACACCTCGACTACTTCAAGACGGTCGAAGCCATGCACCGCGAGTACGAGACCTTCCTGAAGGCGATCCCGTTTTATGGGCTGGCGGTTGCCTGCACCGACCATCCCGTGGTGCGCGATATGATCGAGCGCCTGGATCTGCGGCGCGATGGACGCCGTCTGCTGACCTACGGCAGCCAGGCCGGCGCCGACCTCGTTCTCAAGTCGGCCCGAGTCGAGGGGCACACCACGACGTTCGACGTGGACATCGGCCCGCGTGTCAACGGCGGCAGCCGCACGCTCAAGGGGCTCACGGTGCCGCTCGCCGGCCAGCACAACGCGCTCAATGCCCTGGCTGCAATTGCGGTCGCCAGCGAGGCCGGCATCACCGACGACGCGATCCGGCATGGGCTGGCGAGTTTTTCCGGCGTCAAGCGCCGCTTCCAGCCGACCGGCACCTGGAACGGTGTGACGATTTACGACGACTATGGCCACCATCCAATCGAGATCGCCGCTGTCTTGAAGGCGGCGCGCGCGGGGACGCACGGCCGCGTCATCGCCGTCGTCGAACCACACCGCTACACGCGCGTACGCGACCTGTTCGGCGAGTTCTGTGCCTGTTTTCGCGATGCCGACAGCCTCATCCTGACGCCGCTGTATTCCGCGGGCGAACCCGCCATCGAGGGGATCGACCACGAGTCCCTGGCCGAGGGCGTCAAATCCACCGGCCACACGTCCGTGCTGGCGATCCCCAGCGAACGCGACCTGGTGCGCGTGCTGCGGCACTATGCGGTACCAGGCGACATCGTCGTCTGCTTCGGCGCTGGCAACTCGACGGAATGGGCGCACGCCCTGCCAAGCTGGCTCGCCGCTGAACCCCGCCGCGCCGGAGGCCTGGCGTGAGCTTTCCCGATATGACGGGAGATCTGAGAGCGCGGCTGCCTGATCTGCGCGGACGCTTGATGGCCAACGCACCTCTCGCCGACATCACGTGGTTTCGCGCCGGGGGGCCAGCGCAAATCCTGTTCATGCCGGCCGATGAGGCCGACCTGCAGTATGCGCTGGAGCGCTTGCCGCACGACGTGCCCGTCTTCGCCATCGGATTGGGGTCGAACCTGCTGGTGCGAGATGGCGGTTTCCCCGGCGTTGTCATCCGGCTCGGTCGCGGATTCGGCGAGATCAAGGCCGGACGAGAGCATCGCATCAGCGCCGGCACCGTTGCGCCCGACGTCAAGGTAGCCCGCGCGGCGGCCGATGCCGGCATCGCCGGCCTGGAGTTCTATCGCGGCATCCCGGGCTCGATCGGCGGCGCCCTGCGCATGAACGCCGGCGCGCATGGCCGTGAAACCAAGGACGTGCTCGTTTCGGCCCGCGCGGTCGACCGGCAAGGCGGCATTCACGTGCTCTCGCGCGCCGACATGGGGTTCACCTATCGCCATTGCAGTGTAGCGGCTGACTGGATCTTCACCGAGGCCACCTTCCAGGGCACGCCCGGCGCGGCGGCCGACATCCTGGCGGCCATGGACGAGGTTGCCGAATATCGCGAGCAGAACCAGCCGATCAAGGAGCGGACCGGTGGCTCGACCTTCAAGAATCCGCCGGGGCAAAGCGCCTGGAAATTGATCGATCAGGCCGGCTGCCGCGGCTTGCGCGTCGGCGGCGCCAGGGTGTCGGAGATGCATTGCAATTTCCTGATCAACGATCAGGGCGCATCCGGCGAGGATATCGAGCGGCTCGGCGAGACGGTTCGGGCCCGCGTCCTGGCGGCGACCGGCATCGCCTTGCAGTGGGAAATCATCCGGCTCGGTCAACCGCTCGCAGGGCACGTGACCGGGGAAGCGCTGGCGATCACCTGAATGACTGCTCACGCGCGCGGATGGGCGGCGTCGTAGACCCGCAGCAGATGCTCGCGGTCCACCTCGGTGTAGACCTGCGTCGTCGACAGCGAGGCGTGGCCGAGCAACTCCTGAATCTGGCGCAGATCGGCGCCCGCCGACAGCAGGTGCGTGGCAAACGAGTGCCGCAGCGCATGCGGTGTCGCCGTCGCGGGCAGGCCGAGGCTGGCGCGCAGTTTTTCCATCAGGAGCTGGATGATGCGCGGTGAAAGGGGTCCACCCTTGGCGCCGAGGAACAGCGGACCCTCGCGACCGAGCGGATAAGGACAGAGCGACACATACCGCGCCACGGCCTGCTGCGTTACCGGCAGCACCGGCACCAGTCGCTCCTTACCGCCCTTGCCGACGATGCGAAGCACGTCGCGCCCGCCGATCGGTGCATCCTTGACCAGAAGGCCGAGCGCCTCCGAGATGCGCAGGCCTGAGCCGTATAAGAGCAGCAACACCGCCGCATTGCGTGCCGCCACCCAATCGAGGTCGCTCGCCATGTCGTCTTCGACGACGGCCTTGGCACGATCGATAGTCAGCGGCCTTGGCAACGAGTGCGGCACTTTCGGCAGCTGAACCCGCAATACCGCCCGATTGTGCAAGACCTCTTCGGCTTCGAGCCAGCGAAAGAAGGTGCGCAACGCCGACAATGTCCGGGCCAACGACCGGCTGGTCAGTCCCTCGCGCCGCCGGACCGCCATGAAGGCTCGAAATGTCTTGAGATCGAGCTGCTCCAGGTCGCGCATGGCCGGTGCGCGGCTGAGATGCTGCTGCAGGAAACCGAGGAACTGGTCGAGATCGCGACCGTAGGCAACGACGGTGTTGCCGGCGGCACCGCCAACCGCCTCCATTTGCACCAGCCATTGGCCGACCGCGCGCCGGACAGCGCCGGCAACCGTCGCCTCGCCACCGTCGCCAGGAGCATCATTGCGCGCCGCGATCATTGCTAGAGAGCCCGCTAAGTGGACAAAGAGTGACGCCACAGTTCCGCTTGCATGGTAAACGAACCGTTAACAGGCGGACAGATCGTCGGCGCTGCCATCAGCCGCGGATATGCTCTCCGGCGAAGAAATGCTGCGGGGATTGCACGGGCTTGCCGGTAATTCTTAGTCCGCGATCGCTTCATCGTTGCATGGCTCGCCAGTCTGCCATATTTCCTGGGCAGGTCATTGCCAAGGTGGAACGCTATGCGTGAGCCGCCGGCGCGTTGGGGGACGGATGAAGAAAAGTATCGCGGTCATGAATACCAAGGGCGGCGTGGGCAAGTCCACGATCGTGCTTTCTGTTGCCGAAACCCTGTCGGCCTATCACGGCAAGAACGTCCTGGTCATCGATTCCGATGCCCAGGCCAGCGTTTCCAGCATGCTGATGACGGTTCCGAACCTGTACAAGCTGCAGTCCGAAGGCCTCACCATCGTCGATTATCTCGTGGCCACGGTGCTCAACAATACGACGCCGGATTGGACGCGCTTCGTCGTTCGCAACGTGTCGGATGTCGATGATGCCCGCACGGTCTATCTCATTCCAAGCGACATGCAGCTGACGCTGTTCGAGCGCGAGGCATCCAAGGAGAGCTTGCATGAGCGCTTGCGGGCGACGATCGGCGGACTGCTCTCGGAGGCCCAGAAGGTTTTCGATGTCGTGCTGATCGACTGCCCGCCCGGGCTCTCGGTGCTGACCGAGAGCTGGCTCAGGGAAGCCAGCCTGCATGTGTCGCCGACCAAGCCGGATTACGTGTCGATCTGCGGCCTCGAGGTGTTGCGCCGCTTCAAGTCGCTCAATCCCGAGATGGGGTTTGCGACGAACCTCGGCGTCGTCGTCAACATGAAGGACGGCTTGTCGCCAGCCGACGAGGAATACGACCGCTGGCTGCGGGAGAACGGTGACAATAGGTGTTTCGGGCAGGCATTGCCGCGCTCCAATGCCGTGCAGGATGCGGCCCGCTTCCAGTCCTACGAAAGGTCCTACCAGGCCAAGTATCCCGGCGAGATCGGTCACGCCCTGCGTGCCTTGACGGTCGAGATCCTGGAACGGATGTCGCTTGTCGACAAGGCGCCGGTCGATCTCGCCACCCAACCCGCGGCCTGATTCTCCGGCCACTGAACTTCACGCAAGTCGGAAAGCCTGCGCTATTTCTTGGCTTCCGTCGACTTGCCCTTGGCGTCGGCAGGGGCCTTGGCTGGCGTTGCCGCAACAGCAGGGGCGCCGGCCCCATCGGCCCAGCATACGGTCGCGGCCGCCTTGCACGTGTGCTCATCGAACAAAATCACATCGAGGAACAGCTCGCAGCTCACGTCCTTCTTGCCGGTCGTGTACTTCTTGATGCCGCGCTCGGTGGTCCATTGGGCGATGTATTTGTCGAGCAGCAGCTTGGCGTCCTTGATGGGACCGTCCTTGCCATAGTCGTTCACGGAGAAGGCAAGGCGCGTGCATTTGGCTTCGGCGGCGGTGGCGAGAAGCAGCACCGAAGCTGCAACGGCAACAGCGCCGATCGACGATGTGACGGATGGCTGCATGGTCTTTCCCATTGCGACGTGACAACCGGATTCGGCCGGAGTCCGACTCCACTTCATGGCACAACAACGACGCGCGTGAATATTCAAGTCCGCGGTCGCACCGGGTTGCCACGCAACTGTGGCGCTACAAGGCCTGCTGACCGGCCATCAAAAGCCAAGGCGGCATACACGCGACACAAGAGGCGGCTGGCCGGGCTTCAGTGCAAATAGGGCGAGTTGCCGCCGAGGCGACCGATACCGCTATCGAAGAAGAAGCCGTGATCGAAGGGGCCGCTCGATGACTGCCGATCGGTCATCGCATCGCGATAGGCGTTGATGCCGCCATACCGGACCCGGGAATCGCCATAGGTGTTGATGGTATCGGCCCAGCTGAAGGAATAGCCGCCACGCCGGGCGGCGGTGCGCGTTTGCGGTGCGGTGCTGCGATAGTAGTCCGACTTCTGGTGTGCTGCCAGGCCAGGCTCGGCGGTGCGCGGCTTGCGACGCTCGGCCGCTTCGGCCGTGGCAATGCATGTTCCCGCGGTCAGGAGAACTGCCAACACTGCAACAATTTTCATGGCCACCCACCCTTGCTGGCTTGGATCCGAGACGTCGAACACGACACTAGCTGAAAAGGTGAAGAAAATCTTCAACGCGCATCCCGGCAGTCCCCGCCGCGGTCGTCGCCAGATCGCCGCATGGCAGCAACCACAACACTGCCGCGGTTGCCATGCCATGCGTCGCCAGCGCTGAGACCGCCGTTACTTGCAGTAGCGCTGCTTTGCCGTGCATTCGCTGACCACAAACTGGGTGGTACACGTGACTTTCGCCTTGCCGGCAACTTTGCCGCCGTGGGCCTTGGCGGAGTCTGCGAGCTGCCAGAGCGCCTGATCCTTGGCAAGGTCGGGCAGAACGGCGGTACCTTGTCCACCCAGAACAGCGCATTTGCCCTTGGCGTCCGCAGGGCCAACAACGGCAGAAGCCAAACCGAAGGCTAGACCGGCAGCCAGTGCCGACTTCAGGATCGTTTTCATCTCAACCCCCAATAAATCGCATCTTTTGCACAGGTGATGCCGTCGGATTATGCCTGGGTTCATGCGTCATGGGTAGAAGCTCGAAGCCGTCGATGTGGCCAAAGGTGACGGATTAGCGCGCAGCGTGGCCAACACGACACGGCGAGCGCCCGGTCCGGCTCGCGGCCTGACAGGTGCGATTCTCCGCCTCCAATGCGGCGCCAGGCATTCCTGCTGGTGGGCCAGCTTGCGGGAGCGTGCTTCAGGCTTTCTTGCAGATCGTGGTCTGCGCGCGGCACTTGAAGCCGAGGCCAGCGCCCTTGACACAGGCGTACTTCGGCTTGGCGACGTCGTAGCCCGGCGTCTTGCCATTGGCCATCCAGGCCGCCCAAAGACCCCAATCCGTGGCCTGCAACAGGGCTTCGTAAGCCTGGAACTTGGCGCCTTCCTCGGTGGTGTTGGTCCCCTCGGATGCTTTCTGCACGCACTGCGGCTTGCCGGCACCCTGGGCTTCCACCGCGACGCTGGCGACCATCATGCCGGCAATGGCGAGACAGACAACGGCGATCGGTTTCAATTTGAGCATGCTTTGATCTCCTGAATCGAAATGACCCACTTTGCCGCCTAAGGTGCCTGAGGCCGCCGCCAATGCAAATCACACGTGAACCAAACCAGTCAACGACGCAGCAGATTATGGGTGGTTGTGGCCGATCGGTGACGCAACGCCAGGTGGGACCAGCAACTTTCGCTGCCTGCGGGAGCGCGCCGCGATGCCTTCACTCCGGCGCTGGAGGCAGCGCCAGAAGTCGCTCCGTCGCACCGGCATCTTGTTGCAATAGCCGGCTCAAAATCGGCAGCAAGCGCTGCAGCTGGCCAGCCAGCGTATAGGGAGGGTTGATGATGACGAGGCCGCAACCGTTCAGCACGTCGACCCGACGCGGTGCGCGCAGATAGAGTTCGGCGACCAGCACTTTGGCGATCCGCAAGCCGGCGATGCTCTGATGGAACGCCGCGACGGTGTCGATGTCCTTGATCGGGTACCAGATCAACACGGTGCCGGTGGCAAAGCGGCGCATGGCGTCCGCAACGGCCGCCGCCAGCGTCGCGAATTCGTCGCCGTCCTCGAACGGCGGGTCGATCAACACCAGGCCACGGCGCTCTTTCGGCGGCAGCAGCGCGCGCAAGGCCACGTAGCCGTCGAGTTCGAGAACCTTGCTGGCGGGCTCGCTTGCCATCACCCAGCGCAGGCCTGCCACGTCCTCGGCGTGCAACTCGTTGGCAATGAGTTGGTCATCCGGCCGCATCAGCCGGCGGGCGATCAGCGGGCTGCCAGGATAGCGCATGATCCCGTCGCCCGCATTGAAGCTGCGCACGATACCGAGGTAGGGCGCAAGCAAGGCCTCCACCTCGGCCGGCAATGCTTGTGCGCCGAGCAGCCGGCCAATACCGGCGCGCCATTCGCCGGTTTTCTGCGCCTCCACCGATGCCAGGTCGTAAAGGCCGATGCCGGCATGGGTGTCGATCACGCGGAATGGCGCCGGCTTCAGCTTCAGATGCTCGATGACGAGCGCCATGACGGCGTGCTTCAGCACGTCGGCAAAATTGCCTGCATGATACGCATGGCGATAGTTCACGGCCATCGCTCCTGGCGCCCGATGGACCTGCCGGCCAGGCGCGTGCGTGGGCCGGGCGTGAGATGTGGCGCTACTGTCACCCACGTTTCTCCCAGCGGCCGCCGTCACCTTGCTGCCAATAGGTGACCGCGCAGCCGGCGGCCTTGGCGCGCTTCCATTCTTCGCGCGCCTGCGTCACGGCTTCCCCATCCCGGCCATCGAACAGATAGACGATGCGCGCGTAGCCCGTCAGAGCATCCACGACAGCACCCTCGATGCAGAAGCGGACGCTGGCGTTGTTGGGGTTGGCATCGTCGGTCGTCAGGTACACCGGCTGCTGTTCAGCGTGACCGTCCTTCTTGGTGCCGTGCGGCAGGAAACTCTCCTCGGCGTAGACCCACAAGTGCGTGTCGAGCGCCTCGAGACGCTCCTCGCTCGCCGACTGCACGACAGCCCGCCAGCCGCGCTCCAGCGTCCGCTCCAGCAATTGCGGCAGCACGGCTTCGAGCGGACGGTGCTCGAGATGGTAGAAAAAGATCTCCGGATTGGAGTTGGTCACGCCGGCGCTGCCCCTGATGATGCCGCGCAGCACTGCGCTGCCACACTCAGCATGATGCCGGGACGGGGCTGGTCCAAGTCAGCGGCCGGCCCGGCGGCGATCGACCACGCCATCGTCCACCAGCGCGGATATGCACGATGGAGTAATCTCATTGGCCTTGGCCTCCATGCAGGCCCTGAGCTGCGGGCTCGATGGTTTATACTGCGGGCATAGCCGTTTGTAGTCGGTCTTGCAGGCACGCTCGACCTTTGGGCTGAAGGCAAATGCTGCCTCGGGCAGCATCAGGCCGACGACCAGCAGGAGCGGGCCGACGACGCAAAGCCAGTTCCGCATTCCCATGTAGCGCATCGATGTCATCCCGGTTTGATCATCACGCACATGCACTCGACGTTGTGCAAATACTGCACTTGGTTGCCAACTTGCCGGTGGCGCCTCGAAGCGCACCCGGCCTCAGCGCGAATCATAGGGGTTGTCACCCTTGCGCAAGTTGAAGCGAATCGGCACGCCCGGCAAGCCAAAGGCGTCGCGCAGGCTATTGACCAGGTAGCGCACATAAGATTTGGGCAGATCCTGCGGCGCCGAGCAGAAGGCGACAAACGTCGGCGGGCGCGTCGTCGGCTGGGTCATGAAACGTAGCTTGATGCCGCGTCCGCGCGCGGCCGGAGGCGCGTGTCGCCCGAGAGCTTCCTGCAGCCAGCGATTGAGTGCCGGGGTCGGCACACGCTTGTTCCAGACCACGTGAGCCGCGATGACGGCGGGCATCAGCTTGTCGACGCCGCGCCCGGACAAAGCCGACAACAGAACCAGCGGCACTCCAGGCACTTGCGACAGGCGCTCCGTCAGTTGCTCGCGCAGGGCCTTTTGCCACTTCTGCCGTTCACTCGGCGCGATGAGATCCCACTTGTTGAGAGCAATGACGAGGGCTCGGCCCTCGTCGGTCACCATCTCGGCAATGATCAGCTCCTGCTGCTCGAGCGGCCGCTCGGCATCGATCAGCAGCACCACCACCTCGGCAAAACGTATGGCGCGGACCGCGTCGCTGGCAGCTAGTTTTTCGGCGAGATCGGTGATCTTGGCCTTGCGTCTGAGACCCGCCGTGTCGAACAGCCGAATGGTGCGGCCTTGCCAGCTCAATTCGCTCGATACCGCATCGCGGGTCAGGCCCGGTTCGGGCCCGGTGATCATGCGGTCCTCGCCGAGGAGAGCGTTGACGAGGGTCGACTTTCCGGAGTTGGGACGGCCGACGATGGCAACCCGGATCGGCCGTCCGGGAGTGCCGCGTTCGGGCGCCTCGTCCTCGGTATCCAGGCCCGGATCGTCGTCGAAATCATCGCTGTCCAATGCGTCGGCCTGCAGGCCCAGGGCCGCCATGGCGTCGATGACGAGGTCGCCGAGACCCTCGCCGTGCTCGGCGGAAACCGGCACCGGGTCGCCAAGTCCGAGCTGGAAGGCCTCATAGAAGCCGTCGCGGCCACCACGGCCCTCGCACTTGTTGGCAACCAGGATGACCGGCTTGCCGGTGGCGCGCACCAACCGGCCGAACACCTCATCGGGCGGGGTCACGCCGTCACGCGCATCGATGACGAACAGAACCAGGTCGGCGCTCGCCACCGCCGCTTCCGATTGGGCACGCATGCGCTGGGCGATGGAGCCATGCGCCGCATCCTCGAGGCCGGCGGTATCGACCAGTGTCACGGCGTGGCCTTCGAAATCGGCGACGCCTTCGCGACGGTCGCGCGTCAGCCCCGGCATGTCCGAAACCAGCGCCGTGCGCCGCCCGGTCAGCCGGTTGAAAAGCGTTGACTTGCCGACGTTCGGCCGGCCGACGATGACGACGATGGGACGGGTCGTTTGATGAGGGGTTGGCATGGCAATCCTGTGTTGTGGCTCGCTTATGCCCGAAATAGGCCGACAGGAGAACTATTTGCGGCCCCATGCCCCGCAACCACGGCGACCCAGCCCTCGGGAGGTACGCCGGGCGGGGCATGGATCTGGCCGGCGTGATGCCTTTTCGCCCCAGGTCAGCCCGACAATGACCGGACTGTTACATTCGCCATGTAACCAACGGTAATTGTTTGCCATAAAGGTGGTGCATGCGCCCGGGCAAGGCCCGGGGCGAGGGCGCGTGCTCGCAGCGCGAGGCCCTTTGTTCGGCGTTTGGAGGGGACCATGGCTACGGACACCGGCATCGTCGCCCCGACGATCGTCCCAGCGATGCTGTACCGGGATGTTGCGGCAGCGGTCGACTGGCTGTGTGCGGCATTCGGCTTCGAAAAGCAGCTGGTCGAAGCCAAGGACGGCACGGTGGTCTATGCTCAGCTGACTTTCGGCCACGGCATGATTCTGGTCGGATCGGCCCGGGACGCCGAGTTCAGCAAACTGCTGCGCCAGCCCGATGAGATCGGCGGCGCGGAGACCCAGACCTGTTATCTGGTCGTGGGCGACGCCGATCAACACTACGCCCGGGCCAAGGCGGCCGGTGCAGACATCATCATCGAACTTGCCGACGGCGACGATGGTGGGCGCGCCTACACCTGCCGCGATCTGGAAGGCCATATCTGGAATTTCGGGACGCACAACCCCTGGCAAGGCCCGAGCGCGGCCGATCGCTTAATCCCACCCGCGTCCAGCTCCCGGCATGCCGGCGTGCGCGGTGCTGTGCTGGGGGCGCTGGCCGGCCTTGCCATCGCCGCGGTCGCGGCCGTCGGCATCAATGTTATCGACGTTCCTAGCAGAGTTTCGGTGCAGCATGCCGTTGCGACGCCGCCGACCCTCGCCGTGCCGACTCTCGAAGCCACCCTTGAACAATTGCTCCTGGAGCAGGCCGCCAGGGAAGGGACCGCGATAGCTGCCAAGATGTTACAGGATAGATTGGTTGAGGAGGCTGACCTGCGGCAGGCGGCCGAGATCGCCGCCAAGTCACTTGGCGAACATCTTGCCAGGGAGCGGAGCGCCAAGATGGCCGCGGAGAACGCCACCAAGGTGGCGCAGGAGCGGCTCGCGCAGGAACACGCCGCCAAGGTCGCGGCCGAGCGCAGAGTGCAGGAACTCGACGCCCGCCTGACGCAGGCCGTGGCCACCAAAGACGCCGCGGAACGGGCCCAACTCCTCACGCTGGCTCAGCCCGCCCAGGAGCAGAATGCCGGGGCTTCGGCTTTGCACGACGACCCAAAGTTGGCAGAACAGTTGCGGCAGGAGCGGAGCGCGAAAGAACGCGCCGAGCAGCAGACGAGCCTGACCAAAGAGCAGCTTGTCAGCGAGCGAAATGCCCGGGAGGCGGCAGAGCGCGAGTTGCAGAACGTGCAAGCTCAGCTCGCGCAGGCCCTTGTCGCCAAGGTGGCGGCGGAAAGCGTTGTGCTGCCCGCGCCCACTCAGCCCGCGAAGGAACTCAGCGCCCGGACATCCACGGCGCGGGCCACAAGCGAGGTCCGCGCCGCGACGACGGTCGAAACGACAGGCGCCGCCATGCCGCCGGCCGGAGCTGCCGCGCAAGCCACGCCAACCGGCAAGGCATCGCCGCCCCAGGCCGCGAAATCGCCGGTTGCGCGCAAGTCTCCGGACCGGGCGGTGAGCAGTGCACGCATGACTGTTGCCACCGATGCCGCCGATGCGCCAATGCCTGCCACGGGCGAGCCGCCGCCGAAAGAGCGGGCGGGCGCAACGAAGAAACGAGCTCCCAAGGCGGCCCCCGCGCAACCGGTCAGCGAGACCTCGAAATCACCCTTCGAGTAGCGCCATCGTCCGACAGATGTCCGCAAGACATTCGATCGCTACGGCGGGGCGTCCGTCGAAGTTGCGCGCAATTCCCTCCTCTTGCGTCCCCGGCCGTAGCGCGTTAGCGCGGAGAGCCGGGGTCTTCACCGCTCGAAGTGGAGCACACGTTGCGATGCCGATCGCGCAAGAGAAAACGTACTGGGTCTATATCACCGCCAGCAAGCCGCACGGCGTTCTCTACGTCGCAATGACGAGCGATCTCGCGGGCCGCACCTGGGAGCACCGCGCTGTATGCATGTCTTCGACACGACGCGAGCGCGTGATGGATGGTTTCACGAAGCGCTATTGGGTTGGCAGGCTCGTCTATTTCGAGGCGCATGACGACGCCGGAATTGCTGCCAAACGCGAACGCGCCATGAAGCGCTGGCGACGGGAATGGAAAATCCAGTTGATCGAGAAAGACAACCCGACGTGGCGCGATTTGTTTGGCGGCGTCGTGCGGGCGGACCCCGGCTCGCAGGCCGGGGCAAGCTTTTCGAGTGGTGAGCGGTGTGCTCAAATCGTCCGGGTCAAGATCCCGGATAGCCGCGCTGAAGCGCGGCTTCCGGGAACGCAAGAGGAGGGGGTGCGCAAATTCAGCTCCGGCTCACGAGCCGCCCTTGCCTCGACCAACCCCTCACTTCAGTCCATGTCGGCTCGACCGCCGGTCGCGACGGCGTGCAACATCGTGCTTTGGTGCATGCGGCTGCCCTCTCGGATCGGGCGTCCGGCCCGCTCAATACGTCCTGGCCTTCGGCTCGATGTAGCTGACCTCGTTGGTCATCGTGTAGGTGTGCACCGGGCGGTAGTCGATCTTCACGGTCTTGGAGCCGTAATCGGCCCAGGTCAGCGTGTGCTTCATCCAGTTCTGGTCATCGCGCTTGGAAAAATCCTCGCGGGCGTGCGCGCCGCGGCTTTCCTTGCGGTTCTCGGCGGCGACGACGGTGACGGCCGACTGCGCGATCAGGTTGTCGTACTCGAGCGTTTCGATCAGGTCGGAATTCCAGATCAGCGAGCGGTCGGTGACGCGGATGTCGTCGCTCTCCTTCCAGATCTGGTCGATCTTCCGCACGCCTTCCTGCAGCACGGGCCCGTCGCGGAACACGGCGCAGTTGGTCTGCATCACGCGCTGCATCTCGAGGCGCAGTGCCGCCGTCGGCGTGCCGCCCGAGGCGTGGCGGAAGCGGTCGAGGCGCGACAGCGCCAGGTCGACGGCGTCCGCGGGCAGGGTCGGCATGGCCGAGCCAGTCTCGACCGTCTCCGCCGCCCTGAGCCCGGCGGCGCGGCCGAACACGACCAGATCGATCAGCGAGTTGGAGCCGAGCCGGTTGGCGCCGTGCACCGAGACGCAGGCGGCTTCGCCGATCGCCATCAGCCCCGGCACGACGTGGTCCGGATTGCCGTTCTTCAGGGTCAGCACCTCGCCGTGATAGTTGGTCGGGATGCCACCCATGTTGTAGTGCACCGTCGGCAGCACCGGGATCGGCTGGCGGCGCAGATCGACGCCGGCAAAGATCCTGGCGTTCTCGGTGATGCCCGGCAGCCGCTCGCCCAGGATTTTTGGGTCGAGATGGTCGAGGTGCAGGAAGATGTGGTCCTTGTCCTTGCCGACGCCGCGGCCCTCGCGGATCTCGATGGTCATCGAGCGCGAGACGACGTCGCGCGAGGCGAGGTCCTTGGCGTGCGGCGCATACCGCTCCATGAAGCGCTCGCCCTGGCTGTTGGTGAGATAACCGCCCTCGCCTCGGCTGCCCTCGGTGATCAGCACGCCGGCGCCATAGATGCCGGTCGGGTGGAACTGCACGAACTCCATGTCCTGCAGCGGCAGGCCGGCGCGCAGCACCATGGCATTGCCGTCGCCGGTGCAGGTGTGGGCCGAGGTGCAGGAGAAATAGGAGCGGCCATAGCCGCCGGTGGCGAGCACGGTCTTGCGCGCGTGGAAGCGGTGGATGGCGCCATCCTCGAGCGAGAGCGCGACGACGCCGTGACAGGCGCCGTCCTGATCCATCATCAGGTCGAGCGCGAAGTACTCGATGAAGAACTCGGCCGAGTGGCGCAGCGACTGGCCATACAGCGTGTGCAGCATGGCGTGGCCGGTGCGGTCGGCGGCGGCACAGGTGCGCTGCGCCGGCGGGCCCTCGCCGAACTCGGTGGTCATGCCGCCGAACGGGCGCTGGTAGATGCGCCCGTCCTCGGTGCGGCTGAACGGCACGCCGTAGTGCTCGAGCTCGTAAACCGCCTGCGGTGCGTTGCGGCACAGGTACTCGATCGCATCCTGGTCGCCGAGCCAGTCGGCGCCCTTGACGGTATCGAACATATGCCACTGCCAGCGATCGGTGCCCATGTTGCCGAGCGCCGCCGCCACGCCACCTTGCGCGGCCACGGTGTGCGAGCGGGTTGGGAACACTTTTGTAATGCAGGCGGTTTTCAGCCCTGCCTCGGCACAGCCGAGTGTGGCGCGCAGCCCCGCGCCTCCGGCGCCGACCACCACCACGTCATAGCTGTGATCGATGATCGGGTAGGCTCGTCCGTTGACCTTGGGGGCCACGGCGCCGCTCGCTTTGCCGTTCGTCGTCGCCATTGTCGATTAAACTCCGAAGCTGACCTTCAGCACCGCGTACACGCAGGCCGCGCCTACCAGGATTGCAAAGAAGGTGTTGAGCATCAGCAGGGCGACCTTGCAGAATTCGCCGTGCACGTAGTCCTCGATGATAATCTGCATGCCGAGCCGCATATGCGTTGCCATCGACACGACGAACAGGATCAGGGGCACACCGATCAAAGGACTGGCGAGCGTCCGCTTGACGCGAGCATGATCGGCGCCAGCCAGATCCGCGATCAGCCACAGCACGAAAATGCCAAGCGCCAGGTTGGCCACCGCCGTGACGCGCTGCAACCAGAAATGCTCGGTGCCTGCCTTGGCCGAGCCGAGCCGGCGGACATTCTTCAGCGAGGTGCGCATGTCGGACATCAGAGCATCCCCCGCGCGTTCAGCGCCAGGGCCCATACCGCCAGCGTCAGCAGGATGGAAGCGATGATGGAGCCCCAGGCCAGACGATCCACTGTCACAAGATCGAGCGCCCGCCCCGTGTCCCAGATCAAATGGCGAATGCCGCCGAGCATGTGGTGGATCAGCGCCCAGGTGAAGCCGAGCAGCACGAGGAGGCCAAGTGGCGAGCCGAGCAGCCCGTTGACGAACTTGAAGTAACCGGGGCCGATGGCCGCCGCGATCAGCCACCAGGCCAGCAGCAGCGTGCCGAAGTACAATGCCGCGCCGGTGAGGCGATGCACGATCGACATCATCATGTTGATGAGCGGCTTATAGATCTGCAGGTGCGGCGACAGCGGTCGCTCGACCTTACGCCCTGCTTCTGCCTCGGCCATTCGTTCTCTCCAGAATCCCGTACCGTGTCTGCGCCAGGGCTTTTAGCGTGATGGGACTTGGCCCGCAATTCGCCATACGGCAGATCCGATATACGCCAAGTGATGGGCTGGCGACAGTGCGCGGACGACAATGCACCGACGACCTGCGGGGCCAGCCGCAACCGTTCGTCGGTATCGATGCCGCTCACCCGTCATCGCATGGACTTTGCAGGGCTCGGCCGGTAGGTACAACTGCCGTGGCCAGGATGTCGTACCCACAGGGGGAAGATCGTGACAGTCGCCAGCCAGACGAGCCTTCACGAAGTTATCCGCGGTATTGGTTCCCGCCGGGCGAGCCGGAGGACGGGTACGTTTGCCAGAACGTGGCTCTGCGCATTCTTGGCGGCCGTGCTGCCCTGGGTCGGCTCGACGACCTCGGCACGCGCCCAAGTCGAAGCCCAGGCCGCGCAGAAGCCGCCGTTCAGCATCGCCGTCTTCATCAGCTCGAGAAATGACGTCTGTCATGATCCCGGCAACGTCGCCGCGATCAGGCGCTTGGCAACAATGGAGCAGGACCGCATCAACCGGCAGGGCGGGGTGCTCGGGCGACAGGTCCAGGTCCGGTTTCTGGACGACGCACGTGATCCACAAAAAAGCATCGCCAACGTGCGCGCGGCGCTAGCCGACCCGCAAACGCTGGCGATGATCGGCATTTCCAACTCGAATATCGGCAAGGCGACCTTCGATGCGCTCGGCAAGCAGATTGGGGAGAGTTCCATCCCTTTCATCTCCGACCTCTCGGTCAGCAGCATCTACGAGAAATTCCCGGCCGTCTTCACGACACGGTCCTCGCAGGACGACGAGCGGCTGCCTATCCTGGCCGAGTTTGTCCGGAATATCGAAGTGAAACGGCCGGCTTTCGTCGGCATCAAGGGCGCCTTGTTCAGCACCTCGCTCGGAGACGGGCTGAAGAGGGTCCTGGGAGACCGGCAACTGGTGGCCGACCACCGGCTCAATTTGAAGGACGATAAGCTCGACCCGGCCGAGGTCGATGCCATGATCGCCAACTTCAAGGACAAGAAGCCCGACCTGCTGTTCCTGAGCATCGGCAGCAGTCGAACGGAGGCGGTTCTCACACAGATGATGACCGCCGGCGTTGCTCCGCCACTGTTTGTCTCGGGCCGGATCGATGCCATTCCATCGGATGTCCTGAAGCGCTACCCCAACGACATTTATCAGCTGGCCTGGGACGGGCTGCCCGAGGTCTATAACGACCGGCTGAGGAAGCTGATCGGGCGCACCGCACCGGAAGCCTGGGTTTTCGAGGGACGCAAGGTTCCCGAGGCGCCAGGCTGGAAAACCGGCGCCTGCAAGGAGCGTCCCGAGGGTGACAGTCCCGATCCGCTCGAGAGCGCCAATCTGCGTGCCATCGGCGTTGGCACGCAGTTCGCCGACATGGTCGGGCTGGTCGCCGCCGCCGCACGAACCGCCAGTCCCAGGGCCGACGTCGCGCAAACCCGCGGCCATGTCGCAAACCAGCTGCTGACCACGTTCGCGGACGGCCGTGGCACGTTCAAGGGCAGCTTCGAAAACTGGTCCTTTCAACCCTCCTCGCGTGCCGCGACCAGGACGCCACTCGTCGTCATGCTCCCCCGAGGCCTGGGCAGGACGCAGCTCGCGCCGGCCCAGTACGTTCGACTGAAGCATGACAATCTCAGGCGGCTCAACACGTTATACCTCGACATCGATCTGATCCGCTCGCATCGTGTCGACGACAACGAAAAGACGTTCTATGCCGAGTTCTATCTGTCGATGTACGACGGCAACAAAGCCGCGATCGACCAGATCGAGTTCACCAATGCTTTTCTCGATCCCAGGACCAATGATCGCCAAATCACGGTGCGCGTGCTGCACGGCGGCGGCAAGAGCGATGCCTATCCCGACAACATGAAGATTTATCAGATCTCGGGCAAATTCCTGTTCGAGCCGCAGCTGGCGACCTATCCCTTCGATACCCAGCGTTTCGCCATCGACATCCAGCCCAAGCGCGGCGATCAGCCCTTCATCGTGCAACCGCCGCCGCCACACCTGCGCGACAAACAGGTGACCACGGACGGCTGGGACCTCAAGGATCAGTACGTCGGCTATGACGAGGATTTCGTGCCGGTGATCGACGCTTATACGCACGAGCAGAGCATCGTCCCATTCTACAAGGCGAGCTTCGTGTGGATCATGCGACGGCAGACCACCGACTATTTTCTGCGGGTGGCGGTGCCGCTGGCCTTTATTCTGCTGGTGGCCTACCTGTCGATCTTCATCCCACAACATCACTTCGAGGCGATCATTACGCTGCAGGTCACCGCGCTGCTGTCCGCGGTGGCGCTGTACTTGTCGCTACCGAAGCTGGACGCCGACACAGCGACGCTCTCGGATCGCATCTTCCTGTTCGACTACATGCTGGTCAGCCTGATGATTGGACTCTCGATCCTGCGTGTGAACCGGCACGTCGTGGCCAGGAAATGGCTGAAGCACAGTTTTGGCTTCGCGCACGTGACGCTGATCCCCGTGCTGGTGGCCATGCTCGCCTATTATGTCCATAGGGCAAGCCTGTCGGAGGGATGAGGGCTCGCGAAAAAGTCCCAAGCTGCACCGGTGGCCTTGGACGAACAGGATCACGCGGCGGCGATTGGCGCCAGTCCGTGCCACTCGCGCGCGATGCGGCAGGCTTCGTCGCCAGGCTGGCAGGCGCGGCAGACGTCGGGGCGGATGGCGTAGATCGTGCACGCGGTCGAAACCCCGATCTTGCCGGCGAGCGCAGAACAGCGGTCGCCGTCACAGCGCATGCCGGACTGATCCTTGGCGATGAGCTTGGCTGGAATGCGCGCGAGGTCCGCATCCGACTCCATGGAAAACCGCGGCCAGGTGCTGGAGTAGTCGCAGCAGGCACCGCACGACTGGCAGGGCGACTGCGAGGCGGCCGGAAGTCTCTGGGTCATGACGCCGCCCTCCTGGCTTGCATCAGCGCCCATTATCAAAGGCATGGCCCCATAAAGCAACATGGCCCCATAAAGCAACAGAGCCGCCCTCGGGTGAGAGCGGCTCTGCAGCAGTCATCCAGTCGCTTCGACGGGGCCGGCTAAGCCGTGCCCGCGTCGAGGTGACAAATCTCAGGCGGCTTCGATGGTGCCGACAGCGATCTTGCCCGTGCGGCGATCAGCCTGGGTGTCAAACGACACCTTCTGGCCTTCCACGAGGCTGCGCATGCCAGCGCGCTCGAGGGCCGTCGCGTGTACGAACACGTCCTTGCCACCGTCATCAGGCGCGATGAACCCAAAACCCTTTTGCTCGTTATAAAACTTAACGGTACCCTTTTGCATAGACTTTCCTTTTGCGTTCAAGAGTTTACGAGCCCACAGCCGCGTTGGCACGCGGACATAGACTCTCGTCATCGAATTTTGGGGGGTTCTGAACGTGCGCCCGACATAGTCAGTGCGTAGCGGCCCGGTGGTCCGGCCAAAGTCGATGCAGTCACATAATCGCTATTGATGCGAAAAGCAAGTTGAAAGAAGTTCAGGACCTTCCCCAAAAAATTCAGGGGAAGCGGAAGGCGAGCTGGGGCATCGCCTGGAGGGGCCTGATCGCGCGTCGGGGTGATCTGGCGCAGACCTCACGAATGCCGTCGGCGATGGCGTAATAGCGGAAATCCGGTAT
>CAZCGE010000125.1:0-20340 GCA_964498125.1 uncultured Devosia sp. | reverse complement strand
CGCCGCAGCGTCATCAGGAACACCATGTTCGACAGCGGCTTGTCAGGTTGGCGGCCCGGAAACACCAAGCCTTTGTCGCCGGCGTGCGCCTTCATCTCGGCGAGGATCGCCAGCGCGCGCGGCGACAGCGGCACGACATGCGTCTCGTGCGCCTTCATCCGCACGGCGGGGATCGTCCACGTCGCCTCGCCGAGGTCGATCTCATCCCACGCCGCCAGCAGCACCTCGTTGGTGCGGCAGGCGGTCAGGATCAGCAGCTCGAAGGCGAGGAGTGCAGGGTTGCCGGGCGAGCGTTGGCGCAGCTGGGCTACAAAGCACGGCACCTCGGCATAGGGCATGGCCGCGTGATGCTCGCCCCGGTCGGTCTGCTTGGGCAGCCCGCGCTCGACACCGTCGACCGGATTGGCACCCTTCAGCCCGTGTGCCACGCGCGCCCAGTCGAACACCGTGCGCATGCGCTGGCGCACGCGCCGTGCCGTCTCCGATTTCGTCAGCCAGATCGGGGCCAGGACCTTCTGGACGTCGGCAGTATCGATCTGATCGACGGGGCGATCTCCGATGATGGGAAACGCGTAGGTCTCTAGCGTCGTGAGCCAGGACGCCGCGTGCCGCTCGTTGCGCCAGCTCGCGAGCGTCTCGGCATGGACGTTCTTGGCCGCATCCTTAAATGTCGGCGCCAGGGCGCGGCGGCGTCGGCGCTCGGCGACGGGATCGCCACCGTCGCGCGCAACCCGGCGCATCTCGATGGCCGTTTCCCGCGCGGTTGACAGCGGCACCAGCCGCGCACTGCCGAGCCCGATATCGCGACGGCGGCGCTGCACGACGATCCGCAGCAGCCAGCGGCGGGCGCCGGAAGGATCGACCACGAGATAGAGTCCATTGCCGTCCGAGTAGCGGCCGGGCTTGGTCAGCTGCTTGACCGCGACCGCGGTGAGGGACTTTCTGGCGTTTCCGTTGAGCTGGGACATGGCTACACCCCCAGCCCCGAATTCGAACTCGCGCCCTCTATTGGAGCCCCACATTTTACCCCACAGAAAATGTGGGATGGCGTAGGATGCAGTGAGCCGGACTTGATCAGCCTAGCGAGGAATTGCGGTAAATGTATGAGCAATTTCAATATCTTGATAGACGTCATGAGACGTCTTTGGACGACCCGAAACCGCTTGTTCGATTCCCCTCGGCTCCACACCTTATGCGCCCGCAAGATCGCGCAACATGGCGAGATTGCCGGGGCCAGGCTCGAGACTGCCACGTTCGATGCGGCGGGCAAGCTCGACGACGGCGGCGTTGACCGGCGCCCCTCTGCCCCGCCGCGCGGCCTCGGCGACGACGGTGCCGTTGATATCGTCGACTTCGCTATGGCGCCCTTTGATCCAGTCCTGCAGCACGGTCGTCTTGGTGTTGGGCAGCACAAAGCCTGCGAGCAAGGTATCGAGCAGCGTTTCCACGAGCCGGTTGGTTTGGCGCATGTCGTCAGGCCTGAGCCCGAAGATCGGCAGTACCCGATGTCCGATCGCGGCTCCCGTGTCGAGGGCTTCCTGGCCGGAGCGCAGCATCAGCTCGCGCATCCCGGGCATCGCGACCGCCTCCAGCATGGGAACGCCAAGGATCGCCGTTGTCACCAGCGTGGTGGCATTGCTGACGAGTTTCATCCACTTCGCCGCGCGAATGTCCTCGACGATCTCGACGCTGCCGGAGAGGCGCAACAGATCGGCGATCTCGGCCTCGCGGCCGGCGGTGGCGGGATGGATGGAGCCGACGGCGAACCAGGAGCGCGGTGGCGGCGAATGGCGCTGGACGATGCCAGGGCTGAACATCATCGATGAAATCTCGATGACGCATCCCATGGTGCGATGCGGGCCTACCACGTCGGCGATGGTGTCCACGGTCATGCCGTTCTGCACCCCGGCCAGCAGGCCGTCGGGCTTCAGGTATGGCTCGATCAATTGGCAGTGCCAGCGCGTGTCATAGGCTTTCGCCACCAGCAGCACGATATCGAACGGCTGCTTGAATGTGCAGACGTCGCATAGATTGTAGGCGCGCACCGGCTGCTGCAATATCTCGCCGGGCAATTCGATACGCACACCGTTCTGGCGCATGGCCCGCACGTGCTCGGGCCACTGGTCGATCAGAACGACGTCAAGGCCGGCCTTGGTCAGGTCCGCGCCAATCGAGGCACCGTTGGCGCCGGCGCCGAGCACGGCAATTTTCCTGGTCATCATTTCGTGTTTCCCGGACATCATCGCGTGGTCAACGTGCTGCTAGAGCATTTTCCGCCAAAGTGGGCACCGGTTTGGCGTAGAAAATGCGACAAACAAAGGACTAGGTATGGGTACTAGCACATTTGACAATCCCGCGTGCTGGCCGGCGTGCCGGCGGATGGGGTAGGCTGTCCACTGCCGGTGCCGCCGGTCATGATCAAGACCGGACTGCGTTATGGACCACTGTGCTGCCATGCACTGCGCGCCATTGCGTCTGTCACTGTGAATCAATGCCGATATGACCGTCGATCGAGGAGCATGCCCATGCCACCAACCTCTGCAAGCCGTCTGACCAATCCGGTCAAGGACAAGCTCCGGGCCGGTGAGGTCGTGATGGGCATCACGGTGCGGATCAGCCGCACGCCGGACATCGCGCGCATCGCCAAATCCTCGGGCCATGATTTTCTCTTCATCGATGGTCAGCATTCCGTCTTCAATTTGGAGACGATCGTCGCCATGGCGCACACGGCGCTGGCGATCGGCATCGTACCCATGGTCCGGGTGCGGGGCATCGACGATCCCGACGTGGCGCTGCTGCTCGACAATGGCGTCACCGGCATCATCTACCCGGATATCGCCACGCCCGCGCAGGCGCGCCGAGCGGTTGAAGTCTGCAAGTTCGCGCCGCTCGGCAAGCGCTCGGTGGTCGGTGGCTATCCGCATTTCGACTATCGGGCGATGCCGCTGAGCGAGAGCGTGCCGCAGCTCAACGACGCCTGCCTGCTGGTCTGCATGATCGAGACGGTCGAGGGCCTCGACAATGTCGCAGCCATTGCAGCCGTGCCTGGCGTCGACGTGATCCATCTTGGAACCAACGATCTGCTGGCCAGCATGGGCAAAGCCGGCCAGTTTGACGATCCCATTGTGCTGACAGCACAGGATCGTGTCATCGCCGCCGCCCGCGCGCACGGCAAGTTCGCCGGCTGTGGTGGCAATCGCGACGTCACACGCCAGGCTGACGCCATACGGCGCGGCGCGCTGTTCTTGACGACGCAGACCGACGTGGCGCTGTTGTCGGCCGCTGCCGGTCAATGGACCAAGGGCGTGCGCAATGCGTTGGCAGGCGTTTGAGCCACGGGCCGGCGCAGGTCACGCACACCCACGCAGGAATTTGGCGCGCGCGCTCGCGGCCTGCATCAGCATGGCGACATCGCCGCCGGACAGGATGAAGCGCATGCCCATGCCGACGAATTTCTCGAGCAGTTCCTCGCTGCCGACGCCACCCATGCCGGCATGTTTCTTGTGCTTCTTGCAGGCCGCCATCACCGTCTCGTAGGCGGCGGTGATCTTGGGATTGGCGAAGTCGCCGGCAATGCCCAGCTCAGTGGCCAGGTCATTGGTGCCGATCATCACCACATCGATGCCGGGTACGGCGGCGATGGCATCCGCATTGGCGATGGCCTCGGCCGTCTCGACCATCGCCACCACGAGGCAGCTGGCGTTCATCGCGGCATTGACCTCGCCAACCGGCAGCGGCTTGAAATCGAAGTGTGCGGTCGGCCCGCCGGGCGAGCGGCGGCCGGCCGGGGGATAACACAGCTTGTCGACCAGCTCGCGGGCCTCTGCCGCGGTGTCGACATGCGGCATGACAATGCCGAGTGCGCCGCCGTCGAGCGCGCGGGTCGCCATGCCGTATTCACCGGCCGGCACCCGCACGATCGGCGCGATGCCGGCGTCGAGCGCCGCCACCGAGATCTGGGATACGTTGTCGAGCGTCAACGGGCCGTGCTCGATGTCCAAGAACAGCCAATCATAGCCGGCGGTCTTCAGGATCTTGGCAATCTCGACGCCGCGGGCCATGCGGATGCCGAGGCCAAGCGAGACCTGGTTTTGCTCGAGGCGCGCGCGCGCGGGGTTCTCGAGGGCGATCATGTATTCTCCCCGATGGAGTGACTGCTGCATTGGCGCAAGCGGCGCATTCTATGAAAAGTCCGTCCGTCTGTCATGCCGTCTCATACCCTCCAGCGAAAGGTTCGACCCGAAGGAGGTCTCACCTTTCGAAGAACGGCGCTCGCGCCGGGCCGCCTTGCGGCCTCGCCAAGCGGACAATGCCGAAGAGTCTATCTTTCCGCTTGGCGGTATCATGCCAGCCGCGACAGCGGCGCCAACGATCAGCGCCGTTCGTAGGGCAGAAAATATCGCGGGCGCCAGATGCAGTCCTCGATGGCGATCAGTCCCCCGAGGGCGGCAAAGCGGTTGATCGCCCGCCACGTCCGGCCGGCGCCGAGGTCGATGATCGTCTCGACCTGGGTTTCAACCCCGGTGTTGGGACTGGACCAGCGCCGCTCGATCACCCGGCCAGCGGCGATCGCCTCGACCAGCGGCGGGAACAGATCGAGCGAGTCGACGGCGAGGTCGGGGTAGGACCGGCCGGCGATCGTCAGGCTATAGGTCTGTTGTCGTGTCAGCGCCAAGGTGAAGGCACAGGCGTCATAGAGGTTTGGCCGCACCTGCATTCGCCAAATGCCGTCGGCCTCGCCGATCTCGATCTGGGCTGCATGCGAGATCGCCGGAACCCAGTACCGCAGGGACGCGATTGTCGCTTGCAGGCGGGACAGGTAGGCAGCATCGCTGGGCATGTCTATTCTTCCTTGAAACGGCAGTGGAGGTCGTGGCGCGAAAGGCTAGTGGCTCTGCCCGTCGTGCGGAACGCACGCCTTCGGCATGACGCCCCCGCCCCCAGCCTTCGCTGGGGCAGGCGCCGGGCTAGCCCTTTGGGAACCTTCCCTTATCAAGAGCGGGTCCAGGGACGCGTCCGTCATGGCGCAACCATGCTGCGCATGGACGTCGGTGCTCGAGGGGCGAGGTGTAGACGAAGCCCTTGGCGGTGACCGGCTCGGCGTAGCGATATACCGCAGACCGCTGCTGCTGGTGATCGCGGCGATCGTTTCTAGCTCGCCGCGAAGAACACGTTCTCGAATTTCTTGTTCTTCGGCAGCCGATAGATATCGAAGTCCCGATCCACCGACGCCACGAGATTGGTGCCGCGCCGCTCGCACAGCGCAACCAGCGAGGCATCGGCCAAGTCGGCTGGCAAATCCTTGTACTTCCGCACGATCGCTATGGACCTGGGCAGGTCCAATCCGGCGCTCGAGTCGATCTCGACGTTTTCCAGAACCCAGTTCAGGCATTCGACGAGATCGGTGTGTTTGCCACTGAGCATGGCCGCGACTTCGCCGACGACAAGCAGGTTGGTGATGAGCGTTGCCGACTCGGACCGGCCCAAGAACGCCATCGCGGCCTTGTGGTGCCGGTCGGATGGCTTGAACAGCGCGATCAGGGGGCCGGCATCAACGACGATGTCTGGCAAGGAGCCTCTTTTGGATGCGCGTCTTGTAGGTCGTCGACAGGTCGGTTTCGCCCGTGTCGCCGACTTTCTCCAGGACGCGCGTCAGGGACGCCAGCCGCGTTTCAACGCGGGGCTTGGCGTCCAGATGCTTGGTGACGGCTTCGCGGATGAACTCGGACAGGGTCTCGCCACTGCGCGCCAGGCGGCGCTTCAGTCGGGTGTCGGTTTCTTCATCGAGGCGGATGGTGACGGTCGGCATCGGACATAGTCCTGGCGAACGAGGGGTGTCTTACATATGCACGACAGATCGATTTGTCAACGCCTGTCCGCGTGCGCGTCGTCGTGGGCTCCGGCCGCGGAGTCCCAGCAGAGTTGCCGAACTTGACCAACAAATGCCGTCGGCCTCGCCGACCTCGATCTGGGCTGCATGTGCGGCGATACTCTCGCGCTACATGACCGCGCCGACCTGCCAGGGCACGAACTCGGCATCGCCGTAGCCCAGCTGCTCGGACTTCGATTTCTCCCCCGAGGCGACGCGCAATACCGCCTCGAAAATCTCGCGACCCTTGGCCTCGATCGAGACGCCGTCGAGAACGTCGCCGCAGTTGATGTCCATGTCGTCGATCATGCGGTGGTAGATGTCGGTGTTGGTGGCAAGTTTGATCGACGGGGTCGGCTTGCAGCCATAGGCCGAGCCGCGTCCGGTGGTGAAGCACAGCATGTTGCAACCGCCCGCCACCTGGCCGGTGGCCGCCACCGGATCGTAGCCGGGCGTATCCATGTAGACGAAGCCTTTGGCGGTGACCGGCTCGGCGTAGCGGTAGACCGCCTCGAGCGTGGTGGTGCCGCCCTTGGCGGCCGCACCCAGTGATTTCTCCAGGATGGTGGTCAAGCCGCCGAGCTTGTTGCCGGGGCTCGGGTTGTTGTCCATCGAGCCGTTATTCTTGGCGCAATAGTCCTGCCACCAGCCGATGATGTCGACCAGCTTCTGGCCCACCTCCCTGGTCCGCGCGCGGCGGGTGAGCAGATGCTCGGCGCCGTAGATCTCGGGCGTCTCCGACAGCACCGCGGTGCCGCCGTGCTGCACCAGCATGTCCACGGCCGCGCCCAGCGCGACATTGGCGGTGATGCCGGAATAGCCGTCCGAGCCGCCACACTGTAGCGCCAGGACCAATTCGGAGGCCGGCAGCGTCTCGCGCTTGGCGCGGTTGACGACCGGCAGCATGGTCTTGATGGCCTCGACGCCGGCGGCCACCGTCTTCTTCGTGCCGCCGCTTTCCTGGATCGTGAACGTGCGGAACGTGTCGCTCTCCTTGATGCCATAGGCCTCCATGAAACGGCCGATCTGGAAGCCCTCGCAGCCGAGCCCGACCATGATGACGCCGCCCATGTTGGGGTTGCCGGCATAGCCCCACTGCGTGCGTTTCAACAGCTCGTAGCCCTCGCCCTCCAGGTCGATGGCGCAGCCGGTGCCGTGCACCAGCGGAATGACACCATCGACATTGGGAAACTGGCTGAGAATGCCGGAACGCTCGATCTCCAGCGCCACGAAGCGGGCGACCGAAGCCGAGCAGTTGACGCTGGTCAGAATGCCGATGTAGTTGCGCGTGCCGGCTTTGCCGTTGGCGCGGCGGAAACCCTCGAAGGTGGCGCGCTCGCCCTCCGGCAGCAGCGGCTCGGGCCTTGCGGCCTCGGCGAAGCGGTAGTCGCGGTCGAACTCGCCGAAGGCGCAGTTCTGGGTGTGGATGTGCGTACCGGGCAGGATCGTCTCGGTGGCAAAGCCAATGATCTGGCCGAACTTCAAGACCGGCTGCCCTTTCTCGATGCGGGCGGTGGCCATCTTATGCCCGCGCGGAATGCGCATGGTCGTTTTGATGCCATCGATGTTGGTGCCGACGTTGATCGTGTCGACCGCGATGATGACGCTGTCGTTGGCATTGAGCCGCAGCGTGCGCGGGGCGGCGGGCTTGTCCTGCATGGCGGGGTCCTTCCAACTGCGACTGGCGGACAATGCAAGGTTGGCTCGGCGACATCAAGACGTGAGTGCTCACGCCTTCTTGCAGCGCTTGCCCATTTCGGCGGCCAGCTCACGGGAAACTTCGGCCGCCAGCATCGTTCCGCGCGAGATCTGTGCCGGGGTGAGCCCGGTTGCCGTTGGCCCCTTGAGGACGGCGCTGGCGCCATCTGTCTCACGCCGGCCGATGGTCAGCTCATCGCAGGTCAGGTCCTTGCGCTTGCCACGCCAGGCGAACAGCCGAACGCCGGATGCATAGGCCTTGGCGTCGGCGGGTTCCTTGACCCAACCCTTGCTCGAGTCGGCCATCATGCCCTTGAGCGCGGATTGGCGCTTGCCGACGCAGTCAGCGCTATCATCGACGCACTGCGTGCCGGTGGCGGGTGGGGACTGGTCCAATTGGGCGAAGGCGCAGCCGGCGGCGCCGATCGCCAGGACCAGCAACCCAGCGTTTCGGCCTGTCACGTGCAGCACGCCCATGGATGCCTCTTGTCGCGTTGAGCTGGAGCCAATAGAAGCCTCCCATGGCTGGGTCAAGGTGCCGATCGACGCCGTACATGGCCCGCTTGCCTCGGACGCGGCACCGACGCCACGAAACGCCATAATCAGCCAATTAACATCAGGGAGAGTGACATGGTCCACGCCATCAGAGCCCATCAGTACGGCGGCCCCGAGGTGATGCAATGGGAGCAGGTCGAGATCGGCGCCCCCGGTCAGGGACAACTGCGCATCAAGCACAAGGCCTGCGGCTTGAATTTCGTCGACGTCTACCAGCGCACCGGTCTCTACAAGCAGCCGAGCCTGCCCTTCGTGCTCGGCAACGAAGCTTCCGGTGAAGTGCTGGCGGTTGGCGCCGGCGTCACCGAATTCAAGGTCGGCGACCGCATCGCCTATGCGAGCCCGATCGGCAGCTACTGCGAGGAGCGGCTGATCCCGGCCGAGCGCGTCGTCAAGGTCCCCGATGGCATCGACGACAAGACGGCGGCAGCCATGATGCTGAAAGGCATGACTGTTCGCTACCTGCTGCGCCAGACCTACCGCGTGGTTCCAGGCACCGTCATGCTGCTGCATGCGGCGGCCGGCGGTGTCGGCCTGATCGCCTGCCAGTGGGCCAAGCACCTCGGCGCCACCATCATCGGCACGGTCGGCTCGGCCGACAAGGTGGAGCTCGCCAAGGCGCACGGGGCGACCCATGTGATCAACACCAAGACCGAGGATTTCGTGAAGCGGGTCAAGGAAATCACCGGCGGCCAGGGCTGCGACGTGGCCTACGACTCGATCGGCAAGGACACCTATCCGGGCTCCCTCGACTGCTTGAAGCCATACGGCCTGTGGGTGTCGTTCGGCAACGCGTCCGGCCCGATCACCAACTTCGACTTTGGCATGCTGGCGGCCAAAGGCTCGCTCTACGCCACGCGGCCGACACTGAATACCTACACGGCCAAGCGTGCCGACCTGGTCGAGAACGCCGCCGAGCTGTTCGATGTGGTCAAGAAAGGCGCGGTCAAGATCCCGATCAACCAGACCTACGCGCTGAAAGACGCCGCCAAGGCGCAGAGCGAACTGGAATCGCGCAAGACGACGGGGACGACCGTTCTTATTCCCTGAGCTGCGCATGCCGGCGCCGCCGATCCATCGGCATGGACGGCGGCGCCGGAAAGACTGGCACGACAACGCCTAGCCTTTGCCGCACTGCTGTCGTAACGTCAGCCATCGACAGATCAGGATGGCCACGGCTGCCATGGCGGCGCGCGACGACGTCAACACCGAGATTACGCCGCAGGTCCTGCTCAAGGCCTACAGTTGCGGCATCTTTCCCATGGCCGAAAGCGCCGACGATCCGGCGCTGTATTGGATCGAGCCGCAAGAGCGCGGCATCCTGCCCCTGGATGCCATTCACGTGCCCCGACGGCTGGCCCGCACGCTGCGTTTGGCCGCGGTCGACGTGCGCATCGATTATGATTTCGACCGCGTGATCTCGGGCTGCGCCGATGCCCGGCCCGGCCGGCGCTCGACCTGGATCAATAAGCGCATTCACAGGCTCTACCGCGACCTGTTCGACATGCAGAACTGCCATACGGTCGAGGTGTGGGCTAATGGCCGGATCGCCGGCGGCCTCTACGGCGTCGCGCTCGGCGGTGCGTTCTTCGGCGAGAGCATGTTCTCCAATACGCGCGATGCCTCCAAGATCGCGCTCGTCCACCTTTGCGCGCGCCTGTTACATGGCGGGTTTCGCTTGCTCGACACGCAATTTGTCACCGATCACCTGCGCCAGTTCGGTACGATCGAAATAGACCGCCGGGAGTTCCACCGCCGGCTCGAGGCGGCGCTGCCGATCAAGGCCGACTTCAACCGTCTGGCGGCGAATGTCTCCGCGGAGTCAGTGTTGCAGGTGCTGGCCACTGCCGCGCGCATTGCGTAAGGGCCGGCATGCCCGCCCCGGAATGCTCCGCGCAATGGTTTACGCCAGCCCTGTCACCGCCTACCATTGCCGACATGAAGCTCACACCTGAAGAGATCGACCGCTACAAGCGCCACCTCGTGCTGCGCGAAGTGGGCGGACAGGGGCAGCAGGCGCTCAAGGCGGCGCGCGTGCTGGTGGTGGGGGCGGGCGGGCTCGGCTCGCCGGTGCTGATGTATCTGGCGGCCGCCGGCGTCGGCACGCTCGGCATCATCGACGATGACACCGTTAGCCTCGATAATCTGCAGCGCCAGATTGTGCATGAGACCGCGCGGATCGGGTCCGTCAAGGTCGACAGCGCCAAGGCAACGCTGGCCCGTGTCAACCCGCACGTCGCCGTCGAAGTCTGGCCAATGCGGCTGACAGCCGGCAACGCCCTCGATATCATCGGCCGCTACGACATCGTCGCCGATGGCTCGGACAACTTCGCCACCCGCTACCTGGTGTCGGATGCCTGCTGCCTGGCGCGCAAGACGCTGGTGTTCGCCGCCGTTGGGCCCTTCGACGGCTACCTTTCGACCTTCAAGCCGCATGAGCGCACGCCCGACGGCCAGCCATGGCCGACCTACCGGTGCCTGTTCCCAGCGGCGCCACCACCCGGCACTGTTGCCAATTGCTCGGAGGTTGGCGTGCTGGGTTCCGTCGTCGGTGTTGTCGGCACGCTGCAGGCGACCGAGGTTCTCAAGGAAATTCTAGGGCTGGGCGACAGCCTCGCCGGCCGGCTGCTGATCTACGATGCGCTGGCCACGCGTTTCGAGACCATGCGCTATGCCTGGGACAGCGAAAATCCGCTCACCGGCCAGGCCGCGACGATCACCGATTTGTCGCTGCACACTGCGGCTGCCGCGGGCAAATTTTGTGTCGCGCAATGAACAGCTTAGCTGGATGGAGCCGCAGCGCGCGGTGGTCGCGAGGATGCACCGGCAGGTCCAGCCTGGCTCGCGTCTATGCCAGTGTCTGCGCCGGCCATTTTCGGGTTGCCAATGCGACCAAATCAGCGCGCGAAGTCATTTGAATGTTTGGCTCCAGAGCAAGCAATCCCGACCATTTATCCACAGCTAAGAATAAGCAGACATCGAATTAAGATGACCCGTTGAAGGTGCTGGGTTAATCTACATTTACCCGATAGCAAGTGTTCTGAGTAGCGTGTGCGTTGTGTGCGTCGCCACCGGGTGAACGACCAAAGACCACGGTAGGAATCCCCAGCAGTTTGCTGTCTCGCATCTGCCGACATCCTTGTGATTGTCCATGCGGATGCTAGATCTGGCCTTGCCGGGGTATTCCTATGTTCGGAATTCTGCTGGCCCACTGTTTTCCCTGCCAGAGGCGGACGGCGCCGCTCCTTCCCTTCGGGAATACGACGTTTGCCACGAGAAATCGCCGCCCGGTCGGCGGTGTGTAGAGAGGAATTGGACCACAAGGGGTCAGACCCGAGGGTCTGACCCCATCCGTGCTGGGAATGACTGGTCGATGCGCGCGACGATCCGTTCGGCGGCCTTGCCATCCCACAGCGGCGGCGTTCGTGGCGGTGCTAAGGGCGCGCCCAGCACCTGCTTGATCACCGCTTCGATACCCGCGCCGCTGGTGCCGGCCAGATGGTTGGTGCCCTCGACGAGGGTGATCGGCCGTTCCGTGTTCTCGCGCAGCGTCACGCACGGCACGCCGAGGACCGTCGCCTCCTCCTGCAGCCCGCCGCTGTCCGTCAGCACCGCGCGGGCATGGCGATTGAGGCCGAGACACTCGAGATAGCCGATGGGCTCCGTGCACCAGATGCCAGGCTGGCCCGGCGCGGCGGCAAAGCGGTTCTCCAGCCCAAACGCGCCGATGCGTGCGCGGGTGCGCGGATGGCAGGGAAACACCACGGGGAGGTCGCCGACGCCGGCGATGATGCTGTCCAGGATCTCGGCGAGCTTGCCGCGGTCCTCGACGTTGCCAGGCCGATGCAGTGTCATCGTCGCATAACCGGCCGGCGCCAATCCGAGAGACTCGGGAAAGCGCAGCGCTTCCGCGGCCGGCAGATGCGCCTGCAGAGTGTCGATCATGACATTGCCGACGAAATGGATGCGATCGTCGCTGACGCCCTCGGCCCGCAAATTGGCATTGGCGAAGCGGTCGGTGGTGAACAGGTCGTCTGAAATGGCGTCGGTGGCGCGCCTGTTGATCTCCTCCGGCATCGACCAATCACCCGAGCGCAGGCCGGCCTCGACATGGGCGACCCGCAAGCCCAGCTTCTTGGCCGTCAACGCCGCCGCCAGCGTCGCGTTGACGTCGCCGACGACGATCACCAGATCCGGGCGGTAGTCGACGAGCACCGGCTCGAGCCTGAGCATCGTCGTGCCGGTCTGCTCGGCGTGGCTGCCGGACCTGACCTCCAGATTGACGTCGGGAGCGGTTAGGCCGAGCACGTTGAAAAATGCGCCACTCATCAACGCGTCATAGTGCTGGCCGGTGTGAACCAGCAGGTGCTGAAAACGGTTCGGCCGGTGCGCCAGAACCTTGGCGATCGGCGCGACCTTCATGAAATTCGGGCGAGCGCCGACCACGCTCACGATGCGCAGGGGCGCGACGGTCATCGTCTATCCTCGCTGCCAGTCTTAGTGCCGACGATATCACGCAGCACATGCAACATGCGATTGGCAAGAGCGGAGCGGTCGAACTCGCCCGCGGCCGCGCGGCCGTTGCGTGCCAGCTCCGCTCTGCGTTCAGGCGCGGCGGCCAGGGCCAGCACCGCCTCGGCAAGCGCTCCGGCATCCTCTGGGGGAAACACGATGCCGACCTCGAGGCGCGATACCAATTCGGCCGATACGCCTTCCACGCCGTGCAGCACCGGCAGACCCATCGCCATGCACTCGAACAGCTTGGAGGGCACCACGGTCTTGAAAAGAGTGTCGCGCTTCAGATGCGTGATCGACACGTCGAGCAGCGCCCAGTAGCGGGCAACCTCGCCGCGTGGCACCGAGCCAAGAAACAGCACGTTGTCGAGGCCCAGCGCCAAGGCGGCGGCCTCGAGCACGGATTTCTCGGCGCCATCGCCCAGCAGCAGGAAGCGAATGTCGCGGCCCGCGGGATGCCGGCGGACAATATCGGCAGCCGCCAGGATCGTCGCCAGTCCATGCGCCATGCCGAGCGTGCCGACATAACCGGCGACGAACAGTCCGTCGAGGCCGAGGTCCGCGGCCAGTTCGGCATCCTTCGCGCGCGGACTGAAGCGTTGTAGATCCGCGCCATTGCTAACGACACTGATTTTCGCCGGATCGATTCCGCGGCGGCCAAGGTCGTCCTTGTAAGCATCGGTGACAGCGACAATGGCGGATGCACGCCGGTAGAGAAACAGCTCGATGCGCTCTAGCCAGCCCAGCAGCCGCTCGTCGGTCACGGCGCCGACGGCGCGGATCGAGGCGGGCCACAAATCGCGCAGCTCGAACACCCAGGGCCGGCGCTTCAGGCAGCTCGCGATATAGCCGGCGATCGGACAGAAAAATTGTGGCGATGTGGTCACCAGCACATCGACATCGCGCGTCAAGACAGCAGCCGGCGTCGCCGTGAGCATGAAACTGATGTAGTCCAGCGTGCGCTTCACGACGCCAGCATTGGCGGTGATGTACGTCCACACGCGCACGACATCGATGCCGTCCATGGTCTCGCGCTGCCAGAGGCGATTGCGATAGCCGGCAAACACCCGCCCCTTGGGAAAGTTGGGTGCGCAGGTGATGACGGTGACGCGATGCCCGGCGGCCACCCAGGCACGGCAATGCTCGAATGTGCGCGAGGCGGGCGCATTGACCTCGGGGGGGAAATTGTCGGTGAGAAACAGGATGTGCATGCGTGGTGGCAATGTGTTGGCGCCGTAGCCGGGATTAAACTCATGAGCCCCAGCCCTACGTGAGTCGCGCCTGCATTTCACCCCAAATGCCGTTTGAAGAATTCCACCGAAATCCCCAGTGCTTTGTCGGCTTCCGGCTTGCAGTAGGGCACACCGCCACGCCGCGCAAAGGCATGTGGCGCGTTGGGATATTTCTCGATCGTGACCAGTGGATTGCCGCCGATCTTCCTCTCGATGAAGGCGTTGACCTCCGGCTGCACCCACTTGTCGGCCATCGCCATGTGCAGCAGGAACGGCCGGTGAAGGTTTGGCGCTTCCTTGATCGAATGTTCGATGTAGGTGCCGTAGTAGGCCACGGCACAGTCGATATCGGTGCGGCAGCACATCAAGAAGCACATCTTGCCACCCAGGCAGTATCCGACCGAGGCGACCTTGCCGTTACCCAGCGGGTGCTTGCGCAGGTAGGCCATGGTGTCTTGCATATCGCGCACGCCGAGGTCGTAGTCGAAATGATAGTAGAGATCGAACGCCGTCTCGATATGCGCGGGGTTCTTGTCGGAGAGTTCGACGCCGGGCTGGAGCCGCCAGAACAGGTCGGGCACGAGGCAGATGTAGCCGGCTTCGGCAAATTCCTGGGCGTGCCAGCGCATGGTGTCGTTGACTCCCCAGATCTCCATGATGGCGATGATGCAGCCGGCTGGTGTCTTGTCGGGATAGGCAACGTAAGCGCTCATGGCGCCGTCGCGCAGCGGTACGGTGACGGTCTCGGTTCGCATGGATGCCCCCCCTGGCCGGCTTGGAATGTCCGGCATGGAATGTCCGGCTTGGAATTGCCAATACTCCTGCCCTGTGCCATCCCTCGCCGGAAAGATCAAACGCTCAGCATCGCGGCACGGTCTTGCACGGACATTGCCACGCCGCTCTCACGCAACCGGACAACCACCATGACCGCCCAACCCGTCGCGCAAATCCCCAGCGTCTATCGCCTCCGCGTCGGCGAGACGGTGATTACGGCGCTGAGTGACGGCACGCTCGATCGCACCCCAGAAATGCTGCGCGACATTTCCAAGGAGGATGCCGAGCGCATCCTGTCGGAGGCGTTCCGGCCTGGCATCCTGGTCTCGGTCAACGCCTTCCTCATTCAAGCGGCCGGCCGCGTCGCCCTGATGGACACCGGCTCGGGCGACTATCTCGGCCCCACTGCCGGCAAGCTGCTGGCCAATCTTGCCAGCGCGGGCGTCACACCCGGCGAGATCGATACGGTGATCCTGACGCACATGCATCCCGATCATTCCGCGGGCCTCACCAACATGACCACGGGCCAGCCGCACTATGCCAATGCCGAGCTCGTCGTGCATGAAAACGAGCCGCGGCACTGGGGCGATGACGCCGCCATGGCGCGCGGCACCGAGCGCGAAAAGCGGCTGTTCTTCCAGGCCGGACGCGAGCAGATCGCGCCCTATCGCAACCGCATGCGCCTGTTCAGCAAACCCGGCGAAGTTTTTCCCAGCGTCACGGCCGTGCCGAGCCATGGCCACACGCCAGGGCACTGCGGCTACCTGATTGCCTCGGGCAAGGACCAGCTGCTGATCTGGGGCGACACCGCGCACGTCCCGGAAGTGCAGCTGGCGCGGCCGGACGTGACGGTCAATGTCGACAGCGATCCGCCAGCCGCCGCGGCCTCGCGCAAGCGCATTCTCGACATGGCGGCCAGCGACCGCCTGCTCGTGACCGGCATGCATCTGCATTTCCCCGGTTTCGCCCATGTCGCGCGCCGACGCGAGGGTGGCTATGCGCTGGTGCCTGAGGCATGGCGGACGGTGCTGTGATGTGGCAGGGGCCGGCCGCGGCCGACGTCGCGGGTTGCGGCCTCACGCCACCGCGTCACACGCCGCCAGCGTGATCGCTTCGGTTCGCACGCCGCGGCCGAGCATCTCGCTCTGATAATTCGAGGTGAAACAGACGGCGAGACGCCGCGATGGCACGGCGAATACGCGCGCGCCGCCCGATCCGGAGTGGCCGAAAGCGTCCCGCCATGGCCCGAACATCGGGCTGCCGTCGGGCGCGGGGCGCATGAAGCCCATGCCCATCGCCATCGGCAAGCCGAGCAGGCCGTCCTGCATGTCCGACCACTGCTGCTTGGTGGCCCGCTCGATGCCGGCCTTGGAGATAATGCGCGCGCCATCGATGGCCCCGCCCTCACCGAGCGCGGCATAGATGCGGCACATGGCGCGCGCCTCGCCGAAGCCAGCGAACGAGGGGATGCCGGAGGTGCGAAACGTGCGGCTGTTCTGCGCCGTGGTGTCGAACGGCTTGGGGAAGCATCTCTGCGCCCGCGCCATCGGCGCGTTGGGATCGCTGACCGCGGCCCGCATGGGGGCGTTGGCATTGGGCGTCAGGTCGGCGCACAGGGCGAGCTTGTTGTCGGGCACACCGAGATAGTAATTGACGCCGAGCGGCTTGCAGATGCGCGCATGCACGAAGTCCTGCACGCGCTGGCCGGTCACGCGGCGCACGATCTCGCCAGCCTTGAAGCCGATGTTGACGGTATCGTACGCGCCCTTGGTCTCGACCGGCCACGCCGGTTCCTGCTGCTCGATGACGCGGATCATGCGCGCCCAGTCGTACATATCGCCGGGCTCGGCGGCGTCCGTACGCCACACCCCATCATTGTGCGAGATGATGTGCCGGACCTTGATCCTGCTCTTGCCAGCCTCGGCGAACTCCGGCCAGTATTTCGCGACCGGCGCCTCGAGGTCGACCTTGCCCTCGTCGGCTAGGATGTGAACCGACAGGGCGCTCATGCTCTTGGCGATCGAGTACAGCAAACACAGCGTATCGGACTGCCAGGGCCGCGTCCGGGCTGCGTCCATGTGGCCACCCCAAAGGTCGACCACCTTCACGCCCTGGTGGTAGACGCAGACCGCACTGCCGACCTCGCCGCGCTCGGAGAAATTCGCCGCCAGCGCGGCGCGGACACCGGCGAAGCGCGGATGGCACTCGCCCTCGAGGTGGACGGACTTGGTTTTGGTCGGCATCGTCAGCCTCCGCGTCAGGCAGCTCCCGCAGATGCAGTCCCGCGGCAGCCTGCGGCCGAGTATAGCGTGCCCAACCACCAGGTGCGGCGCAAACATGCCGCAGTCTTCGCGCTCTAGTTCATGACGCCGGTCTCAGCCGATGCCCGGGACCTGGAACCACAGCACGAAGCCGTTGAAGGTCAGCAGCGCGCCGAATCCACCGACGAACAGGCTGGCCGTCAGCAGCCAGGCGCCGCCGGAGATGATGGCGACGGAGGCCAGCACGATGGCGATCTGCAACAGCGCCTGGGCGTAATCGAAATACGGGTCCTTGGCCATCGCCACGTCGCGCGCGGCTTCCAGCAGCTTGGCCTTGTCCCACAGCTGGTCGAGACCCTCGCGCTCGGCCGCCGGCTTTTCGGCGTCCTTGGTCAGGGCAACGTCCTGTTTCCTGTAGTCGGCGATCTTGGCCGCGACGGCGGCCCTCGCCACCTCCGGCATGCCGGGATTGGCGAGAAGCTGCAATTCCATCTCGTCGGTTTGCACCCGGATCACGTGCCGGCGCATGTTCTTGGCCTGGAAGAAGGCCCAGGTGTTGGCCGCCTCGATGTTCTTCAAGGTGGCTTCCTTGGTGGCATTGCTGCCACCCATGCCGCAGACGGCGAGGATGACGGCGAGGATACCGATCCACACGCCGATCCACTTGTCGCGGTCACGCTTGTTCTCGTCCTCGGCGTCGCGCGCCAGCTCGTCCCACACCATGGCCTCGCCCCCATTGTCCCGCTACCGGATGGAGCCCGATAGACCATTGGCGGGCCGGTGCCAAGCACCAGGAGACGTGCATATGAGCGGCTGGGGTAGCTGGCAAGTCACGATTCGAATAGGTCTCGGGCAAGGCCGCTTTGCCGGATGATTGCTCGCAGCGTACCCCGACGCAGCTCGGCGTGGTCGGGAACTGGAACGGTCGTCGTGTCGTCGCCACCTGTTCGCTGCATGATGATGTGACTGCCACGACGGCGCACCTCGACGAAACCATGCCCGGCGAGAAGGGTGCACACCTCTTTGCCGCTAAGTACGCGCAGCTTAGGCAAGTCCAACCTCGATTTGCGTGACGTAGACCTCGCCACCCAGTCGGCGCTCGATCTCGGACTTGGAAGCGGTCTCCAGGAACAGCTCGATGGCCTCGCGCAGGTTCGCCCGAGCCTCGGCCACGCTGTCGCCCTGACTGGCGACGTCGAGCTCGGGACACAGGGCCACGTAGCCGTCGTCCTCGCGTTCGATAATGGCGGTGAATTGGCGGGTCATGGTGGCCTCGCAAGCAGAGGGTAGCAAGGAATAGTGTCGTGGCAAATGCGTCCGCGATCAAGACGGCATTGGGTACCTCACAGGGCCTCGGCTATTTCAATCGGACGCGACGGTGATCGGGTCCGGCATCGAAAGCATCACCCCACAGCCGCCACGAATGCCTCCACCGTCAGTCCGGCGGCGCGAATGAGGCCGCGCAGCGTTCCCTTCGCCACGGTGCCGTGATCGGGAACCGATAGCGTGGCGCGATGGCCGCTCTTGACCAGAATGATGTGGCTGCCTCGCTGGCGCGCAACAACCCAGCCGAGCCGTTCAAATGCACGCACAACTTGCGCCCACTCAGAATTGGCAAGCTTGGCGCCACGGCTAAGCCAGGACTTCGACTTGCTGCGTTTCGACGGTCAGCGGCATGCCGCGCTCGGCGCGCACCTCGAGGCAGGCGGCGATGGCCTCCTTGACGTTCGCCAGTGCCTCCTCGCGAGTCTGTCCCTGGCTCAGACACCCGGGGATGGCCGGGCATTCGGCAATCCAGACCCCGTCCTCGTCCCGGTCGATGATGACAGTGAATTGCATCCGCGATGTTCCGATCGATGCTGGCTTCCCATAGGATAGGCGCGTCAGCGTCGACAGTCCATCAAGCGTCGAGTAATTCGACTCCCCTCTACACCCAGCCCCCCAATTCCCTGCGCACCACCGCTTCGAGCACGTCGATGCCCTCGGTGCTGTCGTTGAGGGCGGGGCAGTAGGCGAAGTCCTCGCCGCCGTTGCCGGTGAAGATGTGCCGGTTCTCGACGCAGAGCTCCTCCAGCGTCTCCAGGCAGTCGGCGGAGAAGCCCGGCGCGATCAAAACGAGGCGCTTGACGCCCGCCTTGGCCAGCCGCTCGACGGTCTTATCCGTATAGGGCTGCAGCCAGGGATCATTGCCAAAGCGCGACTGGAAGGTGGTGAGCCAGGTTTCCACTGGCCAGCCGAGCCGCTCGCGCAACAGCCGCGAGGTCTTCATCGCCTGGCAATGGTAGGGGTCGCCAGCCTCCAGATATTTTTGCGGCATGCCGTGGAAAGTGGCGATGATGCGCTCCGGCTTGAAGGCCAGCGAAGCCAGGTGGCGGCGCATGGAAGCGGCCAGCGCCTCGATGTAGGCGGGATCATCGTGGTAGGCGGGCGCCACGCGGACGGCCGGCTGCCAGCGCATGTCCATCAGCGCGCGAAAGGCCTGATCGCAGGCGGTCGCCGTCGTCGCCGCGGCATATTGCGGATAGAGCGGGACCAGCAGGATGCGGTCGCAACCCTGCTCCTGCAGGGCGAGCAGCCGGCTCGCGGTCGAGGGGCTGGCGTAGCGCATGGCCCAGTCGACGATGACGCGCGGGTGCCCGACAAGGCGGGTGGCAAGCAGCTCGGCCTGGCTGCGCGTGAAAGTCTTCAGTGGCCCCTCGTTGCGCGCCTTGTTCCAAATCGTCTCGTAATTGCGTCCTTTCGGCCCTGGGCGCACGGTCAGGATGATCAGATTGAGGATCGGCCACCACTTCCAGCGCGGCTCCTCGATCACCCGCCGGTCGGACAAGAACTCCTTGAGATAGCGCCGCATGCTCCAATAATCGGTGGCATCCGGCGTGCCGAGGTTGAGCAGCAGCACACCGACGCGTCCGTGCGCCACCGCCGGATGACCGTCCGGTCGGGAGCGTGCGTGCATGGCCATAAGGTCATCCGTCGTTTCAGTCATCACGTGCCTTTCTCAGCCCTCTCGCCACCATGGACCGCAATCGGTAAACGAAGCGCTGAACTCGCCGGTTGAAGATGAAATTGCTGCTTTGACATGCGGTCACGACGGCTACGCAATAAGCTATCGCCGCGCGCAGGCCGAGGCCACCGCCGCGTTCATGTTGAGCATGGGGTCAGACCCGTCCCGCCAAAGGCGGGCAACAAGAGTGGGTCCGACCCCTACTTATCCCCGCCCTCCTTTCCTCGCGTATCCTCCCGCCATCTCGCCGCATACGGACAGGACCCGGGAACGTGCTGGGTGATCGGGAGTGGGGAGAGCATGCCGGGTACCCTTGGCGATGTCAGCGCGGCCAAGAGGGATCGCTGCCGGCGGGGCGCAGGAACCCCGTTCAACTTCGGCCTCACTCAGGATGCGGCCGAAGGATGGTGGCCCCGGGATCCGAATAGGGGG
>CAZCGE010000124.1:0-6832 GCA_964498125.1 uncultured Devosia sp. | reverse complement strand
ATCTTGCCATCGTCGGTCACCACAGGAAGGCCGCTGATATGCTTTTCCACCATCAGGGCGGCGATGTCGCGAATGGAGGCGTCCGGGCGCACGGTGACGACAGCTTTGGTCATGATGTCTTGCGCTTTCATGGGCGTTCTCGCTGGTTGTGATCAACACAACCCAAGCATTTCAGCCTTGGCGCCGAACGACCTTGATACGCATCAACGTCGCCGATCCTCCCACAGCGCCATTGTATGCGCGAGATCGAGCCGGGCCGGCTCGTGCTGCGGTTGCGTGGCTGGAATTGTGTTCACGCCCGGCGCACGGGATAATCAGCCCGACGACGGCCCACATCTCGCTGAATGCAAGGACTCTCGACATGGTCTCCGCCGAGTATTCCACGCCACTCATTGCAGTCGATGCCGTCGTCATCGACACCGAGACGACGGGGCTCGATGCACGAACGGCCAGGCTGGTGCAGGTCGGTGCTGTTCGCATTCGTGGCGGCGCGGTGCAATGCGACGAGCAACTCAGCCGGCTCGTTGATCCAGGCGTTGCGATTCCATCGCAGGCGAGCAAGGTGCATGGCATTACAGATATGGATCTCGCGGGGGCTCCCGACTTCGCCAGGCTTGCACCAGAGCTGGAGGCCTTTCTCGGCAACGCGATCCTGATTGGGCATACGATTGCGTATGACCTCATGGTTCTGCGGCGCGAGTATCACCTCGCCGGCCGGGCGTGGAAGGAGCCGCGCACGCTCGATGTTGCACGCCTCGCGCGCCTCGCCACACCGACGAACCCACGCTATGATCTCGACAGCATCTGCGAGGGGCTTGGCATCGAGATCGAGGGGCGCCACAGTGCCATTGGCGACGCAACAGCGACCGCGCGTGCCTTCCTGGCCTTGATCCCGCAACTGAGGGCTCGAGGCATTCGCACACTCGCCGAGGTGGAGGCAGCCTCGCGGGCGCTGGCGGAACAGGAAGCACGGGCTGAAGGCGGCTTCATGCTGCCGGAGACCCCGGTTGCCACCGATCGGGTCCGCACGCTGATAAAAGTCGACAGCTTCCCTTATCGTCATCGCGTGCACGACGTGATGAGCACGCCGCTCGTGACGGCTCCAGGCGCCACGAGCGTCCGCGAGGGCATCATCTTGCTGCTGCAGCGGCGGGTGAGCTCGGTGTTTGTTACTTCCGCCGATCGCGGGACCGGCATCGTCACCGAGCGCGATATCTTGCGGGTGGTTGCCGCTCACGACGAGGCGGCTCTGGGTAAGACCCTGGACAGCATCGCCACGAGGCCGCTGCATACCGTTGAGGAGGACGCGTTCGTCTATCGCGCCATCGGCCGCATGGACAGGCTTTCCATTCGCCACCTCGGTGTCGTGGATCGGCAGGGGGTGCTGGTTGGTGCGCTGACGACGCGTAACCTGCTCAGGCATCGCGCCACCACCGCCATAATGCTTGGTGATCAGATTGACAGCGCACCCGACGTGGCGGCGATGGCGCTGGCCTGGGCGCAGTTCCCCCTGATGGCGCGCATGCTGCTCGACGAGGAGGTTGACGCACGGATCGTGGCCGAGGTGATCAGCACCGAGATCCGCGCCATCACGCGTCGGGCTGCGCTGCTGGGCGAGCAGCGGCTCGCCGCTGCCGGCCGTGGGGGACCGCCGGCCGAGTACGCGTTGATGGTTCTCGGTTCCGCCGGCCGCGGGGAAAGCCTTCTTGCCGCCGATCAGGACAATGCCATCGTCTATGCCGAAGGCGAGCCGGATGGCCCCGTGGACCGCTGGTTCGAAGCGCTGGGCACGGAGATCTCGACCATCCTCGACGAGGTGGGTATCAGGTACTGCAAGGGCGGAGTGATGGCCAAGAATGCTGGCTGGCGCATGAGCAAGGCGCGTTGGCTCGAGACGATTGACCGGTGGGTGCGTCGCCAGCGGCCCGAGGACCTGCTCAACGTCGATATTTTCTTCGATGCCGTGCCGGTGCATGGCAGCAGCATGCTGGTCGAGAGCCTGCTCGAACACGCCTATGATGTCGGGCGGCGCACACTCCCATTCATCGTCCTGCTGTCCGAGAACGCACGCAATTGGCAAGTGCCACTCACGCTGTTCCGCAAGCTGCGGACCGACAGTAACGGCCGCATCGATCTCAAGCGGCACGGCCTGTTGCCCCTCGTATCCGGGACACGTGTCCTGGCCATCAAGCAGGGAGTTCGATCACGAGCCACGCCCGAGCGGTTGAGGGCTCTGGCTGCGGGTGGCGTCGTCGGCGAGGACGAAATGGCGCTGCTGGTCGAGGCTCACCGCACGATTCTCACAGCGGTTCTGGCGCAGCAATTGATGGACGCGGAGCAGGGCATCCCGTTGTCGTCGCGTATTGCGCCAGATCGGCAATCCCAAAGCATACGAGTTCAGCTCAAGGATGCTGTGGCGGCAATCGCCACGATGACTGATCTGGTTTCAGAGGGGCGCTTTTGATGACGACGGTGCACGGTCTCGAGCAGGATCCAACTCTGGGTGGAGTGTGGCAACGGTTCCGTGCGGTGGCGCCTCGTGCTCCTTGACGTGGCCCTGCCGTCTGCGCGCGTGATCCTGGAGCCGTCGGCGGGCGGCCTTGAACGCGTCGCGGATCGTCACGTAGACGTCCTCGTGGGCGCTGGCTGCGCTAGGCTCGCGGCTGATCGCGATATCCGCGGCGCCGGGAACCGTCAGATGTATGCGGATCTGAAACGTATCGCCTTGATGATGGCGGTGCTGGGGACGGGCAACGACGACACGCATGGACGTGATACGGTCGTAGAACTGCTCGAGCTTTTCCGCCTCATCTCGGATGCGTGACTCAATGGCATCCGAGTGCCTGATGTCCTCGAACGTAAGCTGAAGTGGGAGCTGCATGCCGCAACCTCTCTGCATGATCATTCTGGGCGGTGACTCTCGATGCACAGAATCGCGGAGAAAATGTCTCGCGCGCATTGATCCTCGTCATGGTGACGATCGAGCTATCGCTCGAGCCGGATGGTGTTGGCCGGGTCGGGCAATCCTGCTTGGACATTGATGTAGAGCAATGCCGCCGCACGCGATTGGGTCATCCTGGTTCGGCATGACTCTGTGCTGACAGGAGGCGATCATGACTGCGAGTGGCAATTCCGGCGGCGGCGACAGCGGGCTGGTCCACAAAGTATCGAGCTGGCTCAACAACTGGCGCGCCGCAGCACGCGACCACCGACAACTCGCCGCGTGCGGCCGTGGCGAGATCGAGCGGATGGCGCGCGATATCGGCGTGTACTCGGCCGACGAGCTGCTGGCGCTGGTCGCCAAAGGTCCTGGCGGTGCCGATCTGCTGCTCGAGCTGGCGGCGACCCTGGGGATACGGCTGGAGGAGGTGCGGCACGAGCAGTCGAGGCTGGTCCGCGATCTCGAACTCTGCTGCAGCGCCTGTAATGAGAAGCGCCGCTGCACCGAGGAGCTGCGCCAGGGCACGGCCGGCGCGCATTTTGCCGAGTACTGCCCGAACGCACCAACGCTGGCGGCCTTGCGCCCGTAGGCGGGAGCGCCGAAGCCATCTGCGGCGACTGGTGCAATTGCCGCCAGTCCCTTCCGGATCGAGGGCCCGAGCATCACCACTCCGGGCGGCGACAGGATTCAGGGCAACTCTACCCGGCAGGGCTTCTCCTATGTGGTGCCGGCCGGCGGGCCCAGTGCCGGCGGTGAGATTCGCCACGCCTACTTGCCTTCCCCATCCGACCACGGTGTCGCGATTGATCGCCCGGACGAGTGAGCGTCGTGATACACCAAGCCGACGAATTCGCTTCCGCGCTTGCGATGCATACCTGCGTTGCTGCTCACGTCGCTCCCTTTCGAACACCAACCCCATCAGATAGGCTGAATACCGAGGGCGAATTCAGACCCCTTCCGAATTCGGCAAGGTGAATACTTGTGACACAGGCCGGACAGCCTAGAACGTCCCTCGAAGATGAGGCCGCCCGGCTTGTGGCCATTCTGAACTCAGCCGTGACGCCCATCATCACGATTGACAGCGCCGGGCGGATCGAGAGCGTCAATCCGGCCACCACCACGCTGTTTGGCTACGCCGCCGACGAGATCGTCGGAAGGAACGTCAACGTTCTGATGCCGGAGCCCTATCACAGCCAGCACGACGGCTACCTGGCCCGGTATCTCGCAACGGGCGAGCGCAGGATCATTGGCGTCGGCCGCGAAGTGACGGCGCGCCGGAACGACGGCTCGACCTTCCCCATCAGCCTTGCCGTGAGCGAGTTCGTTGCCGAGGGAGGCCGCTACTTCACAGGCATCATCACCGATCTGACGGCATTTCGGGCGGCGGAGCAGGCGTTGCAGGACAGCGAGCGGCGGCTGGCGCAGGCACAGAAGCTGGAGGCCATCGGCCAACTGGCGGGCGGCATCGCCCACGACTTCAATAATCAGCTGACTGTCATCACCGGCAATCTCGAACTCGCGGAGATGCGACTCGATCGGAATCCTGGTGGACTAGCAGACGAGCTTCGCACCTTTCTGGAGCATGCCCAGAAGGCTGCCGACGCGAGCGCACAGCTCACCGACCGGCTGCTCACGTTTGGCCGCCGGCGCGTGCTGGAACCAAGACCACTCGTGATCAATGAGCTTGTCGTCACAGCAACCGAGCTCTTGAAGCGCACTTTGGGGGAACACGTCGCGGTCTCAACCAAGCTGGCGCCTGATCTTTGGCTGACGCTTACGGATGTGGGGCAGGTCGAGAACGCAATCGTCAACCTCGCCATCAACGCGCGCGATGCCATGACAAGAGGGGGGCGGCTCCTGATCGAGACGAAAAACGTCATCGCCGATGATGATAACATCACCTCCGGCAGTGAGTCTGGCGACTACGTGCTGCTCTCGGTCTCCGATACCGGGACAGGCATGCCTCGCGGGGTCCTCGAGCGGGCCTTCGAGCCGTTTTTCACGACCAAGGAGGTTGGGCGCGGGACGGGCCTTGGTCTTGCCATGGTCTACGGCTTTGCCAAGCAGTCGGGCGGCTATGCCACGATCTACAGCGAGCTTGGTCACGGCACCACTGTCAATATCTATCTTCCTCGCGCGGGCGTGAATGCAGGGCAAACGGTGGCGGCCCCGGCGTCTTTGACCGTCAATGCAGGCGGTGGCGAGACGATCCTCGTCGTCGAGGACGAAGAGCGGGTGCTCAGGCTTGCCGTCACACGCCTCGAGGAACTCGGCTATCGAGTGCTGGAGGCAAGTAACGGCGTGATGGCCCTGCAGATCCTTGACAGCGGAACCTCGATCGACCTCGTGTTCACGGATCTGATCATGCCGTGCGGTGTCTCGGGACTGGAGCTCGCTCGACGAGCGCACGCGATCAATCCGGCCGTCAAGGTGCTGCTCACGACTGGATATTCGCAGGAGCTGATCAATGCCGAGGATGCGCGGGAGGACCACTTTCGGGTGTTGCGCAAACCATATCGATTGGCCGAACTGGCAAAGGCGATCCGCGACGCCATCGCGAGCTGACGCGGCAACGGAAAACGGCTGTTCACCGCTCTGTTCAGTCGAGACGATGCGACTTTGATCTTCGTCAAAGCAGGGCACTCATGGCTGGCCCGATAATGCCACCAAGACACGGCGGTTTCCTCAGCCCCCCTCTCCCCCAAAGAGGCATCCGCCGTCGTCAGGCCCGCGCGAGCGCGACACCCCCTCAGGTCGGCTCGGTCGCGGGCCTTCTTCTTTGACCCTGCGCAATGCCAGCCGAGTAGAACCGGCGCAGTTGTCGCCCATGGTGCAAATACCAACACATCGGTTTGCAATCGCCACCTTCGACGAGGGGCGACAAGTGGGTCAGGCGGTCCACGCACTTATCCGCGTCGGCATTGATCCGGAGTGCCTGGAACTTCTCGCGACCCACCATGCCTTTGAGGCCAAGACAAGGGCTCTGGCTGACATTCTTGTCGGCCAGCCATTCGAGCTGCGATTTCCAGGCAATGCCGAACTCATCGAGTGCACGCCAGGTCCGGTCGCGGGGCTTCTGGCCGCGGCGCGGAACAAGGGTCGTCGTCGTCTGGCCGAAGCAATCGACATCCGCGATTTTCCCGACCTTGCTGAGGCCCTCGAGCGCGACGTAGAGCAGCACCGCCTTCTCCTATGGGTTTCCGTCCACAATGACGAGGACGAGCGTAAAGTGGGGCTCACGTTGCTGGCACTGAAGCCGCGATCTTATCAAATTCATGACTTCGACGATGCGTCTGACGATGCGTCTGATCGTTCGCCCTATTCTACTTCGGGTAACCTGCGGCGGCGCCTGTTGCCTTAACACGGGCAAGTCCATCCTCGAGTCATGGAACCAAGCGCAACGAAGCCGGTGCCAATTCGCCCGACTTGCGCCAGCTCAATGATCCTTCCGAAGAAGCTGCCAATACTTCAATTGCAAGACCGGCGAACGTCCGCGAGCTGTGGTCATCGACGATGAGGCGGCTGAGTCTCCCGGCAGGATTGGCCGATCCGAAGGATGGACAGACGGTTGCAGGAGGCAAGCATGTACAAACACATTTTGATCCCGACTGACGGTTCCGAGCTGTCATTGAAGGCTGTGCCGCATGGCTTGGCGCTGGCCAAGGCGGTCGGTGCCGAGACTTCCATCCTGATGGCCACAAAGATGTGGTCGGCCATGGAAATGACGGAGCACGCCGGGTACGGAGAGCGTTCTTTGATGGCGGGTGGTCGTGTCAAGGGCACGGGCCACGCGCTCTGAACTTTTTTTCGCGGATCACTTCAACTCATTTCCACCATGCCGAGCCCTTCCTTCCGCGCGCAGAAGCGGTCAAGGACGCGCACTTGCGCGCC
>CAZCGE010000123.1:0-73097 GCA_964498125.1 uncultured Devosia sp. | reverse complement strand
AGCGCATGAATTGTCCGAAGGACGCAATATGTTGTGTGCTTCGCACGCTTTTTACGCTGGGTTCCGGATAACGCTCGCCCCGGATCAAGTCCGGGGCTCGCGTTTCCGGAATGACGGGAGCTATGTTAGCGCGCATGGGTCAGACCCAAGGGTCTGACCCCTTGCTTGCGAAGACTCTCTCGTCATTGCCTCACTCCCTGCTCGGTGTCGGCGTCGGCTGTGGCGAGCTGCGTGCCTCAGAAGGGGTCAGACCCATGGGTCTGACCCCGACCGTGTCCTACGCGCGAATGCCGGCGACCTGGCCTCGGCCCAGCGCGCTCAACACCGTGCCGACGATGCCCGGCGCCGACAGCCCGGCGCGCTCGTACATCTTTTCCGGCTTATCGTGGTCGATGAAGGTATCGGGCAGCACCATGGTGCGTACCTTGAGGCCGCGATCGAGCTGGCCGGTCTCGGCGAGATGATGCAGGACGTGCGCGCCGAAGCCGCCCATGGCGCCTTCCTCGAGCGTAATCAAAACCTCGTGGTTGCGCGCCAGACGTCCGATCAGGTCATGATCGAGCGGCTTCATGAAGCGCGCGTCGGCCACGGTCGTCGATAGCCCCATGGCGGCCAGCTGATCGGCGGCGGCCAGCGCTTCGGCCAGCCGGGTGCCGAACGACAGCAGCGCCACCGTCGTGCCTTCGCGCAGCACGCGGCCCTTGCCGATCTCGAGTGGCTTGCCTTCCGCCGGCATCTCGATGCCGACGCCTTCACCGCGCGGATAGCGGAACGCGCACGGCCGGTCGTCGATGGCGGCGGCGGTGGCCACCATGTGCACCAGCTCGGCTTCGTCGGCGGCGGCCATGATGACGAACCCCGGCAGGCAGCCGAGGTAGGCCAGGTCGAAGGAGCCGGCATGCGTCGGCCCGTCGGCGCCGACCAGGCCAGCACGATCCAGGGCGAAACGCACCGGCAGCCGCTGGACGGCGACGTCGTGCACCACCTGGTCGTAGGCGCGCTGCAGGAAGGTCGAATAGATGGCGCAGAACGGCTTGTAGCCTTCCGTCGCCAGTCCTGCTGCGAATGTGACGGCATGCTGCTCGGCGATGCCGACGTCGAATGTGCGCTTGGGGAACACCTCGCCGAACAGGTCGAGGCCGGTGCCGGTGGGCATGGCCGCGGAGATGGCGACGATCTTGTCGTCCTTCTTCGCCTCCGCGATCAGGCTCTGGGCGAACACCTTGGTGTAGCTCGGCGCATTGGCCTTGGCTTTCACCTGGTCGCCGGTGATGATGTTGAACTTGTTGACGCCATGGTATTTGTCGTCGGACGCCTCGGCGGGCGGGTAGCCTTTGCCCTTCTTGGTGACGACGTGCACCAGGATCGGGCCCTGCTTGGCGTCGCGCACGTTCCTGAGCACGGGCAGCAGGTGGCCGAGATCGTGGCCGTCGATGGGGCCGACGTAGTAGAAGCCGAGCTCCTCGAACCAGGTGCCGCCCTGCCAGAGGTGGCGGGTGTATTCCTCCATGCGGGCGGCGCGCCGCTCCCAGCTCTTGGGCAGCACCTTGGCCAATTGCTTGGCGATGTCGCGGACGTAGAAATAGGTGCCGCTCGAGGTGATGCGGGCGAGGTAATGCGACAGCGCGCCGGTCGGCGGGGCGATCGACATATCGTTGTCGTTGAGGACGACGATCAGCCGGCTGTCCATGGCGCCGGCGTTGTTGATCGCCTCGTAGGCCATGCCCGCCGACATGGCGCCATCGCCGATGACGCAAACGACGTTGTTGGCGCGGCCGTCGAGGTCGCGGGCCACCGCCATGCCGAGACCGGCCGAGATCGAGGTCGATGAATGGGCGGCGCCGAACGGGTCGTATTGGCTCTCGGCACGCTTGGTGAAACCAGACAGGCCGCCGGGCTGGCGCAAGGTGCGGATGCGGTCGCGCCGTCCGGTGATGATCTTGTGCGGATAAGCCTGGTGGCCGACGTCCCAGACCAGGCGATCGCGTGGGGTATCGAAGATCCAGTGCAGGGCGACGGTCAACTCGACCACGCCGAGCCCAGCGCCAAGGTGGCCGCCGGTGACCGAAACGGCGTCGATCGTCTCCTGGCGCAATTCGGCGGCGATTTGCGGCAAGTCGCGCTCGGCGAATTTGCGCAGATCGTCGGGCGATTGGATGCGATCGAGGAGAGGCGTCTTGGTTGGTTTGTCCACGTTCTGGTCCTGGACTTTACACTGCCATCCGGCAGTCTTGGGCGACGGCGATTGTTATCCTGCGCCCCTGCGTGTCGGCCGGCAAGGGCTGTCTCGGCCGCATTCGGGCGCCCAGCATAGTGCATGAGGGACGTGGCGGGATATTGGCAATGACGCCGCATCGGGTGAGGCCTTGGGATCGCGTTGTAGGCTGGGTTAGGCCGCCCTTCCACGTGCTCATTGCGCGCGCCCAGCACGCGGCCGTAACCCAGCATGTCCGATGCGTTGGTGGCGCCAGGATTGCTGGGTTATCCCCCAAGGGGACTTCCGAGTGGTCGCGCGCAGGGCGGGCACCTGCGTCCTTCGGGCATCGTCGTGGCCGCGCTAACCCAGCCTACGTTGGGGTCACGCCTCTGGATCGAGCGGCACGGTCCCCTTCGGATTGCCCTCGGCATTGAAGGTCAGTTTCTCGACCTTGGCTTCGGCCTGCTTCAACAGGCGATCACAATGATCCTTCAGGGCCTCGCCGCGCTCATAGATGGTGATCGACTCCTCGAGCTCGACATCGCCCCGCTCCAGCCGGCTGACAATGGTTTCCAGCTCCTTCAGGGCCCGCTCGAAGCTCAGGGCCTTGATGTCGGCATGGCGCGGCGGCGCCCGTTCGGTGCTCTGGGATGTCATTGTTTACGCTCCTACCCCGCAGCGGGGCGTTTTCAACCGGCCTGCATCAGCGTCGCCACGTGCACGGCGACGGACTTGGCCAGGGCCGACAGATCATAACCGCCTTCCAGCATCGATACGACCCGCCCTTTGCAGTGCTGGTCGGCGGCGGCCATGATCATGGCCGTGGCCCAGCTGAAATCGTCCTCGACCAGCCGCAGGTTGGCGAGGGGATCGGCTTCGTGGGCGTCAAATCCGGCGGAAATCAGGATCAGGTCCGGCGCGAAGTTGCGCAACGAGGGCAGAATGCGGGATTCGACCGCATCGCGAAACTTTTCGCCGCCATCGCCCGGCCTGAGCGGTGCGTTGAAAACGTTGCCGACGCCGGCTTCGCTCAGCGCGCCCGTGCCGGGATAGAGCGGCATCTGGTGGGTGGATGCGAAATACAGGTTCGGGTCCGACCAGAAAATCTCCTGTGTGCCATTGCCATGGTGCACGTCCCAGTCGACCACGGCGATGCGTTCGGCGCCGTATTTCGCCCGCGCGTAAAGGCCCGCGACGGCGATATTGTTGAAGATGCAGAAGCCCATGGCGCGCGCGGTCTCGGCATGGTGGCCGCAGGGCCGTACCTGGCAGAAGGCATTGCGCGCCTCGCCGCCCATCACTTTGTCGACCGCCAGCAGGCCGGCGCCGACCGCGCGTAGTGCTGGCTCCCATGAGCCCGAGGACAGGACCGTATCGGGATCGAGCCGGGCGCTCTCCTCGCCCTCCGCCGGCCGGGCGGCCTTGATGCCATCAATGTAGTCGCGGGGATGGGCCAGAGCGATGGCGTCCTCGACGTCATCGCGCAGCGGCGCCTCCAGCCGGGTCAGCGACTTGAAGTGATCGTGCTGGAGGACCTTGTCGAGCACACGCATCCGGTCGGGCCGCTCGGGATGTCCGGGGCCCGTGTCGTGCCGCACGAACGAGGGGTGCGTGATCAGAAGGGTGGTCATGGTCTGTCCAGGTTTGCTGCTGCCAGTCTCCTTCCGCCAGCCTCGGTCCGCAAGTCACAATTGCACAAGTGCAGACACTGGCGCCGCCCATCGTCGATCGGGTCGAGCAAGACATGCAAACCGGTCATGCCCTGGTTCCCATTGACTGAGGCCAACGACAGGGTCATGAGAGGCGGATGACAGACACCGTGGCCCGCGCAATGCCATTGAGCCTGCCCAATGTGCTGACTTATGGGCGCATCGCGGCGGTGCCGGCCCTCGTCGCCTGCTTGTTCCTTCTGAAGGGCGACACCGCGCGCTGGTTGGCGTTGGCGTTGTTCGTCGTTGCCAGCCTGACCGACTGGCTGGACGGCTACCTCGCGCGTGCGTGGCAGCAACAGTCCGCGCTCGGCCGCATGCTCGATCCCATCGCCGACAAGCTGCTGGTCGGTGCGACGCTGCTCATGCTGGTTCGCGACGATACGATTGCAGGGTGGTCGATCTGGGCCGCCGTCATTATCCTCTCGCGCGAAATCCTGGTGTCGGGCCTGCGGGAGTTCCTGGCCGAACTCAACGTTAAGATCCACGTCACGCAACTCGCCAAGTGGAAGACGGTGATGCAGATGGTGGCGCTTGCCGTGTTGCTGGCAGGACCGGCCGGGGATAAAATCGTGCCCGGCATCTCGCTCACCGGGCTATGCTTGCTGTGGGTTGCAGCTCTCCTTACGTTGTGGACAGGCTACGATTACCTCAAGGCGGCCATCCGCCACGCCATGGAGCATTAAGTCGGTGACGGCCAAACGAGACGAGACGCGGGTCGTGACACTGCGCTATTTCGCCTGGGTACGCGAGAAGATGGGCCGCGCCGAGGAAACCGTGGCGATCCCAGTGGCGTTGACCACGGTTGGCGATCTGATCGGGTGGCTCATGGCCCGCGGACCGGAGTACGCACGCGCTTTCGAGCGCGCCAATGTCATCCGAGTGGCGCTGGACCAGACGCACGTCAAGGCCAGCGCCGCGATTGCCGGTGCGCGCGAGATCGCGTTCTTCCCACCGGTGACGGGAGGCTAGCCATGGCCGTGCGCGTCGAACAAGCTGACTTCGATATCGGCGCGGAGGTCGCCGGGTTGACCAACGGGCGCACCGACATCGGCGCCATAGTCACGTTCACGGGAACCGTGCGCGGCGAGGCCAAGGGCCAGCCGATCACGGCCATGTCGCTCGAGCACTATCCTGGCATGACCGAGGCCGAGCTGGAGCGCATCGAGGCGGAGGCGCATGGGCGCTGGCCGCTGCAAGCGAGCCTGATCGTGCATCGCGTCGGCGAGCTGCGGCCGGGCGACAACATCGTGCTGGTGATCACGGCTTCGGCGCACCGGCACGCGGCATTCGAAGCGGCCGAGTTCCTGATGGACTACCTGAAAACCAGTGCGCCGTTCTGGAAAAAGGAAACCGGCGCCGACGGCCAGGCCGCCTGGGTCGAAGCCCGCGACAGCGACGACAGCTCCATCGCGCGCTGGGTCGTGGACCCGGCAATGTAGGTTGGGTTGAGGGAGGCGCCAGCCGACCGAAGCCCAACGGCGTGTCTCACGTGCCCACGATCAACGGCGCCGTCAGCCGGCGCAGGGTGGCGATCACGCTCAGTGCCGTGATCGTGCCGGTGCGCGGGTTCTCGACCGAGGGGATGTTCGCGATGGTCATGGTCAGGTCGGAGCTGTCCGATTTGACGATCACCGTGTGCGTGTTGCGCGTCACGCCAGGATCGGCCCAGACCTCGACGCGCGTGCGGTCCGGACCGACGCCGGCCAGCGACACGGCGACCGAGACGTTGAGGTTGGCGGGAAAGCCCTTGGCGGCCTCGCGCGCTGAGCCGGAGAATAGCAGCAGCGGCTTCTCCAGGCCGATCAGCGACAGGCCGCGTGCTTGCAGGAGCGGGGCCCCGTCGAGCCCTTGGGGAGGCTTGCGCGTGACGATCTCGACCGAGGTGATCTCGCCTTCCGCCACGGCACGAATGGCGTCGAGGCCAAGGATGGCGCCCGAAGGTACGACAATGCGACCGCCGTTCGCCTGCGCCACTTCGATCAGGTCGAAATGGTCGAGCAGGGCGCCGACCGAGAGCGGCATCAGGATGCGGCCGGCCCGCAATGTGGGTTCGGCGACCGCGCGGAAGTGGGCGGCCGGAATGCACTCGATGACGACGTCGGCGTGGTCCGGCAGCCGAGCCAGATCGACCAGTCGTGGCGGCGCGCGAAAGTCCTGCACCTTCGCCCGCGCTTTGTCGGCGTCGCGGGCGGCGATCGCCGTCAGCTCGATGCCAGGGATCTCGCCGCGGTCGACCTTGCGGGCAACCTTCAGCCCGATGGCGCCCAGTCCGGCGATGGCAAGCCGCGTCGTCATGTCCTCGTTTCCTCGGTCCAGGCCGTCTCGGGGGCCATGGCGCGCCAAGTGTTAGCTGACCAACACGTGTCACAGAAGCGGAAAACGTACCGCCTCAGAGGCGGGGCGTGACAGTTCAGTTCGCCCCGTCATTGCCGGTGATGTGGCCTGAAACCCGGCGGACGCCGTGCCGAAGACGTGATATCCCAACTGCGGTGCACGCCCCCGTGTGGCAGACATTGTCTTGCCGCCACGGCGATTTCTTGATCCTTAATGATTGATGAGCAACTGTGCGGCGCGGCGGGGCGCGTCGGCAAGTCTGGTGGCGCCAGTCTGCCGGAGACGGTCAGGGTCCAGGTCGAATGACAGGTCGATGATGTTCGCTCCAAGGCTCAAAGCGGCTTTTATCCTCGTCGTCGCGGTGCTCGCCGGCGGCATGATGGCGGCCTGTTCCGACAGCGGGCCGTCGTTGAAAAAAACCGAGGACCAAAGCGGCGAGGACAGCGGCGGCAAGGCGCTGAACGGCGAGCAACGCAAGGTCTATGACGCCTGGCGGGCGGCGCGGGCCGCCTACGACAAACAGGCGGATGCCTACTGGAGCCTGATCGAGCGGCGCAAGGATCAGCGCCGCGACAAGCGCCGCGCCGGCCAATCCTTCGTCGCCGGGGATTACGTCGCCGAGCAGCCGCCGAAATATGCCGGTCCCGAACTGCCGGCTGACATTGCCCGCATCATGGCCGGGCCAAGGCCAGCTGAGCCTGACAAGGATATTCCCGCCCTCGCCGACTACCTGGCCAGTGCCAAGCAGCACTTTGATTTCGTGCCGACACCGAGCAGCGAGTTGGATTTCAAGCGCCGCTATGCCGAGGAGGCCTTTCATCTCGGCCTCAGTAAAGCGCAGGTCGTGCGCGTCTATGCGCTGGAGACCGGCGGCAACGGCACCTACGACATGCAGGCGGGCATCCATCCGATCTCCCGGCAGGGCCGGCCGATCTCTTCGGCGCTCGGCTATGCCCAGCTGCTGGCCGGCAATACCATCAACGAGCTCGTCAAGCACGGCGACGACTTCCATCGCCGGCTGTTGGCCCTGGCGGCCGCTCGCGGCACGTCCAATACGCGGGCCAAGGAGTTGCAGTCCAAGGCGCAGGTTGTCAAACGCATGATCGCTCATGCCAAGAGCGTGCCCAACGAGTGGAGCGCGCAGGTCCGGCTCGGCACCACGGCCAAGGGCATGGGCGTGCACGTTCTCAACCTGGATGCCGACATCGGCCCGTGGCTGCAGGTGATCAAGCTCGCCGGACTGAAGGAGTACGCCGCCCAGAACGGCAGGCCGACGCTGGCGCCCAACGAGATCGAGCTGATGAACCTCGCCGGCCCGCGCACCGGGCTCGACATGATGGAGCAGGTCGCAGCCGGCATACCCACGGCCAACTTCTTCAGCCGCACCGGCTATGAGCGCAACACCATCGTGCGCCAGCGCACGTCGGCTGAACTTCTCAAGGCGCTCGACGAACGCATGGACGTCAACGTCAAGAACCCCGGCGCCATCGAGTTCGCCAAGGTGTTCGACGGACTGACCGCGGCGATGAAGCGGGCGCAGAATTGAGGGTAACGTAGGGTGCAATAGCCCAATGGGGCGTATTGCACCAACACCGGTGCCGGTTGGCTTTGCCCTGGTGCAATACGCCCAATCGGGCTATTGCACCCTACGGCGCGGTGGTCGCGGCCGGCCTTCGTCTAATTCGTCCTGGGCTTCCCCTCGCCCGCCTTCTCCGCCTCGCGCCGGGCCATGCGGGCGATGTGGTAGCGCTGGAAGTTGCGGTCCTGCGCGTAGGCCTTGGTGCGCACCCAGCCGAACAGGTCGATGAAGGTGGCGGCGCCAAAGCCCAGCGACATGCGCGCGGCCTCGATGGACGCTCCCCATTTACCCTCGAGCCCGGCGAGGTCCTCCTTGATGAAGACGATGGTCGGTGTGAACAGCACGCCCCAGCGCTCGGCGAGCTGTTTCTCCGGCATTTTCTGGCCGTCGAAGTCGGTTACCTCGCGCGCGCCGAACAGATCGAGCTGCACGATGTCGAAATTCTGGGACACGTAATCGTTGATGTATTTCTGCGCCAAAATCTCGGTGTGCATCTTCGTGCAGTAGATGCAACCCCGCTGCTCGAAGACGACCGCGAACGTGCGTCCCCTGGCGCGCGCGCCGGCATGGTCCTCCCCGAGGTCGAGGAAGCCTTGCACGAACCAGTCCTGATGCCAGATGCCGTCGTCGCCCTTGCGTGCCTCGACTTTGGGGGCCTCCGGGCCGGCCAATGGTGGCTCACGGCGCTCGGGCCCCGTCTGGGCGACGGCTGGCCAAATCAGCGTCAGGCTCAGAAACACGGTCGATAGCAGGGCACGCAGCATCGGGCATCCTTGCGGGTCACGCGCACAGTTTAATCCATTTCGAACCGCGGAAGCCACCCCGTTGCTTGTTCGCCGGTTCATTCGGCGGCGGCGCGCCAGGCGGGTTCCCTCTGTCCTGTGGCAATGGCCAAGGCTTGCAGCGGTACAGCGATGCCGGCGCCCGCCCCGACGCCGTGTTCGCTCAGATGGCGGCGGAAGGCGCGGGCCCGCGGTTCGGCGTGGTAAAGGCCGAGAATGTGGCGTGTCACTGAATTGAGCCGGCCGCCGCGGGTGATGTGCGCTTCGATATAGGGCATGAGCCGCTCCAGCACCGCTGCGCGGTCGGGCGCGGGTGCGGGATCGGCGAACAGCACCCGGTCGACGTCGGCGAGCAGGTAAGGCGTCTGATAGGCGACGCGGCCGAGCATGACGCCATCGATGTGGTCGAGGTGGCGCGCGGCCTCATCCAGTGAGGTGACGCCGCCATTGATGACGATCTCGAGGTCGGGGCGCGCCGCCTTGAGCCGCCAGACACGCGCGTGATCGAGCGGCGGGACCTCGCGGTTCTCCTTGGGCGACAAGCCTTTCAGCCAGGCCTTGCGCGCGTGCACGAGGAAGGTTTTGCAGCCGGCCGCCGCCACCGTGTCGATGAAGCGTTGGAAATCGGCGTCCTCGTCCTGATCGTCGATGCCGATGCGGCACTTGACGGTGACCGGTACGGACACGCGCGCATGCATGGCGGCGACGCAGCGTGCGACAAGGTCCGGCTCGGCCATGAGGCAGGCGCCGAAGCGGCCCTCCTGCACCCGGTCCGATGGGCAGCCGACATTGAGGTTGATCTCGTCGTAGCCGAAGTCGGCGCCTATCTGGGCTGCCTCGGCGAGCTTGATCGGGTCCGAGCCGCCGAGTTGCAGCGCGAGCGGATGCTCGGCCGGGTCGAAACCGAGCAGGCGCTGGCGATCGCCATGCAGGATCGCATCGGCGGTCACCATCTCGGTGTAGAGCAGCGCATGCCGGCTCAGCAGCCGATGGAAGAACCGGCAATGCCGGTCCGTCCAATCCATCATTGGAGCGACGCAGAAGCGGTGACTGAGCTTGCTCATTTCGGACGCATTTTATTGCCCCAATCGAATGATTGCGTCAATTGCTCAGCTCCTTGATCAGATCGAGCAGAGGTTTTGCCTCTACCCCATCACCTAGTGGAAAACTCTCGGAGCCCGGATAGACCACATAGCGCTGCTTGATTCCTAGGTCGTCGCACGCCATCCGGAAGCCCTTTGCCGCCTGCGGCGCCGAATTGCGCTTGATCTCGACCGCAGCATAAAGCTTGCCGCCGCGTTCAAGCACGAGATCAATCTCCGCGCCGTCCTCGGTCCGGTAGAAGTATGGCATCGAGCCCTCCTTTGTAGCCGCAATCAGGTTCTCGATGACAAACCCCTCCCAACTCGGGCCGATAACGGAATGCCCCGCGATATCGTTCCAGGTCATGAGTTCCAGGAGTGCGTGGACGACACCACTGTCTCGCACATAGACCTTCGGCGAGCGGACGAGACGCTTGCCAGTATTGCTGCTCCATGGTTGCAATCGGCGCACCAGAAGGAGATCGACGAGCAGGTCGATGTAGCGGCCGACCGTCGGCGCGGAGACACCGAGGCTGCTGGCGAGCCGGGATTGGTTGAGCAAGCTGCCCTGGCCATTGGCCAGCATCGTCCAAAGCCGGCCGATCGTCTCGACCGGCATCCGCGGCGCGAACATCGGTACGTCGCGCTCGAGGTAACTGCGGATGAAGTCCGTCCGCCAGCTGAGGCTGCCGCGATCGGACCTCGCCAACAGGCTTTCGGGGAAGCCGCCTCGCACCCAGATACGGTCGACGGAGATCCTAGATTCAGCGGCCTCGATTGCCCCCAGAGGAAGTATGTCGAGCCAAGCAACGCGGCCTGCCAGCGTCTCCGCAGCCTGTCGCATGAGATCGATCGAGGCGGATCCGAGCAGCAGGAACTGGCCGTAGCGGTTGCCGCTGCGGCGACGGTCGTCGATCACGCCTCGTAGAACCGAGAACAATTGGGGACTTCGATGGATCTCGTCGATGACCACGAGCTTGCCCGCCTGGGCCCGCAGATAGGCATCGGCGTCATCGAGGCGTCTGAGGTTAGCTGGACGCTCGAGATCGAGGTAAAGCGCCCCATCGCCACGCTCGTCGGCAATTTGCCGGGCGAGCGTCGTTTTGCCGACCTGGCGCGGCCCCAGCAATGCTACAGCCGGAGCCTCGTCGAGCCTGCGTCGCACCACCGGGGCAATCGATCTTGGAATCAAATTCACACCGAAGATCGTACACTAGACTTTGGATTTCCGGCAATGATGACGATCACCTGTTGGCGGAAGGGCAGGCAGGCGCTAATGTCGAGTTTCTAAACCCCTTGCCTCACCCCTATGACTGCCGCATGAAGGGCCGTGATCGCGATGGCGTCTGTCGAGTTGAAGGGACTGACCAAGGCCTTTGGCGGCCATGTCGCGGTCAATGACATCTCATTGAAGATCGAGCACGGGTTGCTGGTGTGTCTGCTCGGGCCGTCGGGCTGCGGCAAGACCACGACGCTACGGCTGATCGCCGGTTTCGTCGAGCCGACCCGGGGCGAGATCGCCGTCGGCGACAAGGTCGTGTCGGCGCCGGGGCGCACGCTGCCACCTGAGCGGCGCAACATGTCGATGATCTTCCAGAGCTACGCGCTGTGGCCGCACATGACGGTGACCGAGAATGTCGCCTATGGGCTCACCCTCCGGCAGCTCGATCGGGCAACGGTGGCGCGCAAGGTGGCCGAGATCCTGGCGACGACGCGGCTGGGGGAGTTGGCTGACCGCTACCCCTCCGAGCTGTCGGGTGGCCAGCAGCAGCGGGTGTCGCTGGCGCGCGCGCTGGTCGTCGAGCCCGAGACGCTGCTGCTCGACGAGCCGCTGTCCAACCTCGATGCCAACCTGCGCGAGGAGATGCGCTTCGAGGTGCGCCGGCTGCACGATACCTATCGCTACACCACCGTCTACGTAACGCACGACCAGAGCGAGGCCATGACCACGGCCGACGTGATCGCGGTCATGAACGGCGGCCGGATCGAGCAGGCCGGCAGTCCGCAGCAGGTCTACGACCAGCCGGTTTCGGAGTTCGTCGCCCGGTTTCTTGGCGGCAGCAACATCCTGCGCGGCAAGGCCTTGGACGGAAACCACCTGTCCGTGGCGGGCGTGCCGGTGCGCGGCACCGGCGCGGCCCTTACCGCTGGCGCGGATGCCGCCCTATCGATCCGCCAGCACGAGATCACCATGGCCCCGGTGTCGGCCGGCGCGCCGGCCCCGGCCAATACGCTTCCCGCGCGCGTCGTCCGCAACGTATTCCTTGGCGCCTCGCGCGACTACGTTGTAGAAATTGCCGACGGCACGCAACTGCGCGTCACGACGCCGCCCAGCCTCGATGTGGCGACGGGCTCGGCGGTCGGGCTGGTCGTGCCGCCGGAGCGCTGCCGGATATTGTCCGCCTGAGTGCGGAGACTGAACGTACGGCGAGAGGCCATCTGAAGAGCCGGCCGCCGGTGCAACAAGGGAGAAGATGCAAGCCATGGTCGAGACCGATCGCCGTCAGCTTCTGGCCGGACTGTCCGCCGCCGGCATGGCAACTGCCTTTGCACCATCGGCGAATGCCGCAGCACCGGCGCCCTCGAAAGTCACGGCGGAGTTGATTGCCGCGGCACAAAAGGAGGGTAAGGCGATCTGGTACACGGCCGTCGATCTGCCGGTGGCGGAGCGCATGGCCAAGGCCTTCGAGGCGAAGTATCCCGGCATCACCGTGCGCGTCGAGCGTTCGGGCGGCGAGCGCATCTTCCAGCGCATCAGCCAGGAGCATGCCAGCAAGATCCACGCCGTCGATGTCGTCAACAGCTCGGATGCGGCGCATTTCATCGTCTGGAAGCGGGACGGCATCCTCGCCCCCTACGTGCCGGAGGATGTAGCCAACCATTATCCCGCCGAGCACAAGGACCCCGACGGCCAGTTCGCCACCTGGCGCATCTGGCTGTGCGTGATCGGCTACAACACCAAGCTGGTGAAGCCCGAGGAGGCGCCCAAGAGCTACGCCGATCTGCTCGACCCGAAATGGGTGGGCAAGATGGTCAAGGCGCATCCGGGTTATTCCGGCACGATCATGACGGCCACCTACCAGATCTCGCGCGACCTGGGCTGGGACTACCTGGAAAAGCTGTCGCGGCAGAAGGTCATGCAGGTGCAGTCGTCGGCTGATCCGCCGAAGAAGCTGGCGCTGGGCGAGCGGGCGGTGATGGCCGACGGTAATGAGTACAACCTGATCCAGATGAAGGAGAAGGGCGAGCCGGTTGAGATCGTCTATCCGACCGAGGGCACGCCGATCATCGTCGGGCCGTCGGGCGTGATGAAGAACGCGCCCAACCCCAACGCCGCCCGCCTGCTGACGAGCTGGATGTTCAGCCAAGAGGCGCAGCAGCTGATGGTCGACTTCGGCGGCCTCAAGTCGGCGCACGCGCTGGTCAAGGAGAAGCCAGGCCGCAAGCCGCTGGCCGAGATCAAGACGATGAAGGACGATCCCGCCGCGGTCGAAGCCCAGGCCGAGGAGATCAAGGCCAGGTACGCAAAGTATTTCAAGGTGTAACCGCCATGCCGGAACGTAACCGTCCGCTTCGCCTGTCCCGCCGCCAGGCGCTGAAAACCGTCGGCGCCACTGCTCTTCTCGCCGCGACGCCGGCACGCGTGCTGTCCGCCGCGCCCCCGCCCTCGGCGATCACGCCGGCGCTGATCGCGGCGGCGAAGAAGGAGGGCAAGTGCGCCTTCTACACCGCCATGGACCTGACGCTGGCGGAACGCCTGGCCAAGACTTTCGAGGCGAAATATTCCGGCATCAGCGTGCGGGTCGAGCGCTCCGGCGCCGAGCGCGTGTTCACGCGGATCGACCAGGAGTACGGCAGCAGGATTCACGCCGTCGACGTGGCCAATACCGCGGACGCGGCACACTGTATTGCCTGGAGGCGCAGCGGCTGGCTGGATGCATATCTGCCGGAGGACGTGGCCCAGCACTTCGACAAAACCTACTATGACGCGGAAGGGCTGTTCGTCACCACGCGCATCCTGGTATCGCCGATCGGCTACAACACCAATCTGGTCAAGAAAGAAGAGGCGCCCAGGAGCTTCGCCGATCTGCTCGATCCGAAATGGTCCGGCAAGATCGTCAAGGCGCATCCGTCCTATAGCGGCACGATCATGAATGCGACTTCCCAGATCGCGCGCGACATTGGCTGGGAGTTTTTCGAGAAGCTCGCCAAACAGCGCGTCATGCAGGTGCAGTCGGCCACCGACCCGCCCAAGAAGCTGGCGCTCGGCGAACGCGCGATCATGGCCGACGGCGCGGGCTATCTGATCATCCAGTACAAGGAGAAGGGTGATCCGGTCGACATCGTCTATCCGACCGAAGGCACGCCGCTCGCCACCGCGCCGAGCGTGGTGTTCAAGGCGGCGCCCAACCCGAATGCCGCGCGTCTGTTCCAGAACTGGATGCATACGCGCGAGGGCCAGCAGATCCTCGTCGACTTCGCCCGCCAGTATGCACCGCACAAGCAGACCGTCGAGAAGCCGGGCGTGCGGCCGCTGACTGAGATCAAGCTGATGCGCGAGGATCCGGCCGAGGTCGAGGCCAAGGCTGACGAGATCAAGGCGAAGTACACCGCCATATTCAAGGTTTGATCCGTGGCCGTTGCGGTGACAGATGTCGGCTCCAGACCCCGCGCGTCGGGTCTCGGCCGTGGCATCGATTTGTCCGCACCGGTCATGCTGGTGTTCGCCGGGCTGCTGTGCGCGTTGATCGTGCTGCCGCTGGCCTGGCTCGGTGTGTATGCCTTTCGCGACCGCTCCGGGCAGGCGACGCTGGCCAATTTCACGACCCTGTTCACCGATCCCAATTTCGTCGATCCCTTGCTGACGACCCTGACGATCGCGACCTGCGTCAGCGTCTTCTCCTGTGTCGTCGCCGCACCGCTGGCCTGGCTGGTGGCGCGCTCCGACATGCCGCTGGGGCATTCCGTGCGCATCATCGTCACCGCCTCCTTCGTCACGCCACCGTTTCTCGGCGCCATCGCCTGGGAGCTGCTGGCTGCCCCCAACAGCGGGCTGCTCAATCAGCTTTATCGCGTGGTTACGGGTGCCTCGGCCGACGAGTCGCTGTTCGACGTCTATACGCTGACGGGTCTCATTTTCGTCATCACCTGCTACACGTTTCCCTATGTGTTCGTCCTCGTCGCCAATGCCCTGGAGCGCGTGCCGGGCGAGCTCGAGGATGCCGCCTCGATGCTCGGCTCTTCGAAGTGGACCACGGCGCGCCGCATCACGGTGCCGCTGGCCTTGCCGGCATTGGCGGCGGGGCTGCTGGTCGCCTTCCTGCAGGCCATGACGCTGTTCGGCTCGCCGGCGATCCTGGCGCTGCCGGCCGGATTCCACACCATGACCACCAAGATCTGGAGTCTGTTCCAGTATCCGCCCAAGCCGGAGCTGGCGGCCGCCGCCGCGCTGCCGCTGCTGTTTGTGACCGTGATTGGACTGAGAGCACAAAGCGCGGTGCTTGGCCGGCGCAGCTACGCGGTGGTTGGCGGCAAGTTCCAGGCGCCACAGCTGGTGCGTCTCGGCCCGTGGCGCTGGCCGGCGATCATCATCTGCCTGGCGCTATTGAGTATGCCGGTGTTCCTGCCCTATGCCGCGCTGGTCAATGCCGCGTTCTCGAAAATTCCCTCGCAGCTCATGACATGGCAGACGCTGACGCTGCACAACTTCGACTTCGTGTTCTTCCAGCTTTCGGCGACCAAGGTTGCGCTGAAAAACACGTTCCTGCTCGGCTTCATGGCGGCGACCATCGGCTCGCTGCTGGCCCTGGTGATCGCCTATCTGACGACGAGGAAGGCGGTGCGCGGGCATCAGATCCTCGGCTTCCTGGCAACCGCGCCGATTGCCATCCCCGGCATCGTCTTGGGCGTCGGGTTGTTCCTCAGCTACACGCGACCCCCGTTCGTGCTGTACGGTACGCTGTGGATCCTGCTTCTGGCGTATCTCACCATCGAGCTGCCGTCGGCCTATCAGCAATTGCAGTCGGCCTTCCTGGCGGTGCATCCCGAGCTGGAGGAGGCCAGCCGCATCCTCGGCGCGACGCGGTTGCGCGTGTTGCGCGATGTCACCGCGCCGCTGCTGCGCTCGAGCCTGATCGCGACGTGGTGCTTCGTGTTCGTCGCCGTCGTACGCGAGTTGTCGGCGGCGGTGATCCTGTTCACGTCCGAGACCAAGGTGCTGTCCGTGCTGATCTTCGACCTGAAGGAGAGCGGCGATCTGGCGGCCATCGCCGTGCTTGGCCTGTCGATGCTGGTGCTGACGGCCCTGGTGATCATGCTGGCCTATTGGATCGGCGGTACGGGCGCTGGCACGCGGCTCAGGAACAGTTGAGAAGGGCAGGGCCATGGCCGCCAAGGCATTACCCGATGTGGCTGTCGCCGAGCGGTTGGCGCAAGCGATCAGGGACCTGACCAAACGTCCCATCCCCGCCGAGGTGCGCGAAACTGCCGAACGGTTGCTGATCGATGTCACCGGGCTTTGCCTCGTGGCCCGCGGCACCGATTACGTGGCGCGCGCCGCCAGCGCTTGGCGCGATCCGGGCCCGGCCACGGTGATCGGCCATACTGGGACACGCAGCGCCGCCGCCGCCGCTTTCATCAACGGCACCGCCGCGCATGGCGAGGACTACGACGACACCTTCGAGGGTGGCCCGGTGCATGCGGGCGCGGTGATCGTGCCGGCCGTGCTGGCGGCGGCGGAGGAGAACGGCGCCAGCGGCGCCGATGTGCTGCGCGGCATCGCCGTCGGCGTCGAGGTGATCTGCCGCTTGAGCCTGGTGGTGCCCAAGGCCGTGCACAAGGCCGGCTTTCATCCCACCGCCGTGTTCGGCACCATGGCCGCGGCGGCGGCGGTATCCAGCATGTTGCGTTTGGAGAGGCAGCAGATCGTCGACGCGCTCGGCATCGCCGGCAGCATGGCTGGCGGCATCATCGAATACCTGGCCGAGGGCACATGGACCAAGCGCATGCACCCGGGTTGGGCGGCGCAATCAGGCCTGCGCGCCGCCTATCTCGGCCGCGCCGGATTTTCCGGTCCACGCACGGTGTTCGAGGGCGTTCACGGACTGTTCAACGGCTTCGCGCACCAAGCCGATGGCGACTGGCAGGCCCTGCTCGGCGGCTTCGGCGAGCACTGGTGGGCTTCCAAGCTGGCCTTCAAGCCCTATCCCTGTGGAACCATGATCCAACCTTACATCGACTGCGCGCTGCGATTGCAGGCAAAGGGCGTGCGCCACGGCGAGGTTGGCGCGATCATGTGCGAGACGGCCGAAGGCATCCTGCACCGTCTCTGGGAGCCGCTGGCCGCCAAGCAACGGCCGCCGAACGGCTACGCGGCGAAGTTCGCGACGCCCTATTGCATCGCCGCGGCCCTGGTGCACGGCGCGGTTGGCCTGGAGCAGTTCAGCGAAGCGGCTGTCCAGGACGCCGACGTGCTGGCGCTGGCGGGCAAGGTATCGTTCGTGGTCGATCCGCATAATCCCTATCCGCGCCGTTACTCGGGGCACGTGCGCATTGAACTCGCGGACGGCCGCGTGATCGAAGAGCGCCAGCCGGATTTGCGCGGCGGTGCGGGCGCCCCGCTCAGCCGCGCCGAGATCGAAGCGAAGTTCAAGGCCAATGCGCGGCTGGCAGGCTGGAGTGACACGCGTTCGGCCGCCGCCCTCGGCGAGGCGTGCGCGCTGCTCGACGGCAAGGTCGATGTGTCGGCTTGGCGGGGGTGAGTGGGGTCAGACCCCGCGGGTGGTTGGGGTCAGTCCCCGCGGGTCTGACCCCATGCTCAACAGTCGCAGGTCGGCACATGGGGTCAGACCGCAGGGTCTGACCCCCAACGGCCGATCAAACCCGTGAAGGGAGAACACGCATGAGCACGAAGCCACTGGCCGGCAAGGTCGCCATCGTCACCGGCGCCGGGCGCAACATCGGCAGGGCGATCGCCATCGGGCTGGCCGAGGATGGCGCCAGCGTCGTTGTCAACGCCCGCGGCAATCGCCAGGAGGCCGAAGCGGTTGTGGCCGAGATCGAGAAAGGCGGCGGCAGCGCCATGGCGGTGCTGGCCGATGTCGCCGATCCCAAGGCCGTCGCGCGCATGGTCGAGGACACCGTGCGCCGTTTCGGACGCATCGATATTCTCGTCAACAACGCCGCGCTGCGTCGCGAGACCGCGTTTCACGACATGACGCTCGTAGACTGGCGCGAGGTGATGACGGCGACGCTGGACAGCGCCTTCATCTGCATCCAGGCCGTGCTGCCGCATCTCTTGGCCGCGCGCGATGGCCGCATCGTCAATATCGGCGGACTGAGCGCCCATACCGGCTCGAAGGGGCGCGCGCACGTGGTTGCGGCCAAGGCCGGTCTGGTGGGATTGACCCGCGCCCTGGCGCACGATCTGGCGGCCGACGGCATCACGATCAACGTTGTTTCGCCTGGATTGATCGACACCGCGCGCGATGCTGCGCATGCTTTGCCATCGCACCATCACGTCAACAAGACGCTGATGGGGCGGCTCGGCACGCCCGAGGAATTGGCCGCCGCCGTCCGCTATCTGTGCGGGCCGGGCGGGCGCCACGTGACGGGGCAGACGTTGCACGTCAATGGTGGGGCGTTTTTTGGGTGAGGGTGGCGTTGGGGTCAGACCCGTCGTGTCGCAGACACGCCTTCGGCATGATGGGTCTGACCCCAGGCTCAACAGTCGCAGGTCGGCACGTGGGGTCAGACCCGTCGTGTCGCAGACACGCCTTCGGCATGATGGGTCTGACCCCGCCAATCGCCCCCTGATGACGACGGCCGCACGCTGGAGTAGGCTCGCAGCCTCGCCACTGGGGCACGACAAGGACATCGCCATGACACCGACACAGCATCGCCAGCGGCTGCGCGCCGTGCTCGCGGGCCAGGCCTGCGTCACGCCGGCCAGCGTATGGGACCCGCTGTCGGCCCGCGTCGCCGAAAGCGTCGGCTACGAGATCGGCATGCTGGCGGGCTCGGTGGCTTCCGCGACGACGCTGGCCGCGCCGGATTTGATCGTCCTGACTCTGACGGAGTTTGCCGACCAGATCCGCCGCATCATGCGCGTCTCGGACCTCAGTCTGATGCTCGACGCCGATCATGGCTATGGCAATGCGCTGAACGTGCGCCGCACCATCGAGGAATGTGAGCAGGCGGGCGCCGCGGGCCTGTCGATCGAGGATACCGCCCTGCCGATCGGATTTCGTCAGCCCGACGGCGAGCAGCTTCTCAGCCTCGAGGAAGGCGTCGGCAAGATGCAGGCGGCGCTGTCGGCCCGCCGCGACAAGAGCTTCGTCATCGCCGGACGCACTTCGGCGCTGCGCATCGAGGGTACCGAGTCCGCTGTCCGCCGTCTCGAGGCGTACGCCGAGGTCGGTGTCGATGCCGTGTTCGCGGTCGGGCTGGACAACCTGGAGCAGCTCGAGCAGATCCGCGCCGCCACCAAGTTGCCGGTCATCATCGGCGGCGCAGCCGCCTCGATCACGCGCGAGGCGCTGGCCAAGGGTGGCGCGCGCATTCTGATCCAGGGCCACCCAACGGTGGCTGCCGTGGTCAAGGCGCTGGCCGAGACCTACACGCACCTGAAGGCCGGCGGCAAGGTCGCCGATCTGGCGCCTCGCATCGCCACACCCAAGGAGATGGATGCCATTCTCTCCGCCGACCATTACAAGCAGTGGCGCAAGGATTTCCTGACCTGACCGCGCCACCAGCAGTGCCATTGCCATGACCACCGGGATCGAGGACGGCCCGCGCCTGTTCCTGCTGCGCCAGCGGCCATTCGCCTGCATCTGGCTGGCGCGCATGGCGATGACGGTCGCCTACCACATTCTGGCCGTCTCGATCGGATGGCAGCTTTACACCATGACCGGCTCGGCCTTCGATCTCGGGCTGATCGGCTTGATGCAGTTCCTGCCGATCATTCCGCTGACGCTGGGCGTTGGCCTGCTGGCGGACCGGATCGACCGGCGCGCCATCGTCTCTGTCTGCGCCGTGGTGACCGGCGCCGCCGCCGCGCTGTTCTGCGCCGGAACGGCGGGAGGTTGGCTCGAACGCAACACGATTCTGGCCATCGTCCTGATGGTCGGCATTGCGCGCACGTTCGAGCAGCCGACGCTGACCGCGCTGATGCCGGCCGTGGTTGGTCGCAAGGCGCTGCCGCAGGCCACGGCGCTGTGGGCTTCAGCCAACCAGACCGCGCAGATCGTCGGGCCAGCGCTGGGCGGGCTATTGTATGGCGTCAGTGCGCTGCTGGCCTATGCATCGTCCGCCGCCTTGTTCATGGTCGCCAGCGTCCTGGTGCTGATGGTCCAGGTGGCGCCGGTCGAGCGCAAGGCGGCGCCGATCAGCGTCCTGTCGCTGTTCTCGGGTTTTGCCTTCGTCCGTGCCAAGCCCATCATTCTGGGGTGTCTGTCGCTCGACCTGCTGGCTGTGCTGTTCGGCGCCGTACTGGCGCTGCTGCCGGTCTTTGCCAAGGACATCCTGCACACGGATTCGACGGGATTTGGCTTGCTGCGGTCGGCGCCCGCGCTCGGGGCTCTGTGCACGTCGCTGCTGCTCGCCTATTTTCCGCTCCGCAACCGCTTCGGGCCGATCCTGTTTGCCGCCGTGGCGGGGTATGGCGCGGCGACGATCGTATTCGGCTTGTCGACGCATCTCTATGTGTCGATGGCCGCCCTGGCCCTGGTGGGCGTTGCCGATGTGGTCAGTGTCGTCATCCGCATCACACTGGTGCAGTTGCAGACGCCTGACGACCTGCGTGGCCGCGTCAGCTCGGTTTTTTCCATGTTCACCGGCACCTCCAACCAGCTCGGTGAGTTCCGCGCCGGTGTGGTCGCCGCCGCCATCGGCGCGGTGCCGGCGGTGCTGATTGGCGGTGTCAGCACGCTGGCGATCGCGACCCTTTGGATGCTGCTGTTCCCCGACTTGCGGCGCATCCGGCGGCTGGATCGGTGAGGGCGCATCGCAGGTCTGCGCGCGGGGTCTGCGCGCGGGCCCTTGCGATCCGGGCTCGCCTCGTGTGAACTGGCGCGGGCGGCACTGGTTGGGCACCGCCGGGAGACGTGCAAACATGACGGCGGCCATCATCGGTGTCGGACAGTCCAAGTTCACGCGTCACCCCGAGCCGGGGCAGACGACGATGACCTTCATGCGCGACGCCGTGGTCGCCGCGCTGGCCGACGCCGGCATGCGCCTCAGCGACATCGATGGCCTGGCCGTCACCTCTTTTTCGCTGGCGCCGGATTGTGCGGTGGATTTGGCCGTGAGGCTCGGCTTGAAAGCACGCTGGATGCTGCAGGACACCAATGGCGGCTCCTCGGCGATGAACATGCTCGGGCACGCACTGCGCGGCATCGAGGCGGGCGCCGCGAACGCGATCCTGATCGTGGCCGGCGATGCCACCGGCCTCAGCGGCTATGCCAAGATCGCCGCCAACTACAACAGCGCCACGCGCGATCATCTGGCCCCGCTGGGGCACGGCGGGCCGAATGGCGTCTATGCGCTGGTCACCTCCCGGCAGATGAAGAAGTACGGCCTCGACAAATCCGACTACGGTATGATGGCGATCGCGCAGCGCACCTGGGCAGCGCACAATCCCAATGCCGTCTACCGCAAGCCGCTGACCATGGAAGAGTATCTGGCCGCGCCGATGGTCGCCGATCCACTGACGCGCTTCGATTGTGTACCGATCATTGCCGGCGCGCAGGCCATCGTCATCGCCCATCCCGACCGCTGCCCCAAGGGTCGCGCGCCGGTCCGCGTCAAGGCGATCCGCAACAGCTTCAACTACGACAACCAGCAAGGCGATGGGCTGGAAACCGGCATCGTCACCTTCAAGGACGAGTTGTGGCGCGAGGCCGCCGTCAGCCCGAAGGATATCGATGTCGCCAGTATTTATGACGATTACCCGGCTATGGTGCTGGCGCAGATGAACGATCTCGGCTTCATCCCGGACCATGACCTGAAGACCTACGCCCGGCGCGAGATCGGCGAACGGCGGATTGCTGTCAACACCTGGGGCGGCATGATGTCGGCGGGCCAGCCCGGTGGTCCCGCCGGTGGCCTCAACGGCATCGGCGAGGCGGTGCTGCAGTTGCAACACAGGGCCGGCGAGCGGCAAGTCAAGGACGCGCGGCTGGCCGTGACCACCGGCTACGGCATGACCATCTACCGCTACGGCGGTACGGCGGCGGCGGCAGTTCTGGAGCCCATGTCATGAGCCAGGATCAGGTGACGCCGGGTTTGCAGGTGTGGGCCTGCGCCAAGTGCGGCGCGCAATTTTTCCCGCGCCGGCTGTTGTGTCTGAAATGCGAAAGTCCGGAGATGGTCGAGGCACACGTGCATGAGGGCGTGGTCGAGGAGATCACGGTGGTGCGCCATGTGCTGGGGCAGGGCGAATGGCAGCCGCGCCGCATCGCCAATGTGCGCACGCCGATCGGCCTGATGCTGACGGTCGGCCTGCTCGACGACAGCCCGGTCGGCACCCGCATCGCCATCAGCCAGCAGGGCACGGCGCCGGTCGGGCGAGCGAAGTAACGGCACGGGGCGGCTGCGATCCGCGTCACACTCTCCAGCGAAAGGTTCGACCCGAAAGGGGTCACACCTTTCGAAGAACGGCGCTCGCGCCGGGCCGCTTTGCGGCCTCGCCAAGCGGACAATGCCGAAGCGTCTATCCTTCCGCTTGGCGGTCACACCTTGCCCAGCGCCCGCAACACTTTCTCGGGCGTGAACGGCATGTCGAACAGCTCGGCCTTGAACGGCGAAAGCGCGTCGTTGAGCGCGTTCATGATGGCGGCGGGTGCACCGGCGGTGCCCGCCTCGCCCGCGCCCTTGGCGCCGATCTCGGTCTCGCGCGTCGGCGTCGTCACATGCCCAAAGACCATGTCTGGCGTCTCGCCCGCCATCGGCACCAGGTAGTCGACGAGCGAGCCGTTCAGCATCTGCCCCTTGGCGTCGTAGAGGCACTGCTCATACAGTGTCGGGCCGATGCCGTGCACGATGCCACCGCGCATCTGCTCATCGACCAGCTGCGGATTGAGCACCGTGCCGCAGTCCTCCACACCCCAAAACTTCAGCAACGTGATGAAGCCCGTGTCGGGATCGAGTTCGAGGTGGCAGGCCAGCACGCCGTTGGTAAAGCAGAACGGGAACTGCTTGGGCACGAAGTGGCGCGTCACCATCAGCTCGGGGCGGAAGCTGTCGAGCGTGTCGGGGCGAAAGTAGGCGATGCGGCCGCACTCGGCGAGTGTGATTTTTTCTTCCCCGGTGCTGGTATCGATCACCTTGCCGGCGACGATGTCGAGTCGCCCGGCCGGCGTCTGCGTGATCATGCCGGCCAATTGCAGGATATTCTCGCGCAGGGCGCGGGCGGCCTGCCACGTCGCCTCGCCGCCGACGCCGGCGCCGCGCGAGGCCCAGGTGCCGCCGCCGTAAGGCGTGACTTCGGTGTCTCCGGTGACGAGGCGCACGTCATCGATGGCCACGCCAATGGCGTCAGCCGCGATCTGCGCATAGATCGTCTCGGTGCCTTGGCCTTGCTCGCCGCAGCCATGCAGAACCACGATCGAACCCGACGGCTCCATCTTGATGCTGCAACCGTCCTGCGCCGAAACGCGAATGCCGCCGACGCCGTAGAACATGGCCGAGGGGTTGGTGATCTCGATCATGCTGGCGATGCCGATGCCGCGGAACACGCCGCGCTGGCGCAGCTCGGCCTGCTCGCGGCGCAGCTCGGCGTAATTCATCAGCACCATCAACTCGTCCATGCACTTGTGGTGACTCATCACCTCGAAGCGCATGCCGGACACCGATTTGAACGGGAAGGCATCGTCCGGAATCAAGTTCCGGCGCCGGATCTCGACCGGGTCCATGCCGATCTCGCGCGCCGCCGCATCGACCATACCCTCGACGAAGCCGACGGAGACCGGATGGCCTACGGCGCGATAGTTCGAGTACGGCCCCATGTTGGTGAAGACCGTCTGGATGCGGGCTTTGTAGGCTTCCAACGTGTACCACTGGCCGGAGATATTGCAGATCTGGTTGCCCTCGACGGCGGAGCCGCGCGGGTAAACCGAGTAGGGTCCGACGGCGAGGCGATCCTCGAAGCCGAGCGCCAGGATCTTGCCGTCTTTCGTTACTGCCATCTTCGCCTTCACACGGTGATCGCGCGAGTGGATGTCGCTGACGAAGGATTCGATGCGATCGGCGACGAACTTCACCGGCCGGCCGAGCAGCATCGACAGCGCGCAGGTGGCGAGCTCGTCGCCGTAGACGTGCGTCTTGATGCCGTAGCTGCCGCCGACGTCCCTGCAGACGACGCGAACCTGGGACTCGGTCAGGCCCAGCAGGTGCGCGAAGGTGTCCTGCACCATGTTGGGCGCCTGGTGCGAGATTGTAATCGACAGCCGCTGTTCGGATTTCGACCAATCACCGATGACCGAGCGGCCTTCCAGGCAGACGCCGGTATGGCGGGGGAATCGGAACGTGCGCTCGACGATCCTGTCGGCCTTGGCGACGGCGGCATCAAAATCGCCTGCGTCCAACTCGCGGGCGAAGCACAGATTGTCGCCAAGCTCAGGGTGGATCACGTCTGCGCCGGGGTCGAGCGCGGTCTCCATGTCGGTGACCACGGGCAGCTCCTGGTATGTGATCTCGATCGCCTCGAGCGCATCCTCGGCCTGATGCCGGGTTTCGGCGACGATGGCGGCGACGGGCTCGCCATTCCAGCAGACGCGATCGATGGCCATCACCGGCGCCTCGGCCGATTTCATGCCCTTGAAATGAGCCAGCACACCGGCGAAGCGCTTGACGTTGGTGAAGTCGCGACCGGTGACGACACGGATCACGCCCGGCATCGAGTTGGCGCGCGTGGTGTCGATCGCCATGATCTTGGCATGCGCATGCGGGCTGCGCAGGAACGCCACGTGCGCCAGCCGTGGCAGCAGGATGTCATCGACGTACACCCCGCGGCCTTCCACCAGCCGCTTGGCCGGCTGGCGTGGAACGCTCTGGCCGATGTAGCGGGCGGGCTTGGCCGTGGTTTCAGCGGTGCTCATCATAACCTCCCGTCATTCCGGCCGAGGAGCCGCCCTTCGCGGCGACGAGAGCCGGAACCCAGCGTAAGTAGCGTCCGAAGGACACAAAATTGCGTGCTTCGCACACGTCTTGCGCTGGGTTCCGGCTCGCGCTCGAGCTGCGCTCTCGCTTGGCCGGAATGACGGACGAACGATTTCATGCCGTCCTCCCAGCGATCCGCGCCTTGATCGTTGTCTCCACCGCATCGACGATGGCCTCGTAGCCGGTGCAGCGACAGATGTTGCCGGAGAGGTGATCGCGGATGGCGTCGCGGCTCATGGGCTTGGGTGATTTCAGCAGTTCGGCCGAAGTGATCAGCATGCCCGCCGTGCAGTAGCCGCATTGTGTGGCGTTGCGGGCGATGAAGGCATCCTGCAGATCGCGGATCTCGCCGCTCTCGGTCAAGCCTTCCAGCGTCTCGAGCTGGCGGCCATCGAGCTGCACGGCGAGCAACAGGCACCCCCGCACGATCTGACCATCGACGCGCACCGTACAGGCGCCGCACACGCCATGTTCGCAGCCGACGCGCGGGCTCGACAACTCGTAGTGTTCTCGCAGGAAGTCGACGGCGTGCAGCCGCACCGGCGCCGATACGCGCTGCGGCGCCCCGTTCAGTGTGAAGCTAATCTCGCGTTGCTCGGACATGGGCGTGGCCCCGATCAGGTTGTGAGCTGAGTGACAGCGCGCGCCAGCAGTACCTTGGCCAAATGCAGCTTGGTCGTGGCGGTGTGATAGAGGTCGGCCTGGGGCTTCAGCCCGGCCTCGATCGCGGCGCGGGCGGCGTCGAGATTGGGCGCGCCGGTCAGCGCCTGTTCGAGCGCCGCCAGTCGCATGGGCCGGTCGGAGACGCCAAGGTAGGCCGTGCGGACGTTGCTCAGCGTACCGCCGGCACCGGGAACGGCTTGAGCCAGCAGGCCGACGATCGCGAAATCGCCGCGCCGTCGTGTGAGTTCCAGGGCAATGGCGCGCGCACCGTGCGGCGCCACGGGCACCTCGACGCGCAGCAGCAACTCGTCCGTCATCAGCGCGGTGGCATAGAGGCCTTGGAAGTAATCGCGCGCGGCGATGGCGCGTTCGCCGTCCGGGCCGAGCACGATCATTGTTGCATCGAGTGCGAGGCAGGCCGCAGGCCATTCGGCGGCGGGATCGGCCAGCGCCACGCTGCCGCCGAACGTGCCCATGGTGCGGATCGCGGGGTGTGCAATGTGTTCGACGCAGCGCGCCAGCAGCGGCGCGGCCTTGGCGATGATCTCCGACTGGCCCATGGCCGCCGTACGCGTCAGGGCGCCGATGCGCAGCTGGTCGCCGGCAACCGCAATCCCCTGGAGAGCGTCGAGGCCGTTGATGTCGATCAGCAGATCAGGCTTGTCGAGCCTGAGATTGAGCGCCGGCATCAGGCTTTGCCCGCCCGCCAGGAAACGGGCGCCATCGCCGTGCCGTGCCTTGAGCTTCACCGCCTCGTCGACCGTGGACGGCTTCGCATAGCTGAACGCCGCTGCCTTCACCCTGGCCTCCCCGGTTGGCTTTTTATAGCACGACTATTTAATCATGCGGCGGAGCTGTCAACGCATGCAAAAGCGCGGTAGGTCGGAGCGAGGCCGGTTGGCCGAGGTCCGACAGCTGGGCTCAACGATTGTCGGACCTGGGCCGCGAAGAGCGGTCTCGCTCCGACCTACGCCCCGAGCAACTCCCGTTCCGTTTCCGCCGTCAGCGGCAGCTTGACCGGCTTCCTGAGCTTGGCGGACAGGTCGAGCGCCTTGGTCAGCATCAGGCGCGTGTGGCCGTCCTCGACGGTGGCGTGCACGCTTGGAATACCCAGAGCCAACCGCGTCAGCCACTGCTCGGTCTCCTCGCGCATGGGGCCGCGCAACTCGCCCAGAACCATGTCGCCGGGCGGGTAGCTGCCGAGGAAATCGACCAGGCGGCTCTTGTCCGGGGCATAGCCGACCGACTGCGGTGTGGTCACCGCCATCACCATGTCGCGGTGCGTATCGTCGATGGTCAGCACACCCTCGGTGCCGACGATGGCGACGTCGAGGCTGTAGACCGCACCCGGCCAGACCACCGGCAAGGACCAGTTGATCGACAGATTGTAGATGCTGCCATCGGACATGAAGATCTGGCCGGCGGTGCCGTCGATGCCGCCGTGCGTCTTGCCGAAGGCCATGTCGACGGAGCGGGCATAGACCTCCACCGGCGTCTTCTTCTCCATGTACCACATGACGATGTCGAGGGCGTGCGTGCCGGAGATGACCATCGGCGTCGCCAGGTCGGGCCGATTGGTGCGGCGCAGACATTCGAGCGCCACCAGCCGGTTCATCAGCACGCGCGTGGTCACCATCGTCACCTCGCCGAGCGCGCCCGAGCTGACCTGGCTCTTGCCCGACAGCCACTTGCGGCGGAAGCGCTGGGTGTAGCCGATGACGGCGTCGATCTTGGCCTTCTGGATCGCCGCCAGCACGCGCTCGCTTTCGCCGAGATCGACCGCCAGGGGCTTCTCGATGATCATGGCATGACCGTGCTGGACGCAGGTCATGATGGGATCGACGTGCAGATGCTCCTCGGTGGCGATGATGGCAGCGTTGACTTCGGGGCGAGCCAGCAGGGCGCGGTGATCATCGGTGACGAAATCGGCGCCGATCGCCTTGGCCGTCTCGCGCGCCCGCTCCGGATTCTTCTCGGCCAGCCCGATCCAGTCGACGGCCAGATGCTGGCGCGCCACTCCGCCACGAAACAGCCCCATGCGGCCACCGCCGACGATGGCCAGGCCGATGCGCTTTGCTTTCTGGTTCATACGACCGCTCCCTGGTGCAATCTTGCGGATCGTGCCGCGCACGGTTGAAGCACGTGAGTTCGCCGCGATCAATCGATGCCCGCGCAGGGCTGTCCGCGCGCCCGATCGGCTTGGGCCTTCTCGGCGCGTCCGTTTTCTAGCCGGCCGGCGGCATTGGCAGGCCGGCTTCAGGCTAAGCGACGCCCGAGCATCACGATCGTCCGGTCATTCCAGGCGGTGCGCCCGACCTCGGCAAAGCCGTTGCGGGTATAAAAGCTGACGTTGCGCATGCCTTCGCCCGTGATCGCATGCATGCCGGGGGCGCCCTGCTGGGCGGCATCACCGGCAAATGCCTGCAGAAGGCGTGTACCGACGCCGGCGCCGCGATAGGCCGCGGCGAGGTTGAGGTGCAGATGCGCCGGGTAAAGCGGGGTCCGGTCGGCGAGCGCGGCAAAATAAGCGATGTCAGCGAAGCGTCCTGTGCGCGCGGGGTCGTCGAGGCAGCCCACCAGGTAGCCAGCCACGCCAGCGGCAGGCGTCAGCGCCAGCCAGACGTGGCCGGGGTCATGCTCCAGGTAGCGGCCGAGCCAGCGTTCGCGAAATGTGGCGCGCGTGGCCGGGTCGGCAATATTGTGCGGCGCTGCCGTCGCCAAGAAGATCGCCTCGATGCCGCCGACCAGCAGGTCAGGATCAGCAACCTGGCGCCAACGCCGAATCAGCAGGGTCTCTGGTGGGAACGGGCCGCTCATGGGACTGCGCATGCAGCAGCGCGGCGGACAAGTCCAGCCATGCTCTGAGCGAGCGCAGCATAAATAGTGCAGCGCAGCATAAATGCTGATGTCCATCATGGGGCATGGCGGCCTCCGGACTGACAGGCCGGTGCCAAGAATTGTTGCCGCGTCAGGTAGGTCCCGCTGCAGCCTGCGCCGCCAGCGCACGTCGGTTAATTATGATAAGTGCATAAATTCAATGCGTTATTTCAGATCGAACCGGGGCGCGGAAGGCAAAGATGAAGGCTGCATGAACACATCGCCGCGAGCCATGCAAATTCGGAATATCTCGCATGGGAACTCTGCTCTTCTGCTGCAATGCAATGTGGCATACCGTACACCACATCAGAAACGACCAAGGATCCCTCAAGGGACCTGATCGTGAGCAAAGGAAAATACCATGACGACAAAATCCTATGATTCGGCACTGGACTTCATGCCGAATGCACGCACGAGCGGCGCACGCTGGTTCTCGATATTGAAGGTCCTGGTCGACGCGTCCAGGGAAGGCCGCGAGGCCGAAGCCCGCTATCATGGCCTGGTGGCACGCGGAATGGCGCACGACGAAGCCGCTCGCGTTGTTTTCGCGCAGATTTACAAGTCCTAACGGCGACGCTCACTCAGTCGCAGCGCCCGCGCCGGTCCCTTCGGGGCCGCGCGGGCTTTTTTTTGCCCGCTGGTGTCCGCGGCCTGCAAGTGACGCGCAACCTCGAGCGCAAGGCCTGGCTAGCGCTTTGTTTGTCGCATTTTCTACGCCAAACCGGTGCCCACTTTGGCGGAAAATGCTCTATCCGCCCGTCATGGCGCTGGCCACTTTGGCCGGGCTGCTGGGAGCGCGGTTTGGCGGCGCCAGCGGTTTGTAGTCCCGCGGCAGCGGCGCGGCAGCCGGTGCGCTGGCCGGGCGCGCCCCGTAATTCGGGCTGAATGGTTCCATGGGGTCGTCGGGCGCCACCCTGATGCTGGGCGGTGGCGGCACCTGTGCCTCCAAGCCATCACCCTCCACGTCAGTGCGCCCGCTCGCCTCGCTGGCGTAGCGCGGCCTGTGCGGTTCGGCGCCGATCGCCGCGCGGGCATGTTCATCATTTGGATTGGAGCCGCAGCCCGCTGACGCCAGGCAGAGCAGCGATAGCAACGTCGATAGGCCCACGCACTGGACAACCGCCGGCGCTCGGCCGGTACGCGATTTGGACATGAACAGAACGCCCTCTGGTACAACGCCAACAACGGGCAACACAAACCACGGGTTTGGTTAACCCCGGCCTAACGGCCGCGTCACGGTCTGGCCTGCACCGTGATCGGAGTTTGCGTCTCGAGCGGCCTGGCATGCGGGCTCCAGCCGCAGCGCCGGGCGTTGTGCTCACGAGGCGGTCGCACACAATTGAACGATGATGATCGGCCGTTGGATTGCGGCAGACCGCTGCAACATTACATCTGTGTCATGCCAGACCGACACATCTGTGTCATGCCAGACCGACGCGCTCGCAAAAATGAGCCGCGGATCGGCTTCGATCAAACATCGGAGATGACCCATGAAGATACTGATCACGACACTCATGCTGGGCGTAGTCATAGCGGTGACGGGCGCCGTCTCGGCATCGGCCAGCGACTTTGCGCGCGATGTCTTCGAGCAGCAGCTGGTCGACAAGGACTGATACCAATCTGCATGGGTGTTGACCCATGCAGATTGGTATACGCGCGCAAGGTTGGCGTGGCGGCTGCGCGCAAACAAAAGAAAATACCAACCTGCGCACGGCATAACTGAGAGTCAGAGTCTGCGCAGGTTGGTATGACGCTGCCTATGCCGATGCGCCGGCCCTCGGTTGCGCGAAGACATGAATGCCCTCGGCCAGCAGCGAGACGGCGATCGGCGCGCCGGGCGCCAGCTCGTTGCGGCGCGCGGTATGGGTCGCCACGGTGAAATTGACTGTCTGGTCGGCGCTGCCCTCGACCAGCATCGTGATGGCGGTCTGCTCGCCGAGCAGGGCCAACTCACCGATGCTGCCCGATACCGGGTTCTGCCGTTCGCCGAGCGATGGGCGGCCGCGCCGGTGCAGGACGATGTGATCGGAGGGGATGACCCAGTTCACCGCCGCGCCCGGCGGCCAGGCACCTGTGTCCTTGACCTCCAATGTCAGTCCCCCCCAAATCAGCGCGCCGGGGAGGTCTGCGGTGCTGGCCCGGGCCAGCACCCCTGAGAAGACGTTACCCTGGCCCAGCAATCGCGCCACCGTCGGGCTCGCCGGTTTCAGGCGGATGATTTCGGGCGTCGCGGTCTGCAGTGTACGCCCGTGATGCAGCACGGTGATGGTGTCGGCCAACGCCAGGGCCTCGTCGAGATCGTGGGTCACGAGCACGATGGGCAGTTGCAGCGTGCGCCGCAGGGCGACCAACTCGCGTTTGAGCCGCCCGCGCGTCATTTGGTCGACGGCCGAAAACGGCTCATCGAGCAACAGCACGCGCGGCGCGCGGGCGAGTGCGCGAGCCAGCGCCACGCGCTGGCGCTGCCCGCCGGAGAGTTCATGCGGGCGGCGGGCATGCAGGCCTTCCAGATTGACCTTGGCCAGCAGCTCCAGGGCGCGTGCCTGGCGGCTCGTGGCCTCGCGGTCGTCAAGCGCCAGCGCGATATTTCCTGACGCGGTCAGGTGAGGGAACAAGGCGTAGTCCTGGAACACCAGACCGACGCGACGCGCCTGTGGGCGCAGCCAGGTGTTGGCGCGGGCGTCGAACCAGACCTCGCCCGCGCATGTGATGTGCCCGTCCCGCGGGCGCAGCAGGCCGGCGATGGCGCGCAATATGGAGGTCTTGCCGCTGCCCGATGGCCCTGTGAGGGCCAGCAGCTCCCCGGGCCGGCACTGCAAGGTGACGTCGAGGGGAATGGGGCCTTCTTGCGCCAGCCGCACGTCCAGCGTCCCCGGCGCCGGTGTCGGGCTCGCCGCGCTCACATCCGCCTCCTTGGCCGGCGCGCCGTTACATGCACGATGGCGATGGCCAAGAACGACACCGCCAGCAGCATGGCGGACATGGCCGCGGCCTCGCCATTGCGAAAGGCCTGTACACGGTCATAGATGGCGATCGACAAGGTCTGCGTCTCGCCGGGAATATTGCCGCCGATCATCAGTATAACGCCGAACTCGCCGAGCGTATGGGCGAACACCAGGGCGAAGGCGGAAACGATGCCGGGCCAGGCCAGCGGCAGCTCCACTTTGAGGAACGTCTGCCAGGCGCTCAGCCCACTCACCCAGGCGGCTTCGCGGATCTCGTCGGGGATGGCTTCGCAGGCGCGTTGCATGGGTTGGATGGCGAACGGCAGGTTGGCCAGCAGCGAGGCGACCAGGATACCGTGAAACGTGAAGGTGATCGGCCGGCCGGTGAGGGATTGCAACAGACCGCCGAGCAGTGAATTGGGTGCAAGTCCCAGCAGCAGATAGAAACCCAGCACCGTCGGCGGCAGGATCAGCGGCAGCATGACCGCGGCCTCGATCAGGCTGCGACCGCGGAAGCGACCCCAGGCGAGCTGACGTGCCAGCACCAGGCCCAGGGGCAGCAGCACGAGGCAGGTCAGAACCGCCAATTGCAGGGAGAGGGTGAAGGCTGTCCAGTCCATGGCTATCTTTGCACCTGTGCCGCCCTGCCTGTCTTACCCGGGGTCGGCGGGCAGGGAGAAGCCGTAGCGCGCCAGGATGACCCGCGTGTCCGTTCCCTGCAGGTAAGTGAAGAACCGCTCTGCCGCAATGCCGGCGTGGCGCGTCAGCACCATGCGCTGGCGCAGCGGCGCGTGCCAGTCCTCTTGAATCAGCGCGAAGCGGCCAAGGCTCGCCACGGGCGGCGCGACGGCCAGGGCCTGTGCGATGAGGGCAGCCTCGACGGCGCCCGAAGCGGCGAACTGGGCTGCCTGCGAAACGGTTTCACCCATCACGACGCGGCCCGTCAGTGCCGTCCACAGCCCCCGGCCCTCCAGCACCTCCTTGGCCGCGCGACCATAGGGAGCATGCTCGGGATTGGCGATGGCGAGCTTGCCGAGGCGGCCGTCGGCAAGTGCGGCACGCAAGTCGACGAGACTGGCATCAGGCTGCAGCCGGCTCGCATGCGGCACCATCAGCGCAAGCCGGCCGATGGCATAGAGACGTCCGGCGTCGCGGGTCATGCCGGCGCGCTCGATCGTGCCGATGTAGCCCTCATCGGCCGACATGAAGATCTCGAACGGCGCCCCGGATGTGATCTGCCGCGCAATGTTGCCGGATGAGCCGAACGACACGCGGACCTCGACGCCGGTATCCGCGAGATAGCGGGCGCGGACTTCGCTCAGCGCGAATTGCAGGTCGGAGGCCGCCGCCACCAGCGGGCCCAGCTGCTGCGCACGGGCTTGCGACGCTGGCGTCGCGCTTGCACTGAGGCCCAGCGCCAGGAGGCGAAGCATGATCGCGCGCCGCGTTGGAGAGGCTTCGATTGCTGTCATGGTTCACACGGTAATCGATTGCGACCCGGCAACAAAGCGCTTGCCGCTTGCGCTCGGCGGCGAAGCCGGCATGATGGCTCCAAAGCAGGTTCGATCCTGAGCAATGCGCAGCATGTAGACTGGGGAGCCGACGATGGCCGAGTTGCCAACCCGCGTCCTGGGCCGCTCAGGCGTTCCCGTTACCGCCCTCTGCCTCGGCACCATGAACTTCGGCGGTCCGACGCCGGAGGAGGAGGCGAGGGAGATCATCGCCGCCGCCTTCGACCAGGGCGTCCGGTTCATCGATACCTCCAGCAACTATACCGAAGGCCGCTCGGAGGCGGTGGTCGGCCGTGCCATCGAGGGCCAGCGCGACACGTGGTTCCTGGCGACCAAGGTCGGCACGCAAACCGCGCCGGGCCCGACCGAGCGCGGCCTGTCTCGGCGTTATTTGATGCGTACACTGGAAACAAGCCTCGAGCGGCTCAAAACCGACGTCATCGACCTTTATTACGTGCACCGCGTCGATCCGCTGACGCCCTGGGACGACGTGGTGCGCACGTTCGGCGACATCATTCGCGCCGGCAAGGTGCGCTATTGGGGCCTGTCCAACGTGCGCGCCTGGCAGATCGCGCATGTTGTGCACCTGTGCCGGCAAATGGCGGTGCCCGAGCCCGTGGCGCTGCAGCCCTATTACAATCTGCTCAACCGGCAGCCTGAAGTGGAGGTGCTGCCGGCCGCGCGCACCTTCAACCTCGGCGTCGTGTCCTACAGCCCGATTGCTCGCGGCGTGCTGTCGGGCAAGTACCAGCTCAACGTGGCGCCGGAGCCGGGCAGCCGCGTGGCGCGGCGCGACAAGCGCGTCATGGAAACGGAGTGGCGGCCGGAATCTCTGGAGCTGGCCGAACGCCTCAAGACGCATGCGAGCGAGCGCGGCCTGAGCCTCGTTGCCTTCGCCACCGCCTGGGTGCTCAACAATCGCGCCGTCAGCTCGGTGATCGCCGGCCCGCGCACCCTGGCGCACTGGCAGAGCTACGCCGCCGCGCTCGCCTACACGTGGACGGCGGCGGACGAGGCGATCGTCAACGCCGCCGTGCCCGCGGGACATGCCTCGACCGCAGGCTACACCGACCCCGCCTATCCCGTTGAAGGCCGTTTCCCCGCCATCGCCTGAGACGGCGCCGGGGCGCCGGGGTCAGACCCTGCGGGTCTGACCCCATGCTCCAACGACTGCCTTCTGCCCGTGGGGCCTGGGAGCCCTTGCTGGCGCCTGCGCCTGGGGACAGACCCGTCCCACCGGAGGCCGGCGACGAAGATGGGTCTGTCTCCGGCGACAGTCTGGCGTCGGAGCATGGGGTCAGACCCTGCGGGTCTGACCCCGTCTGCGTAGCGGTCGGTGGCCCGGCTCGCGCGCGATCATGCGGCAACACGCGGTCGGCGCCAGGCCCTCAAACGACCCGATCCCAGTCAGGCAGGGCCCGCGCGTCATAGGGCCGAGCCCAAGCCGCGGCGTTGCCCTGCTCGACGATGCTCACGGGAAGCGTGATGCGCGTCGGCACCGCTTCCCCGCGCAGATGCCGCAGCGCCGCCTCAGTCGCTAGCGCACACATACCCATCGCGTCGAAATCCACCGTCGCCAGCATACGGCCGGCGATGATGGCGTCGACAGCCTCGGGGATGGCGTTGACGCCGACGATCAGCGGTGGAGGCGGTGATACGCCGCTCACTGCCAATTCGTCGATCACACCGAGCGCCATGACATCGTTGGCGCACAGCACCCCGTCGGCTGCGCGCTGCTGCGGGGCGAGCCGCCGGAATGCGAGACGCGCGGCGTCGCGCTGATAGTCTCCGACGATCGAGCCCACCACATCGATCGACGGAAACGCAGCAAGAGCGGAGCGAAAGCCCGACATGCGATGCCGACTCGTCGCCGACGCCGGCGTGCCCTCGACGATGACGATCCTGCCCCTGCCGTGCAGTCTGTCGAACAAGCGACGAGCAATTACCGCGCCGAGCGCCGCATCGTCGGATCCGACGAAGGTTCGGGGCCGTCCCGCCGTCACCGGCGTCACGAATGTGAACAGCGGGATCCGAGCGACCTCCAGCCGCCGGATCGCATCGTTGACCTCGGTTTCGTGTACCGGCACCAGCACCACGGCGTCGGGCCGGTTGGCGATGGCGCGGTCGATCAGCGCAATCTGCTGGGACACATTGTCCGGCTCGTCGGGAACGTAGTGCTCGACCGAGGCCCCAAGGCGCTGTGCCACTCTGTCGGCGCCCAGACGTGCCGCGGCGTAGGCGGGATTGGTCCGATTCTTCGTGAAGACGGCGAGTCGCGACCGCATAGGTTTTTTTCCACGGTTGGACATACCCTTGAGCCAGCGTCACCTTGCTTCTATCACATGGCAAAATAGTGCTGTGAAATCTGGCACTGACGCGCCGCTCCCCGTCGCTTTGCTTTCCGCGATGGTAACGGCGCGGCGGCGTGCCGGCGTTGACCTAGAATCCATCGGGCTCACCGCATGTTGCCCACAGGAGAATAGGGCAAGCGCCAATCGTTGCGTTGCCGTCAGGCGAGATACCCGCCAGCCTGTCAACCGGGATTTGGCTGTGATTCGTGCTGTGCGTGCCCAACATCCACGCGAACCCGGGGCAAGTCGGCCATGCCACGACGAGCAATAGTCGAGCATCAGCCGGAGCTGTTCGAGGATCTGCCTGTCGTCGAAAAGCCGGCACCGCCACTGCGCCCGTTGTTGGCGCTCGATGCCGGGATCCGGCTCGGGCTGCCCGGCGCCACTGGCGCACCGGTCGTCGATGCAGCCGACGAGGTAGACCCCGCGGACGTCTGGTACCGAAGGCTCTTCGCCGCCTTCGACCGGATGGACCCGCCGCAAGGGTTTCTGCCGCTGGCGGAGGCGGCGCTCAAGGCCTGCCCGGGCGATATCGATCTGCTGTTGCTGGCGGCCAACGCCGCGCTGATCGACGGCGAACATGAGCGTGCGCTGGTCTTCCTCAAGCGCTTCCACAAGCGTGCCTCCTCGCCGGCGGAGCAGCTGCTCCGCGCGTTCGCATTGCATCTCGCCGGTCAGCGGCTCGTGGGAAAGGCCCTGCTCGAGCACAGCGGCCTTGCTGATCCGCTTGTAGCCTTCAAGTACTATCCGGCAGGCATGGCGCAGGTCGACTGGTTCGTCGCCCAGCTCAGCCGGATCATGGAGCCGGAGCCTTCGACGCGACCGCGATCTGTGCACGCTCCTGACGCGCGCGAGCAGCCGGCACATGCGCGTGGCCGCAAGGCTGCGGCCAAGCCGGCCAAGTCCCTGCCCGCCGGCAAGCCAGGCTCGCGGGCCGCACCGCACCCGCGAGCGGACATTCGGCCGGAGCCGGCAGCACCGGTCTTGCCTGCGCCACTGCCGCTGGTCGACATCGAGATTCCGCTGACGCTCGAGGTCGATCTGGCGCCGCTGGCGGCGGCACTCGCCCAGGCGCCGGAGACCGACGGCCGCGCGTTTCACCTGCGCGAGCGCCTCGCCCATCTCGGCCTGGTGCAAGGCTTCGACGAGTTGCTCTGTTTGACGCATCTCGTCGGCGTCGAACCGCTGTGGCACCAGATCGAGACGGTGCGCAAGGTCCTGAAGCAGTTCCGCGGCCGTGTGCTACTTGCCGACGAGGTTGGTCTGGGAAAGACCATCGAGGCTGGCATGGTGTTGAAGGAGTACGCGCTGCGCGGCATGGCCGAGCGCGTGCTCGTATTGACGCCGGCATCCCTCGTCGGCCAGTGGCGCGAGGAGCTGGAGACCAAGTTCGGTCTCGAGTTCGCGACCACGTACGATCCGCTGCTGCGCAAGGACGCGGGCCAGTTCTGGAACCAGCCACGCATTGTCGCTTCGATCGCCACGGCCCGCCGGCCCGAGCACGTGGAGGCGCTGAGTCGGCGCCAGCTCGACATCGTCGTCGTCGATGAGGCGCACCACATCTGTGACAGTGCAGGTGCTGGCTGGAAGCTCGTCAACGCACTCAACAAGCGCTTCCTGCTGCTGCTGTCGGCGACGCCGGTGCAAAACGATCTCGTCGAGCTGTACAATTTGCTGACACTCTTGAAACCCGGCATCTTCAAGACTCTGAAGGAGTTCCGCGCCGCCTACATGACGCCGGGCAAACCGCGCCAGCCCGCCAACCCCGACGGCCTGCGCCAGCTGATGCGCGGCGCGATGATACGCAACACGCGCGCCATCGTGGCGCTCAAACTGCCGCGGCGACACGCTTCGACGATCCGGGTCGAGCCGGCGGCGGGCGAGGCCGAGGCCTATGCGGCACTTGCCGATGCCGCGCGCAGCCTGGTCGCCGAAGGCGGCGGCATTGGTCGCCAGCGGCTCGCGCTGCACCATCTGCTCGCCGCGGCAGGCTCATCGCCCGCGGCCGCCGCCAAGGCCGCCGAACGCATCGCCGAGCGCACGGGCGGCAAGGCCTGGCGCGCGCTGGCCGGGCAGCTTGCCGCCATACCGCGCGGCGCCAAGGAGACGGCGCTCATCGACCTGCTGCGAAAAAACCCGGACGAGAAGAAGCTGGTGTTCGTCCAGGCGCGCGAGACGCTCGAGCATCTGACCCTGCGTCTCGAGGCGGAGGGCATCTCGCTCGCCCGCTTCGACGGCAGCATGAGCGGCCCCGACAAGGATGCGGCCATCGCCGCGTTCCGCGAGTCCGCCTCGGTCCTGCTGTGCACGCAGTCGGGCGGCGAGGGCCGCAACATGCAGTTTTGCAACACGCTGATCAACTTCGACGTGCCGTGGAACCCGATGGCGATCGAGCAGCGTATCGGCCGCATCGACCGCATCGGCCAGGAGCGCGAGGTGTTCGTGTTCAACCTGGTCACCTCGGGCACCATCGAGGAGCAGGTGCTCCGCCTGCTCGAGGAGAAGATCTCAATGTTCGAGTTGGTGGTCGGCGAAGTCGGCGCGATTCTCGGCAACATCGAGGAGGATCGCGAGTTTCCCGATCTCGTGCTCGATGCCTGGTTGCAGTCGAGCGACGCCGGCGGGACGAGCGCCTTCGATGCGCTGGGTGCCAAGCTCGATGCCGCGCGCCGCCAGCACGAGAGCGCCAAGCAGCTCGATGAGCACCTGTTCGGCCAGGACTTCGAGACGGGATGAAGCCGTAGGAGAAGCCCATGACTGCCTTGCGCGAGGTCGTTGCCGATTTGTTGGAATACGAAGGCGCCGTCGTTGAGGCGATCGAGCCGGACGGCCTCGACGTGTTGGCGCCGGCGACGCTGCGGACGGCGTTCGGCTGGCCGGAGCTGGTGCGGCTAGGCTTTGGTAACGACGCGCTGGCTGGCACGATCCGGATCGGGCTCGACGACGACTGGCTCGAGCGGCTGGACACCGTGCTGGGGGAGCGCGGCCGGATCGCCGAGCGCCAGCTCGTATTGCCCGAGGGCGTCTTGCCGCCCAACGATCCCGAGCGGCTGATTGACGGCGCCTTGTCCCTGCCCAACGCGGTGTGGCGGCTGAAGGGCGTCGAGGCCGCTTGGACCCGCTGTCTGCTGCTGGCGTTCCGCTACGCCGCCGTGTCGGACGAGAAGCGCGAGGGCCTGGTCTGGGTGGGCTTCAACTGCACCACTGGAGCCGTGCTCGACGAGGATTTGCTGACGGCGCTGCGCCGGGCGATCGATCGCGCCGATAGTTGGCAGTCGCTGGAACCGACGGTGGCGCGGGCCGCTGGTCCGGCATGGGGCGCCGCCACCATTGCCGATCGAACAGGGCCGCTGCTCGACCGGCTGGTGCGTGCGGACCTCGAGCCTTTCCTCGCTGCCATGCTCCGCCGTCTCGACCGCGACCGCCGCCGTGTGCACGCCTATCACGATGATCTGCGGCGCGCTGCGCTGATCAAGCTGGCGGGGCTCGAGCGTCTGGTCGCCGAGCCGAAGCCGCGCAAGTCCGCCGAGAAGAAGAAGGAGAAGATCGAACCGGGCGAGAAGCTCGAGGCGGCCATCGCGCGGGAGCGCCTGCGCGTCGCCTCGATCGAGCGCGAGTACGCCGCCAAGCTCGATGATCTGCGCCACAACTACGCACTCAACGTGACAATCGAGTGGGTGCAGGCGCTCGTCTTGGTGGCGCCGGTGCAGCGCCACGAGGTCCTGATCAAGCGGCGCAAGGGCGAGCGTAGCATTGCCATGGACTGGCACGTCGCCGCTCGCCGGATGGAGCCGGCGCCGAGCGACTGGGGCATCGGCCTCGATACCGAGCGCCACGTGTGCGACGATCATCTGCACCTGACCGACGCTGGCGGGCAGGCTGCGTGCCGCTCTTGTGGCAAGCCGTTCTGCCGGGCCTGCCACCCCGCGGCCTGTCCGCGATGCCGCAAGTCCTGGGCGGCATTGGCGAAGCCATCTCGAGCGGCCGGCACGGGTTGAAGCCTCGAGGCAGGCTGCGCGAGGGATGCGAGCAATCGTCGATCGACTTGCCCGAGATCGGCGATGCCGGCGGATCGGCGCGCAGGATTCCGCGGGCGAGCATGCTCCCGGCCCTGCTCCGCCAGAATGAGTGCAGGGGGAATTCGCAAGTCCAGCATGTCGATCAGGGGGGACTCTGGAAAGCCGGCCACGCGCGGCAAAGAGAGTTCGAATTGCCCGCGGAGCATTTTTCGATGTTTTGAGACGGGGTGAGATCGGCCGAGATGGCCCAGTGGCGGAGAGAGAGGGATTCGGATCTTAGGATATATTTGTTTTATAATCATTATGTTATGAGCCAGACATCATTGTATCATCTCCCAATTCATCCCCCAATCCGACGCACTTCGTCAGCTCGGCTCGAACTACAATCCGTCAGGAGCCCCAGCGTTGCGGCACGCCTGTCCTACGACGGGAAGCCGCTGAGCAAGTGCATGCCGCCAACCGGCTTTGAGACGTGCCGCAAGGCCAACGCTATTGAGACCACATCATCCTTCGTCTCGAGGATCATGGCGTGAAATCGACTTTCGAACTTGAAGGCTCCAATCATCAGCGCCGCGACTTGGCCATCGATGCAGGAATTGATGACAGGATCAGCGACGTTGCGCGACTCCCGAGCGGTTGCTCGACATGAGCGGGAGCCTGCTCGAATGGACCAGTTCGCACGATCGCCCCTATCTCCTTCGCCCCGACGACGCACGCGACAACCTGACACGTCCCGGCAAACGCATCGTGCGCGGCGGCAACGACATCTTCGACGGCACGCCCGACAAGCTCGTCGCCTGGAACCGCACGGTGTCGTGGCGCAATCCGGCGATGGGCCACGGCCAGATCGGGTTCAGGTGCGCGGCAGACGTTCCAGTTTCACGGCGTCATCAAGTCGAACATGCGGCGGACGATGCAGGCCATCGACGCGGCGGCGCTCGACACTCTGGCCGCGTGCGGCGATGTCAACCGCAACGTGCTGGCGACGTGCAACGCGCACCTGTCGAAGGCGCATGCGGAGGCTCTGCACCTTGCGCGCGGATTGAGCGAGCACCTGCTGCCAAAGACCGGCGCCTATCACGAGATCTGGCTCGACGGGGAGAAGGTCAAGGACACGAGCAGCGGTGCCGGTGCGGACGAGGAGCCGATCTACGGCAAGCATTACCTGCCGCGCAAGTTCAAGACCGTCGTGGCCGTGCCGCCGCACAACGACGTCGACATCTTCGCGCATGACCTCGGCTTCATCGCCATTGTCGAGCAGGAGCGGGTGATTGGCTGGAACGTCACGGTCGGCGGCGGCATGGGCATGACGCACGGCGAGCCGGATACGTTCCCGCGCACCGCCGACGTGCTCGGCTTCTGCACGACCGAGCAGGCGCTCGACGTCGCCGAGAAGATCCTCACCGTGCAGCGTGACTGGGGCAACAGAGAGAATCGCAAGCGAGCCCGGCTCAAGTACACCATCGAGGACCGCGGGCTCGACGCCTTCCGCGCCGAGGTCGAGCGGCGACTGGGGCATGCGCTGGAGGCGCCACGTCCGTACAAGTTCGACAGCACCGGGGACCCCATAGGCTGGCACAAAGGCGCGAACGGCCAGTGGCACCTTGGCCTGTTCGTCGAGAATGGCCGCATCAAGGATCTTCCGGGACACACGTTGCGAACGGCACTTCGTGCAATCGCCGGCATCCACAAGGGCGAGCTGATCTGCACCGCCAACCAGAACGTGATCATCGCCGGCGTCACGGCTACGGCGAAGAAGAAGATCGACGGCATGCTCGCAGCGCACGGCGTGGCGGTCGCCACCACTTCAGGCCTGCGCCGCAACTCGATGGCGTGCGTCGCGCTGCCGACCGGCGGCCTGGCGCTGGCCGAAAGCGAGCGCTTCCTGCCTGAGCTGATAACGGCGATCGAGGACGTGCTCGACCGAGCTGGGCTGCGCGACGACGACATCGTCATCCGCATGACCGGTTGCCCAAACGGCTGCGCACGGCCGTATCTCGCCGAGATTGGCCTCGTCGGTCGCGGCCCCGGACTCTACAATCTCTATCTCGGCGCGGCATTCGACGGTTCGCGGCTGAACAAGCTCGTGGCGCAGGACGTCGATAAGGCCCGTATCGTCACGACGCTGGAGCCGATGCTGCGGCGCTATGCCAAAGAACGCGGGGCTGGCGAGAGATTCGGCGATTTCACGATCCGCGCCGGCTACGTCAAAGCGACGACTGCCGGCAATAAATTCCATGCCGACGTGACCCTGCAATCGGAGAGCGGCGTATGACCATTGCAGCCTCAACGACCCGAGAGCGGCATGCCCCAGAATTGACCGCAGAATTGGCCGAGCGATTGGCCCGGACACGCGATCTTTCCGATCGCATCCGATTGATCAGCGAAACCGTGCCGGGACGGATTGCCTTCTCGACTAGCCTCGGCATCGAGGATCAGGCGATCCTGCATGCGATTGCGGAGAGCGGTGCAGCCATCGACGCCTTCACGCTCGATACCGGCCGTCTGTTCCCGGAGACGATCGACACGCTGGCAGCGAATGAGCAGCGCTACGGCGTCAAGGTTCGCGTTCTCGCACCGCTCGCTGCAGACGTCGAAGCCATTGTTGCGCGTGACGGCGTGCTTGGCTTTCGCAGCTCGACCGAGGCGCGTAGGGCTTGCTGCAACGTCCGCAAGGTTCTGCCATTGCAACGAGGGCTCGCCGGTGCGTCGGCGTGGCTCACCGGTCTGCGCCGCGAGCAGACGGCGGGACGCGCCGAGGTGCCTATCGCAGCATGGGACAGCGAGCATAGTCTCTTCAAGATCAATCCAATCGCGGACTGGTCGCTCGACAGGCTCGAAGCCTATGTCGCGCTGCACGCCATCCCCATGAACCCACTCCACGCGCGGGGCTTCCCCTCGATCGGCTGCCAACCGTGCACGCGCGCAGTCCATCCCGGCGAGGACATTAGGGCTGGCCGCTGGTGGTGGGAGACCGAGGACGGCAAGGAATGCGGGCTGCATAACCGCCCACTGAGCAAGGTTGCCGCACGATGACAGCGCAAATATCCCATCTTGATCTGCTCGAGTCCGAGAGCATCCACATCTTCCGTGAGGCTGAGGCACAGTTCCGCAAGCCGGTGCTGCTCTATTCGATCGGCAAGGACTCGACGGTTCTGCTGCATCTTGCCCGCAGGCCGTTCTGGCCGCAAAAGCCGCCGTTTCCCTTGCTGCACATCGATACCACGTGGAAGCCGCGCGACATGATCGCGTTCCGTGACCGCACCGTCGGGAGCGACTGATCTAGCGGATCAGACACGTAAATTTCCGATGCACCTCCATGAGCCGTCGCAAAAACGACCGCCATGAACATGAGCATCATGTCAGCCCTTGGCCCGTCGCGTCAGCCGCCCGACGGAAGCTTTCAGATCACTCCGACCGCGAGTGGAAAGTAGGCCGGACACGACCGCCAAACAACCTAACCTTTCTTCGGCGACCAGCCATAGGCCTTGGCGCACGCGCCGCCCATCAGCATCGCTCGCTCACTGTCGCTCAGGCGGTCGGTTTTAAGGAAGGGCTCGACGGCCTCCTCGTATTTGACGACCGCGAATGCGCGAGTCCAGTCCGTGCCCCACAGGCACCGGTCGAAACCCCAGGCATCGAACACGCGAGCCAGCGGGTCCCAGATATCCGGGAACGGAAACGGCTCCCGGGACAGCGTGCAGGCGCCGCTCACCTTGATCACGGCATTCTTGCGCTTGGCAAGGTCCAGAACCATTGGCAGGTCGGCCCAGGGCTGCGGCCCTGCGGGCGGCGTGCGGGGCTGCGGGATGGCCAGATGGTCGATGATGAAGCGCGTATCGGGATGGCGATCTATCAACGCCGCGCCTGCGTCCACGTTGCCCCAACACAGCATGTTGACGGGAAAGTCGTGCTTCACGGCCGCGCGCAGGATCCGGTCGAGGCCCGGGTCGTTGGGATCGTGTTTCGCCTCCTTTGCCATAATGATACGAATGCCGACCGTGCCCGGAGTCTTCTTCCAGTCAGCAATGACGTCGGCCACCGCCGGATCGTCTGGGTCGACCGGCTTGACGAGCGCGAGCCGACCGGGATGGGCCCGCTGTACCTCCACTGCATAACTGGCGTCGTAACGGTACATGGAAAAGGCGGAGATGAAGATTGCGCCGTCGACGCCGACCTTGTCCATCGCCGCCACCATCTCGTCGCCCGTAACGTGATCGGGCCAGTTCGGCACACTGTGCCAGGGTCGCTTCGGCGTATTCGCCTCATAGGCGTGGACTTGGGAGTCGATGATCGTCATCGGGGCAGCTCCTCTGTGCCATGGGAGTTTGGTATCGCAACAGGTCGCGCTCACCATGTCCAGCCCCCCTGGATCGTGCTGGGGCGAGTGCGCTCTCACCACGCCTTGCCGCAGACGGCTCTCACCAGCGAATTTCGACTTCAAGCACAAGGCATTCGTCGCCACTTCGGCGGCCCGTATCCGAGGGTACCGTGCCTCCGGTCTGGTTATACAGGAGCGGACCTCGGCCAATGCGCGATCGGCAACAATTTGCTCGTCGCCAATCATGTCCGTTGATTGGGGTATCGCGTCGCCACGACGGGTCGCTGGTGGATATCGTTCTTCGGGGCTCGGTGGATCGCGTCCAGCGCTTGACTCCACGTCAGCTTCCCGATCACATCTCCCGTAGGAAGGTTGACGCGTGACGCGACCCCAAGCAGACATTTCGAGTGCGCCTCGCTAGTATCCATGCCGGCCGACTGACGGCTGGCTGGGATCTGAGTGAGCATTCTGATGCGGCTGCGGCAATCGCTCTCTAAGGCGCTCTTGTTCTTCTCTCCTTTTGCCGTCCTGCTCGTTCTATGGGCCGTCTTGATCCCGTATTTTGACGTCAATCCGCGCCTGTTCCCGCACCTCACCTCGGTGATTGAGGCCGGTCTCGAGGGCATCCAGGATGGAACTCTGGTCGCACACATCGGCGCCAGCCTGCTGCGGGTGGCAGTCGGGACCGTGCTGGCCCTGCTGCTGGCTATACCCTTAGGGATCGCGATGGGCGTGAGCCCCATCGTCTCGACCTTCCTGACGCCGCTGTTCCGCTTCTTCTCGGTGCTGGCCGGCATCGCCTGGATCCCTATCGCCACGCTGTGGTTCGGCTACGGCTTCGGCGCCATCACGTTCGTCATTTTCAACGCCGTATTCTTCATCGTCACCTACAACACCCTGCTCGGCGTCTCGACCATTCCGCGAGTGGTGCGCAATGCCGCGGCGTCCCTGGGCGCGGGCCGCTGGGCGATGCTAACGGAAGTGTTGCTGCCGGGCGCCCTGCCCAATATCGTCACGGGTGTCCGTACCGGGCTCGGCTTCGCCTGGCGCGGGCTGATCGCGGCGGAGATGATCGCCACCAACGTCGGCCTCGGCTACATGCTGTTCGTCGCCCGCGACTTCTACCGCACCGAGGTCATCGTGCTCGGCATGATCGTCATCGGCGTGCTGTGGCTGCTGCTCGATCGCCTGGTGCTGGCGCCGCTGGAACGCGCGACCATCGAGCGCTGGGGCATGGTGCAGCGCGCATGACTGTCCTGCTGCAGACCTGGAGCGCCTATGTGCGGTTGACGGCGCGCTGGCCGTCGATTGCGTCGATCGTCCCGTTCGTGCCCGTGGTGGCGCTCTGGTGGGCCGTCACCGCGATGGAGATTTTCCCGCGGGTGTTCTTGCCGGGACCTCTGGATGTCGTGCGGTCGTTTGGCGACCTGGTCTACAAGGGCATCCTGCCGGACTACCTGCAGGACAGCATGGTGCGCCTCGGCGCGGGCGCCTTCTGGGGGATCGCGCTGGGGATTCCGCTCGGCATCCTGATCGGGCTCAGCCAGTGGGCACACAAGGCGTTGTGGCCGCTGCTGCTGTTCTTCCAGGCCATCGGCGATATCGCCTGGTTGCCGATCCTGGTGATCTGGTTCGGCTACGGCCTCGTCACCATGACGGTCGTCATCGTCTACACGGTGATCTTTCCCGTCGTGCTCAACACCGTGCTCGGGGTGCGCTCGATCCCGATCAACATGCACCGCGCCGCCCTGAGCCTCGGTGCGTCCCGCCTGCGCATCTTGTGGGAGGTCGTGCTGCCTGGGGCGCTGCCCAATATCGTCACCGGGCTGCGCAATGGCCTGGGCTATGGCTGGCGGGCGCTGATCGCGGCGGAGATCATCGTCGGTACCAGCGGCATCGGCTTTCTCATGTTCGATGCCAGACGCGCCGGCTCCGTGGTCGAGATCTTGCTCGGCATGATCATCCTCGGTATCTTGTGGTACATCGTCGACAGCTGGATTTTAGCGCCGATAGAACGCGCCACGGGAGAACGCTGGGGACTGGTGACGCGGTGAAGAGCCTGACCATCCGAAATCTGTCGAAGACGTATTTCGACCCGTACGCGGGCACGAGCGTCACCGCCGTGCACGATGTCTCGCTGGAGGTGAAGGAGGGCGAGTTCGTCTCCATCGTCGGACCGTCGGGTTGCGGCAAGTCCACCATCCTCAACATGATCGCAGGCTTTCTTCCTCTGAGCGGCGGTGAGATCCTGCTTGACGGCAGGCCGGTGAAAGGTCCAGGCGCGGACCGCGGCGTAGTGTTCCAGGCGTTCGCGCTTTTCCCCTGGCGCACGGTGCTGGAGAACGTCGCTTTCGGCCCCAAGATGCGCGGCATCGGCAGGACGGAGCGCGAAAGGATTGCGCACGAGTACCTGGCGCTTGCCAAGCTATCGGAGGCGGCCGACCGCTATCCCAATGAGCTGTCGGGCGGCATGCAACAGCGCGTCGGCGTGGTGCGGGCGCTGGCCAATGAACCTGACATTCTGTTGATGGACGAGCCGTTCGCCAGCGTCGATGCGCAGACGCGCATGACCCTGCAAGAAGAGCTGACTCGTATCTGGCAGGAGAAGCGCCCCACTGTGCTGTTCATCACCCATGACGTGGGAGAAGCAGTGTTTCTGGCGAACCGCGTCGTGGTGCTGTCAAAGGGCCGCGTGCTCGATGAGATCGCCGTGGACATGCCGCGACCGCGCTCGTGGGATGCGCTGCACGAGCACGATCAGTTCAAGGCACTGACCGGCAGGGTGCTGCAATTGGTACGATCGGCGTGATGTCATGCTCAAGAATGCGCTGAAATCGCGCAAGACCCATGTCCTGCTGGCGGTGGTAGCGTTCTACGTCGGCTGGCAGATTTGGCTGTCCCTGGCGGCGCCGGGCAAGATCGAGGGCTTTCCCTCCGGCGCCGAACGGGTGAACATACTGGTCACGTTGCCGTTCCCGCCGGAGCGGTTCCACGTCCAGCTGTTCCAGACCTACGGCAGGGTTTCGGGAACACAAGAAAATGCCGTTGAAGTTCGGGGAGTGAAACGAGCGGAGTTGACAAGCCTTGCCCGGCCGTACTGGGTGAGGCGCGTCGAACCGCTGCCACCAGGAGGATAGCGCAATGCAACGTTTGATGATGGCCGTTCTCGGCCTGCTGCTGCTGCCATTGGCGGCAGCGCAGGCGCAAACGCCCGTGAAGCTGAAGGCCGGCATGGTCACGGGCATCGACCAGGTCGGACTGCCGATCGCGCTGGAGCGTGGTTTCTTCGAGAAGCACGGGTTGGATGTGGCGATCGCACGGCCGTACGCGACGGGCGTCGACGCGCTCAACGCCCTGCAGGCCGGCGAAAGCGAAATCGTCCAGGTCGGCGTGCCGATGATCGGCGCGGTGCTGCGTGGCATGGACCTCGTCGCGCTCGGCAACTACAGCGGCAGTGCCACCAAGCTCGGCTCCGACGCCACCATGGCGATCATCGCCGGCAAGGACTCAGGGATCACCAAGGGCGACCTCAAAAGCCTGAAAGGCAAGAAGATCGCCGCCTCGTTCGGCACCATCAATCATCTCTACGTGCTGGCCGTGCTAGAGAAGGCAGGACTCACGCCCGGCGACGTGACGCTGGTCAATACTCCACCGCCGGAGATGACCGTAGCCCTACTGGCCAAGGGCATCGATGCCTTCGGGTGCTGGGATCCCTGGCCGATCGTCGCCGTGAAGGATGTGCCGGGTGCCATCGAAGTCGTGCGCGGCGGCGATACGATCGCCTACCTCGGCTACAACGTCGGCTTGCGTCCCTGGGTCGAGAAGAACGGCGAAACGATCGAGAAATTCCTGGCGGCCGTGTCCGAGGCTGACAAGTGGATGCGCGCCAACTCGAAACAGGCGGCGCAGATCGCCACGCGCTGGATCCCGGGATTGAAGCTTGACGTCGCGGAGGCAGCCATGGGCTTCAACATCCAGCAGAACGACCGGCGCCTGTCGGCCAACAACTACCGCGCCATGTGGCAGGCGCAGCAGACGTTGTCCCGGCTCGGCGTGCTGAAGTCGACCTTCGACGTCAACAAGCACATCGAGCCCAAGCATATCCTGAATGTGATGACGAAACATCCGGATCTGTTTTCGGACCTGCCGAAGATCCCCGTCGACGTCGCAATCGGGCCAGGCTTCGTCTTCAAACCCTAAGGCCGAAGCTGCCGCGCAGCTTTTCGCACTGCGCGGCAGCTCTAGCACTTCCGGATCGAGGATAGGGACGAGGCCGTCCCACGCCGCCGTCGATGCGATTATCGAGGCGGCGAGCAGATGCCGCAATATCTAGGCATCCGTCAAGAACGGCACGTTGGGCCCTGGCACGAAGTCGTTGTTGAGCGCTGGGGCACTTATAATCAGTTATCTGAAATAGAGTTGACCCGGTGTCTTGGCACCGCCGACGCGTGCAGGCTTGCGAGCCAGGCTGTCATACGGTTCTGCAGAGAGCGCCCCAACCGAGAAACGAGGATTCCCATGCGCATCGCCGAGGTCCGCGCCCATGTCCGGACGTGCCGCCGACATACTGACCCGCCACAACGCCGGGGCACATGACGGTCAGAGCACTGGTCAACGTCAATGATGCCCACAGGCGGGACGTGGTCCTCTCGCACTTCGAGCGTATGTCCAGAGACGACAGTCAACAGCGTCCGGTCAGCGATGGATATTGACTTGGAATCGGCGGCGACAGCCCCACATGCGTTGCCAATATACAAGGTGTTGCGGGATCGATTGTTACGCCCACGACCGCAAGTGGCCCGATCCTCCCTGTCCATCTCTCATGCAGTTGCGCGCAGCCGTGTGGACCGGCTACGCTCGTGACACAAGACCCGGAGCGGTCGGCATGTTGTGTCATACGCGCAACACGCCTGTGATCTGGCTGCATGTCGTGAAGCGACAGCGAGCAGGTGCAGATCGCAAGACTGTCGCCTCCGCTCCGACTATCTTCTAGCCGCCATCATCGCCTGGGCCGTTTCGACAATCTGGGCGGGGCTGACGCGGCAGGCGTCTTCCAGCGGGATCGAGAACGGAACCGGCGCGCGCGGCGCACCGAGGCGACGGATCGGAGCCTTCAGCTGAGACCAGAGCAGCTCGCCGATTTCGGCCGCAACCTCGGCGCCGAAACCTCCCACACGCACTGCCTCATGGGCGATCAGCAGTCGCCCTGTCTTGGCGACGGAGGCGAGGACTACCTCGCGATCCCATGGCCACAGTGTTCTCAAATCGATGAGTTCGACGCTGATGCCTTTTTCCTGCAGCGTCCTTGCGGCCTGGGCACATTCGATGCGCATGCCCGACCAGGTGACGATGGTGATGTCTGTACCGCTCTGGACCACCTCGGCCTTGCCGAGTTCAATGGGAGCCGCGTCGGGGTCGACCACACCCCTCATGCCCCACAGTCCCTTGTGTTCCAAATAGACCACGGGATCGTCGCAGCGAATGGCGGCTTTCAGCAGTCCGTGGTTGTCGGCCGGGGTCGATGGCGTCACGACAACTAGGCCGGGAATGTGCACCCACCACGCCTCGGTCGATTGCGAATGCTGCGCCGCGGTGCCGCCACGCATGCCGATCGACTGGCGCACCACCAGCGGCACGCGCGACTGGCCGTTGAACATGTAGCGGTTCTTGGCGGCCTGGTTGACCAGTTCGTCGGCAGCACACATGCCGAAGTCGGCGAAGCGCAGCTCGACCACCGGCCGCGTTCCCGACAGCGCCGCGCCGACCCCGGCGGCCATGATCATATTCTCCGAGATCGGTGTGTCGACGATGCGGTCGGGACCGAACTGGGCCTGCAGACCCTTGTATTGCCCGGCAAGGCCGCCCTCTGGCCCCAGATCCTCTCCCAGCGCCCACACGCGCGGATCGCGCTCCATCTCCTGCCTCAGCGCCAGCAGGGCGGCTTCGGCATAGGTGAGTTCCAGTGTCATAGCGGCGCTCCCACATCCTGAACTTCGGTCAAGGCCTCGCGCACATCTGGCCAAGGCGCGATCCGTGCCGCTTCCACCGCCCCGGCAATGAGGGCCTCGGCGTCGGTTCTAGCCTTCATGAGATCCGATTGCGGCACGTCCTCACCGCTCAGCCATGCCGCGCACCGGGCGATCGGATCCCGGTCGGCCTGTTTCCAGCGGTCGACCTCCGCCTCGGTGCGATAGGAGCCCGTATCCTTCATGTTGTGGGTGTGATGGCGGTAGGTCACCGCGTGAATGAAACCAGGCCCGTCACCGCCTCGGATGCGCGTGATGATCCGCTCCGCGGCGGCATCGACCGCCTGCAGATCATTGCCGTCCACCTCTTCACCCGCGATGGCGAAGGCCCTCATGCGGTCAACGAAGCCGCCGCCGGCCGTGAAATCGGCGGTCTTGGTCGTTGCCGCATAGCCGTTATTCTCGCAGACGAACAGCATGGGCAGCTTGTAGATCTTGGCCCAGTTGAAGGACTCCATGAGGGGCCCGCGATTGACCGCACCATCACCGAAGAAGGCCACCGCGACACGATCCTGCCCGAGGATCTTGATCGATTGGGCAGCGCCCACCGCCGTGGTGGCTCCATCGGCCACCACGCCATTGGCGCCGAGCATGCCGATCGAGAAATCGGCGATGTGCATCGAGCCGCCCTTGCCGCCGCAGGTACCGGTAGCCCGGCCAAACAGCTCGGCCATCATGCCCATGGGATCGGCGCCCTTGGCGATGGAGTGGCCGTGACCGCGGTGGTTGGAGCTGATGTAGTCGCTCTGCCGCAGGTTGGCGCAGACGCCGACCGCAATCGCCTCCTGGCCGACATACTGATGCACGGAGCCGCGGACGTTGCCGGCGGTCCACTCCCGCCCGGCCGCCTCGTCGAATTCGCGGATCACATGCATCGTCCGCAGCATGCCGAGCACGCGCGCGGCCCTGTTGGATAGCGGTGCCATGCGTCAACTCTCCTTGAAAGCTTCTTCACGTGTCCGCCGGAAGGCGGGCAGCACGACGAGCAGCAAAAGAACGAATGCGAGACCGAGCAGCACCAGGCTCACCGGCCTTTGCACGAACGTCATCGGATCGCCGCGCGACAGGACCAGGGCGCGGCGCAAATTCTGCTCCATCATCGGACCCAGCACGAAGCCGAGCAGGAGCGGCGCCGGCTCGCAGCCCAACTTGTAGAGGACGAAGCCGATCAGCCCGAACAGCAGGGTCAGCCAGACGTCGAACGTCGAGTTTGACGTGCCGTAGACGCCGATGCAGCTGACCACGATGATGATCGGAAACAGCAGCCGGTAAGGCACGTCGAGCAGCTTCACCCAGATGCCGATCAGCGGCAGGTTGATCACCAGCAGCATGACGTTGCCGATCCACATGCTGGCGATCAGCCCCCAGAACAACTCCGGCTGCTTGACCAGGATCTGCGGCCCCGGCGTCAAGCCTTGCAGCATCATGGCGGCAATCATCAACGCCATGACGGCATTGGAGGGAACGCCCAACGTCAGCTTGGGGATGAACGACGTTTGCGCGGCGGCGTTGTTGGCCGATTCCGGCGAGGCAACGCCTTCCACCATCCCCGTGCCGAACCGCTCGGGCGTCTTGGAGAGCTTTTTCTCCAGAGCGTAGCCCGCAAACGAGGCGAGCGTGGCACCGCCGCCCGGCAGGATGCCGAGCAGGGAGCCGAGCGCCGACCCGCGCAGCACTGCGGGAATGGCCGCCCGGATCTCCTCTCGCGTCGGCATCAGGCCGCCAACGATGTTGGTTTTTTCAGCCTCGACATTGCCCCGCTCGAGATTGGCGACCAATTCGGCAATGCCGAACAGACCCATGCCCACCGCGATGAAGCCGATACCGTCGGAAAGTGCTGGAATGCCGAACGTGTAGCGTTGCACGCTGCTTTCCAGGTCGGTGCCGACCAGACCGAAGAACAGGCCCAGAAGGACCATGGCGATGGCCTTGAGCAGGGATCCTTGCGCCAGAACGATGGAGCCGACCAAGCCGAGCGTCATCAGCGAGAAGTATTCCGCCGCGCCGAATTGCAGCGCGGCAGCCGACAACGGCACGCTGGCGACGGCGACGAGAAAGATCGACACGGTGCCAGCAAAGAATGAGCTCAAGGCAGCGATCGACAGCGCCGCGCCCGCGCGCCCCTTCTGCGCCATCTGATAACCGTCGAGACAGGTGATGATCGACGACGATTCGCCCGGCATCTTCGCCAGGATCGCCGTGGTCGAGCCGCCGTATTGCGCGCCGTAGTAGATGCCGGCGAGCATGATCAGGCTGCCCACGGGCGACAGCCCGAACGTCACCGGCAGCAACAGGGAAATCGTTGTCAGCGGGCCGATGCCGGGCAGAACGCCGATCAATGTGCCGAGCAAGGCCCCGACCAGGCACAACATCAGGTTCATCGGCGAGATGGCGACGCTGAAGCCGAGCGCCAGGTTTTCGAGCAGTCCCATGATCAAGGTCCAGGTCTGTTCAAGGCGGCAGGACGCTGATCGGCAGCGACAGACCATAGACGAACAGGGCCGCCGAGCCCGTTGCGAGCACAATGGCCAGAACCGCGGTCTCGCGCGGGCGCATGTCTGCGCTGGCGAATGCCGACAGCAGCGCCGTCGCGGCGACCGCGATGAACAGGCCTGTCCGCTCGATCGTCAGCGCGAACATGCCGACCGCGGCAAGGACGAACAACAGCGGGCGCAGTCGCCAGCGCCCCACCCAATCCCCACGTTCGACGAGGCCCTTGCCGGCAATCACCAGCCCGAACCCGATCAGCCCCCAGCACAGCACGGTCGGCAGGTAGCCGGGCCCCATGCTGCGGGCTGCGCCGAACTCGTACTCCTGACCGAGCGCCAACCCCGCGGCGCCGAGCGCAGCAAAGATCAGACCGGCGGCGATATCCTGCTTGACCCGCATCGGGGGCTCCGCCGACTGGTCGCTACTTCGGCTCCACGCCGACGAGTTTGATGATGGTTTCGGCCGCCTTGCGGTCCTTCTCCATGAACTCGGCGAAGCCCACGATCGTGGTTGGGCCGAATTGCAGGGCGTTGTTGTTCATGTATTCCTGGTTCTTGGCATCCTTGGCGGCGACGTTGAACGCTTCGTTGAGGCGCTTGATGATGGCGTCGGGCGTGCCGGCGGGCACGGCGATGCCGAGCCAGAAGCTCGAAGGATAGATGCCGAAACCAACTTCATTGAACGTTTGCGCCTCGGGGAAGATCGCGATGCGCTCCTTGGAGCTGACGGCGAGCAGCTTGGCGTCGCCCTGCTTGAACATGTCGGTGAGCGTGCCGACGCCAACGATGGTTAGCTGCACTTCATCAGACATCAGAGCCACTTGGATCTGACTGCCGCCGCCATAGGCGACGCCCGCAATGTCAGTACCCCATTCCTTGTTCAGCCATTGGCGGAAGAGATCGGCTGAGGAGCCTGGTCCGAGCGTGGCGAAATTGAGTTTGCCTTTGTTCTTGAGGGCATAGTCCTTCAGCTCGGCGACTGTTTTCGCCGGCATCTTTTTCGATCCGGTGAAGCCCTGCACGGCGGCCAAGTGGAAATAGACCGGCTTGAAATCCTTGATCGGATCGTAGGGCAGCTTCTTGAACACGTACGGATTGAAGGAGTGGGTGCTGATGTTGATCGAGCAGAACGTGTGCCCGTCGGGCGGGGCATGCGCACACAGGTCCGTGGCCAGCTGGTAGGTCGCACCGGGCCGATTGTCGATCAACACCGGCTGGCCGAGTTCGGCCTCCAGCGCCTTGCCGATCAACCGCGAGGCGACGTCGATGATGCCGCCGCCGCCGGTCGGGATGAGAAAGCGGAGCGGTTTGGTCGGATAGGTCTGAGCGCTCGTTTCCGTCGCGCCGAACAGACATGCCACGCTCGCCAAAGCAGCTGCTAGAAGTCCGGAAAACTTCATGTTCCACTCCCCATTTGCCGTTTCGTTCTCGATGCGAGATGCGACAGCCATGATCCGGCCAGGGAATCCACGACGTCAAGTTCTATCTCGGCATACCCGGCGTGCACGGGCGGGAGCCTGCAATCGTCGATGACCCGACGCATGAGTATGGTGAACACCCTCCAAGGATTGGCATCCTCGACCGTTCGAGGCCGATCGGTGGAGAAGCAACAGGCGAATTATCGAGATTCGCCCAATCGTACGCAGCGTGCCCAATGGCCATCCGCAATCCTGATCGGCGGTGGCACGCCGGCGCGGCAGTCTTGATGCGCGTGGGTGCAGCGCGGGGCGAAGGCGCAGCCGGGAGGAAGATTGGCGAGGTCCGGCGGCGCGCCGGGGATCGCGGTCAAGCGCGACCCGCGCGCGCGCTCATAGCCGGTGCGGGTCGCCAGCAGGCCCTGCGTGTAGGGGTGCCGTGGATTGCCGATCAGCGCGGCACACGATCCGCTCTCGACGATCCGGCCGGCGTACATCACGGCGATCCGGTCGGCCACCTCTACCGCCACGCCGATGCCGTGCGTGACAAAGATTACGGCGAGCCCGAACTCCTGCTGCAATTCCTTCAGCAGCAGGAGAATCTGGATCTGCACCGTGGCGTCAAGGGCAGTGGTCGGCTCATCCGCGAGCAGAACCTTGGGGTGGCAGGCGAGCGCAAGGGCGATCATGGCCCGCTGGCGCATGCCGCCCGACATCTCGTGCGGATAGCTCTCGAGGCGCTGGCGGGCGGCCGGGATGCGCACGCGCTCGAACAGGTCGAGGGCCCGCGCCGTGGCTTCGCGCTGGGACACGCCCTCGTGCGATCTGATCGCCTCGGCAATCTGCTGGCCGATGCGGAATACCGGGTCCAGGGCGAGGCCGGGCTCCTGGAAGATCATCGATACGGCGCTGCCGCGAAACGCCGGCAGATCGGCTTCCTCGAGGGCCAGGACATCGGTGCCATCGACATGGATCTTGCCGCCGATGACCGCAGTGCGCGGCAACAGACGCAGCAGCGAGCGCAGCGTCACGCTCTTGCCGGAGCCGGATTCGCCGAGGATTGCCAGCACCTCGCCGCGTTCGAGGCTCAAGTCGACGCCAGCCACCGCGCGCACCTTCTGCCGGCCCGCCGCGAAATCGACGGTCAGGCCTTCGATGCGCACGAGAGAAGGCTTGGCGCTGCCCGTGGCTGCAGCCGCTGTCATGCCAGCCTCCCGGATTGCGGATGGCCGGCGGCCGGGTCCGCCATGTGGCAGGCGGCCAAGTGCGCCCCGTCGAGGTCGGTCAGGCTTGGTTCGCGGCCCATGCAGACGTCGGCGGCGAAGGTGCAGCGGGTATGGAACCGGCAACCCGACGGTGGATTGATCGGATTTGGGGGATCGCCCGCAATCGGCGCCTCCCGCGTGCGCCGTGCCGGATCGACGGACGGCATCGAGGCAAGCAGAGCCCTGGTATAGGGATGACGCGGGCTGCGCAGGATGGTATCGGCCGGCCCGACCTCCACGACCTTGCCGAGGTACATCACCATCACCCGGTCCGACATGAAGCGGACGACGTTGAGATCGTGCGAGATGAAGATGTAGCTGAGGCCCAGCTCGGCTTTCAGGTCCAGCAGCAGGTTGAGCACCTGCGCCTCGATCGACTTGTCGAGCGCCGAGACGGCTTCATCGAGAATGAGGAGGCGCGGTTTCAAAGCCAGCGCGCGGGCGATGTTGACGCGCTGGCGCTGGCCGCCACTCAGCTCGTGCGGAAACCGGTCGGCAAAGCTGCTCGGGTCCAACCCCACCTTGTCCAGCAGCTGGCGCGCGAAGGCCCGCGCGGCCGTCGCTTTCAGCCCGACACCTTCCGCACCGAAGGCGATCGTGTCCTCAACGGTGAGGCGCGGGTTGAGCGAGGCATGGCTGTCCTGGAACACCATCTGCACCTGCTGGCGGAATCGCGCCAGATCACCGGTGCTCGGGCCGACCTCGGCGCCATCGAAAAGGATCTGCCCCGCGTCGCAGTCCAGCAGCCGCATGATGAGCCGCGCGGCGGTCGATTTCCCGCAGCCGGATTCGCCGACGATGCCAAGCGTCTCGCCCGTGGCGACCGAGAAGCTGACGCCGTCGACCGCCCGCACAACGCTGCCGCCACCGCCGAACAAGCCGCGCCCGCCGCGGAAATGCTTCACCAGCGCCGTCACGCTCAGCAGCGGGCGATGCGCCACCATCACCCGCTGACTGATTTCGGCAGGCTCCGCCGTCACGACTTCACCTCCATCGCCGCGCGCAGGCCGTCGCTGAACAGGCTGAAGCAGATCGAGGTGATGAAGATCATCACGCCGGGTAACGCCGCAATCGTCGGATTGACGAAGATCGCCGGCCGCAGCGTGTTCAGCATCAGGCCCCACTCGGCGTTGGGAGGCTCGACACCGATACCGAGGAACGAGAGGCCGGAGGCGATGATCATCGACACGCTGATCAGGCTCGTCGCATAGACGATGATCGGCCCCAGCACGTTGCGTAGAACATGCACACGCACGATGCGTGCAGTGCCGACCCCGCTGGCGCGCGCGGCATCGAGGAAGTCCGCGGTGCGGATCTGCGTCGTGACGCTTTCGGCCACGCGCGTGATCGGCGGGATGAAGACGATCGTCAGCGACAGCATGGCATTGCCAATGCCAGCGCCGAGCGCGCCAGAGATGGCGACCGCCAGCAGAACGGAAGGGAACGCGAAGAACACGTCGGTGACGCGCATGATGATGGTATTGACCCAGCCGCCGACATAGCCGGCCGTGACGCCCAGCAGGCTGCCTATAAGCAATGCAATCAGCACCGGCGTGATGCCCATGAACAGCGACAGGCGCGTGCCATAGATCAGCCGGCTTAGCATGTCGCGGCCGAGTTCGTCAGTGCCGAGCAGATAGCCGGGACTGCCGATCGGGCGCAGGCGCCGAACGATGCTGGTGGTGTTGGGATCGGCCGGCGCCAGCAGCGGTGCGAGAAGCGCCATCAGTACGAGCAGCAGCAGGATGGCGCCGCAGCACACGCTGACCCGGTCCGACAGGAGGCGGCGCACGACGCCGCCCCAGTAGCTCTTGCGGTGCGTTGCACGCGGTTCATCCGCCCCGACAACGGGCGCGACGTTCGGCAGCGTGTGTCCACCCTCGTTCATGTCCGCCGCACCCGCGGATCAATCAGCGATTGCAGCAGATCCACCACCAGATTGATGGTGACGAAGAACATGGCGAGCACCAGGATGGTACCCTGTAGCAGCGGCATATCGCGCTGGAAGATGGCGGTGTTGAGCAGGAAGCCGGTGCCGGGCCAGGCGAAAACCGTCTCGACCAGGATCGATCCGCCCATCAAGTAGCCGAGCTGGATGCCCATCACGGCGAGCGACGTCGGTGCTGCGTTCTTGACGACGTGCAGGAAAACGCGTCGCTCGGTCAGGCCTTTGGCCCGCAGACCCTGCACGAATTCCTGGGCCAGGATCTCCGCCACCACCGCACGCACGGTGCGGGTGATGATGCCGAGCGGGATCACCGACATGGTGATCACCGGCAGCACGATGTAGGCGAGGTGCGTACGATCCCAGGTCCATGACGAGGAGCCGCCCGGGCCGGCGCCCATCGCCGGCAGCCAGCCAAGCTCGACGGCGAAGATGATGACCAGCACCATGCCGAGCCAGTAGTGGGGAATGCTGACGCCGGTGATCGCCAGCGTGGTGGCGATCCGATCGATGGTCGAGCCCTGGTGATATCCGGCCAGCGTTCCGAGCGCTGCCCCGAGGCTGAAACTCAGCAGCATTGCAAAAACCGCCAGGATCAACGTGTTGAACACGGCCTTGCCGACCTGCCCCGCGACCGGCTGTCGATTGGAAATGGCAACGCCGAGATCGCCGGTAAGAACCTTTTTCAACCAGAGCACATATTGCACTGGCAATGGTTGATCGAGGCCGTAGGAGCGCTTGATCTCGTCGATGGTCGACTGGGGCGCCCCGCCGGCCGACATGGCCGAGATCGGGTCGCCCGGAGCGATGTGGACCAAGGAGAAGCAGACGATCGAGACGCCAAGCGCCACCGGGATGACATAGCCGAGACGCTTGAGCAGATAAGTCAGCATGGCATGCCCAGGTCGACTGGTTCCACGCCATCTTAGGGGCGGCCCGGTGCCAGTCAATCGAGCCGTGGGCACTTGGCTCGAAGAAAAGCGAACCGCGCTCGAGTTTGACTTTATTTTCGGCTCGGGGGCATTAATTCACGCATGCATTGCAGCCCAGCTCTGCAAAAAGCGAATGGGCATTGCCGACGAACGGCTCGGCGTGCCAACCTTCAACAGGATATCGCAACTCTTCCGATTTAGCCTTTGAGCTACCCAGGTTCATCAGTCATCGCGGACCAGTGCCGCGCGGCAAAGAATGTGGAGATCGTGCGTTGAAGGATGCGAGCACCGCGGCCCGCACGGCGTCAGACGCCGAACTCACCTTTCTAACGGTCTCCGAGGCAGCCCAGCTCATTGCCAAGAAAAAGCTGTCGCCGGTCGAATTGGTGCAAGCTCATCTTGAGCGCATCGGCAGGGTCAACAGCAAGATCAATGGCTACATCACTGTGCTCGACGAGCGCGCGCTGGCGAGGGCGCGCCAGGCCGAGGCGGAGATCGTGGCCGGCCGGTACAAGGGTCCACTGCACGGCATTCCGTATGGCCTGAAGGATAACTACTACACCAAAGGAATTCGCACGACGGCGGCCTCTCGGCTGTTGTGGAACTGGGTTCCGGACACGGACGCCACAGTGCACGCGCGGCTGGAGGCGGCGGGCGCCATCCTGCTCGGCAAGCATAACACCTGGGAATACGGCACCGGCACGGGCCGCGTTCAAGAGGATCTGCCGTTTCCCGTCGCCCGCAATCCCTGGAGCACGGCGCATTTCACCGGCGGCTCGAGTTCGGGCACGGGCGCCTCGACCGCCGCCGGCCTTTGCATGATCGGCATGGGCTCGGATACCGGAGGATCGGTGCGGGTTCCAGCGGCCGCCAACGGATTGTTCGGCTTGAAGCCGACCTATGGCCGCGTCAGCCGCGCCGGCATCCTGCCCAATGCCTTCTCGCTCGATGCCGCCGGTCCGTTGACGCGCACGGTCAGGGACAATGCGCTGGCCTTGCAGGCGATCGCCGGCCTCGATCCTGCCGATCCAACGACGGTGGATCGCCCGGTGCAAAGCTACACGGCCGATCTCGACAAGGGTCTGAAAGGTCTGCGCCTCGGCTTCATCCGCCGCTTCCACGAGCGCGACGTCACGCCTGATGCCGATGTCGTCATTGCGCTCGAGGCGGCGGTCGCCACCTGCCGGGCGCTCGGCGCCGAGATCGTCGACATCGACATTCCCTACAGCGTGCAGCAGTTCCGCCTGGTCACCTCGACCATTGGTCAGCCGGAGTCCCTCGCCATTCACGAGGCCGATTTCCGCGATCGCCACGCCGAGATGGGTGCGGCACTGCGCGAGAAGTTCATGGCCTCGCTCACCATTTCCGGGCTCGACTACGTCAAGGCGACGCGCTGGCGGCGCGAGATGACCGAGGCGACGCAACATGCCATGGCCGGGGTCGATGCGGTGCTGTGCGCGGCTGCCTTCTATCAGGTGCCGACGCTCGACGACCAGGACGCCATGATCGCCTTCACGATCGGCTCGGCCATGTGCTGCTTCAATGTGACCGGTCATCCGGCGGCCTCGATCTGCACGGGCTTTGGACCCAAGGGGCTGCCGATGAGCATGCAGATCGTCGGCCAGCACTTCGACGAGGCGATGGTGCTGCGCGTGGCGACTGCCTACGAGGCCGCGACCGAGTGGCATCGCCGCCATCCCGACATCTAAGCTGACCGTGAGGAGTTGATGCCATGAGCGAGCCGGTCAAGCCTACCCGCGAGGAGATCGCCGCCATTCTGCAACGCATGGGCGTCAAGGGCGTCGACGACGCTTTCATCAGCCGCTGCGTCGAGTTCAACGCCAATACCGTCCGGCAGATGGCGCTGCTGCCGAACCCACCCGACAAGGGCCAGGAGCCGAGCCACGTGTTTGCGCCGCCGATGCGGTGAGCGAACCACACCAAAAATTATCCACGCAAAGGAATGCAAGATGAGACGACAACTGCGAGCCACAGCCATGGCATCGGTCGCCGGGCTTGTTCTCGGTCTTGGAACCGCTGCAAGATCCGAGACCGTGCTGCGCGTCGGCATGACGCTGGCAGACATTCCACGGACAGCGAGCCAGCCCGACCAAGGGGCCGAAGGCTGGCGCTTCATCGGCGTCACGCTCTACGACAGCCTCGTCAACTGGGATCTGTCATCGTACGACAAGCCCACCAAGCTCATCCCCGGCCTCGCCACTTCCTGGGAGGCAGACCCGGCCGACCGCAAGCGCTGGACCTTCAAGCTTCGCCAGGGCGTGAAATTCCACGATGGCGCCGTATTCAATGCCGATGCCGTGATCTGGAACTTCGACAAGCTGATGAAAAAGGACGCCCCGCAATACGACGCGGCACAGGTGGTTCAGACCTTCGGGCGCCTCAACAGCGTCGCCAGCTACAAGAAGATCGACGACGGCACAATCGAACTCGTCACCAAGGCGCCGGACTCGATGATCCCCTACTACTTCGCCCGCATCTTCTTTGCGAGCCCGACACAGTTCGAGAAGGTCGGCCGTGATTGGGGCGAGTTCGCCAAGGCGCCGGCTGGCACCGGCCCCTGGAAGCTCGACAAGCTGGCGCCACGCGAGCGGGCCGAACTCGTCAAGAACACCGAGTACTGGGACAAGGCGCGCGTGCCCAAGACCGACCGTCTCGTGCTGCTGCCCATTCCGGACGCTGTCACGCGCACGTCGGCATTGCTTTCGGGCCAGGTCGACTGGATCGAGGCGCCGGCGCCGGATCTACTTCCGCGCCTGAAACAGGCCGGCATGCAGATCTTCACCAACAGTGTCCAGCATATCTGGCCATGGTGGTTCTCCCAGCTCGACGACTCGCCCTTCAAGGACGTGCGCGTGCGCAAGGCGGCCAACCTTGCCATCGATCGCGATGGCATCGTCAAGAACCTTCTGGCGGGCCTCGCCAAGCCCGCGGTCGGCCACGCCTGGCCGGGACACCAGTGGTTCGGCAACCCCTCCTTCAAGGTCAAGTACGATCCGGCCGAGGCCAAGAAGCTGCTGGCGGAGGCCGGCTACTCGAAGGAGAAGCCGGCCAAGGCCAAGATCCTGGTCACTGCCGCCGGCTCCGGTCAGATGCAGCCGCTGCCGATGAACCAGTACATGCAGGAAAACCTGCGCGAGGTCGGCATCGACGTGCAGCTCGAGGTGATCGAGTGGAACACGATGACCGTGCGGCGGGCCCAGGGCGCCCATGCGCCCGACAACAAGGGCATCCATGCCATCAACAATAGTTGGGCGTTCTGGGATCCGGACTTCGGCTTCCTGATCACGCTCGACAGCCGCCGGATCGCCCCTGCCGGCAGCAACTGGATGAATGCGAAGATGCCGGCGATCGACATGCTCGTCGATGGCATCCGCAACGAGTTCGACCCGGCGAAGCAGGACGCGCTCGTCGCCAAGCTGCACGAGGTTTCCGTCGACAACGCGCTCTGGCTGTTCGTCGTCCACGACCTCAATCCGCGGGCGATGTCGCCCAAGGTCAAGGGCTTCGTGCAGGCGCAACACTGGATCCAGGATCTTACGTCGGTGACGATGGGGCAGTAGTGCGCAGGTGCAACTCTGGATCGCATCTGAAGAAACTCGAGCCGGTTCGATCGTTCATGTGGGCGACGGGCCGGCTCCGGTAACGCGACGGGAGCCAGCCCCAGATCGATCCGAAGTGGTTGTGACGACGCTGGGGTCGGTCATGAGGCCATGCAGCCTCGAATTGTCTGTTGTAGCTTTGCCTCCAGCGTCGCTTTCTTATCAAGAATGGAGTGGTCCGATGTCAAGAATGCTGTCCATCGCGTTGGTCGCAACTTCAGCACTTGCAGGCTAACGGCGGCGGCGACGCACTGGCTTGCGGACAGAAAATCGCCGCTGCACGGCGTCGAGGGACCGTCGACCGACCGGCCCAACTTCGCCGAGTTCCCGAGCCATCGCGTATCGCGCGATCGCGGCATGACACACGTCGAATGGCTGTGCAATCTCGAAGAGCTGGTCGGCAAGGGCGTATTTCAGTTCCAGGCCATTCCCCTGAAACTCAAGGTTGGCTCGGGCTCGCCCGTGCGCGCGTTCGCTATTCTCGATTGAGGAGGCCGGCCATGGCTCTCGATGCGATCAACCGGATGTCGGCGGCAGAGACGGCGTGGCGGATCGCGAACCGCAGCCTGTCGGCGGTCGAGGTCACCGATGCGGCGCTGCGTCGGCTGGAGGAGACGGAACCGGCGCTCAACGCGTTCGCGCACGTCGACAAGGACAGAGCCCGGAGGGATGCACAGGCGGCCGAAGGGGCGGTGAAGCGTGGCCATAGGCTCGGGCCGCTGCACGGCGTGCCCGTCTCGATCAAGGACCTGATCGACGTTCGGGGGATGCCTGCTCGCTACGGCTCGTTGAGGCCATGTGAGGGCATCCATTTGGCGCGCCAAATCGCGTTCACTTCGTAGGAGTCGGTGCTTCAGCGCGAACAGTGACAAGCCAGACTTGACAATGGGCGCCCATAGCACTCCTTGCTGCTTCGGCGGTCAGCTTGCCTTGTAGTCCATCGACTTTCCGCCCCAGTTGCGGCCTGGTGTGTGCATCATTTTGCTTTCGGCCTGACCGCCGTCGACTTTGAGGTTTTCGGCGTTGACGTAGCTGGCGCGATCCGACAGCAGGAAAACGCAGGCCTCGGCGATCTCTTCGGGCCGGCCGACGCGCCCCATGGGTACGACCGCGGCGCGGCCGGCAGCGATCACAGGGTCCTGGAACATCGCCTCCGTCATTGGCGTGCGCACCTGGCCCGGCGATACGGCATTGCCGCGCACGCCACGACCGCCCCATTCGACGCCGACGAGATTGCCCAGCATGATCGCACCGGCCTTGGCGACACTGTAGGCGCCAGCGCCGTTGTAGGCCTGCACGCCGCCAACCGAGGAGATGAACACGATCGAGCCAGCGCCCTTGGCCAGCATGACGCGGCCGGCCGCCTGTGCGCACAGAAAATAGCCCTTGAGACCAATGTCGCAGACCATGTCCCAATCCTCCTCCGTCAGGTCTTCCAGGCGGCTGGGCTTCAACTTGATGGCGGCGCAAACCAATCCGTCGATGGTGCCGAAGGCGGACACCGTTTCGTCGGCCATGCGTTTGGCGTCCGCGGCCTTGGATGTATCCATTGTGACGACGATCGCGCGACGCCCCTCGGCCTCGATCATCGCTTTGGTTTCCGCCGCCGTTGCGGCGTTGATGTCGGCCACTGACACGTTGGCGCCTTCGCGTGCCGCAAGCACACAGGTGGCGCGACCGATGCCGCTGCCGCCGCCGGTGACGACGACTGTCTTGCCTTCGAGCATCATGACGTGCCTCCTTTGGTTTTTCCTAGATACGGGTGGCGAGGCGTTGCCTCAGCCATTGATCGACGAAGACGGCAAGGAGAATGATCACGCCCTTGGCGACGAGTTGGTAGAAGGAGGATACGCCCAGCAGGTTCAAGCTGTTGTTCAAGATGCCGATGATCAGTGCGCCAACCAGCGTGCCCCACACGGTGCCGCGCCCGCCCGACAGGCTGGTGCCGCCCAGCACCACGGCGGCGATGGCATCGAGTTCGAACATCTCGCCGCTGGCCGGCTGCGCCGACGACAGGCGCGCCATCAACACCATGCCGGCCAAGCCGGTGAGCAGACCACAGATGACGTAGGCCGCAAACGTGACGCGCTCGACGCGAACGCCCGAGAGGCGCGCGGCCGTCGCATTGCCGCCGACCGCATAGAGATGCGCTCCGAATGTCGTTCGCTTGAGCAGGACGTGGATGCACAGCACCACCGCGATCATGATCCACACCGGAACCGGCAGGCCAAGCACGACGCCTTGGCCGAGCCACTTGTAGGCGCCTTCGAAGCGGATGATCGGCTGCCCTTCGGTAATCGTCAGCGCCAGACCCCGGAAAATCGTCAGCCCGCCGAGCGTGACGACAAACGCTGGCAATCTGGCGAACGCGACCAGAGATCCGTTCATCGCCCCCGCCACCCCGCCGATGGCAATGCCCACGAGCACGCCGATGACATCACTGTCGCTGCGGTTGAGCGCGATCATGGCCACACAACCCGTCAGCGCCACGAGTGAGCCGACCGAGAGGTCGATCCCCGCGGCAATGATGACCAGGGTCATCCCTGATGCGATGATGGCATTAATCGACACTTGCCGGGCGACGTTGGTGAGATTGGCCACCGAGAAGAAGCCGGGCACGAAAAGCGCCATGACGACAATGAGCAGCACCAAGGCCCCGAGGGGCGCAAGGCGCGCGACCAGCGGCGTCATATCGCGCCTGCCCGACGCGTGCTCGCTGGACGCCCCGGATAGTCCGACCCTGTCGTCCACGCGTCCTCCCGCCTACCCGCCCGAGGCGAGCGCGATGAGTTGCTCCTGGCTCGTTCGCCGTGCTTCCAGCTCGGCCACGAACCGCCCCTTCCGCATCACGTAGATGCGGTCGCAGAGCGACAGCAGCTCGGGCATTTCCGATGAGACCAGAATGACCGCTCTGCCAGCCCGAGCGATCTGCAGAATGAGGCGGTATATTTCTTCCTTGGCGCCGACATCGATGCCCCGTGTCGGCTCGTCCATGATCAGAACATCACACTCCCGTGCCAGCCACTTCGCCATCGCGACTTTCTGCTGATTGCCACCGCTGAGCGTGCGGACCGCCACCTGATCATTGGCACAGCGGATGCCAAGCTGTGCAATCAACGCACTCGCAGTTTCGGCGAGGCGTGCCGGCCGCAATGTACCCAGCGGCCCAGCGAGCCGATCGAGCAGCGTGATCGTCAAGTTCTCGCGCACATTGAGGTCGAGGAACAGTCCCTGCGTTTTGCGGTCACCTGGCACGAGGCCAATCCCGAGCTGCCGACTCGCATGTGGAGATGTTATTCGAACGGCTTGCCCGCGCAGCCGGATATTCCCCTTCAGGCCGCCGCAGAAGAGAGCGTGCGCCCATTCCGAGCGCCCGGAACCGATCAGGCCTGCAAGGCCGACAATCTCGCCGGCGCGCACGCGCACCTGGCCGCCGCAGTCGGCGGCGGCAACATCGTCCACGTCCAAGAGCATATCGCCAAGTTCGCGCGCCTCGCGTTTGGGATAGTGATCGCTGATCGTACGGCCAACCATGGCGGTGATGATCTGCTCAACGCTGTAGCTCACAGCCGGTCCGCTGGCGGCCCGCGCCCCATCACGCAGCACTGTGATCTGATCGGCCAGCCGCTTGACCTCGTCCAGGCGATGCGTGACGTAGAGAATGGCGACACCGGCCGCTTTCAGCTCTTCGATCTTGGCAAAGAGCGCCGCGGCTTCGACTTCCGTCAGCGCGGCCGTCGGCTCATCCATTAGAATGACTTTTGCATCTTCGCTGAGCGCGCGTGCGATCTCGACGAGTTGCTGCTCCGAAACAGGCAGGTCCCCAACGAGCCTATCGGGATCATGGGTGAGGCCAAGGCGTTCGAGCATCTTGCGTGCGATGCGGCGGCCGGTGGACGGGCTTATGACGCCAAAGCGGCCAACTAGCTCCTCGCGGCCCAGCAACAGGTTGCTGGCGATGGTCATGAGTGGCAGCAGGCTGAGTTCCTGATGCACAACCGCGATGCCGGCCCGCCGCGCCTGCAGCGGACTTGTCAGCGTCGCGGCCTTGCTTGCCAACAGAAGCCGGCCGGTGTCGGCCTGTTCGACGCCCCCTAGGATTTTGACAAGGGTCGACTTGCCGGCGCCGTTCTCGCCGACAAGCGCATGCACCTTACCAGCGTGCAGGCTGAGTGACACGGCCTTCAGCGCCTGCACGCCAGGATAGGCCTTGACGATATCAACAAGTTCGAGAACGGGGCCGCCGTGTTGCGAGGCCATTGCACCACCGGCTCAGCGAATGAACTGGTCGACGTTGTCCTTCGTCACGAAGTTGATCGGCAGATCGATCCGGTTTTGCGCGGGCTGGCCCTTCAGATGCGCATCCGCCGTCTCCACCGCCAGCCGGCCTGCCTCGCGCAGGTCGAAGACAATGCTCATGGTGATCTCACCGCTCTTGATGGCCAGCAGGGCGTCCTTGTTGCCGTCCGTGCCGGTGATCACAAGCTTCCGATTCTGAGCTTTGGCGGCAGCCAGCGCGCCCATGGCAATCTCGTCGTTGAAGCCGATGATGGCCTCCGCCTTGGCGTTCGCCTGCAGCATATTTTCGGCGACCGGCAACGACTTGGCACGATCGTAGAACCCGGCCTGTCGCGCCACGATCTTGATGTTGGGATGCTTGGCGAGCAATGCGTTGAGACCCTTTTCACGATCGACCGAAGACGCAGCGCCGGGCGTGCCGGTGATCACCATGGTTTCCGCGGTCCGACCGTTCAGCTGCTTTGCCCACCACTCGATCATGGCCTCGCCAACACGCTCGTTGTCGACGCCGACGTAGCTGACGATCTGGCCCGGGTAATTACGCATGATGTTGATGACCGGCACCTTACGCTCGTTGGCGTTGCGGATGATCTGCGCCGCCCCCTGATCGACGCCGATCAGCAGGATCATTTTCGCGCCGCGCGTAATGGCGTCCTCTGCGTCGGAGAGCTGCTTGGCGATGTTGTCGCGGGCGTCGGTGAGCAGCAGATCATAGCCACGCTTGCTGGCTTCGCCGCGCACGCCATCGGCCGTGGCGATCCAGGCCTGATTGGTCTGGTTGGCGAATACGGCCGCGATCAGGATTTTCTGCTGGGCGGTGGCCGCGCCGGCACCAAACGCAATCAACCACGCGGCAGCAACCGATCCGAAAACGGCATATCTTGGATTCATGGGGGCTTCCTCCGCTCGACTGCTCTTCGGCAGCCGCAGGAGCTTCCGCCATGGCGGCAAGTATTGTCAACAGGAAGCGCAAGCCCCTGCATGCGCAGGCTCGAAGCTGGAGGATGAGCTGATAATTTGCATGAGTTTGGCAGCTATCGGGTATGGACATTCAGATAGCGACGAGTTGGTTTTCCGTCGGTCGTGACCCGTGGCCGATGGACAGCGTCCTGATAGGCATCGACATGATTGGTTGAGCTGCGGGTTATTCGGCCTCCGAATGACCGCCGTCACTGCCTCAACCATCGCGTGCGCAGCGGAAACCGATGTTGTGGTGGCCGGCCCGTGCGTTGCGCGAGACGGCGGCGCCGCGCCATGCCGCCCTGAGTGTCTCAGCTGCCGTGTCGGCGGCGCCGCCGCGGGTGACGCGGTCCGTAAGCCGGTCGGGATCCTCGCGGCCGTCGTCGGAGCGGTACGGGTAGGGCAGCGCAATAGACGACGTCCATTGGTGGACGTTGCCTGCGAGGTCGCGGATACCCTCGGGGGTCGCGCCCTTCGGGTAGGAGCCCACCGGCGCGAAGGCGCTGTAGCCTGACGCAAATCGCGCGCGGGTGGTGTCCGGCTTCGCCTCGCCCCATGGATAGGTGCGGCCCGTGGCGCCGCGGGCGGCGAACTCCCACTCCGCCTCCGTGGGCAGCCGCTTGCCCAACCAGGCGCAGTAGTCGCGTGCGCCGTACCAGCTCATCTCGATGGCCGGCATCGTCTCCCAGCCCGGATCGGCGCGCCAGTGCGTTTCCTGCTTGTGGATGCGCGCATCGCTGTCGTCGTCGTCGAACAGGCGCTGGCCGCGGGCGTTGGTCACGCCGCCGCCGAGCGTTTCGAGGAAGGCGGCAAATTCGACATTGGTCACCGGACGGACATCGATCGCGAACGGCCTCACCTCAACGCGATGGCGTGGTCGCTCGTCGGCGAGACCGGTTTCGGAACCCATTGTGAATACACCGCCGTCGAGCCGAACCATCTGAGCGTCCGGAAGGGATTGTGCGTGCGGTGCGGAGCCAAAAGCAATCGTAGTTGCGGCCAGCACCGCAGCCCAAGAATAAAAAGGGCCCAACCACGAGTTCACGGTGCGTCGGTCTCCGTTCACACGAGCGACCCTTTCGAACCGACTCGAATATGTCGGCTCGGCTGTCATGGTCTCGCACTCTGGAGTATTGTGATCACGAGCAAGATTGACGAGAATGGTGATGTTGCGCTGGGTCTGTCAACTGGCGTTCGGGCATGTGTCACCAGCACACGAGGGGTAAGGATGCGTGGCGGCGACGTTCGACCATCGCGCTCGACACGATCGGGCCGACGCCCGGCACGCTCATTGTTCGTTTGCAGTGCGCGCCGGCGTGCGCAATCCTTTCAATCTCGGACGACAGTGTCTCGCTGCACTCGTCGAGGCGGTGCCAGTCGCCGGCCAAATCCTCGATCAGGCGGAACATGTGCGGCGACAACACTTCCCCCCCGTGTAGCAAGGATGCCCGGCAGCTCGGCGCGCAGGAAACGCAGGCCCTGCCGCATCGCGATGCCGCGTTCCATCATAAAGGCACGAATCTGGTTGATCATACCAGTTCGCTGTGAGACCAGCGGGTCGCGAATGCGGTGCAGGGCCTGCAGATTCTCGCCGTGAAAGTTTCGTGGTGTTGCACGGCGCGGCAAGTCGGCAGGTCATTGGGGGTGAATCGGAAGATTTCTGCTCGATGCGAGTGTTTCTCCTCGTGACCCAAAGCGCCATTGCACAAGGCGCGGTACGTGCAATCAACAACCTTCCGCTATTGTGCAGAACTGCCATCGCGGCAGGCGAAAAGCCCGACATCAGTAAAAGGCGTTGTTGCCATGACACACGCAAATCATGCGTCCGCATTAATTGGTCGATCGTTCAAACTGCGACGGGCGCTCGGGCCATATCATCAAGTTCGCGAAGCGTGGCGTCCATGGCATCTACGAGTTCCTTCGACCTCTCTTTGATTATGCGGTGCCCGCTTCTTGCCGCGGCCTCGATCGCCTCACATACTTCGCCGGCTCGTAGCGCTCCAATGTTGGCGCTCAGGGAATTCAACGAGTGTGCTGCCGATGCCGTCGCATGCATAGCGCCGGGCGATCGCGGGTGCGCAAGGGTGCGAGGCCACGGTCTTTCAGGTCTGGCACGCCTGCGAGCCGGCGGCGGGATGGTCGATGAGGCGGCCAGATCTGGCCACAAGCTCACAGTGCGATGCGGCACCGAGCAACCACGACCTGTGCGAGCGCAGCCGAAAGTACCGATCACACCGTGCCTGTTGCGGCCTATCCAATCAGCAGCTTGGGCAGGAACAGGGAAACCTGAGGGAAGATGATGACGATCGCCAGCGCCAGCAGCAGTGCAAAGAAGAACGGCGTCACGCCCATGAAAATCTCCTGCACCGAGACATCATCGGGGAGCGAGGCCTTCATGGCGAACACCACCATGCCGAACGGCGGCGTCAGCAGGCCGAGCTCGATCGTCACGATCGCGATCATGCCGAACCAGATCTTGTCGTAGCCGAACTGCATGGCGATTGGCACCATGATCGGCATCGTCAGCAGCATGATCGACACCGAGTCGATGATGCAGCCCAGCACCAGCAGGATGACGATGAAGACCAGCAGGATGACGATGCCCGGCATCTGCAGGTGCGCCGCCCACTGGGTCAGCGTATCGGGCAGCTTCGACATGGTCAGCATCTTGGAATACATGGTCGCGGTGATTAGCAGGAAGAAGATGCTGGCCGTCGACTGTCCGGTCTCCAGCAGCATCCGCCACGTCGATTCCCACGAATAGCGACCGCGGATCGCGATCAGCGCCAGCGCGCCGAGTGCGCCGACAGCGCCGGCCTCGGTCGGCGTGAACAGACCCCCGTAGATTCCGCCCAGCACCAGCCCGATCAGCGCTGCGATCGGCCAGAGCTTGAGGATCACACCCAGACGCGAGGTCTCGCCCCGCGCCGCCGCATTGATATCGGCCTGTCCCTCCTTGCCGACGACGCTCGGATCGATGCGGACCCATAGCAGGATGGTCATGATCAGCACGCCGGAGACGACGAGGCCCGGACCGACGCCGGCGGCAAACAGCCGGCCGATCGATTCCTCCGTGATGACGCCGTAGACGATCATCAGGATCGATGGCGGAATCAGCATGCCGAGCAATGCGCTCGATCCGACGATGCCGAGACCGAAGCGGCGGTTGTAGCCGAGCCGATTCATCTCCGGGATCGAGAGCTTGGAGAATACCGCGGCCGAGGCCACCGACACGCCGGTGATTGCCGCGAAGATGGCGTTGGCGATGACGGTGGCGATACCCAGTCCGCCGCGCACTCGCCGCATCAGCGCTTCGGCCGCGTCGAACAGATCGCGCGTCGCTCCAGCCTGCGTCGCGAACAGACCCATGATCACGAACAGCGGCACCACAGCGAATACGTAGTCGTTGATGGCACTGTACGCCGTCGATTGCAGCACGGAGGCAGCGACTCGGAACCTGCCGGTGATCAGATAAACGCCGGCGAAACTGACGGCGGCGAGCGCCACGCCGATATGAAATCCCAGCAGGATGACGACAAATATCGCGACAACAGAGAGTACGCCGATAGTCACTGGATCCACGATTATTGCCCCCTGTAGCGCTTATTCGATGATCTCGACATCAATCACCTCGGAGATCTCGTCTCGAGCCGGTCCTTCGGTCAGATAGCGACCGATATCGAGCAGAAACTGGATCATGGTCAGGGCGGCGCCGAACACCAGGATGCCCCACAGCGGCCAAATCGGGATACGGACGGGATGCTCCCCCTCGAAGGCGCCGATCTCCCAGGTCTTGACTGTCTCGTTCCAGCCGAGCCAGACGATGAACCCGAACATGGCCGCACCGACCATGGCGTTGAGTACAAGAATCCCGACCTGCATCGGTCGTGGCAAAGCGCCGAGCAGAATGGTCGTACGCAGATGCTTGCGCGCCCTGAGCGCGTAGGCGCACTGCAGCCAGAACATGCCGACAATCGCAAACTTGACGATCTCCGGCACCCCCGGCAGCGGCGAATTGAAGCCGCCGCGCAGGATCACGTCCGACGAGATCAGCAGCATCAGGAAAACGACAACGAGGCTGGCGACGTTGTTACAGGTGGCCAGCAGCCTGTCGAACCACTTCATGAGTCGTCCCCCGCTGCTTCCATTCTCGGTCCGTCCCAAGTCGTGACGTGGCCACTCGTGATGCGGCAACGGCCAAGCTGCGTTGACTGTCTGGAGCATCGTGGGAATGCTACAAGCAAACGGCTTACCGGTTGCTCGGGACGGTGCTGCGCACCGACACTGTTGCTGTGCCGGCTTGCCCAGCATCGCGGCGTGCGCCACGCGAACAAGCCTGCACGGTAGTCGTGTTTGGTAGTAGCTGAGCGCCTTTCGCGGCGCTCAGCTTTGGAAACAGGTGATCGTCAGCGTTCCGTCGCAGCGACCACCTATTTACCCTGCGCTCAGCGCTCGGCCTCCCAGTCGCGCGGGAAGACGTGGCCTTCCGCCTTCAGCGCCTTGACGTAGTCGTAGACGACCTCCGCCGGCAGGTTGGCCTTCTTCATCTCGTCGAAGCGCGTCTTGGCGTAGTTGGAGATCTGCTTGGCATATTCGACCTTCATCTCCATCGTGGCCTGTCGGGTCTCGACGCCGAGCTCCTTCAGCTTGGCGACGGACTGCTGCTGCTTCTCCCAGGTTACCGCGCCCATCTGCTTGTTGAAGTCCTGGCCGACCTCGAGCAGGATTTTCTGCACATTCGGCGGCAGGCTCTTCCACGTATCCTTGTTGATGGTCAGCAGCGGGGTGTGAATGGCGCCGTAGTCCATGTCCATGTAAAGCTTGGAAACTTCGTTCAGCTTGAAGGATACGATCGGCTCGGCGAGCATCACCCAGCCTTCGTAGACGCCTGACTGCATTGACGTGTAGGCCTCGTTCAGGTTCGACTGCACCGGTACCGCGCCGGTTCCCTGCAGCCAGGCGAAGTTCGGGCCGATGGCAGCAATCTTGCGCCCCTTCAGCTCGGAGACCTTCTCCCACTTGAAGTTGGTGACGAGGCCGTAGTTACCGACCACGCCGGCGCCGACAAAGATCTGATTGTACCGGTCCTCCATGTTCTTCTTCAGTCCAGGCACGGTCTCGTAGATCTTGGCCACGACCTTTGCCACGACGCGTGGATCGGGCGAGCCGAACGGCGCGAAGTACGTGAAATTATTGGCCAGCAGTTTGGCCGGCTCGGTCGGAACGTGAACGTCGGCAATGTCGAGCAGACCGGACTCCACGGCCTCCAGACACTCGCCGATCTTGCACAGCGAGCCGCCCCAGCCCGCGGTCCAGTCGATCTTGTGACCCGTCTCCTTCTCCACCCGCTCCGCGAAACGCGGCATGAAGTAGTCGCGGATCGTCTGCACCCATAGACCAGCCGGCACATGACCGGCACCGATCTTGAGCTTGATGGTATCGGCGTCAGCCGAAGTGCCGGTCGCCAGAGCGGCAGCGGCAATTGCCACTGCACAGCCGCGCAGGACGTGCTTCATCCTCGAGTCTCCTCTCCCGATTTATAATGTCTTGGCCGGCATTAAATCAGTGAGCGAGTGCCACGACAAGCGCGAATGACGCAATCCTAACCTGCGACCATCGCTGGAGCCTCACACCTGCCGTCTTGGCCAAGCCCGAGTCTCCGCCAACTGATCATATCGCTGGTGCTTGGTTCTTCCCAAGCGCCCTATCCGTAGTCGCTGCGACTTGCACCCCAACCATTCCGCCGCTACCGGCTCACGTATGCTCGCCAATTTGATCATCTCGTCGACAGGCTGCGACCTCAGCGTGCCATCCGGCAGCACGACATAGTTCGGAACATCGACCAGCAAGAGGAAGCTTTCGCCGTTCACGGTAATGCCATGCCCAGCGTAGAAAACCAGTGCGGTATCTCCCGGCGTGACGGTGCGGGTGAACTCGCTCAGCCTCTCCTCAAACACCCTACGCTCGGCGTCGACTAGCAGGGTGACGATGAACTTCAGCTGGCGCGGCTTGGCGGCGACGTCGCTGGCATCGTTGCGTGGGTTCTGCAGTGCCGCGACGTGCCTGTACTCCGAATTGTCGACGACCAGCGCCAGCCGCCGCGGCTGAGCAGTTTGTTGCGCTTGCGCGGAAGCCATGAAGCACATCCGCTTCGATGAGCTTAAGGCTACTGAGCTGGCTCGACGTCGCTTGATCCCCCTGCGCCGTCGATCTAGCGATTTGGCAGTTAACATCACGCAAAAGCCCGACGGCCGCGCAAACCGCTCGGCTTCCGGTCTACCTCCAGCATTTGCCGGGCCGACGATACGAAGCTTGGCGCTCGACAATGCACCCTACTGGCCCATTGTTCGCGGACTTAGTCTGACGATTGCATGCTCGCTCGTTGGGGTCCAGCGGAAGTCGGTCGCGCTTCGTTCTCAGACTGGAGGCTTGCAGGGGTGGACCGACCATGATCGGCGTGGCAGTCTCAGGCGAACTGCTGTGACGGGTTTCGGATGCCGGCCACACGGACGTCTCCACGCGCACCGAGGCCGGCGTTCGAAAGCCGCCAGGGAAGGAAGGCGCGGGGTTTGGGGCACCCGGATCAGCGGGCGCTATGGGGATTTCGCAGGCTCCGT
>CAZCGE010000122.1:0-14184 GCA_964498125.1 uncultured Devosia sp. | reverse complement strand
ACCCTTGGCGATGTCAGCGCGGCCAAGAGGGATCGCTGCCGGCGGGGCGCAGGAACCCCGTTCAACTTCGGCCTCACTCAGGATGCGGCCGAAGGATGGTGGCCCCGGGATCCGAATAGGGGGCCCGCCCCCGTGGCATGCGCGTGGGGTGGCGGGAGCCGCATCCACACAACTCAAATAGCGAGGCCCCGCCGCCCCGCCGTCCTGTTATCCATGCCCTCGAGCGGAAACCGCTGCGAGGCCGACGGCGCTGGCCGAAGCCGTCGGACCTCCCCCGGATCAAGTGTCCGGGGTCGCTCCGACCAACGCCCTATCCACCGTGCCGCCCCGGCGCCAACAATGATATGGTGCGACGCATGACAGACGTGCAACCGGCATCCCGCTTCGCGGAGACCAGCGCCAAAACGGCGCGGCACTTCGGCATGATTGCCGCGGGCGCCGCGGTCGCTGTCTTCGTGATTGCGCCGCGCGCCGCACCTTTTCTGCTGCTTATCATGGCGATGCCGGCACTGATCGTGTCGATGCCCCATGGCATCACTTGGGCCAATCCAAGGTCGCCGCCGCTGATCGCGGCGCTGATGTTGGCGGCTTATCTCCTGGCCAACAGCCTTTGGGCGCAAGAGCCGGCGGAGGCGCTGGGGAAAACCTTGCTGTACATCGCCATTGTCGCGGCGCTGTGGCTGGCGCGGCGCGGCCTGGGGCGACTGCCGGACGACGCTCTCGACCCGCTGGTTCGCACGGCCGTGATCGCCTTCTGCCTGGCATTGGCTTACCTCATGCTCGAGGAGGTGACGGTGCATGCCATCAAGCGTGCGCTGTTCAATTGGCTGCCGTTCACGCGCCCGAGCGCAAAACACGTCCAGCTCGACGGTGCCGACGTCGTCAACATCCACTCGTACGTTTCCAACCACAGCATGGCTGCGCTGGTGCTGTCACTGTGGCCGCTACTCTTGATGATGACCGTGGCCATTGCGCCAGCCAGAGGCGGTGCGCCGAGGTGGCTGAATAACGCCTTGGTGCTGGCAGTCGCCGCGCTGGCGATTGGCACGTCGCAACACGAGACGTCGGCGATTGCGCTGGTGTTGTCGCTGAGTGCGGCGGCGGTGGCGCACTGGTTCGGCCGCATCGCCTGCGCCTTGATCGCCGTCGCGTGGATCATCTCGACGCTGCTCGTGGTGCCCATCGTCGACCAGGCCTACACCACCCAGAAGCTGCACATGGCGCAATGGCTGCCCGTGACGGCGCGGCAGCGGATCATCATCTGGGGCTACACCACCGAGCAGATTACCAAAGCACCGTTACTCGGCATCGGCATTGGGTCGGGCAAAGTGCTCGATGCCAAGCATAAGCCGGAGACGCCGCCTGGCTACGTCTATCCGCGGCGCGCCGGCACGCATTCGCACAATGTGTATCTGCAGACCTGGTACGAATTGGGCGCGCTGGGTGCGGCACTGCTGTGTGCGCTCGGTCTTGCCATTCTGCTGGCGATCAGCCGGCTCGAAGCGCGGGTGCGCAGCTGTGCGCTGGCCACCTTCGTGGCGGCAGCGAGCATCGCGGCTTTCTCCTGGGGTATGTGGCAGCCCTGGTTCATGGCGGCATTCGGGGTTTCCACCATGCTGCTGCTGATCGCCGCCGAACTGTCGCGACGGCGTCAGCATGCCGGCGACACGTCAGCGCTTGGCGCGTGAGCGAGGTCCCGGTTTCGACTTTCGTTGCGGTGCTTTGGCATCGGTCGAGTCCGCCGCTACGATCCAAAGCAGCCGCACGTGGCGGGCGAGGCTGCGCGGCTTTTCGGCATTCAGGCGCAGGCCGCGCGCCACGGCCTGGTGGCGAATTCCCGCCTGCAACGAGCGGCAGGCGGCGACAATCCGGCGCGATTGGGCGGCGCTGAGGCCGCTCCTGGCGCGGTCGTCTGCAAGGGCCGCCAACATCGATAGATCGTGATCATCGCCGAGCATCTGCGACAGCTCTTTCGCGGTCGTGATGCGGGCCTCGAAATAGGCGGGCCAGGCACGCGACAGCAGCTGCATGTGTCGCCAATGTTGCTGCACGCCCTTGCGCCAGTCGTGGAACGCCGCGTCCTTGTTGCTCTTGAGCGCCTGGTGCATGGCGTCGCGAATTCGCTTATGGCTGCGTCGCAAGCCGCGCTCGATCGGCGCAAAGGACTGGGCAGCAAATCTCACCTTGCCGACCCGCTTGCGCACGGCACGCAAGGCCGCCAATACCGCTGCGGCATGATCCGTCCGTTTGCGGCCCAACGCGCTGCCGTTTGCCTCGGACTGGAGTGCCGCGCGCATGGTCGAGGCGGCGTCCGTGATGCCGGCATCGCCCGTGGCTTCGAGCTTGGCCAGGGTCTGCAGCGCGACATGGCGGTCGCGCACGTTCGACAATTGGGCGGCGATGTCACGCAAGGCAGCATTCTCGCGGCGGAAGGCGGCCTCGCCAATGCCTTGCCTCACCAAGCGGAGCAGGGCGCGACTGCGCTTGAAACACTTGCGCGCGTCGTGAACGGCCTCGGCCTGATTGCCAACCTTGCTCAGCCGCTTCTCTGCCATGTCGATCTGCGACAGCAGAATGCGCCGCACGCCCTCGCTGAAGGTCTCTTCGAGTTTGAAGCGGTAGGGCATGCGACAAGGATCCCGCGGCGACTGTGGGCATCGCGCTCGAGATCTACGCTTACCCTTTAACGAGAAAATCCAATTGCGCCAGCCGATTGATAGTTAACGTCGGCGGGATTGGACAATAAATTCAACCTCTCACCCATCAGCTCACGTCTCAGCTCACGTCTGGGCGGTTGCCGCCCACGCCACCCAAGCCGCGACGCGTGCCTCCGGGTCGGCGTGCGTGAAGAAATCCGTGATCACGGCGACGGATTGAGCGCCGGCGGCCAGCACCGACGGCGCGCGCTCCGGCGTGATGCCACCGATGGCAATCAAGGGCACGGCGCCGATCCGATTTTTCCATTCGCGAATGCGGTCCAAGCCCTGCGGCGCCCATTTCATGGCCTTGAGCTTGGTCTCCCAGATCGGCCCAAGCGCGACATAATCGGGTGCCGCGGTCATGGCGATCGCCAGTTCGTCGTGACTGTGTGTGCTGATGCCGAGCTTCAGGCCCGCGGCCTTGATCGCCGCGACATCGGCTGCCGCCAGATCCTCCTGGCCCAGATGCACCCAGGCGCACCCGGCGGCGATGGCCTCGCGCCAATAGTCGTTGATGATCAACGTGCAGCCATGATGCGCGGCCATGTCGCGCGCGGCGGCGATTTGCCGGCGCACATCAGGCAAGGGCATATCCTTGAGGCGCAATTGCACGGTGCGCACGCCGAGCGGCACAATGCGCGCGAACCAGGTGAGGTCAGGCACGATCGGGTAGAATGCATCGATGTCTTGGTCGGTCGCGCCCATGGCGTCCTCTCGTCGAGCTGCCACGCGAGGTTTACTTAGCCCTCCGCGCCGCCTATATGTGCCCCACATTCGCATATCCGCAATTTGCCGTCGAGGAAGCCGCCATGCGTGCCGAAGCGCTGAAACTGGTCGAATCCATCAAAGAGTCGCTGTCGCTGCTGCGGAGGCATCTTTGACTGGGATACCGCCGAGGAACGTCTGGATGAGCTGAACAAGCGCGCCGAGGACCCGAACCTGTGGAACAATCCGCTGGCGGCGCGCAAGGTCATGCGCGCGCGCCAGAGCCTGGACCAGCAGATCAGCGCCTTCCGCCAGCTCGAGCGCGAACTCGACGACGGGGTGACGCTGATCGAGCTTGGCGATGCGGAGGGCGACGAGGCATCGATCAGCGAGGGCGAGGACGTGCTGCGTCGGACGCTGGCGACAGCCGAGAAACGCCAGATCGAGGCGCTGCTGTCGGGCGAGGCCGACGGCAACGATTCCTATCTGGAGGTGCATGCCGGCGCCGGCGGCACGGAAAGCCAGGACTGGGCGCAAATGCTGCTGCGCATGTATATGCGCTGGGCCGAGGACAAGGGCTACAAGGTGGCCCTGATCGAACAGAGCGCCGGCGAGGAAGCCGGCATCAAGTCGGCAACGCTGGAGATCAAGGGCGAGAACGCCTACGGCTGGCTCAAGACCGAGTCGGGCGTGCACCGGCTGGTGCGCATCTCGCCTTACGATTCGGCCGCGCGCCGGCATACCAGCTTCGCCTCGGTCTGGGTGTTCCCGGTGGTCGACGACGCCATCGAGGTCGACATCAAGGAGAGCGAGTGCCGCATCGACACCTATCGCTCTTCGGGCGCCGGCGGCCAGCACGTCAACACCACGGATTCCGCGGTGCGCATCACGCACATCCCGAGCAATATCGTCGTGGCGAGCCAGCAGCAGCGCAGCCAGATCAAGAACCGCGCCATCGCCTGGGCGATGCTGAAGGCGCGGCTCTACGAGCTTGAATTGAAGAAGCGCGAGGACAAGGCCAACGCCGAGGCGGCCTCCAAGACCGAGATCGGCTGGGGTCACCAGATCCGCTCCTACGTGCTGCAGCCCTACCAGCTGGTCAAGGACCTGCGCACCGGCGTCCAAAGCACCGACCCCGCACGCGTGCTCGACGGCGCCATCGATCCGTTCGTCGAGGCGGCCTTGGCGCAGCGCATGAAGGGTGGCGCCGCGGAGGCCGTCGAGGATCTGGCGTAGGGCCATGCACCTCGTTACTTGATCGGCGGTCGCGGCAGCTTGGCCTCGCCCGGCTCGACGACGAAGGTGTAATCCAGCCGGAACCACGGCGCGGCGATGCCCGGTTCCGGCGCGGCCTCGTCGTGGCGCACATAATTGCCGATCAGCGCGCGGGTGACGCCGAACTGCACGTCGTTGTCGATGTCGGGATCGTCGCCGACGTAGACCTGCGCCGCGATGGTCTTGAAGCCCGGCTTCAGGATCAGCGCATGCAGATGCGCCGGCCGGTAATGCCGCCGCGATTGCGCCGCCAAAAGCTTGCCCACCGTGCCGTCGATCGGGATCGGGTAGCCGGCGGGCTTGACGCTCCAGAACCAGAAGCGGCCGTCGGCGTCCGTGGTGAACTTGCCGCGCAGGTTCATCTCGGCCTGCCCGGGGTCCTGGTTCTCGTAGAGGCCGACCGGCGAGGACTGCCAGACGTCGACCTCGGCGCCGGCGACAGGCTTGCCGTCCAGGTCCTTGACGACGGCGTCGACGAACAGCGCCGGCCCCGGCGTATCCGAGCGGATGATCGAGCCGCCGTTCGCGACGCGCGGGCTGTCGAGCCGCCAGAATGGTCCAAGCAGGTTGGCCGAAGTCTCGGTCTGGCCGTTGTTGCCGTTGTTGAGCAGGCAGACCAGCGTCGAGACGCCGAGCGAGCCGGCCATCAGCACGACTTCGTTGTGGGTGTCGGTGGTCTGCTGACCGAGCGTCGCCAATAGGGCGATGGCCTCGCGGAACTCGGTCTCGGTGAGCTTCACCTGGCGCACGAAGCCATGCAGATGCTCGACCAGCGCCACCATGATCTGGCGCAAGCGCGGATCGGCCGTACGCGCCATCACGGCCAGCACCGCCTCGGTCACCTGTTGCTCATTGGCGATAGTCATCCGCGGCTCCTGTCGATGCCCTGGAAGCGTCCGACGATAACAGTTCCAACCTCGACAGTTTGCCAGAAAGTGCTTGGTATCGGCACGAAGGGCACGTCTCGGCCTATTTTTTCTTCACCGGCGCCGGCGGCGGATCGTTGGGGCCCTTCTTCAGCTCGGCGTCAATGTCGTAGGTGGCGCAGTTCTTCTCGGCCAGTCGCCGATTAAAGGCCTCGATCACCGCACGGTCGCGCCGCATCTGGGCATCGCGATCGGTGCCATAACCCGACGCGCCGCCATACATCAGCTTCACGGCAGGGCCCGTCACCTGTTGCAATGTTTGTGCGGCGCCGCTGGGGCGGGCCGATTCAGCCAGCTCCGCACGCAACTGCAGCACGCGGATGTTGGTGCGTCCCGTGATTTTCTTGCAGTCGAGCTTCAACTCGGACTCGGTGAGGATGTAGCTACCGGAGCTGTCGAATGTACCTGTATCTGTCGCTGCGCGCTTCTTTTGGGCCTCGGCCGCGGGAGCTGCGAGCAGCGCGCTGGCGCAGACGATGGCTGCAGCAAAGCGACGAGCGAGCGGCATTGCAGGCTTCCTCATGTCCAAGCTCCAGATGGCGTCGCAAAAAAACAGGGCTCGAATGCGGGCGGATTGAAGGCGTCAGCCTCTATCATGCCGGTTTGTCTTCGGCTATTTCAGATGCACTCGGACGGGGTCTGACCCTGCGGGTCTGAGCCCATTGAGCGCGCGTAGCACGCCACAGTCGACGCCGACACTCAAGCAAGGGGTCAGACCCATGGGTCTGACCCCATCCACAGGAGACATCGCCAATGCCGCAGACGATCACGCGCACGGCCAAGATGATGGTGGATGAGGCGCGCGCCGCCATCGAAGAGATTGCCGCCGCCGATGCCATCAAGCTGCACGGCGACGCGGACGTGGTCTTGGTTGACATCCGCGACCCTCGCGAGTTGACGCGCGAGGGCAAGGTTCCCGGCGCTTTCCATGCGCCGCGCGGTATGCTCGAGTTCTGGATCGACCCGACCAGCGTCTATTTCAAGGACGTGTTCGGCCAGGACAAGAAATACGTGTTCTTCTGCGCCGGCGGCATGCGCTCGGTGCTGGCCACCAAGGTGGCGCAGGACATGGGGCTCAAACCCGTCGCCCACATCATCGGCGGCTTCGGCGCCTGGAAGGCGGCCGGCGGGCCGGTCGTGCTGCCACCGCCCAAGGTGGGAGTGTAAGACACGGCCGAAACCGGGAACGTGAGACACGCATCCGTGATCGCGCGCGATCAGAGTCTCACCGCGGGTTGCTTTGCCAGTGATCCATTCACGCGGCATGATGCTGATAAGACCAGACCGGCACGATGACGACGCCGGCACCGCAAAGGGGAGATGGTCATGAGCCTCCCCTGGCGAAGTTTGCTGGCGCCCAGCCCCCCTCCTCCCCCGGGGCGCCGCAGTGGCCCGCTCCCCTCGTCCCGGAGCGGGCCTTCCTGCTTTCCGGTGCTCGGAAATCCGTGTCGGCCTCGGCGCTGACGCGCCGCAAAACCGATCGCTCGTGACCTTGCCACTCCGGTCAGGGTCGCTTTTGGTCCGAGGGTGCCGGCGGCCGCGGCACTTTCACGAACAACCCCGCCGCAATCGCACGTGCCAGGTATTCCGCCATGCACACGTAGCCCGCCTCGGTGACCTCCACCCCACCCAACACTGTGCCTTGATCGCGCCTGACCTTTTCCAAAGTCTCTTCGGCCTCATAGCGACTGATTCGCAGTACGTTCTGCGCCTTGGCGACACCTTCGACCGCTGTGCGTGTCGCCTGAAAGTGCAGGTCAGTGGCCATGCTGCGCGCATAGCGCAGCCCGACCAGGATGACGTCGATCTTGTGCTCCTTCAGCCACACGACCGTTTGCGAGACCACGACATGGAAGTCCGCCACCGACACCCGCGCCAATGCGTCGGCGGTTCCCAGCTGCCACAGCACGAGGTCGGCATTGGTCAGGGCAACCTCCGTCTTGATGCGTTCGGCGGCATCGGAGGCGAGTTCGCCGGACACGCCGCGATGCACGACCTCCACGTCGAGACCCTTGAAGGTCGACTCGAGGAACTGCTCGACGACGGCATAGTGCCCGCCCGACACCGGGCCACGCAACGAAGCCGACGTGCCCCCGATCGCCAGGATTCTGATCTTCTTGCGCTCCTTGAGCGCGCTGGCGATGTTGGGCAGTGGCGAGGCGCCAATGACCGAGGTCCCAGGCGTCTCGCACTCCTTGGGCAGCGGCGGCAGGGCCGGGCCGCCTTGCGGATGCGCCGCCGGCGCGAACGCCACCGCGAATGCGGTGAACGCGGTCGCAAGCGATGCGCCGCGTCTCATGCGGGCTTTGCGACCCTGTCGCGCCATTCCGCCAACCATGCGCTTACTCCCATCAACGTGATGCCCACCGCCACCAACAGGGTGTCGACCAGAAGGCCGCCCCCAAAATAGAAGCGCAGGATCTGACCGGCCAGACTGAGGACCGAACCAGTACAGAAAACGTACAATGAGTTACGCCCCAATTGGGAAAAAAATTCCACCAGCCACGGCAAGAACCTGGCGATGGTGGGATAGACAGCCGAAAATACCGCGATCAGCGCCAGGAACTGGATGAGACGAATGGGCGTGACGAAGGTCTTGCCGTTGATGAACAACAGCTTGGGCTCGGGCACCTGCGTCGGATCCAGCCGCCAGTTAAACCACACTATAAGGGCGCCAGCGATGACGATCGGCAGCGCCACGCACCTGATCCAGTATAAATTGGCGCGCGCCCAGCCACCCGGTCCCCGCTCACGCGACAGCGCAAAGCCGAGCACGAAGACCAGCTGCCAGCACAGCGGATTGAAAAACCACTGCCCTTCGGTCGGCCAGGTCGGCACGGTGATCCTGAAAACCAGAGCCGAAAGATAGACAGCCAGCGAGAGCGGCACCAGCCAATCCGGCGCCCATCGATGAATGACCGCGATCAGCGGCGCCAGCAGCATCAGCACGACATAGAGCGGCAGGATGTCGAAATAGCCGAGCTGATGGCTGAGCAGCACGAGTCCGATATGGGTTTCCGCCGGGTTCGAGAAGACGGCGGCGGCGTTGTGCCATTCGAGCAGCAGCGGATTGTCGAGCGTACGCGCGGAGAACGCCAGCATGGCGATGGCGATCATGACGATCAGCATGTGCGCCGCGTAGACCGCGAAGGCTCGGCCGCCGAGCCGGAAAATCAAGTGGTGGATTGGCGTCGGATCTTCCGGCCGGCCAACCAGGTGCCTGACCGACCAGCCGGCCAGGAACACGAACAGCTCGGCTGAATCCGAGAATGAGAGATTTCGATACGTGAAGATTTCGTAGGTGATGCCCGGAATGTGGTTGACGAAAATCGTCACCAGGGCGAACCCGCGCCAGAAATCGACGGCGTTGACAGGGCGAGTCATGCGAAGCTCCGTGGCATATGTCGTGAGGAAACCATCGGCGTCTGACACTCACAAGGGGTCGAGCCCAACCTTGCGCAACTTCGGTGTCACAATGACGACATGCGCCATCCTCACAGAAAACTGTACGGGTCGACGTCCACGGTCAGCCGGAGGTCGCCCTTGATGGCGGGCAGCGCGTCGAGCCAGGCGCGCAGATAGGCCTGGATGTCCTGCTCGCGCGGCGCCTTCACGAGCATGCGCCAGCGGTGCCGCCCGCGCACCACCGCTATCGGCGCCTCGGCCGGGCCCAGCACCTCGATGCGGCTGGCTGGCGGCGCGCGGCGGGCCACTTCGCGGGCAAAGGCCTCCGCCACCTCCTTTTGCCGATGCGAAATGACCAGGGCTGCCAGCCGCCCGAACGGTGGCAAACCGCCTGATTGGCGCATGGCGATTTCGCGCTCGAGGAAGGCCTCGCGGTCGCCGGAGATGATCGCCGCCATCACCGGGTGCTCGGGCATGTGCGTCTGGATCAGGCCGCGGCCCTCCGCGAACGAGCGGCCGGCGCGGCCGGTCACCTGATGCAGCAGCTGGAACGTGCGCTCGCCCGCCCGCGGATCGGCGCCCTGCGCCAGCCCGAGGTCGCCATCGACGATGCCGACCAGCTGCAAGTCGGGGAAATGGTGACCCTTGGCGACGATCTGCGTACCGATGATGATCTGCACCTCGCTGGATTCGATCTTGCGAATGATCTCACGCATTTCCATCAGGCCGGGGATCAGGTCGGAGGAGAGCAGCGCCAGCTTGGCTTCGGGGAAGCGCTCGGCCACCTCCTCGGCGACGCGCTCGATGCCGGGACCGCAGGCAACCATTGTGCCCTGCTCGCCACACTTCTGGCACTTGTCGGGGATCGGCAGCGAGAAGCCGCAGTGATGGCAATTGAGCCGGCGGCGGAAGCGGTGCTCGACCAGCCAGGCCGTGCATTGCGGACACTCCATGCGATGGCCGCAGCCGCGGCACAGCGTCAGCGGTGCATAGCCGCGCCGGTTGAGGAACAGCAGGGATTGCTTGCCCTTGGCCAGTGTCTCGGTCATCGCTTCGACCAGACGGTTGCTGAGCCAGCGCCCCTTGTCGGGCTGCTCGCGTCTCAGGTCGATGGCGGTGATCTCAGGCAGCTCGGTGCCGGAAAAGCGGCCTGGCAGGACGAGGTGCCGGTAGCGGCCGTTGCGCGCGTTGACGTGGCTCTCGATGGCCGGAGTCGCGGAGGCCAGCACCACCGGGAACTTGCCCAGGCTCGCCCGCACCACGGCCATGTCGCGGCCCTGGTAATGCACGCGATCATCCTGCTTGTAGCCCTGGTCGTGCTCCTCGTCGACGATGATGAGCCCGAGGTCGGTGAACGGCAGGAACAGCGCCGAGCGGGCACCGACCACGACGCGCACCTCGCCGTTGGCCACCGCGCGCCAGATTCGGCCGCGCTCGGGGCCCGACAGCGCCGAGTGCCACTCGACCGGGCGGCAGCCAAAGCGCGTCTCGAAGCGCGACAGGAACTGGCTGGTCAGTGCGATTTCCGGCAGCAGGATCAGGGCCTGCTCGCCCTTTTCCAAGGTGCGTGCGACAGCCTCGAAATAGACCTCGGTTTTGCCCGATCCCGTGACGCCATCGAGCAGCGACACGGAATAGGCGCTCGCGTCCACGGCGGCGCGCAGGGCGTGCACGGCGATGTCCTGGTCGGGCGTGAATGTGGTGGCGTTGTGTTGCGCCTCGGGCCGGCCGAACCGCTTCTCGGGTATTGCCACCTCGACCAGGGCGCCGGCCGTCACCAGCCCTTCGATGACGCCGGAGGTGCAGCCGGCCTCGGCGGCCAGCGCCGATTTGGCGCGGATCAGACCGTCAGCGGCGATCTCCAGCGCCTTTGTCCGGGCCGGCGTCATGCGCGGTGGCATCAAGGCGCCGGGCACGATCGTCACGCCAAATCTTGGTTTTTGCGGCTCGAAAGCCGCCTGCGCGCTCATCATCATGCGCACCACCATGCCAAGCGGGGCGAGTGTATAGCGGCCGATCCATTCGGCGAACCGCATCGAGGATATGGGCAGGCATGGCACATCGAGCCGGCCGACGACGGTCTTGAGCTTCTTTGGATCGACCGGCTTGCCGGGCGCACCAAGGCTCTTGTCCCAGATCACGCCGATGCGCGTTTGCGGCCCGAACGGCACCAGCACGAAGCAACCCGGCTCGAGCGTGGCCCCCTCCGGCACGAGGTAATCGTAGGTCTGGTCCAGCGCCACGGGCATCAGGACAGGGACGAGCTCGCCGCTCGTCGTCGTCGTATCACCACCGAAATCGAGAAGGCTATCCACGTGCGCCGCCGCGGGACGAGAAGCTGAGAACGAATCAGGGGGACAGCCTAGCCCTTGCATCGCGGCGAGCCGAGGGCAGGCGCAATCGTGGGCCGACAAGTGCAGAATCGTAGGGTGCAATAGCCGCAGGTGTATTGCACCGCAGTCTCGTCGCGACGCACCACTGCGGTGCAATACGCCCTGCCGGGCTATTGCACCCTACAGACGACTGCTGCGTCTTCAAGCAGCCACCCTCTGCTACAGCCGTTGGCGTCCCGCCGCAAACCTGCTTATGTGGGCGCAAATGGCGGGGCGACAGGCTTCGCCGCGGCGCGATCACGCAGGAGACCCCCGGGGCATGAAGTTCTTCATCGACACTGCCGATATTGCCGAGATCAAGGACTTGGCCGCCACCGGGTTGCTTGACGGCGTCACCACCAATCCGTCGCTGGTGGCCAAGTCCGGCCGCGATTTCAAGGCCACCATCGCCGAGATCTGCGCCCTCGTGCCGGGGCCGGTGAGCGCCGAAGTGGCCGCTGTCGATTACGAGGGCATGCTGACGGAGGGCCGCGTCCTGGCCAAAATCGCCAAGAACGTCACGGTCAAGGTGCCGCTGACGTGGGACGGGCTCAAGGCCTGCAAGACGCTGACCGGGGAGGGCACGCTGGTCAACGTCACGCTGTGTTTCTCGGCGGTCCAGGCACTGCTGGCCGCCAAGGCCGGCGCCACCTTCGTCTCGCCCTTCATCGGCCGGCTCGACGACATCGGCCTCGACGGCCTGGAGCTGATCCGCGAGATCCGCCAGATCTACAGCAACTACCCCGACCTCGATACAGAGATCCTTGCCGCCTCGATCCGCACTGTCGGTCACGTGCGTGATGTCGCCCTGATCGGCGCCGACGTCGCCACCATGCCGGGATCGGTTCTCAAGGCTCTGGTCAAACATCCGCTCACCGACAAGGGCCTCGAGCAGTTCCTGGCGGACTGGAAGAAGACGGGGCAGAAGATCGTGTAGGGCGCCCAAGCACGCCGCGACACGGCGCCGCAGACCTGGACCCAGCGCGCCATGCGGCGATTGACCAAGGCGTCCGGCATGAACGGCCAACGGCATCTGCGCCAGATTGCCGAGAGCCAGATTGCCGAGAGATTGGGCTTTGCTCTGAAATAAAGCTAACGGATGCTTAATTGAGGCGATAGCGGACTAACCAATCATCGATAAAATTTTCTTATTTTTTCACAAACCACCCGAAAACTGTGCAATCAAATTTTGATGGCTCCCATTGCTTTCGGCTATCCAATGACGGCTTGGCCTGCGCGCGCGGGACCGCCGCCATCCGTCGACAGGACGGGATCAGAATGGGTCCGCCTAGCGACATTGTGTCGTCGACCCAACGCCTTAGAACGTCAGTTAACGGATTATCCGCCAGCTGTCCACGACATGCACGACCGACGTTCAGGACATCCATTGATAATGCAAGGGAGCCAAGCGTGTTGAACGAGGGTCTTTACGGCGTCGACTGTATTGCCGCGACATCGACAATTGGCGCCAGTGTGGGATTGGCTGTGTTGCGCGACGGCAGGATCCTCGGCGCCGATCAATGCGGCAGCGTGTTTGTCGGCAGCTACGAATTCGACGGGCGGAATGCGGTGAAACCTGTTCGCATTTGGATGACGATGGCCTATGAAGGCGGGGTTATCACCGGATTATGGGCTGGCAGGCAGGACGCCCTCATGGACATCGAGGCGGCACTCGAGCAGGTAACGCCAAGTCGGGAAGCCACGATCGACCGGACCGGCCGGCTTGCCGGCATCAAGCTGACCTATATCGGACCGTTACCGGTCTAACCCAGATGCGAGCTTCACGGTCCATGAGCGGTGTCGGCAAGCCCATCCTACTTGGCCATATTGTCGGGGCCCATGGCATCCGCGGCGATGTCTTGATCAAATGCTACACCAGCGACCCCGATGCGATCGCCGACTACGGGCCCTTGAGCGACGAAGGCGGCACGCGCTCCTTTGCGCTGCGTGTGCTGCATGTTTCGAATAAGGGCGTGGTGGCACGCATCAGCGGCATCACCGGGCGAACAGCCGCCGAACACCTCAAGGGAATTGCCCTGTATGTCACCCGGGACCGCCTTCCGGATCCTGGCGACGATGCCTTCTATCACGCCGACCTGGTCGGGCTCAGCGCCGTCGACACCAGCGGAAAAACCGTCGGCAAGGTCATCGCCGTGCGGAACTACGGGGCTGGCGATCTGCTCGAGATCGAGCTTGAAGGCACGCGCCAGACCGTGCCCATCCCGTTCCAATCCGCCTTCGTGCCCCAGGTCGATATTGCCGGTGGCCGCCTGACGGTCATCCTGCCCGCGGCAGCCGACAAGGATTGACCGGTCGGGGTCAGCCGAACACCAGCTGCGCTGACCCTCGATGACGAAAGCCGTCGCCCGCTGATGCGGTTGCAGTCCGTGCCTTCTCCAATGCAACGTTATAACGTAACGTACAAAAGGCAAGGGAATGTGCTGGGGCGGACCGCGGAAGTTTGCCCGGCATCGAGGTCTTGGCGCGTTTCGTTTCAGACCCATGGGTCTGCCCCCATACGCGCTAACATAGAGAAATGTAGGCCGTCATTCCGGCCAAGGAGGCGCCCTTCAGCGCCGACGCGCGCCGGAACCCAGCGCAAGACTCGTCCGAAGGACGCAATATATCGTGTGCTACGCACGCTTCTTGCGCTGGGTTCCGGTCATGATAGGGGTCGGGATGGGCTTTCACCCACCCCGCCCTCCGAACCGTGCAGGCGGTTTTCCCGCACACGGCTCTCCAGTCGGTGGTTTCTTCATCGAGACTGTCTCGGTGTAACCCAAGCTGCTTGAAGTGCGAACA
>CAZCGE010000121.1:0-150578 GCA_964498125.1 uncultured Devosia sp. | reverse complement strand
CTCTGCCGCAAGCACACACACCCTTTAGGGGCTGGCGCCTGAGCATCACCCTTTGGTACATCCCAGTTCTTCTTTTGTATTCAGCAGGACCACGACGGATAACTTGTAACACAATCTTCACGGAAAATGAAGAGCCGGCCGACGCCAGGCTTAGTTAGATATTAATAGACATGAATGATACATACCAGAATACAATTATGTATTCATGGAAAACCCTGCGGCCATGACCAATAGTCTACAAGAATACTTCAGTCCGTGTCTCCAGGTTTTGGAGAAAAAAACCTATCAAACTTATTTTTTTCATCCTTGAAGCTATCCGCGTCGGGCGGAGCTTCCTTCTTAGCCACGATGTTCGGCCATTTTTCTGAATATACTCTGTTCAACTCGAGCCACTTCTCGATTCCAGGCTCGGTGTCCGGCTTGATTGCATCGACAGGACACTCCGGCTCGCAGACCCCACAATCGATGCATTCATCTGGGTGTATGACCAACATGTTGTCGCCTTCGTAGAAGCAATCCACGGGGCACACCTCGACGCAATCGGTGTATTTGCACTTTATACAATTCTCGTTGACGATGTAGGTCATCAGCTACGTCTCGGCTCCACGATCATCTCGCCGGTGGCATCGCTCACCCCGCTGCTTACGCAAGGCCCGTGCCTAGAGCACGAAGGCAGGTTATCGCAAGTTGAGTGACACCAACACGCGTGCTTGTACATCATTATTGCTCTGAACCGCGTTTCAGAGCAGTGATTTCGCGCCGTTCACGCTTGCTTGGCCGTCCGGGCCCCGGCGGTATGTATCCCGGCGTCCCGCGTGCGGCAATGGGTTCGGACAGGTCCTCGTAGAGCGCACGTGCTTCAGCCGGCGGCCCGCGACGGATGCCCAGCGCCTGCACTTTCAGCACGCGCACACGAAGATGAACGACGGCCGTCACGACATCGCCGACACGCAGGGCGTGGCTGGCCTTATCGACGCGTATGCGATTGACCCGCACCTTGCCGGCGACGACCAGCCCTGCCGCCAGGGTCCGCGACTTCACCAGTCGCGTGTACCACAACCACTTGTCGAGCCGTATCGAGTCCGCGTTGGTCGCGTCTATGCGGGGCTTGGGCATGATCAATTGGAATTCTGCGACTGCTTCTCGAGGGCGGCCTTCAGTGCGCTGAGCGCGGCAAATGGTGAATCGGCATCGACGCCGCCTTTCTTCGGCGGGCTGGCGGACCTGAGTTGACCGCCTCCCCGGTTTTCGTCATGCCGCCGCCGATCATCGCCCCGGCCGCGGCCACCCGGTGGCCCGGCGCTGGGACCATCCCGGCCCGGCCGATGGCGCTGGGCATCGTCGCGGCCACGGTCTCGGTCGTTACTGCGGCCTTGATCACGACGAGGCTCTCCCATATGGCGGCGGGGTTGCTCTGCGGGCGGGGCTGCAGCGACGGTTTTTGTGTCTTGGTCCTGCGGGGCCGCGGTCGCACCTGCGGCGCCGCCTTCGGCCGCCGTGGTCGCGGTTTGTGGGATGTCACGGCGCGCGTGCTCAGATCGCGGTTTGCCGCGATTGCCATGGTGCTCGCCACGCTCAGTTTCACGCTCGCGCCGGCCACCGCGGTGCTCATTCCTGTTGTGCCGACGCGGCCGCCAGACATCCTCCATCTCGACCTCAGCGGCGGCTTCCGCCGCTGCCGGGGCCGCCGTTTGGACCGCATCTGCCGGGCTGGCGCTGGCTTGCGCCGTGTCACTGGTCGGCACGGTACTGGTCTCGAGCACCGCGTCTGGATCGGCGGGCATCTCGGCAACGGACGGCGGCGCCTCCGACGTGGCGGCCTGCGTTGCCGGCTCCACGTCGTGGCTTGCCGCCGTATCCCCAACCGCCTGCGGCGAAACGGTTTGGGTCACCGCGGGTGCGTCGCCTTCGACATGCTCTGTGGCCGTTGCTTCGATCGGCGTTGCCTCCGCAACGTCCTGCAGGGGCGGCTGGTCAGCGGTCACCTCGACGGCCGTGGCCGCCGGCAGCACCGGATCAGGCTTGCGCTTGGGCCGCCGGTCCAGACGGAACCCCAGCGACTTCAGGACATTGCCAAGCTCGTCTGTCGAACAGCCGAGGATCGACATCATCTCCGGCGTAACCGTGAAACCGCCCTCGCCGGTCGAGCCCTTGGGTGGTTGGCCCGACGCTTGCGGATTTTGCCGCCAGGCAATCAGCGGCCGGATCAGATCGGCGAGCCGCTCCAGGATATCGATGCGCACGGCGCGTGGGCCGCACACATAGAACCCATAGGAGCGATAGAAGGCCTCGGGGATTGCCGTATCGGTTGGCATCGATGTCAGGCCCGGTCGCGGCGACGGTGGTACGGTCTCGGCGCTGAAACCCAGGCCAGGCGCTTGCTTGAGCAGCCACAGCGTCGCGGCGAGTTCGGCGGGCGCCGGCTTCAACAGCACGGGAAAGAAGATATTGAAGGCGCCGAAGCGCACGCCGTACTTGCGTAGCTGAGCGCGCGCCGCCTGATCGAGCGACTTGAGTTCGGCGGCGATGCTGTCGCGTTTGAGGACGCCGAGGTTTTCGGTCAGCCGAAAGGCAATGCCGCGCGCCAGACCGGCGATGTCGTCCGCCTTGGCGATCTCGACCAGCGGTTTCAGCCGTTCGCCAATCAGCTCCTTCAGCCATGTGTCGAGCCTGGCCTGCACCTTCTCTTTGTCCGGCCCGCTCATGTGCTCATCGGCCAGCAAGGTGACCGTCGGCTTCAGCATGTCCTCGCCGGGCTCGAGCTTGCCGATCTCTTCACCGCGCCACAGCACCCAGCCGGCACGCGACAGTTTGAGGGCATCGGCCTTCGCCGACGTGACGCGACGCGCCCGCATCCCCAGTTCCTTGGACAGAACTTGGGCCGCTGCCGAGCGCGTTGCCTTGCCGTGGATGCCTTCCGCCTGCGCGTCGGGCGAAAAGCGGAACCCCTTGAGACGGCCGACGAAGTGGTTCTCGACGTTGACCGCGCCGTCTTCGGCGATCTGCGCATTGAGCTCGTCCTTGTCGCGCATGCCGCGCATCAGCGCGCTGGTGCGCCGATCGACGAAGCGCTGCGTCAGGCACTCGTGCAAGGCGTCCGACAGCGCATCCTCGATGGCCCGCGTGCGACCTTGCCAGTGCTCGGGATCCTTGAGCCAGTCGACCCGATTGGCGACGAACGTCCAGGTGCGGATGTGGGCGATACGGTTGGACAGCGTGTCGATATCGCCATCGGTGCGGTCGGAGAACTCGACCTGCTTGGCAAACCAATCCTCGGGAATCCGCTCCTCGCCGCTGCGCAGAAACTTGAACAGCGTGCCGACCAGCTCAGCGTGGTTCTGCGCGGAGATCTTGCGATAATCGGGAACCTGGCACACGTCCCAAAGCGCGGTCACGGACGCCGGCGAACTGGCCTTGTCCGCCACCTCCCGATCGGCGCTCACTGTCTCCAGCGCCAGCACGTCGTCCGCCATCCTGGCCCGCGTCAGGCGCGTTTCCCGCGGCAGCTCGCGCAGCGAATCCCGCAGCCGGTCGAGTGTGCCGAAGTCGAGCTTGCGCGTGCGCCACTGCAACACCTTCAAGCTGTCGAAGTTGTGCTGCTCCAGGCGCTCGATCAGATCCGGGTCGAGAGGATCGACCGAGGCGGTGACGCCGAAGGTGCCATCGTTCATATGGCGGCCGGCGCGGCCGGCGATCTGGCCCAGCTCGGCCGGCGTCAGGTTGCGGTGATTCTGGCCGTCGAACTTGCGGATGGCGCCGAAGGCGACGTGATCGACATCGAGGTTGAGCCCCATGCCGATGGCATCCGTCGCCACCAGGAAATCGACATCGCCCGACTGGTAGAGCCCGACCTGGGCGTTGCGCGTGCGCGGGCTGAGTGCGCCGATCACCACGGCGGCGCCGCCGCGCTGGCGGCGGATCAGCTCGGCGATGGCATAGACGTCGTTGGCGGAGAACGTGACGATCGCCGACCGGGTGGGCAGCCGCGTGATCTTCTTTTCGCCCGCGTAGGCGAGCTTGGACAGCCGCGGGCGCGATACGAAATTGGCGCCGGGAACCAGCTCACTGATGGCCTCGCGCATGGTCTGGGCACCCAACAGCAGCGTTTCCGAGCGACCACGCGCGTGCAGCAGGCGATCGGTGAAGACGTGGCCACGCTCGGGATCGCTGGCTAATTGGATCTCGTCGATCGCCAGGAACTCGACGTCGATGTCGCGTGGCATCGCTTCGACGGTGCATACCCAATAGCGTGCGCCTTCGGGCTTGATCTTTTCCTCGCCGGTGATCAGTGCACACTTGCCAGCCCCGACCCTGGCGCAGATCTTGTCGTAGACCTCGCGCGCCAGCAGCCGCAGCGGCAATCCAATCATGCCGGAGGCATGCCCCAGCATGCGCTCGATGGCGAGATGGGTCTTGCCTGTGTTGGTGGGCCCGAGCACCGCCGTCACGTTGCGGATGCGCGTTTCCAGCTCGCTGCCCATGTCACTCAACCCCTCGAGAACGTGTAGGTCGGCAGGCATCGCAGAGCTACCGGCCAAGATCAAGGGCCTCGTTGGCAGTTGCAGGCGTCAGGTAGTGAGATGGTCAGGTGGTGCACAGCTGGCGCAGGTCATGTCGTCCGGTGCATCCGCGTTCTCGACCTCACGATCTGACCAATTGACCACCTGACCATCTCACGCCTTCCCTAACGCACCAGCGCAATCCGTTCCTTGCCATCGATCTCAATCTCGATGCGGTTGGCCTTCAGAACCGCGGTGCCGGCCATTGTCGGAATGGTGACTTGGACCGGGATCATGAGATTGGCCGCCGGCACCGGGCGCAATGCCACCTCGATACCATCCGTGACCGTCACCTTGTGAGCGTCTGCCGCCAGGCGATGGCCGGCAATGCGCGCGTAGTGTACGCGACAGACGACGGCAATGTCAGGTTGCCCACTGGCGCGCCGATCCGCGAACTTCTGCTGGCGTAGATAGGAAAAGGTCAGATCGAAACGCTGCTTGCCGTCGAACACAGCAAGTTTGCGCGCACAAGGGTCCGCGCCGCCGCGTGTCAGCGCCAGGACGGCGCTCAAGGGGTCGAGGACATTTTCCAGATGGTGTCCGGCCAGCGGCACGGCGTCTGGATGCACTTCGGCGGGCGGCAGCACATCGACGTGGCGGACGCCGGTGTCGCCGAACCCGAGCTTCACAGCACCCTGCTTGGTCGCGCTGCGGTAATCGAAGGCATAGCCAGCCGGTCGAGGCTCGCTGGCGGTAACTTCGCCGGAGCTGCTCGCGACACCACGCCATTTGAGCGCGCCCAGCAGCGCCGACAGCTCGGCATGGCTCGTCAGTGAATAGCGGCGCTCCGTCACCTGCGACGTGAAGCGGACGTCACCGACGTTGAAGCCATTGAAGATGACTTTATAGCTGGCGGTAATCCGCGAAGACCAGCCATCGGCCGGCCCACTTTCCGCCTGCGCTGAGCCGGCCAGCGCCAAGCCGGCAGCCATCGCCACTCCGACGCCGATAGCCCTGCGGATCGCGCTCACCTTGATCACCCGACGTCCCATGTTGACAGCCCACACCGCAGACCACTCCCGCATGATCTGGTTCGGTGTCAATACTGTGACATTGCATCGACCACAGGCTGGAGACGTAACGGCGGCACGGGCGCCCCATTCGCCGGGCGATGCACGGCAGAGGCCATGCCGCGGGCGGCCTTTTGGCGTCGTGATTGATCGCTGCAAGTGACGTCGACGCGTGCGATATCTACGCTATGACTGTGCCACGGCACTCGCGGCAAGATGAGGACAGTGATGAGCGAGACACGCACGATCGCCGCTGGCGACCTGCAGGCACTGGTGGAGCGGGCATTGATGTCTAACACCACGTCGGCTGCCAACGCGACCAGCGTGGCCCGCGCCCTTATCGCGGCTGAGATCGACGGGCAGAAAGGCCACGGCATCTGGCGTGTCGCGAGCTATGCGGCGCAAGCCCGCAGCGGCAAGATCAACGGCAACGCTGTTCCCGTTGTGACGCGCCCGCGCCGGGCCTGCCTGCTGGTCGATGTCGGCCAAGGCTTCGCCTATCCCGCATTCGATCTGGCCATCGCTGAGCTGCCGGCGCTGGCTGCCGAATTCGGCATTGCCGCCGCGAGCTTCAAGCGCTCCAGCCATGCCGGCGCCCTGGGCCGGCATGTCGAGCGGCTGGCCGAACGTGGGCTGGTGGCCCTGGCCTTCGCCAACACGCCCTCGGCGATGACGGCATGGGGCGGCAGCAAGGGCATTTTCGGCACCAATCCGTTGGCGTTTGCCGCACCCCGGCGCGGCGCCGAGCCGCTGGTCATCGATCTGGCGCTGGCCAAGGTGGCGCGCGCGCGCATCGCCAGCGCGGCGGAGAAGGGCGAGCCAATTCCAGCCGGCTGGGCCGTCGACGAGAATGGCCAGCCGACCACCGACGCGCGCGCCGCCCTGCGGGGCTACTCGCTGCCGATCGGCGACGCCAAGGGGTCGGCGCTCGCCTTGATGGTCGAGATCCTGGCGGCGGCCTTGGCGGGCGCACTGTTTGCCGCCGAAACGACGTCGTTTCTCGATGCCAAAGGCCCATCGCCAGACGTCGGGCAGTTGCTCATCGTCATCGATCCCGATGGTTTCGCGGGAGCCGACGTGTTCGCTGAGCGCCTTGCGACACTCACGGCGATGATCGAGACCGACCCGCCAGCGCGCCTGCCCGGGACGCGGCGGCTGGTGTTGCGCGAAGCAGCACGCCGCAACGGCGTCAGCGTCGATGCAAATCTGCTGGCGACCGTGGAGCAATTGGCCGCTGGGCGGGGTTAATCGACTGACGGTGCCGCGCGAATGCGCTTAGGATGCGTGAAGTCAAAAAGGGAGAAACGGCGATGTTCTTTGATGGATTTCGGCTCGAGCACATGCCGGTGCGCGATGGCTCGATCCGGCTCAGAAGCGGTGGCTCGGGTCCACCACTCCTGCTGCTGCATGGCAATCCACAGACCCATGCCATGTGGAACAAGGTGGCGCCGGCCCTGGCGGAACGGTTCAGCGTTGTTTGCCCGGACCTGCGCGGCTATGGCGGCTCGCTGAAACCGCCGGCGACACCCGATCATGCGCCCTATGCCAAGGTGGAGATGGCGCGCGACATGGTCGAGGTGATGGAAAAGCTCGGGCACAAGCGCTTTCTGGTCGCCAGCCACGATCGCGGCTCGCGCGTCGCCCACCGCCTAGCGATCGATCATCCAGAGCGGGTGATCAAGCTCGCTGTCATGGACATCATCCCGACCATCGAGCACTTCGAACGCGCCGACATGGCGTTTGGGCTTGGTTATTATCACTGGTTCTGGTTCGCCCAGCCGCATCCCTATCCCGAGAGCCTGATCTCGGCGTCGCCGGAGGTCTGGTTCCGCACGCACACCTCGCGCGATCCCAAGGGCGAAAACTTCTTCACACCCGAAGCGCTCGCCGACTACCTGCAGCACGTGCGCATGCCCGAGATGATCCGTGGCATGTGCGAGGACTATCGCGCCGCGGCTTCCATTGACCTGGAACACGACCGGGCGAGCCGGGCCGCGGGCCGCAAGATCACCTGCCCTATGCTGGTGCTGTGGGGCAAGAAGGGCAAGATCGAGGTCTGGTACGACGCGCTGGCAATCTGGCGGCAGTACTGCGCCGCGACCGTATCGGGTGGCTCGGTCAATTCCGGCCATTACCTGGCCGAGGAGGCGCCCGATGAGGTGGTGCAGCAACTACTGGCGTTCTTCGCATGAATTCGGCGGCGCACGCCAATAACAGTGACTTGGCGGGCAGACAGAAAGGAGACACCGCATGAAGCCCATCGACCATAAGGCGGCAAGCAGCGAGGTGCGTGCAGTCTTCGACGATATCAAGGCGACCAGGAATGTCGACGATGTCAACAATTTCTGGAAGCATTTGGCCAATGAGCCCAGAATGCTCAAGCATACATGGGAGAGTCTCAAGAGTATCATGGGACCGGGTGCTTTGGATCCTTTGGTCAAAGAACTGATTTATGTTGCGATATCTGTGACCAATAACTGCGAATACTGCATGGCAAGCCACACCGCGGCGGCGCGCGCCAAAGGGGCCACGGATGCACAACTCAGCGAGCTGTATGCCGTTGTCGGGCTGGCCAACATGACCAACCGCCTCGCCAACGCCTACCGCGTGCCCGTCGATGAGCAGTTCAAGGACCCTGCCTGATCCACTATGTCCGACGGCCGTCCCGACTTTGCCTCAACGCCACCACTTTGGCGTGGCATAAGCATTGACGCAGACGTGCGCTGTGGCGACACTAGCGCCCGTCAACGTGGCCTGGGCGTCCCTCGTCCACGGTCGTCATATGTCTTACCCCGAGCCCGCCCATGGGCGACCATTGAGAGTGTGCCATGACAGGCGCGGCACAGCCGATCGAATGGTACCTTGCTCGCGATAATAAGCAGTACGGGCCGTTGTCCGACGCCGAGTTGATGAAGCTCGTCGAATTTCACCATTTGAAGGCCCATGATCTCGTCTGGCGCACGGGCTTCAGCGACTGGACCCCGGCGCAGGTTGCCTTTCCAAAGGCCTTTCAGCCGCTTGCCACGCCGCCAGCGCCGCCGCCCGCTGCGAAAGCTGCGCCTTCTGTCGAAGTCAACCCAACGCGCGCGGCGCCCGAGCCGTCCAAGGCACCGTCAGCCGCCGCGCCGTCTGCTCCCGCTTGGGCGGAAGGCCAGCCCTCGCCGACCTTTGGGGAACGAGGTGCGGGCCAGCCGAAACTCGCGGCGAAATTAGAGACGATGTCGAATTTTCGCGCCACGCTTGGCGGCCGCCTCGATGCCGCCCTCCCTTCGACGGCCGGTGAGGCGGAAACCATTCGCCCGCGCCCATCTCCTTCTGCTCCCGCCCCTGCCGCGTTCGATGCTGCACCACCTGCAGCACGGCCGCTATGGATCGACAAGGAGGAAGCTGGAGCGACAGCAACGCAGGCGCGGCGTGGCGCCATGGCCCGCCAGCCGGCAGCAGCCGCACCGAGCCTCCGCGCACCTGCAACGCGCTTCGACACCGGCATGGCGCCGCTTGATTTTCCTCCCCCCGCCGGCCGCAACCGCGCGGCACTGACGCGGCACGGTGAGGAAGCCGACGAATTCATCCGTGAGCCCATCGAGCCGCTTCGCCGGCCGCGCCGCCTGCGCAAGCTGGTGGCCGTGCTCATGGTGATCGGGCTGGCGGGTGCGGCAGGCTGGGCCACGCTGACGCAGCCGCAAACCGTCAACCAGATCATGAGCATGGTTGGCCTCAGTAGCGAGCGCATTGCGCTGGCCACCCAGGATCTCGTGTCCGCGACCCGAGGCGAAGGTGCGGCGGCGCTGCGCGAGCAGGCCGGCACGGCGGCGAAACCCATGCCGGTCGCCAATTTACAGGGCTTCGCCGGCAGCGCGGCTACCATCGATGGAATGCTGCAGGCGGGACATCTGTGGCAGGTCGTGCGCTCCGGATTTCCGGAATGGTATAGCGAGCGGGTCCAGGAGGCCGCGCGCCTGGTGGCCGAGAAGAAACCCGACGAGGCCGTCACCAAGCACCTGGTCGAAGCGCTGATCTCGCTGCGGCGCAAGAATTCCGACCACGCGTTCCAATCGAGCCTGCCCAGGCTGCAGCAGGTCGCGCGTACATTCCGCGACAGCCTCGAGGGACTGGCGCAGCATAATAACATTGCCTGCTATGCGCTGATCTCCTCCGGCGAGGGCTCGCGCGGAATGATCACCATGTTTCGCGATCCGCAGTTCACCGCCGTTCTGCAGAATGGGTTGGCGGCAATTTTCGAATCGATCGCCGAAGGCCGGCGAACGCCGCAGACCAACCTCGCGCCGCGCCGGTCGGACTACGACGTGCTGACCCAGGAGTTGACGGCACTCGGCTGGAAGGAGACAGATCTCAGCCTTTTTGCCGACGCGCAGGAGCTTGCAAAGGCGCCGCCCGAGCAGGTCTGTCGCATGGTGCGGGAGTGGTTCACCGGGCACTTGGCCATTCGCGATAAATTGATCCAGCAACGCCTGCTGGTCGAGTCGATCCGCCCTGTCGTCTCGGGCTGACGACATTTCCGCGACGATGCCCGTCAGCGCTTGGCTGGGACTTCATCTGCACCGGCGACGCGCCGCCGTTCGTGCTCCCATTCGGCCTGCAACATCGCGTCGGTGGAAGGATTGGGCCGCTGCAAGCGCGCCTGCTCCGCCTGCTGCTCGGCTTGCGCGGCCCACGCCCGCGTCGTCGCGCCGGGCCGTTTCGATCGGATACCGGCGGCGACCAGCAGCGGCCGCGCCGGCTGCTCCAGATCCAGCTCTTCGAGGAACGTTTCACGCAGCGCATAAAAGCACTGCAAAATGGCTTCGCGCACGCGCTTGCGGTCCTCGTCGCCGATGTCCTGGCGCTTGTCCGGGTCCAATGTCTGCAGGGCGCGGCGCATGTCATGGAGCGGCATATAGGGGTACAGACCCACCAGCGCGTCGGTCTCCCCGACGTTGCAATAGACGATACGCATGCGGTCTATCGTCTCGCTGATGCGGCAGAATGCCGATAGATAATCCGCATGCGTAGGTGCCTGCCGCGTGCAATAGGCGAACAATTCGGATTTTGTGCGCACGATCTCACGCCATTCCTCCTCCAGGCTCTCGATAAACTTGGAGCGGCGCTGCAGGATCGCAGCGAGGTAGGCGGCGGCGATCGTCACGATCACGACGGCCATGTCCTTCAGGAATTCGTAGATGGCCTTGCCGAGGTCCTTGGGCTCGGCGAGGGGAAGCGATAGGAGCCCGAACTCCGCCAACTTGGCGGCGAGCGCGACGACCAGCACGGCGATGAGACAAAACACGATCCACCGCATCTTGCGCTTTAGCGTTGCCTTGGTCATCCATCGCCCCCCTGTTTCGCTATCTCTGTCAGCCGACCGCCAAGCCGTGCAGCATGGGCCGATAACCCGCCGCGAGAACCGCGACGGTCGCCGCCGGCGTCAGAACGTCGACCCAGGTTTCGGCCGCCTCCGGCGCCAGATAGCCTCGCGGCGTCCATGGCCAGAATTGGTCCTGGTGCCACAGCCCCATCATATCGGCATTGGCCACCATGGTGCCGTCCGGCAGGCTCGATGATTGCGCCCGATACCGGCCTTTGGCGCCGCCGTTCGTCAGGCGTTGGGCGTGCAGCAGGCTATCCATATCGCCGGCCATGGCGCGCCCAGGACGCCCGCAAGCCACGTTCCATAGCTCAGCGAAACGCACCGCGGCCGCGCGCCTGCATTCGAAGCAGGGCCGGTGCCCGGCCCCCAGTGCCGTGGCTTCATCCAGGAAAAAAAGCTCCGTATAGCCGGGACCCATCACCTCGCGCCGCCGCTCCTTGAATGCCAGCCGGCAGTAAATCCAGGTCTTGCCGACCCACCGGCGGGCGGCGAGTTGCTTGCTCGGATCATGCAATCGGCCGCCGCGATTGCCCATGAGCAGGCCGCGCGCCGCCGTGGCGATGATCTCCCCTTCAGGTGTGACGCGATTCTGCAGGACCATGGCGCATGTGGACGCAAGTGTTCTGGCACATTCAAAAGCACCCCGCGCTCGTCTCCTCGCCGCTCGAGGGCCCTTCAGCCCGAGTGCGCCGGATCAAGTGTCCGGGGTCGTCGCGACGACCGCGGCGAAAACCGCGCCTGCAAATCGCAGCATGCAACCCTCCTTGCTGATTATGGGGGACTCCTGGCTGATTATGGGGGCACCGATATTGCCTTGCGGGCCAATGAAAATAGCTGTCGGGCCGGACCACAATTATCCTCGGTGGGCAGGTTGTCAAATCAGACCACCGCCACCTGCATCACCTGCGCTGGCAGATAGACGCGGCGGAACGACGTCCAGGCCCGGCTGGGCCGGCCTTTGCCATTGCGGCGACTTCACCTATGTTGTCGCCATGCATGCGCGCCGCCAGACAATACTGCTGACAGGGTTCGGAGCCTTTCCAGGTGTGCCGAGCAATGCCTCGGCCGAACTCGTGCAGCGGCTTGCAGCGGCGGCGGCGCGCCGGCTCGCGGGTTACACCGTCATCGGCTGCATCCTGCCGACGCAATGGCGCGATGGCCCGCGCCGGCTCGCGACGCTGCTGGAGACTCTCGACCCGGTGCTGATCCTGCATTTTGGCGTTTCGCCGCGTGCGGAGGGCTTTGCCGTCGAGCTGCGCGGCCGCAATTTCTGCTCGCAGACGGCCGATGCGCTCGGCGAGAAACCTTTGTCCCACTGCATCGCCGAAGGGGGACCTGAATTCCTGCCGGCAACGCTGCCGGTCCATCACGTCGTCACGACGCTGCGCCGGCGCGGATTGCCGGCGCGCGTCTCGCGCGACGCTGGTGTCTATCTATGCAATGCGCTGCTCTATCATTCCCTGGCCTATGCGCGCGTGCGCGGCGAGGCAGGACGAACGGGCTTCGTGCACATTCCCGATGCCTTGACATGGCGCGGCAGTGGACTCCGCCGGCGCAGCCGATCCGGGTGCCGCCTCAGCCTCGACCAGGCCATAGAAGGCGGTCTGGAAATCATTGCTGCATCCCTCGGCCGGCCTATGCAGCTGCTATGATGCTCCTCGCCTCAATCGGCTCCCGGCGCGCTGCACTCCCCGCTGGGGCTGCTGTCGCGTTCAACCCTTCTGCTGCGAGCAACCGCCCGTGCTGCGCGTCGAGAAGCTGAAAGTCGGCGCACTGCCGCCCTTGTCCTTTGAACTGCCGCCGGGCGAATGCCTGGCGATCGAGGGCCCATCGGGCTCGGGAAAATCGCGACTGTTGCGCGCCATCGCCGATCTCGATCCGGCGCCGGGATACATCTATCTCGAAGCCATCGAGCGCCGCGAGATGTCGGGACCAGACTGGCGCCGCCGCGTGCGCTATGTGGCAACCGAGCCCGGCTGGTGGGCGCCCACGCCGCGCGCGCATGTGCCTCAGACCGCTGCTGGCAAGCTCGAACGACTGATGTCTGGACTTGGCCTCGGCGTCCGGATCCTCGATCGGCCAGTGAGCGAGCTGTCGACGGGTGAGCGCCAGCGACTGGCCTTTGCCCGCGCGCTGCTCGACGATGCCAAGGTGCTGCTGCTCGACGAACCGTGCGCCTCGCTCGATGCACAATCCAGCGCCTTGATCGAGGAGCAGATCCGCTTCCAGACGCTGGCCGGCCGCAGCATCATTCTCGTCAGCCACGTCGAGAGCCAGATTGAACGCCTGGCGCACGCGCGCCTGCAACTGGCCAAGGCCGATGCGCTGGACACGGCTGCGGGAGGCCGATCATGAATGCCGTCCCATTGTCCGCCGTCGACCTCGCCATCGCCGCAGTCCTGATACTGATCAACGGCGCCGCATCGCTGGCTTTCCGGCTCGGCCTCGGGCGCCAACTCGCCATCGTCACGCTACGCATGATCGTGCAGCTGACGGCCATCGGTTTCGTGCTCAAATTTGTATTCGAGCAGAACTCACCATTGTGGACCATCGGCCTTGCCCTGATCATGATCATTGCAGCGGGGCACGAGGCGGTCGCGCGCGGTGAAAAGCGCATCGCGGGCATCATGAGCTATGGCCTTGGCGGCGGCACGCTGTTGCTTGTCGGCACGTTCGCCACGTTATTTGCGGTGGCCGGAATCATCGGCCCGGACCCCTGGTACGCGCCCCGCTATATCCTGCCCATCCTGGGCATGGTGCTCGGCAATGTGTTGACCGGCGTCAGCCTTACGTTCGAGACCCTCGGTCAGGCAGCGCTGATCGAACGGGCGGCGATCGAAGCCCGGCTGGCACTCGGCGCCACGCGATTCGAGGCGACGCACGACATCCTGCGACGCGCATTGCGCACGGGCATGATGCCGATCCTCAACGGCATGGCGGCATCCGGCATCGTCGCCCTGCCCGGCATGATGACCGGCCAGATTCTGGCCGGCGCCGACCCGGTGCAAGCCACGCAGTATCAGATCCTGATCATGTTCCTGTTGGCCGGAGCGACCGCGGCGGGCGTGGTGCTGGCCGGGGTCGGCGCTGTCATGCTGATCACGGATGACCGGCACCGGCTGCGGCTGGACCGCATCACCAGTCCGGCGCCGCGCAAAAAGCCGGCCAAGGCGGCGTGACGCAAGCCGCCGTGCGGAGACCATCCACCATGCCGGTGGAAGGCGCTTTAGGAAACCTAGCGTCCCAACGTAGACTGGCGCCACTGAACTGACGGTTGCCTCCAGGATGATCTCATGCCGACCACGCCGCCGCGCCTGGCCGTGATCGATATCTTCGCCGGTTTGCCGGCCGAAGAGCAGCGACTGCTTGAAAGCCGTCTCGAGCCCTTGCAGCTTACCCGCGGTGAGTTGCTGATCCGCCAAGGCGAGGAAGCAGATGCGCTTTATCTGGTCGTCTCGGGCCGATTCCAGGTGCTGCGTCATGATCATACCGCGCCAATCGCCCAGATCGGGGCCGGCAGTCCCATCGGTGAGATCGCGTTTTTCGCCGGCGGGCGGCGCACGGCCAGCGTCCAGGCCGAGCGCGACAGCCTCGTGCTCAAACTGACGCGCGAGGATTTCGATCAGCTTGCCGCGCGTGCGCCTGGCGTCTGGCCGGCAATCGTGGCCACCCTGGCGCAGCGCCTGGCGGACACGACCTCCGGCGCCAAGGCCAAGAGGCAGGACCGGCCGCGCACCATCTTCATCGGCCGGGCCGGCCAAGGCCCGCTGGCGCCGGTGTTCGTGACCAAGCTGCGCGCGGTGTTCGAGCAGCGGGCCAACACCATCGTCCTCGATGGTTCGAGCTGGCAGCGGGCGCCGGGCGGCGTTGCACCGCTGGTCTCGAAGCAGGACACGGCTTGGTACAATGCACTGGAATCCCAGTACGACTACATCTTCTATATTGGCGACGACGAACTCAACGACTGGTCGAAGAAGGCGATCCGGCAGGCCGATCTCGTGCTGCTCGCCGCCGATGCGGGTGCACCCGCCGGGGACCCGAACCCAATCGAAAGATTCGCCGCGAGCTTGCTCACGCCCGGCAATATCCGCCTCATTCTGTTGCATGACCGCCGCCGGCCGCTGACTGGCACCGGCGCCTGGCTCGAGTCCCGGCCGTTCGTCGGCATGCATCATCACGTGGCGATCGGTGACAGTGCCGACTACGAACGCATCTACCGTTTCGTCAGCGGTTCAGCGGTTGGTCTGATCGCTTGCGGCGGCGGCGCTTTTTGCGCAGCCCACATCGGACTGTTCGAGGCGCTGTCCCAAACCGGCCTGTCGTTCGATGCGCTCGGCGGCACGAGTGGCGGCGCGGCGATGGCGGCCGCACTGGTTCTGGGCACCTCGCCTGACGAGATGGAGCGACATACCCACGATATATTCGTGGCGCGCAAGGCGATGCGACGCTGGACGTTGCCGTACTACAGCCTGCTCGACCACAAGGAATTCGACGCCGCGCTCGAGCATTACTTCACCAGCGTCGACATCGAAGACTTGTGGCTGCCCTACTTTGCCGTTGCCACCAATTTGACCAGCAACAGCCTGGTCTGCATCAGGCGTGGGCCGTTATGGGAAGCGATACGCGCCAGCACGGCCGTTCCCGCCCTGCTGCCGCCGGTCTTCACCAAGTCCGGCGAAATGCTGGTCGACGGCTGCCTGCTCGACAACGTCCCCGTGGCCGCCATGCGCGCCTTGAAGGCCGGCCCCAATGTCGTCATCGAGTTCAAAGTGCCCCAGCCCAGCCGTTTCGCGGTGTCACGACGCCAGCTGCCGGCGCGGTTGCAGCTGCTGTGGGCGTCACTGACGCGCGCCGGCCGTCGCGCGTTGCCGAATGCGCCCAGTCCGCAAACAGTGTTGATGCGTGCGCTGATGCTGTATCGTCGCGAGCTGGCGGCCGAGATCGATGCCGATGACATCCTGCTCGAACCGACCATGCCCGAGGGCATGAGCCATCTCGACTGGCACCGGCACACGGAGCTGCGCGCCTTGGCGCTGGCTTACGCGCAGGCCGAGATCGAGCGGTTGAAGGTGGCGGGCCATCCGCTGCTGACCTGACGACGGGGCAAAAGTTTGGCGTGGAGTTGCAGCACTCATGGCCAAAGACAAAGACACATCCATCGCCTGGATGCGGGGCATGCAATTCGCCTACAAGCCCATCTTGCTGACCATGGCCATGGCGATCGGCTACTACCTGTCGGCGCGGCTCAGCCTGCTGCTGCAGGTTCAACCAGAAAACATCGCCGTGTTCTGGCCGGCCGCCGGTCTTTCGTCAGGCGCATTGATCGTGCTCGGTCGCAGCGCGCGGCTGCCGGTCGCCATCGCCGTCATGCTTGTGACGTTCGCCGCCAACATCGAGCATGGCGCCCTGCCTCTCGTCGCTGTGTCCTTCGGCATCTGCAACGCCATGGAATGCCTACTGATGGCCGAGATCATCAGATGGCTGTTCGGGCATCCGTTCCAACTCAATTCCCTGAAGCAGGTGTTCGGCTTTGTCGCCGCGGCGCTCGCCGCGACCGCGATCGCTGCCCTGCCCGCGGCCTTGACGCTGGTGTACATCGCCGGTGTTCCAGCGCCGGTTGCGACGCTGTGGCATACTTGGCTCGAATCCGACCTGACAGGCATCATCACGTTGGCGCCACTCCTGATCGCGGTGCCGATGGCGCTTCGCGAGCGGCTGCCGGCACCGTTACTTTTCGAAGGCATTTTTCTGCTCAATGCAGTGGTGTTTGCAGCTATCTATATCTTTGCCCATCTGCCGATCGAGGCGAGCTGGCCGAGTGTGATACCGCTTGGGCTGTTTCTTCCAATACTGCTCTGGCAGGCGATTCGATTTCCACCGATCTTCGCCGCGACCAATTCGTTTGCCATTGCACTGGTCATTGTCTTTTGCATGGGCAAGGGCCTCGGTGCCCTCGGACAGCCGTCCCAACCACTGGCCGTTCGCATCCTCGCGGCGCAAGGGGCGATGCTGACGCTGACGCTGTGCGTGCTGATTTTCGCGGCGATGGTGGCGGGCCAGCGCAGCATCGAGGCCGCATTGCGGACCAGCGAGCAACGGCTGCGGCTGGCCTCCATGGCCGCCGGCCTGGGCGTATTCGAGCGCAATATGAAGGAGGATCGCACCGTCTGGGAAAACGAGCGCATGTACGCGATCTTTGCCCATGGCCGCGCGGACGGCGCCCTGTCTCGCGCCGAATTCGTCGAGAACTATCTGGACCCGGACGGACGGGAGCGCTTCGCCAAGGACTATGCCAAGGGGCTGGCAAGCGGCGAAGTGCACACGAACTGCCGTATTCGCCGCAAGGATGGCGTCTGGCGGGAAATCGAGATCATCGGCACCGTCGAGCGCGACCAGGATGGCGAGCCCGAGCGTCTGGTCGGCGTCATGGCCGATATCACCGACCGCCGTCGCGCCGAGCAACAGCAGGCGTTGCTGATCGGCGAACTCGATCATCGGGTCAAGAATGCGCTGCAAAGCGTGGCTTCCCTGATCGTCTCCACGAGCGGCAATGCGACCGACTTAACGCAATTTGTCGACACGCTGTCTGGGCGAATCCACTCCATGGCTCAGGCCCATCAACTGCTCAGCCGCGAGCACTGGACGGGCGTTACCCTCGGCGAACTGGTCGCCGAGCACCTTGCGCCGTACACAGGGCCCGGCCGCTTCGAGATTGACGGGCCTGACATCAAGATTTCCGCCGATGCGACGCAAGTCTTCAGCTTGGTTTTGCACGAGCTTGCCACGAACGCCGCCAAATATGGCGCCTTGTCGACGGCAACAGGTCGTGTCCGCGTCGCCTGGACCCGCAACGCCGACGTCCGAGGCACGCCTTGCAATGGCCAACTCGATGTCACCTGGACAGAGATGGGCGGGCCGGAGGTGAAATTTCCGACACGCACGGGATTTGGCACCAAGGCGATCCGCAACGCCATCAGCTACCAGCTCAACGGCAAAGTCGATATCGACTTCGCCGCCGACGGCTTGCGCTGCCGGATTACCGCACCGCTGGCGCAACTGTTGGCCGAGTGACGTAACCGGCATCGCTGCATCAGATCACCTGCTCGATCTCCAGACCTCGGCAGTCCATCTCGTATTCCAGATCGACGACGGGAGGACGGCAGTAATGCCACGTGAGGCCATGGCGCGCGGCGCCGCGGCCGACGATCTCGTCGGCCAGAAAATTATGCAGGTCGTGTACGGTATAAACCTGCACGGCCGTGGTATCGGACCAGGAGAAGCCGAGGGCCTGCATGCGCCGCTGCATCTCGCCGAGCACGTAGCAGGCTTTTTCGCGCATGGCGTCCGCGCTGGTTTCGCCATAACGAATGGTGCGCTCGCGATAGCTGGCATGGCCCTCCTGCGCCTCGCCACTGCCGGCGATGACGAACGATGGCGCGGCTTCCGGCGCGCGCTCAGTAAAGGTGAAGGCATGGAACGCCGGCGCGGGCGGGGCGGCGATCGGTGGGCAGACATTGGAGCGGGCCACCGGGTTGATGCGCGCTGTGCCATCGTAGATGCCCCACTTCTGCAGCGTCACCACGTAGACTTCATTGAACGCGCGGAAGCCCGCCTCCGTGAACGGTGCGGGCGAGCGCAATTCGCAGGCCGCAAACGCCGTCAACGGTCGGCCTGCCGCCTTGATATGCGCCTCGACACGCTGGAAACCCTCGACCAATGCAACCGGTTCGCGAAAGCGGACGCGCACGAGGCGATGTCCCGGTAGCGCCGCGACGCCGGCGGAATATTGGAAAACGCCCTTGATAAAGCGGTACCCGCCAGGCGTGAAATCGATCGTCTCGGCCATGCAAGCCTCCTGACAGTCCACCGACGGCGAGGTCGGCATCAACGCCATCCCGCGGCGCCCGGCTGAGCAAAGGTCCGGATGCAGGTCGGCGGAAGGGTGTCGACACCAGCGTCGCCAACTTCGGCACCTTCATCGACGTCGGCCCGCCCCTCAACTCAGCTCATGCATGCGGAATTTGAGTCCGCCCTTCGGCGTCAGCGTCACGGTGGCGCTGATGCCGGCGGTTTCGGGGCCGACGTATTCGGGGCGGAAGCGGCGCAACAGGATCGATAGGGCCAGCGTATTCTCGACCTGGCTCATGGCGCCGCCGATGCAGGAGCGCTTGCCGGCGCCGAACGGGATGTAGCTGTATTTCACCTGTTTCTTGGCCTTGTCGGTCCAGCGCTCGGGCCGGAACTCCTCGGGCTCATCCCAGAATTTCGGATTGTGGTGCGCGCCATAGGCGAACAGCACCACGCGGTCACCGGGCTTGATCTCCTTGCCGCCAATGGTGTCGGCCTGGCTGGCGACGCGGATCAGCCCCCAGATCGGCGGATAGAGCCGCATGGTCTCCTGGATGACGGCGCGGGTGTAGACCAGCGCCCCATAATCCGCCGCGGTCGGCTCGCGGCCGCCGCACACGTCCTCGCCCTCGCGCCTGATGCGCTCGGCGGACTCCGGGTGCTTGGAGACCAGGTAAAGCGCCCAGGCGAGCGTCAGCGCCGTGGTCTCGGTGCCGGCCCACAAATACTGCTTCAGCTCGTCGATGGCCTGCTGCCGGTCGAATTCCGGAATCGCCGGATCGGCGACCGCGGCCTCGATCATCCGCAGCAGTGTGCGCTCGCGTGCCTCGCGCGGGTCGGCGGCCATCACTTCCGGCGGCACGCCCGCCCACACGTCCATGGCCTTGGCCGCATCCTCCTCGGTGATCTCGAACAGCTCGCCGGCCTGCTTCTTCAGGCGGATCGCCTTGTGATTCATCACGTCGGTGTAGGACTTGACGCACTTGAAGACGACGTGCGGATTGAAAGGCATGTCGCGATCGAACAGGGCCTTGCAGATCATGTCGGCGGCCAGCGTCCAGGTCTGTTCGACCATCTCGAAGGTCTCGCCGGTCTTGGCCAGTTGCGCCCAAACCTCCATCTTGGTGCGGATGGCATCCAGGAAATAGGGGATATATTCGGCAAACATGTCGGGATGGAACGCCGGCTGCTGCGGCATGCGGATCTTCTGCCAGAGCGCGCCGTCATGCGTGATCATCGACTTGCCGAAGATCGGCTTCAGGCCATCGAAATACTTGATATAGCTGTCGACCTTGGTGACCAGCACGTGCTTGAAGTGCTCAGGGTCGGACAGGAAGACGACGCGCTGGTTGGCCATGTTGACGACGATGACGGGGCCGTAACGGCCGCTCATCTCGCACAGCGTCGCCATCGGGTTGTCGGGGTTGCCCCTGAGCAGCGGCGTCAACTTGAACCAGATGCTCGATTCCTCGCCGAGTTGGGCGTGGCTCGATGGTGCTGTGGTCGTCATAATCCGAAGTCTCCTAGGGGCAGCTCGAAGCCGCAGCCTGTGGCGGCATTCCGCACGCCTGACGGGTTGCCTGCGCCTGCCCGGCGCTCCCGTCCCTGTCGTGTCCGGCCTGCCGTGGGCAACGTCCGCCTTGCCCTGACGAGGGCAACTGCAATTAGCCTGCCAACTGCGTACTGCCAGCCGATATAATGCCGGCATTGGTTAGCATCGGCCCGCCCGGCCTGTCCATCTGGCCGGAGGCGCCCGCTTCACTATGGCACGTTGTGGCCTCTCCCGGTTCCTGGAACCGCCCTCATAAGCCCGGCGAGAACAACGGCGATTGATGGTTGAGAGGCCCCTCGAAAACCACGTCATTGGCCACCACCCGGGCCGCTCCCGAGGCCACCAGCCGCAAGGCATGCGGATAAAGCCGGTGCTCGGCCTCGAGCACGCGGGCGGCGAGCGTCTCGGCGGTATCGTCCGCCAGCACAGGCACGGCAGCCTGCGCCACGATCGGACCTGTGTCCATCTCCAGCCGCAAGAAGTGCACCGTGCAACCCGTAATTCTGACACCCTCATGCAGCGCGCGCGCGTGCGTATCGAGGCCCGGAAACGCCGGCAGAAGCGAGGGGTGGATATTGAGGTGCCGGTTGAGCCAGCGGTCGACGAAGCCGCCGGTCAAAAGCCGCATGAAGCCGGCGTTGCAAATCAGGTCGATGCGGGCGTCGAGCAGCGTGGTGTGCAGGCGGGCCTCGAAGGCGGCGCGCGTGGCAAATTGCTTGTGGTCGATGGCGACGGCAGCAATTCCGGCCGCCCGCGCCCGCTCCAGGCCTGGGGCATCCGAATTGTTGGAGATGACGATGGCGATCTCGGCCGGGTAGTCGGGTGCGCGGGCAGCCTCGATCAGCGCCTGCATATTGGAGCCGCGGCCGGAGATCAGGATGGCGATGCGCTTCTTGCTCATGTAGGCTGCTTAGCATGGGTCGTGGCGCCGCGCACTCTGGCGTCAGCGCCCCGTTCGATTTGGCTGGGGCCGTGCGGCAGTGCTGCCTGGGCCAAGACCAGGGATTTGATCGCGGCAACCAACGAGCCATCTTCCTCATCGCAAAGTTGTGACGCGACACACCATCGCCCCACATGGTATGAGTCAGGCTGCCTCATGGATCATGCCACGACTCATGGAGGTCTCGATGCTCAATAAGTTTGTTGTGATCGCCGCGGCAGCCGCTGCGATGCTGATGGTTAGCGCCGTGGGTGTTCAACCAGCGGACGCAAAGAAGGGCAGTTGGGGTGGCACACACCATTTCACCGGCGCTCGGCAGCATCATGCCATGCGGCAGCACCATTTCCGGCATGTACCGCGCTTTCATCACAGGCGGTTCTTCGTCTCCGCGCCGGTCGTCTACAGCTCATACAATGACGACTGCTATTCGCTGAAGCGCCGTGCGATCACCACAGGTAGCCCGTACTGGTGGCATCGGTATCGCGCCTGCCTCTACGGCTGAGCCTGGTCACGCGACGAGAGCGCAGACGGCGGGCCCGTCTGCGTTCCGTGCCGGTGGGCGCTACGACCTGACATCAACGTCTGCGCCGACCCGCCAGCAGCGCCCCCGCCGTCACCAGCAGCGCGGCGAGCCACAGCAGCGATGTCGGCTGGCCGAGGCCGAACAGCGCCAGCAGCAGCGTCGAGATGAGTGGCGTTGCGTAGGACAGCACGCCGATCAGGCGGATGTTGCCATGCTTCATGCCCGCATCCCACAGGTAGAAGGCAAGACCGACGGGGCCAAGCCCCTGCGCCAGCACGATCAGCCATTGCCACCCACCCGCCGGCCATACGGTGTGCTCGAAGCCGAGGTGGCCCGCCAGCGCGCCCAAGGCCGTCAGCGCGCAGGTGCCGGTGACGGCAACGCTCGGCACGGCCGCATAAAGCCGTGAGGCCACCGAGTAGCTCGACCAGATCAACGCCGCCGCCAGCGCCGCCAGATAGCCGCTGGCATGGCCCGTCGGATCGACCCGTGTGTCAACCGCGCCAACCAGGACCAGCACTGTGCCGGCCAGACCCAGCAGCGCGCCGGCCACGTGCCACCAGGCCAGCCCGCGCCCCTCGAGCTTTGCCGGCAGAAAGCCGGAGAAGAGGACGATCAGCAGCGGCCACAGGTAATTGACGAGATTGACCTCGAGCGCCGGCGCATTGCGGAACGCATAGAAGTAGCAGACGTGATAGCCCAGCAGGCCATAGACGCCGAGCGCCCAGGCGCCGAACGGCACGTCGCGCAGCACGCGCAACGATGTTCCCGACCAGGCGCTATAGCCGAGTCCGACCAGGCTGGCGGTCGCGAACGCCATGGCGGCGAGCTGGAACGGCGGGATGCCGGGCACCGCCGCCGTCAGGCTCGCCAGCGTCGACCAGAGCAGGATCGCGGCGATGCCGCTCAGCGTGGCGGAGGCGGGCACGCTCGTGGACGGGGTCAGACCCACTATCATGGCTCTACCCGTCGGTGTTGGTGAGCATTGGTGATGCGGCCAGCTACTTTTTCTTGGCTGGCCGTTTCCCTGTTTTCGCCTGACCCACCTTGCCGGACGCCTTCTCTTGCCCTTTTTCACTCTCATCAACGCCAAGCTCGCGCGCGGTCTCGATGAAGCGCCGGGACGACTCAGGCCGAGCACCTTTCGTATTCTTGGCGGCAGCGAAAAGCGGCGTATCGGACCCATCCGGTTTCGGCAGGAAGTTATGCTTTGATGCGACGGGGCGGCCCAACTGTTTTTCGAGGGCTTCTCGGGCAACACGAGCGACTTCGGCACCGTCGATTGACGCTTCGCGCGTGCCTTCAAACTCGGCCGTATCGCGTTTGACAATGATCGCCTTCGCCGCGGTCTCGCTCAGTGTCGTGATCGCAAGCTCGGGCTTCTCCATGTGTTCGCGAAGTTCATCACGGGATTTCAAACCCTTGCGTTCCTTGTGTTTGGCGGGGCCAATGCCCATCGCGATGACACTCATGTCGTGCGTAACCTCGCCAAACTTATTGGCATCGACACCGCGTTTTGCCCACTGATCAGTGAGTTCATTGCGGGCGGAAATATTCTGCAGCCGGTGATCGATCCACACATTGTCTCTGCCCTTCTCGCGATAGTGCTCGATTGCGCGGTCGATTGCCTTTGATGGTTGAGCCATCTCCTCAAGACGTTCCGCGCCAGTTTCAGCGAGAAACCGCTTGATCGGCTCAGCCTTCGGCGAGGGGACAGATTCGATAATGCGGAACAACGTGGCCGTCGTGGCACAGTCGGTTTTGTATAGCTTACCGTCAGCCGCAGGCAACCTCAGTTGGTTACAATCTGTAACCGACTGAACGGCCCCTTCTTCGGTGAGGCGCTTCTTGGTGACCTTCCAATAGTTGCGTGCTCCGTCGAGAGACTGCTGCTCGGTCAGGGCCCCGATCACATCTACGACCGAGTGCCACCACTCGCCATCGTGCCAGATGCGGCGGAACTTGTACCCAACCCCCTCAGCTACGATGATCGTGCCCTCGCGCTCGCCGGCCTCATGATTCGCCAGTGACGAAAACCCGCGAATACGCTCTGCAGAGGCGTCCTTCTTGCGTGCCATGTTTTGCATCCATCGATATGCGCATTCGGCACGACAGCGAGGGCGGACGCAACAACTGGCGCGATACGCAGCGCGCCCACGCCGTCATCCTGTGCGACGGCTTATCAGCCGCCCTTGTCGCCCAACGGTAGCGATCGAGTCAATCAGATCCGGCCAGCCTGGAACGCCTGCGGGCCCTCAAGTCTGGCGCTGTGCACAATGACGAGCGCAGGCTCGAACACGTGTAACAGTTGGCATATCGATAGACTTGGCGCCTTGGGTCTCACCGATCACCGATCGCTCAATCCCGCTCAACGCACATGGCGACGCCCATGCCGCCGCCGATGCACAGCGTGGCGAGGCCCTTCTTGGCGTCGCGCTTGCCCATCTCGTAGAGCAGCGTCGTCAGCACGCGCGCGCCCGAGGCGCCGATCGGATGGCCGATGGCGATGGCGCCGCCGTTGACGTTGACCTTGGACGTGTCCCAGCCGAGGTCCTTGTTGACGGCGCAGGCCTGGGCGGCGAAGGCCTCGTTGGCCTCGATCAGGTCGAGATCCTTAGGCGTCCAGCCGGCCTTCTCCAGCGCCTTCTTAGAGGCCGGGATCGGGCCGGTACCCATGACCGCCGGGTCGACGCCGACGGAGGCCCAGGAGACGATGCGCGCCAACGGCTTGATGCCGCGCTTCTTGGCCTCGGCCAGAGACATCAGCACCACGGCGGCAGCGCCGTCGTTGATACCCGAGGCGTTGGCGGCGGTGACGGTGCCTTCCTTGGCGTCGAAGGCGGGCTTCAGCTTGGCGATGCCCTCGAGCGTCACGCCGTCCTTGATGTACTCGTCCTGGTCGACGACGACGTCACCCTTCCTGGTCTTGATGGTGACGGGGGCAATCTCGTCCTTGAACTTGCCGGCCTTCCTGGCGGCCTCGGCCTTGTTCTGCGAGGCAACGGCGAACTTGTCCTGCTCGTCGCGGGTGATCTGATACTGGCGGGCGACGTTCTCGGCGGTGTTGCCCATGTGATAACCGTTGAAGGCATCCCACAAGCCGTCCTTGATCATCGTATCGATGAACTTGCCGTCGCCCATCTTGGTGCCCTCACGCAGGTGTGCGCAGTGCGGCGACTGGCTCATGCTCTCTTGCCCACCGGCGACGACGATCTTGGCGGACCCGTCGAGGATCTGTTGGGCGCCCAGCGCCACCGCGCGCAGGCCCGAACCGCACAGCTGGTTCATGCCCCAGGCCGGGCTCTCGACCGGGATGCCGGCGTTGATGGACGCCTGCCGCGCCGGGTTCTGGCCCTGACCGGCGGTCAGGATCTGGCCCAGGATGACCTCGTTGACGTCCTTGGCGGCCACCTTGGCGCGCCCAAGTGCGGCCTGGATCGCAATCCTGCCGAGTTCGTGTGCGGGCAGGCTCGACAGCGAGCCGTTGAAGGAGCCGACCGGCGTGCGCGCCGCGCTGGCGATGACAATGGTTGTGTCGTCTTTGCTCATAAAAAACCTCCTGTTGGACAAAGCCCGATGCCAGACCGGCGGGTGTGCCGGTTCATCTGGTTGCATGGTGCTTTCGTGATGCTTACCCGACGATAGCAGGCCGAGCTGGCCGACTGCAATTGCGACCTGCAGCCTGAACGCCCGGTGGTGATGAGGGTTGCAATACGCGCAAGTGACAGCGCCCCATAACCTCATTTAACATCGCCACCGCGACGAAACGCGCCGTCGAGCCCAGCGCGACACCAGGGGAAACCACATGCCCGAAGCAAAAAGCCCCGGCGCGGACACCGCGCTGCCCAAGAGCCTCGAAGGTCACACCATCCCCGAGGAGCGGCTGGCGCAGATCCGGCCGCTCGTCGCCGAGCTCGCCAAGACGGCCCTGGCCGTCTCGCGGGAGCTGCCGTTTCAGGCTGATGCCGCCGATTTCATCGGCGTGCTGGAAGCGGAGGCGGACAAGTCATGAGCAAGCTCGATCTCCAAGGCATGGCCGGTGTCGATGTCGCCGCCGCGATCCGCGCGCGTCAGCTGAGCAGCACGGAGGCCACGACCGAAGCCATTCGCCGCCTGAAGCCCGTGCACGAGCTGACGAATGCCGTCGTCGCTTTTGAGGACGACGAGGGCTTGGCCATGGCCATGGCCGCGGATGCCGCTATCGACAAGGGCCAAGTGCTGGGCCCGCTGGCGGGCGTGCCGCTGGCGCACAAGGACATGTTCGACCGCACCGGCAAGATCGCCTCCTGGGGCGCGCGCATCCGGCCTGAGAAGCCCGCCACCCGCGATGCCGCTGTCATCCAGAAGCTGAAGACGTCCGGCGCGGTGCAGATCGCGGCCTTACACCTCAGCGAATTTGCCTTCAGTCCGACCGGCCACAACTACGTCATCGGCCATTGCCGCAATCCCTGGGACCCCTCGCGCATCACCGGCGGCTCGTCGTCGGGCTCGGCGGTGACGGTGGCGGCGGGCGTCGTGCCGGCGGCTCTAGGATCAGACACCGGCGGATCATTGCGGGTGCCGGCCGCGGCTTGTGGCATCGCTTCGATCAAGCCGACCTACACGCGGGTCTCGCGCGCCGGCGCCATGCCACTGGCCGCCTTGCTCGACACGATAGGTGCGCTGGCGCGCGACGTGCGCGACCTCGCCGCCATGCTGCAGATCATCGCCGGCCACGATCCCGCGGATGGCGCAACGTCACGCCGCGCGGTGCCGGATTACACAGCCGAGATGGCGCAGCCGGTCGCCGGCCTGAGGATTGGCGTCGATGAAAAAGTCATCAGCGAGGCGCATCCCGAGATTCAGAAGCGGCTCGAGGCGGGCTTGAAGCTGCTCGAGAAGCAGGGCTGCAAACGTGTCAGCGTCCGTTTTCCCGACTGGCGCACGCTCGACCATCTGATCCAGCTGGTGCAGCTCGTCGACGTCGCCGGCGTACACGCCGATTTCATGCGGCGGCGCTCAGCCGACTACGGACCGCAGGTGCGCGCCCGGCTGGAATTCGGCCATTTCGTCCCGGCCGCGGACTTTCATACCGCGGTGCGCGCGCGTGGCACGTGGGTCGCGCGAACGCTGGCCGAGACGTACAAGGACGCGGACGTCACCATCCTGCCGATCCTTGCCGATCCGCTGCCGACCATCGCCGAGCTCGACGTCGGCGGCGGCCCAAACATGATGGCGGCAATGGCACGCTCCGTGCAGTTCACCCGCCCGATCAATTATCTCGGACTGCCGACCTTGGCGCTACCGATGCCGCGCGGTGCTGCTGAATTGCCCAATGGCTTACAGCTCATCGGACGGCCATTTGCGGAAGGCCGATTGTTGGCGCTCGGCCGTGCCTACCAGCGTGAACTGCCACCCGAGGTCGCCAAGCGGTTGGCGTAAGGCGTTCAGCCGCTGGGCCGCAGATAGGTTGACAGGTCAACCGGTGGCGAGGCCGGCGGCTGAGCTGGCCGTCGCGGTGGCTGGCGCGCAGGCGCCGCCGCCTTTGGTGGCGCTGGCGTGGCCCCGTCCAGAGCCGCCGCTGGAGCCACACTGCCGGTGGCCATCGGGTTGCCGGCCGCGCCGGGGTTATTGAGGCGAGGTGCGTCAGCGGCCGTGAGCGGCCAGCGCTCAGTTTCGTTGCCCCGCGCTCGAGGCGTGGCGACGGCGGCCGGCGGCTGAACGTGCGGCTCGCGGATACGCTCGGCGATGGCGGTCAAGGCCCCCTTGGCGCGCAGCTCCAGATCGCCACTGCCGTTGATGACGAAATAATCGTCGCCCGTGCCTGACCTGATGTCGAAGCGGCGGCCGCCGCTCATGCGCGTTTCGCGAACCTCGTCGACGGTGCGCGTGCCGCCGCGCAAGCGCCACTCGACAAAGATGCGACCGTCGTCGCGATAGATCGTGATGCGTCCCGGCGTGGCCGGCGTCGATGTGAGCCAGGCGCCGATCGCCTCGCGCTGATCGGCGCGGGCCTCGGCGGTAAACAGCTTCTCCTCGTCGAGGCGCAGGCCCGGAATCTTGACGCGCGTGTCACGGATCACGGTCGCGCTGGCCCAGGGCGCCTCGCCGGTGCGCGTCGTCGGCAGCAGGAAATTGACGACGGTGCGCGCATACGATTTGGCATCGCGATTAACGATGGCATTGGTGATCGCGCTGACATCGGCTTCTTCCAGCCGCCGCTCGACGCGCACGTCGACCGTCCGGTTGGTATCGTTCTTCTCTTCGGTGATCACCTTATAGGCGGGAGGCGTCTGGGCCGGGGATTGGGCTTGGGCCGGCACCGTCAGCAGTGCGGCAAAAACTGCCACGAGCGTGGCGCGCATTGTCGATCCCCCGTCTCGCCAGACAGCAATTCAAAGTCGCTAGTGGCGAGGCCTATCTGAATCGCTCTCGGGCGTTGGAGCAGCAAATGCTCATGACCGAGCAGATCGAAGGCAAATGTCGCCAATCGGCCACACCTGCGTCAGTGCGGGGCGCAATCCCAGATTGTGCGGATCTCGCCCAACCGGTCGACTGGGGCTGCCAGCAACGCCCGCGCGACGCGCCGCACGTGCGCCTTATCGGTCTCGGCGGTGACGTATTCGACGGGGGATTTGCCATCGATACGGGCCAGCAGCAGCCCCGGCAACAGATGCGCGGCGCGGGCCTCGATGCCGGCGCGATCCTCCCACGTGACTGCCGCGAGATAGGCGTCCGCCAATGCCGCGAATGCGGTGAGCAGGCGATCGCGCGCGGGCGGCGTCCAAAGGCACTTCAACAGCAGGTGATTGAGGCAGAAGGCGAGGTCGAAGGCGGGATCGCCATGCCAGGCGCACTCGGCGTCGAGCAGCACCGGGCCATGCGGGCCCAACATGATGTTCTTGGGCGAAACGTCGCCGTGCACCAGCGTCCGCTTCGTCGCAGCCGTCGTCTGCACCAGGGCTTCGAGCCGGGGCGCCAGATCGGGATGCGCGCGCGCTGTGGCGACGAGGTAGGGCTCCAGACGAATGGCGTGGAAAATGTCGTCCGAAGGAAAGCGGATGGCGATGTCCGGCTTCGCCGCGGTTCCGGCATGAATGCGGCCGAGTGCGCGCCCGACGGCGGCAGCGGCGGCGACATCGACGCGGCCGTCGCGCAGCTCACCCTTCCACCAGCGGTAATCCGCCGGATCCAGCCATTCCAGCGCGAACAACTGAGCCTCATCATCATACCCCAGAAGGCGCGGCACGGCTTCGGGGACGTGGCGGCCGGCTTCCTCGAGCCAGAGATATTCGTAGCGGCTGCGGGCGATGGGTGCGCGCCAATCCTGCGCCACTTTCAGCTTGGCGAGCGCGCGCTTGACGCAAAAGGTCCGCCCGCCGGCATCCACCCGCCAGATGTCGGAGGAGACCCCGCCCGACAGCGGCGTCAGCACGAGTTTGGCGCCGTCATGTGACAGCCCGAGCCGTGTCAGAGCCGCGACGATTTCGGCATCGGCTGCTGGCGGGTTTGCACGGCCGTCCGTCATGGCAGGGCCTACTTGCGCTTGCTGGCCTTGGCCTTGAGCCGTTTGGCGATGTCGCGGCTGACGAATTCGCCGACGTCCCCGCCCATCAGCGCAATCTGGCGCACCAGCGTCGCCGTGATATGGCGCACGCCAGGACTGGCCGGCAGGAACACGGTGTCGATGTCCTGGGCCATGGCGCCGTTCATGCCCGACATCTGCATCTCGTAGTCGAAATCGGTTGCATCCCTCAAGCCCCGAAAGATGACGCAGGCGCCAACTTGGCGCGCGGCATCGACGGTCAGGCCGTCGAATGTGACGACATCGACCCGGCCGCCGTGGCCGGTCTTCTTGATCAGCACCGCGGCTTCGGCGTCGAGCATGGCGATGCGCTCTTCCACCGTGAACAGCGGCGCCTTGCCCGAATGCACGCCGATGCCGATCACCAGCGTGTCGACCAGCTTCAGCGACCTGCGGATGACATCGAGGTGTCCGAGGGTGACCGGATCGAATGATCCGGAGTAGAAGCCGGTGCGTTTCATGGATCTAGAGCCAGTCTTAGGATGATCACAGTCGTTTGAAGGGCGCGCGAGACACGGACGGGTTATGCTCGTGGCCCGCTGTCTGCGTCAACCGTCAACTATTGAACGAGGGAGGACCTGCCTTGCGACTTTCCGCCATGACATCCGCCGCCGCGCTCGCCGCCATCCTGGTGGCCGGCACCGGGATCATCCACGTTCGCGCCGGGGGTGATCTCATCAAGTTCCCGGAGGACTACGCCAAGGGCGTGCTCTACACCACCGTTGATCGCGCCGATAACAAGCAGTTCCGCGAGCTGTATGTCAGCAAGGAAGCCGTCGAAGCGGCCAAGGCCGGCAAGCCGCTGCCGAGCGGCACCGTCATTACCCTGGTACAGTTCAAGGCCAAGCTCGACGACAAGGGCGTGCCGGTAAAGGGCGCCGATGACCGCTTCATCAAGGATGAGCTATTGGCCTACACGGTCATGGAAAAGCGCACCGGCTGGGGCGGCGAGTATCCGCCAGAGTGGCGCAATGGCGAATGGGAATACCAGGCCTTTACCGCCGCCAAGGCCGTCAACACCAAAGCCAACCTCAAGGGCTGCTTCGATTGCCACAAGCCCCTCGACCCGGTGAAGGACTTCGTCTTCACCTACGACAAGATGAAAACGGCGAAATAGTGCGTTCGGCACAGGGTCATTCACAGGGTCAGCCCCCGCGGGTCTGACCCTGTGTGCGCCCAGCTGTGGCCAAACCGCCTAAAACACCACCACGCTGCGGATGCTTTGTCCGGCGTGCATCAGGTCGAATCCGCGGTTGATGTCGGCGAGCGGCAGCGTGTGGGTGATCATCGGGTCGATCTGGATCTTGCCGTCCATGTACCAGTCGACGATCCTGGGCACGTCGGTGCGGCCGCGCGCGCCGCCGAACGCGGTTCCCTTCCAGGTGCGGCCGGTGACGAGCTGGAACGGCCGCGTCTTGATCTCCTGACCCGCGCCGGCGACACCGATGATGATCGCCTGGCCCCAGCCGCGGTGGCAGCACTCCAGCGCCTGGCGCATCACCTCGACATTGCCGATGCACTCGAACGTGTAGTCGGCGCCGCCGATCTGGTCGGCGCCCTGCTTCGTCATGTTGACGATATGCGCGACAAGGCTTGCCCCGGGCGACGACCCGGGGTCGCCGCCGACGTCCTTCGGGTTGACGAAATGCGTCATGCCAAAGCGCTCGCCCCAGGCCTTCTTGTCGTTGTTCATGTCGACGCCGATGATCATGTTGGCGCCGACCAGTTTCAGGCCTTGGATGACGTTGAGGCCGATGCCGCCGAGCCCGAACACCACGCAATTGGCGCCGGGCTCCACCTTGGCGGTGTTGATCACCGCGCCGATGCCGGTGGTGACGCCGCAGCCGATGTAGCAGATCTTGTCGAACGGAGCGTCGGTGCGCACCTTGGCCAGCGCAATCTCGGGCAGCACGGAGTGGTTGGCGAAGGTCGAGCAGCCCATGTAGTGGTGGACCTTCTTGCCCTCGAATGAGAACCGGCTGGTGCCGTCCGGCATGACGCCCTGGCCCTGCGTGGCGCGGATCGCGGTGCACAGATTGGTCTTGCGCGACAGGCAGGACGGGCACTCGCGGCACTCGGGCGTGTACAGCGGAATGACGTGATCGCCTTTGTTCAGGCTCTTCACGCCGGCGCCGACATCGACGACGACGCCGGCGCCCTCATGGCCGAGGATGCAGGGGAACAGGCCCTCCGGATCGGCGCCCGACAGCGTGAACTCGTCGGTATGGCAGATGCCCGTCGCCTTCATCTCGACCAGGACCTCGCCGGCCTTGGGGCCCTGCAGATCGACCTCGACGATCTGCAACGGCTTACCCTTCTCGAAAGCTACGGCGGCATGCGTCTTCATGGGCGGTCCTCGAAAAGGTCGACTGCAACGGGTCGGCAAGGGATGTATTGAAACCGGCGGCGCGTGACAAGGCGGACGCCATGCACGGCCACCTCAGTGACCGTCGAACGCCATCAGGATATGCGACGCGATCTGCAGGTCCTTCAGACGAGCGACGCCGCCCAATGCCGGCAGGTCGATGATGAAGGCGGCGCCGGCCACCTCGCCGCCCGATCGTCGGATCAGCTTGGCCGCGGCCTCGGCCGTGCCGCCGGTGGCGATCAGGTCGTCGACGATTAGGATGCGCTGGCCCTTGGCGATGGCGTCCTCGTGTATCTCGACGGTGTCGACGCCGTATTCGAGCGCATACTCTTGCGCGTAGGTCCGCCACGGCAGCTTGCCCTTCTTGCGGATCGGCACGAAGCCGCAGCCAAGCCGATCGGCGACGGCGCCACCGAGAATGAAGCCGCGCGCCTCGATGCCCGCCACGGCGTCGATTCGCTGCATGCGAAAGGGTTCGGTCAACTGCGCGATCGCGGCCTTGAAGCCCTGCGCGTGGCCAAACAGCGTCGTCACGTCACGAAACATGATGCCGGGCTTGGGGTGATTGGGAATCGTGCGAACCAGCGCTTTGAGATCGTCCACCGCAAGAGCCTCCTGGCCGAAGTCGTGGCTGAAAATAGCAATTATGGGCACATGTAGGTAGACTACAGTATCGCCCAATTCGATTCGCGGTGCTTGGGCGGCACCAATGGCGAGCCCTGGCGCCACAAGGGCGCTCGGCGGGAGTGGCGAGCGACATGTCGGAACACCAACTGGCGATGCCAGCCGATGGCGGCATCGACGATCTGCCGAGGACACTCAGGCGCGAGCGTGACGCGCGGGAGCGGGAGGCCCGGGAGCGCGAGTTTCGGCTGCCCGCGCCGGAGCCGCTGCTGTCCATGGACCGCGACCAGGATGCTCGGGCGCCATACGTTGGCGAGCTGCACGCAGCAACGGTGCGCCGTTTCGACGTTCCCTTCGTCGATCTGATGCTGTTTTGCATCAAGGCCGTGTTCGCGGCCATTCCAGCGGTGATCATTCTTGGCATTGTGCTCTGGCTGCTCGGCCACACGCTACAGACGTTTTTCCCGCAGCTGGTGAAAATGCAGATCCTGATCCGCTTCCCGAATTAACGGGTTTCTGCCTCCCCACCGCCGTCCCGGAAACCGCGCCCTGAATGTCGGCGAGTGCTGCGCGCACCGTCGCGGCGCGGTTATCCAGGAACTTGACCCGGCGCAGGTTCGTGACGTCAAAGCGTGGCGCGTTGGGCTTCGCTGATCACACCGTGTCCTTGCCAACAGCCGGGTCTAGGGATATGGCTCGCCTCATCGAAGGTCAGCCGCAGTAGCTCAGTGGTAGAGCATCCGCTTCGTAAGCGGGAGGTCGGGGGTTCAAATCCCTCCTGCGGCACCAGATCACCATTCTTTGAGCGATAAAGGCGTAGGTTATCGCTCATCGCGGTCCAACATCACGTGCCCCATGTCCTGGGCGCCGGCGGCCCCGCGCGAGGTGAAGCTCGGGTGCCGTGGTTGCCACATCACGCCGTCGATCGATTATGCTAACGCTACCGGACCTGCATCGCCACCGAGGCCAAGCACCGAGGCCACGTGCAAACACCGTTCATTCTAGGTTGGGAAGAGTGGCTATCGCTGCCCGATCTCGGACTGCCGGCCATCAAGGCCAAGGTCGACACGGGCGCGCGGACATCGGCGCTGCATGCCTTCCTGATCGAGCCGTTCGGCTCGGCCGCCGCGCCCATGGTCCGGTTCGGCATCCACCCGATCCCCGGCAGGAATGACATCGAGATCTATTGCTCGGCGCCGATCGCGGACCGCCGCGAGGTGACGAGCTCCAACGGCGAGAAAGAGCACCGCTACGTCATTGCCTCACGTGTCAGGATCGGTGACCGCGACTGGCCGGTCGAGCTGACACTGACCAATCGCGAGACGATGAGCTACCGCATGCTGCTTGGCCGGCAAGCGATCAACGACGATATGTACGTCGATGCCGCCGCCTCGTTCCGCCAGCCGCGACTGAGCTACAGGCTCTATCGGCACCTGCCCAAGCAAGACCCGGTGCGCCGCGCCCTGCGCATCGCCGTGCTGACGAGGAAGCCCGATACCGAGACCAACCGCATGCTGGCGGTCGCCGCCACGGCACGCGGCCACGTGCTGGAGGTGATCGACTGCACAGCTGTATCGCTGGCGTTCGAGGCAGGTTCGCCGCTGCTCCTCGACGGTGCGGCGCGTCTGCCGCACTTCGACGCGGTCATACCCCGTATTGCGGCGCGGCGCGATCCGTCCGCCGCCGCGGTCGTGCGCCAGCTCGAGCTGATGGGCAGCCACGCGATCAACGCCGGTGACGCGCTCGACCGGCTGTCCAACCGGCTGGCGACGGTGCAGATGCTCGTCCGTCATCGTGTTCCCACCATCGAGCGCCAATTGGCGCTGGGGATCGCGCCGGCTCCAGCCGATTCACCGCGTGTCGCCTCGCCACGGCTGATCGCGGTCGTCGTTGGCGGCACGACGCTGGCGCTGCTCGAGCAACGCCACAAGCGCCTGCGCGACGTTGCTGACAAGCGGTACACCGATGAACGTCGCCTCGCCGAGCGTGCGGCGCAAGCGCTGCAGCTCGGGCTGGCCCGCATCGAGATCGCGCGCACGGAGAACGGCGGCGCGGTCGCGGCTGTGTCGGCGCTGCCGTCCCTGGCGCGGATCAAACGCATCAGCGGCGTGCTGGCGGCCGAGGCGGTCATCGCGCTGGTCGAGCGCGACGTCCGCTCGTGGGTGCGGCGCGAGGAACTGGCTCATGCGGGTTCGCAGGCCGCGCCCGCCGATGACGCGGCGGAGCCCAACTGAACCGCGCGTTATGGCCTCACGAATTCGTGGTCGGTAACGGCGATGTCCGAGCTACGCGTGTTTCAATCTTGGTCGCGATGTCAGCGAATTCTGACCGCGTTCTGGATTTGGTTCGATATCAGACCGCGCGATTTTCAGTGAGAGTGCGTCGGTGCCGCCGATATAGTCACCATCGAGCCAGATCTGCGGCACGGTGATGGGGGTCTTTGGCCCAACGATCGGCTTGACCCGGGCCAGCATCTCGTACAGCGCGCGCGGGCTCTTGACGACATCGTGGTAGGTGTAGGCGACGCCGGCCTCATCCAGATAGGTCTTTGCGCGCGTGCAATGCGGGCAGGTAGCCTTGCCGAACAGCACGTTGCCAGCGGCGGGACTGCGGCGGGCATGCGCGTCGATCACGGCCTCCGTCAGCACGCCACGATTGAGCGCATGGCCCTGGCTGATGATGCGCCCTTCCACCATGACGATCGGCGCGTGCCAGCCACCTTTCGGTAGCGGCTCCCACCAATTCGACAGCCACTCCTTGGTTTCGAGCGTGACGGGTACGCCCTTCAGCTCGGTCTCAAACGTGTCCTGTAGCACATCGCGCGTCAGCGAGCACTCGCCGCACGGGATGTTGACCTTGAATGGTCCCCACTGGCCGCCCCAGCGATAGAGCGTGATATTGACCGGACGATTGCCGTCGGATGGTGAGCCAGCCACATATGCCTCCCTTGGCCGCAATTCGGTCGGTCATGAATGCGGCGGCGCGCGATCACGGGCAATCCAACAGGCCGTGAGAATTCTCGCGAAATCATCACAGCTGCGTCATTGGCGGACGGTCGTGCCGATGGGGTCAGACCCCTTGCCCGGACGCTGATTGTCTTGCAGCGACGCTCATGCAAGGGGTCTGACCCCATCATTCATACCACCTCCAGAAAACTCTTCGCTTTTTTGTACATGGCGTAGTCGATCAGCTTGCCGCCGTAATTGATGGCGGCGAGACCTTGCTTCTCAGCATCCTCGAAGGCCTTCGCCACGGCGGTATAGTGCGCGACTTCCTTTGGGTCGGGTGCGTAGCATTCGCGCGCAATCGCGATGTGGCCGGGATAGATCAGCGTGCGCCCATTGTAGCCGAGCCGCTTCGACACCGTGCAGTCGCGACGCAACGTGTCCTCGTTCTTGATGTCGGAGAAAGCGCCGTCGAGCACGTAGGGCAACTTCGCCGCGCGTGCCTCCAGCAGCGTCTTGCAGCGGGCATACATGAGCTCCGGGCCCTCGATCGAGAACGCCGAGCGCAGGTCGCGCTGCAGGTCGCCATCCTGCGCGCTGCCGAACACGACGCTTTCGACCCGCTTGGCGGCGACGCACAGGTCATAACAGCGGTGCACGCCGAGCGCGGTCTCGATCAGCAGCAGCAATTTCACGGAATCTGGTTCCAGGCCCTGCTCGCGCTCGAGTCGCGTCATGATCTTATCGGCGTTCTTGATCTGCTCGACCGTCTCGGCCATCGGCAGGCAGACGCCATACAGGTGCTTGCAGACGACGGCCTCGAGATCCTTCTCGAGGTATTGCGGCTCGGAATTGACCCGCACCAGCGCGGTGATGCCGAGCGTCGGCAGCAGCTTGCCGACCTCGATGCGGGTCTCGGCCTTGAGCTGGATCGCGACCGCGTCCTCCAGATCGAGGACCAGGCCGTCCGGCTTGAACTTCGGCGCCTTGGCGATCAAGTCGCGGCGGTTGCCAGGCGTGTAGAGAGTGATAAGTGGCTTTGGCATGCTGGGGCTCCAAGGGTGGTCAGGCATCCGACACTCTGCCAGGCGCTGAATAAATTCAAATCACGCCGGCTTTTTTCAAGTCCGCGATCTCGCTGGCCGAAAGCCCGAGGCGTTGCGCGAAAATTTCCTCGTTGTCGGCGCCCATGCTGTTGCCGGTGTGACGCACCTGGCCGGGCGTGCCGACCATGCGCGGGAACACGCCTTCCTGCTTCAAGGTGCCCCGATGCTCGTCCGGCGCGTCAACCACCATCTGCCGCGCGATGGCGTGCGGGTCGACCATGATGTCGGCGATGGTGTTGATGGGGCCGACGGGCACTTCGCATGCATTCAGCGTGGCCATCACGTCGTCGAACGTGCGCTCGGTCATCCATGCCGATATATACTCGTCGAGCACGGCGACGTTTTTGACCCGGAGCATATTGTTGGCAAAGCGCGGGTCCTTGGCCAGCGCCTCGCCGCCGACCACGGTCAGCAGCCGCGTTGCCGTGGTCTGCGTCGCGCCGGCAATCACCAGCCAGCGGTTGTCCTTGGTCCTGTAAGTGTTGCGCGGCGCCGAAGTCGGTACGCGATTGCCCATGCGCATCGGCGCTTCGCCGGTGAGCTGGTAGACGGAGGCGTTGGGGCCGAGGATCGACGTGAGGCTTTCCCAGATGGCGACGTCGATCACCTGGCCCTTGCCGGTGCCGACGATGTCGCGATTGTAGATGGCGAACATCGCCGCCGATGCCGCGTACAGCCCGGAGACGCTATCGGCGAGGGCAAACTGCGGCATGGTCGGGGGGCCGTCCGGCTCGCCGGTCATGTGGGCAAAGCCGCTCATGGCCTCGATGATCGTGCCGAAGCCCGGTTGCTCCGCATAGGGACCGGTCTGGCCATAGCCGGTCAACCGGATCATCACCAGGCGCGGATTGATCTTGGCCAGGTCCTCATAGTGGATGCCCCATTCCTCCAACCGGCCGGGGCGGAAATTCTCGATGAAGATGTCGGTATCGGCCAACAGCTTCAGGAGAAGTTCGCGCCCCTTGGGCTTGGAGATGTCGAGCGTGATCAGCTTCTTGTTGCGATCGTAGTATTTCCACCACGGATTGATGCCATCCTTGGTGAAACCGAACTGGCGCAGGTGGTCGCCCTTGCCCGCCGCCTCGACGTGGATCACCTCGGCGCCGAAATCAGCCAGCAGCTTGCCGCAGAAGGGTGCGGCGATTACCGTGGCGCACTCCACGACTTTCAGGCCGGCGAGCGCCATGGCCGGAGTCTTCTTGCTGTCTGCCATCGGTTGTCTCGCGCCCCTACTGTGCCCCATACGCGCTAACTTTGCTTCCGTCATTCCGGAAACGCGAGGCCACTTCGGCCGAGCGTTATCCGGAACCCAGCGTCAAGAGTGTGCGAAGCACTCCATCTTTGTTTGCGCGCCTCCGGCACGACATATTGCGTCCTTCGGACGAGTCTTGCGCTGGGTTCCGGCGCGCGTCGGCGCTGAAGGGCGCCTCCTTGGCCGGAATGACGACGCGAATTACTCTATGTTGGCGCGCCCCTGCGGCGCGCGCGGTATTAGGCATCGCCTTCTTGCCGTGTCAAACGAGCGTATGACGGATGCCCACCTCAGAGCTGGTAGACGCGCTTGGCAGTGTCGTGGAAGAGGTCGGCCTTGTCCTGCGCCGAGCATCCCGCCGTGATGCGCTTCATGGCGCTCCACAGCACGCCATAGCCGCACGACACCTTGTCGACCGGGAAGTTGCTCTCGAACATGCAGCGATCGACCCCGAACAGCTCGATGCACGTCTCGATATAGGGCCGCCAGGCTTTGGCCAGCTGCTCCGAGGTCGGCGGGTCTGGCAGCTCGTGGAAGCCGAAACCGAGCAGCCGCATGCCGAGGCCGCCGAGCTTGACCCGGGTATTGGGACAGGCGGCCAACGCTGCAATGGCGCGCTTCCAGTCCGTGAATACCTCGTCGCGGCGGCCGACGTAAGGGCCGATGCCGATCACACCGCCGACATGATCGAGGACGATCGTCGTTTCGGGAAAGGCGCGAGCGAGATCGGTTAGCTCGCCGATCTGGGTGTAATAGAGCCAGGCATCGAATGTCAGGCCGAGCGGCGCCAGGCAAGCGAAACCGTCGCGAAAGCTCGTCTCCATCAGCACGCCGGGCGCCCGGTTGGAGGCGGCGCCGCGGGCGGTCGGATCGGGATGCGACACCGTGCTGTTGCGGATACCCTTGAACCGACCCTTGCCGGCGACGATCTGGGCCTCCAGCACCTCGCGCACCCGCGCGCCGAGCAGCAGGTCGGCATGGCCGACGATACCGGCGCAGGGTTCGAACGTGTCGGACCTGCGGCCAGACACCATACCGACGACATGCTCCGTCTCGCCGACGGGCTGCATCTCCACCGGCCCGTCCTGTCGATAGTTGGCGCGGCACTCGATATAGACGGTCGCCTCGATGCGGTGGCCGCTGGCGATGTCGGCGGCCAGCGCGCTGAGATCGTAGGCCTCGTCGGCATGCACCGCGAAATGATGATGCGGGTCGATGATCGGCAGCTCGGGCTCCAGTGGCGGCTCCGCGACGCGGGCCAACCAGTCCGGACGCACCACCAGCGAGGGCTGCACCTGATCGGATGTTGTCGTCGCCGCCATGGGTAGCCTCCGTTGCCCGTTCACTGGAATTCGACATTGCCGAACTGCAGTCTGCCTGCGCGCGGCGAATTCTGCTATGCCGATGTTGCGCCCCATCCAGGCCCGACACAGCGACCATGACGCATCCAGACTTAGCAGCCGGCACCACGACGCCTCGGCCCGAATGGGCCAACGCGCGACGCATCGTCGTCAAGATCGGCTCGGCGCTGCTGGTCGAGCGCGCCACCGGTCGGTTGCGCACCGACTGGCTGAACTCGCTGATCGACGACGTCGCGGCGCTGAGCGCGGCGGGGCGCGATATCATTCTCGTCTCGTCGGGCGCCATTGCACTCGGCCGGCACCTGCTGCGCTTGCCGGCCGGAACGCTTGAGCTCGAGCAGAGCCAGGCCGCCGCCGCCGTTGGCCAGATCAGCCTGGCGCAGGCCTATCAGGAGCGGTGCCGCGCCCGCGGGCTGACCGCCGCCCAGATCCTGCTGACGTTGGGTGATACCGAGGAGCGGCGGCGCTATCTCAATGCCCGGCGCACCATCGACACGCTACTCGCCGCCCGCGCCATACCCGTCGTCAACGAGAACGACACTGTTGCCACCACCGAGATCCGCTACGGGGACAATGATCGGCTGTCGGCCAGGGTCGCCTCGATGGTTTCGGCGGATTGCCTCGTTCTGCTGTCGGACATCGACGGGCTTTATTCCGCGCCGCCCCATCTCGATCCCAAGGCCACGCACATTCCGGTGGTGCGCAACATCACGCCCGAGATCGAGGCGATGGCGGGCGATCCGGGCACCGAGCTGGCCAAGGGCGGCATGCGCACCAAGATCGAGGCGGGTAAGATCGCGCTGGCGGCCGGCAGCAACATGGTGATCACGACCGGCAATGTGCTGCATCCGTTGCAGGCGATCGCCGCGGGGGCCACCTGCACGTGGTTCCTGGCGGCTTCCGACCCGGTCACCGCCAAGAAACGCTGGATCGCCGGCCAGCTCGAGCCGGCCGGCGTCGTTCAGATCGATGCCGGCGCCGAAAAGGCGCTGGCCTCAGGCAAGAGCCTGCTGCCGGCCGGCGTCAAGCGCGTCGAGGGCGACTTCGATCGCGGCGACGCCGTCATCATTCGCGGGCTGGATGGCCGCGAGCTGGGACGCGGCCTCATCGCCTATTCCCGTCCCGACGCCGAACGCATCATCGGCAAGAAATCCGGCGAGATCGCCGCCATCCTCGGCTTTGCCGGCCGCGACGAGTTGATCCACCGCGACGACATGGCGCTGAGCCGGAAGTGATGCGAAACCCTTGAACAAACTACTGATATTCGGTACAATCAATGGACTTCGAGTGGGATACCGCCAAGGCCAAGGCGAACGCCAATAAGCACGACGTGGATTTCGAGACGGCGTGTCGCGTTTTTCGCGATCCAGCTTTCCTCGATCGCGATGATGACAGCGACCCCATGGAGCCGCGCTCCAATGTCATCGGCATGGTCAACGGGCGGCTGCTCTTCGTCGTTTACACGTACCGCGGCGACAAGATCCGCATCATCTCAGCACGAGGTGCCGAACCATATGAAAAAAGGCTCTATCACAACGTATAGGCTCGACCCCAAGAAGAAGGCCACGACGGACTGGACGAAATTCGACGCCATGACCGAGGAGGAGCGGCATGCCGCTGCACTTTCTGATCCTGACTGCCAGCCTACATCGGAAGCCGGGCTGAAACAGTTTCGCCGCCGGATCGACGTGCGCGCGTTGCGCAAGCAGCTTGGACTGACACAACACCAGTTCGCCACCCGGTTTCGCCTCCCGCTTGGTACCATTCGCGACTGGGAACAGGGTACGCATTGGCCCGATAGGGCAGCACATACCCTTCTGACCGTGATTGCGCGCGACCCGGACGCCGTCACAAGGGCGCTGGAGGAAGAAGCCACCGCGAAGTGAGGTCTGCATTCCACCTAGAGACTTGTTTCGCAGTATTCCGTCAAAGTACCCCAACAATGCCCCTCATCCACCACGTCACCGCCGGTTCCGGCACACCGCCACTGGTCCTGATCCACGGCTTCAGCTGTGACCACACCGACTGGAAGGCCCAAATCGCCGCCTTCTCGCCCAAGCACAGGACCGTCGCGGTCGACCTGCCTGGCCATGGCAAATCCAAGACCAGCGGCGCGGAGTGCTCGATCGAGGCTTATGGCGCCGCCGTTGCCGCCGTGATGCGCAGCCTCGATCTGCCCCCCGCCGTCATTGTCGGCCACTCCATGGGCTGCCGCGTCGCGATCGAGGCAGCGATGCAGGCGCCCGACCGCACGGCCGGCATTGTACTGATCGACGGCAGCCAGTTCAATGCGGCAACCGAAGCCCTGGTGCGCCAGCGCATTGGCGCGGGCGAATTGGATGCGATGATCACGGACATGTTCGCCGCCATGTTCACCAAGAAGAGCGACGCCAAAGTGAAGGCCAGCATCATCAAGCGCGCCTTGCGCCTGCCCAAGGACGTCGCCAAACAGATGACGTTCGATTCCGTGCGTTACGACATGAGCCGGCTCGAGCCGGCGCTCGCCGCCATCAAGCAGCCCATCATGGTCATCCAGACCACCTACACCAACGAGCGGCGCGAGCGCCTGCCAATGGCCAAGGGCCAGTCGGTGCCCTACTTGGACATGCTGCGCAAGGTGGTGCCCGGCGCGCGCATCGAAATCATCCCCGGCATCGGCCATTTCCCGCAGATCGACGCGCCGGCCAAGACCAATGCGCTGCTGAAGGGCTTTATCGGCGGGCTGAAAGGCGCGCGCGGGGGTCAGACCCGCAGGGTCTGACCCCATACGCGTTCATACGGCTGTCCGGGGCTGTTCGCCGATCATGCCCTGCTTACGGCGGGCAGCGTCCAGCCGCATGCTCCTCTGCTTGAGCTTGACCCCCGTCGCGGCGTGCTCGGCCACGGGCAACACGTCGAAGCTCGGCCAGATGCCGGTGACCAGCGTGCGCGCATAGCCGTTGGCGTGGCCGGAGCGGCGCATGGCGGCGGCGGCGGCGTGGTGATCGTAGGCGAGGCGGTGCGTCGACAGCTTGACCGCACCACGGTCGCATTCGATGCGGCCGTACCAGACGTCCAGCGTGCCGTCGTTGGCGGGCATGCCGATGACGCCAGGATTGAACCAGCATTTCGAGCCTGCGCGGGCAATGAACGGCAGGCCGCTGTGGCCGGCGACGACCACGTCGCCGTCAACCTCGGCCATTTCCTCGGCGAGGACAGCCGCTTGCGAGGCGAAAACCCAGCGATTGATCATCCGGCCGCCGCCATGCAGGACGCGAAAACGCAGCCCGCCGAAGCGAAAATCGATGGACCGCGGCAGGCGCCCCATCCAGTCGCACAGCGATCGCGACACGCGCGCGGCTGCAAACGGATACCAGCCCTTGGCCAGCAGATCGCAGGCCGTGCCTTCCGTGAAATTGCAACCACAGTCGGCCGATCCGGCGGCCAATTGCTCCTCGCAGTTGCCTTGAATGGCATGGCAGCCCCAGTCGCGGATCGCCTGTGCGGTCTCTTCGGGCTCGGCGCAATAGGCGACGATATCTCCCGTGCAGATGACGCGCTCGCGTGCGATGCCGAGACGCGCGGCCTCGCCGATCATCGCCTGAGTCGCCCGCAGGTTCGAATATGGCCCGCCGAAAACGAGCAGTGGCGCGTCGGTGGTGAAATTCAGCACGTCAAGTCTCCCAGCATCGTCGGCGGGCAGGATACCACCCTTGGCCGACGCCCGCACTCTTGCAGGGCCGACTCGGCATGCGGCCCAAACGCCACTGCGGCCAGCATGTGGACAGCGGGGATGAGCGTGCCCGCGACATTGCAAAGCAGAATTTAGCGGTCGATACACCCTGAGGCGGCCGTGCTGGCCGATTCGCTGCGCCCGACGGCGGCGGCGGCAGGCAGGACAGTGGCGACAAACATTGGATAGCGTCCATTGGCGGCAATAAACCAGGACTATCAAGACAGCTTGCCCGCAGCCGCGGCCACCCAACTGCGTGTGGTCGGCGCGCTGATGCTGCGCGAGGCGCGCACGCGGTTTGGCAGGTCGCAGCTCGGTTACCTCTGGGCCATGACGGAACCGATCGCGCTGATTGCAACCTTCACGCTGATCTCAATGGCCATGGGGCACATGCCGCCCTATGGCGACAGCTTGCCGATGTTTTTTGCCCTCGGCACCCTGGCTTTCCAGTTTTACCGTCGCGTCGCCTCCTTTTGCTCCGCGGCTTTCACCGCCAACCAGGCGCTGCTGACCTACCCGATCGTCAAGCAATTCGATACGCTGGTGGCCCGCGCCCTGCTCGAATTCATCACTTGCCTATTCGTCTCGCTTCTGGTGCTCGGGGGGCTCATATTTTTTGCCCAGCAGCCCTACCCGGCGCACATCGAGTCCATGGCCGTGGTCGTCGTCCTGCTCATGCTGCTCGGCTTTGGCTTTGGCACCCTCAATGCCGTGATCGGCGCCTACGTGGCCTCGTGGCGCAACATTGAGAGCCTGCTGTCACGGCCGCTCCTGGTGCTGTCCGGCGTGTTTTTTGTGCCCGACCGGATGCCGCCGAAGATCATTCCCTACATCAGTTGGAACCCGGTCCTGCATGGCATCGAGCTGATGCGTTATGGCTACTATCCCGACTACCGCAGCCCGACACTCGACGTGACCTATCTGTTTATCTGGGCACTTGGATTGACCGTATTCGGCCTCGTCGCGGAACGCGCCATGCGCATCCGCTCGGCCGGCGGCGAGCTGGAGGGCTGATGATCAGTTTCCAGGGCGTCAAGAAGATCTATCGCGAGCGCGGCCATGAAAAGGTCATCCTCGATGACGTCACGCTCGAGTTGCCGGATCGCAATATCGCCGTGTTGGGAGCCAACGGCGTCGGCAAGTCGACGTTACTGAGGTTGATCGCCGGCACCGAGCCGCCCAGTCGTGGGCGAATCAAACGTCGCGGCCGCATATCGTGGCCGCTCGGGCTGGCTTCGGGCTTCAATGGTTCGATGACCGGGCTCGAAAATGTGCAATTCCTGGCGCGAATCTATGGTCAGGACACCGAGCAAGTCTTGGATTTCGTCGAGGATTTCGCCGAACTCGGACCGTCCCTGCGCCTGCCGTGGGGCACCTATTCCTCGGGCATGCGGGCACGCCTCGCCTTTGGCGTCAGCATGGCCATCGAATTCGATACCTATCTGATCGACGAGATCACGGCCGTCGGCGATGCCAACTTCAAGGCGAAATGTCAGGCGGTATTCCGCGCCAGGCGCGACCGGGCGCGGGTCATCATGGTCTCCCACGCGACTAAGACGCTGCGCGACTATTGCGAGATGGGCCTGGTACTGCATCGCGGTCGCCTGACGCTGTGGGACGATGTCGAGGATGCGATCGCGGCCCACGCCCGGGTGATGGGGCAGTCGAGCGACGACGACGAGGACTGAGGGGAATAGGCGATGTCCAATATCAAGCGCGTGCAGGCCGCGGAGCCGGGGTTGAAGCCGCCGCCGGAATTGACTGCCAAAGCCGGCGGCGCTGCCGCTGCGCCGAGCGTGGTCAAATCACGTGCCAGGCCGCAGAAACTGCGCCGGCAGTGGCTCAAGCTGTCGGCGCTGGCCGTCGTCGGGCTGCCGACGCTGCTCGCCGCCATCTACTATGCACTGATCGCAGCGCCACAATATGCGGTCGAAGTGCGGTTCGCCGTGCGCGGCGGCAGCAATGTCAGTGCACCCAGCGCCGGTAGCGAGTTGATCAGCTCGCTCGCCGGCTTCGGCAACTCTGGCTCGACGTTGACCGACGCCTTTATCGTCATGGATTTCATCAAGAGCCGCGCGATCATCGAGAAGATGCAGCCGATGGTCGACATCCGCGCCGTCTACAGCCATCCGTCCGCCGATTTCCTGATGCGCCTCAATGCAAAAAACGAGATCGAAGAGGTGGTCGAGTACTGGCGCAACATGATCGAGGTCAACCTCGATACGATCTCACAGATCATCACGATCAAGGTGCGCGCCTTCACCCGCGACGACAGCGCGCGGGTTGCCGAAGGCGTACTGGCCTTCAGCGAGGACCTGATCAATAGCCTGTCCGAGCGCGCCCGCCTCGATGCGTTGAAATTCTCCGAGCAAGAGGTGCGGCGCACGGAGGATCGGCTGCGTGTCAATCGCTCGCTCGTCCGTCAGTTCCGGGATCAACAACAGGAAATCGATCCGCTGAAGAAAGCCGAATCCCAACTTTCGCTGCTGGCCCGGCTCGACAGTGATCTTTCGGCCGCGCGCGCGAGAATGTCGACGCTGCGCCGCTACATGCAGGCGAATGCGCCGTCGGTCACCTTTCTCGAGACCCAGATCAGGGCGCTGGAGCAGCAGGTCGAGCAAGAGCGCTCCAAGCTTGGCAAGGGCTCCGACCTGCCGACCGGCAGCATTACCCTGAGCAGCCAGGTTGCCGCCTACGAGGAACTCCTGGTCGAACGCGAGTTCGCCGAAAAGGCCTATGTCTCGGCGCTGAGCACGCTCGAAAAAGCGCGCGTCGATGCCGCCCAGCAGCAACGCTATCTCGCGACATTCGTGCGGCCGAGCCTGCCGCAGGACGCGTTGTATCCCAAACGCATCCTCAACACTTTGATGGTGCTGGGCATATCGGCACTGCTGTGGGCCATGGCAGTGCTGATCGTTTACGCGATCCGCGATCATGCGAACTGACCCGCTGGCTCAGCCCCGCACGGTTGTCATCACGGGTGCGAGTGCCGGACTGGGGGCCGCAATGGCACGGTCCTATGCAGCGCCCGGCCGCGTGCTTGGACTTGTGGCCCGTCGCCCCGATCCCTTGCGGCGCATCGCCCAGGATTGTGTAGCCAAGGGCGCAACGGTGGTCACGCGCACCCTCGATGTCGCCGAGGGCACGTCCATGGCAGCGTGGCTGGCCGAGATTGATGGCGAGCACCCGATCGACCTGGTTTTTGTCAATGCCGGCCTCTTCAACGGCATTGGCAGCGATGGACGGCTCGAGACCTGCGAAGAGACTCACGGCCTGGTCGCCACCAATCTGGAAGGTGCGATCCTGACGGCCAACGCAGCAGCGGAACTGATGCGCCGGCGCGGCAGAGGCCATATCGTGCTTGTCGCTTCGCTGGCCGCCCGGCAGCCGCTCGCCGACGCACCGGTCTACAGTGCCACGAAGGCCGGTCTGGCGGCCTATGGCGAAGCCCTGCGTGAACGGCTTGCACCCGACGGAATCGCCGTCACTGTCGTGCTGCCCGGCCATTTCGACACGCTGCAAACGGCACAGCAGAACGGCCCGCTGCCATTCCTGATGACGGCCGACGAGGCAGCGGCCGCGATCCGCCGGGGGATCGAGCAAGGCCGGAGTCTCATTGCGTTTCCCGCGGCGCTCGTCTGGCTGATTCGACTTGGGCGTTTGCTGCCCTGGCGGCTGCGGATGGCCGCCGGCCGATCCTTCCGGTTTACGGTCGACGACCCAAAACAAGACCCTCGTTAACATTCTGGAAACCAAATCGCCTCAGTTTCAGGGGGCCCAATTGGTCCAGCAACCGGCGTTTCAAGCCCGTTTTTGTACCGATCTTGCAACGACCTGCCCAAATGCGTCGCAATGCGTGAAAAACCCAAAGTCGCACTCTTCCTCAGGGTGCCGAATCAGTCTTTTAGATGACTGCTTAGTGGCAGTGCTGCGTCCAACGAGAAGTCGTGCCGAAACGCTCGACGTTTTCATCTCTGACGCAGGGGTGCGCCGATTTGACGAAAATTGCTGTACTCACGTCGGGCCTTTGGCGGCTGCGCCATCACCTCGAAACAGCAACCGGCGCCGATGTGGTTCGCTGGTCCATGTTCAACAAGCCTGGCTTTGATGCCGTCGGCGGCTGGGGACGCAAATCGACTTCGCGCAAGGCGCAGGCAATGGCCAGCCGCAGCCAACGCCCCTACGTCTCGTTTGAAGACGGTTGGATTCGCTCGGTTTATCCGGGCCCAGGCGAATCGCCGATTTCGCTGGTCGTCGACACCGTTGGCACGCATTACGACGCAGCCCGGCCAAGCAGCCTGGAAAAGGTCATCGCAACCGCCGCGCTGCGCACGACGGCCATTCCGCGCGCGCGGCGCGGTATCGAGGTGCTGCGCAGCCAGGCGATCTCCAAATACAATTCGGCACCGATGAAGGGTCCTCGCTGGTTGGGCTTGCGCAATCGACCCAAGGGTGGACGGGTACTGGTTGTCGACCAAACCAAGGGAGACGCGTCGATCGCCGGCGGCTTGGCGTCGAGCGAGACCTTTGCGCGGATGCTGGCGGCTGCCCGACTGGAAAATCCCGACGCGGAAATCCTCGTCAAGACCCACCCAGAGGTGAGCAACGGCCGCAAGCAGGGCTATCTGTCGAACGCATCGGGTCCCGGCGTCCGGCTATTCTATGATGCCGTCAATCCCTGGAGCCTGTTCGACGTCGTCGACCGGGTCTACGTCGTGTCCAGCCAACTGGGCTTCGAGGCCCTGATGGCCGATTTGCCGGTGGTCTGCTTCGGCGCACCCTACTATGCCGGCTGGGGCCTGACCGATGACCGCGCGGCGTTGCCGCGGCGCACGGCCCAACCCTCGCTCGAACAATTGTTCGCCGGGCTATATTTCGACTACGCCCATTACTTTTCGCCATCGGGCGATCCGGTCAGCTTCGAGGAGGCCGTGCTGAGCCTCGTCGCCGAACGCGATCGCATGCTCAGCGGCCCGCGGACGAGCCGCCCGGCGCGCGCCAGCTGCCAAACTCTGGCGCCGGCCCAGAGCTACGCCAACGTCTGACGCTGGACATCGCCGCGCCGATCCAGTGGCCATGAGGGAGCGCGCGCGGTGCAATGGCGCACCGGCTCAATGCCGGTCGAAGGCGTCCTGATTGCCCACCCCTGCGCGCCCGGCGGATCCGCCGCCGATACCGAGCTCGCTGAGCCAGAAGCGACGAACCCGTAGCGGATCACCAAGATCGGAGGCCAGTGCCGCGCCGGCGCGTGCCATGGCTTGCGCCGATGCTGGTGACGCGACGAGGTCGAGAATGGCTGCGGTCCAGGCGTCCGCGCCATCCGCCACCAGTAGTCCAGCCCGGCCGTGCTCAATGACCTGCTTGAAGGGCTCACGGTCGCTATAGAGTCCAACCGCGCCGACGGCGGCATGGTCCATGATCTTGGTGATGGAGCGGGCTTTGCCGAAGGCGGTATCCAGCACCGGCGCCAATCCGATGTGGAAGGGCGTCCGGCGGCAAAACGCCTGAAACTGCGACCAGGCGACCGGCGGGTTGTTGACGACGTTGTCGCGCCGCGCCATCGAGGTCGGCAGGTGCCGGCCGAAAAACAGATGCAGCGTCGCCTGCGGACACGTCCGCGCCAGACGCAGCGCCATCACATCGAGCAGTGGCAGCGTGCCGGCATGACTGCGCGAACCGAGAAACGCGATCCTCAGCGAGCCATCCCATGTCGTTGGCGGCGGCAAGCCTTGTTGGTCGCGGAGCGCCAGACAGCAGGGATCGAGCCTGCGCCTGTCGAAAGCGGGAAAGTATTCGAGGATATGGTCGCTTGGCGCGACGATGATCGGGTTGAGCGCGAGGATGCGTGGCAGAAGCGTCGCGCTGAAACGGCTGAGCTTTTGGCGATAGTCCGGGGGCAGTTCGGCACTCTCCGCGGCTGCCGGCAGCAGGTCGTCGATGATATAGTGCACCGACCGCCAGCGGCGGTCTTCAATCCGCGACATTTCCTGCGCAGTCGCATAGCGAACGATGACCAGCCGGTCGTCGCAGGTCCAGCTGTTCGGCCCGATCCGCTCAATGGGGCGGCCATGTGAAGCAACGCCGTCCGCGCCGACCAGATCGCCAACGCCGCCCAGAAAGTAATAGTCCGCTGTCGCTATCACCGGCCATCGAGGCTGGCTGCCTGCCAGACGTCTGAGCGTGTCGGCCCAGCCCTTGTTGGCCCAGCCCATGGCGGCTCCTCAGGCGGTGCGTCCGGGCAGTGCCGACAGCAGCGATCCCAGGCTGAACCCGGCGCGCTTCAAGCCGTCCAGCTCGTCGCGCAGCGCTGCGACCGCCATGTCGATCTGCTCGCCGGTGTGCTCACTGGAGATGAAAAAGCGCAGGCGCGCGCTCTGCATCGGCACGGCTGGAAAGATGATCGGCAGAACATTCAGGCCACGTTTCAGCAGCCGCTCGGTCAGCGCCACCGCCTTGAGCGAGTCCCCGATCAAAATCGGCGCCACGGCGTGCCCTTGACCATGCCCGATATCGAGATGCGCCGCCTTGGCCCCCGCGAGGAAGCGCTGACCGTTGGCTTGCAGGCGACGGATGCGGTCGGGCTCGCGCTGCATGATTTCCAGCGCTGCCAAGGCGGCGCCGGCAAGCGGGGCCGACAGGCCGACGCTGAACACGAAGCCCGCGGCGTGGTGCTTCAGGATATCGATCAGCTCGGCCTTGCCGGCGACATAGCCACCGCAGGCCGCCAGCGTCTTCGACAGCGTGCCCATCCAGATGTCGATGTCGCGCATATCGACGCCGGCGTGCTCGGCCGAGCCACGGCCCGTCGCGCCCAGCACACCCAGGGCGTGCGCTTCGTCGACCATCAGCCAGGCGCCCCAGCGGCGCTTGATGTCGATCAGTCGCGCGAGGTCGGGCGTATCGCCATCCATGGAGTAGAGGCCTTCGGCGACGATCAGCACACGCTCGAAACGGCCGCGGCTATCAGACAGCAGGGTTTCCAGCGCTTCGTAGTCGCCATGCGGAAAGGTGCGGCGCGTGGCGCCCGACAATTCCGCGCCGACGACAATGCTGTTGTGGCTCAGCGCATCATACAGCACCAGGTCCTTCTGACCCATCAGCGTGCCGATGGTCGATACGTTGGTGGCATGGCCGCTGACGAAGACGATGGCGTCCTCGGCGTCATACTGTTTGGCCAGCGCGCGCTCGAGCGCCCGGTGAATCGGGCGCTCGCCGGCGACAATGCGGCTGGCGGACACCGACGTGCCATAGAGATCGATCGCCGACTTGGCGGCCGCGGCCACCGCGGGATGTTGGTTGAGCCCCAGGTAGTCGTAGGAGGAGAAATTGATGCAGGACTGGCCGTCGATCAACGTCGTCGCGCCGGCGCGATCCTGATGCTCGCGCAGAAACGGATTGCCGATGCCGAGCACTTCGACGGCGCCACGCTGGGTCTTGGTCTGCTGATACAGCGCCAGCGTGCGGAAATCCGTCAGCGCGGGATTGATGCCCGCCGATGGCCCGCTGGTTGCAGGACGCGCCACCGCCGGCTGGCGCATGCCGGCAACCAGCGCGGCCTTGACGGCGGCGCCCAGGCCCGGCCGGCGCGCGGGGCGATCATCCATCGTCATGCTCCCAATCCTGCGTCACGCCGTTCGATCTCGCGCAACAGCGGCGCCAGATTTTCGGCGTCTATTCCGTCTACCCCATGCTGGTGGGCGAGGTCGACTGTGACGCTGGCCACGCTGGGATCGCCGGTCTCGCCACCGCGCAGCGATCCTGCGATCTTGGCGGCGATCTCCGACAGCGTCTGGTTGCCGGCCAACGCCGCCAGCGGGATATCGGCACCCAGCCGCTGCTGCACGGCGAGCCGCAGCTCGAGGCCCATCAGCGAATCCATACCTAACTCCGCCAGCGAGCGGGTCGGGCTCACGTCGGACACCGGCATGCGGAAGATCCGCGCGACTTCTTCGCTGAGGTGACGGCAAATGAGATCGCGCGCTTCGACTTCGCCGAGCCCCGCGATCTCCGCCGCTATATCGACCTTCTCCGCCCGCGCCGCGCCGCCCGCCGTCTCGGTTGCGAGCAGGTCGGCGAACAACGGTTTGCCGAGCAATGCAAGCTGATCGCGTGCGGCGCTCCAAGTCATGGGCGCGATAGTGACGACAGCGGGTGACGCATGGCCACACGCCAGCATCTCGCCCAGCGCGCCGAGCGCCTCGGCCGCGGTGAACTCGCCTGTACCCGTGCGCCGTTCGATGGCGCGGCTGACCTCGGCGTTGCGCGCGAGATAGCCGGTATCGGTGATCCCGCCCCAGCCGATGGCCAGCGCTGACAGGCCCTCGGCGCGCCGGCGCCGCGCCAGTCCCTCGAGGTAGCCGTTGGCGGCGACGTAGGCAGCTTGCCCAGGGTTGCCGATCAATACCGTCACGGAGGAATAGAGCACGAAATACTGCAGCTCGTCCGCGCGGGTCAGTCGATCGAGATGGGCCGCGCCCGCCACCTTGGGCGCCAGCACCCGGCCGATGCGCTCCGGCGTCAACTTGCTGAGCAGATCATCATCGAGCACCATCGCCGCGTGGATGATGCCGCGCACCGGGCCCTCCGCTCGGATGCGCGCCAGCATCGCCTCGAGCGCCGCCGCCTCCGCGACATCGACGGCCTCGATCCGCACATCGGCGCCCGTAGCCCGCAGGCCGGCGAGCGCGGCTTCCGCATCCTCGATGGAGCGTCCACCGCGGCTCACCAGAACGATGCGACGTGCGCCGCGATCGACCAGCCAGCGCGCCGTCGCCAGGCCAAATCCGCCAAGTCCGCCGATGACGACGTGGGCGCCATGCGGATCGGCCGCAAACGGCGCATGCGTTGGCGCAATCGGCACGCTCTCCGGCGCCGGCGGCGTGACGATGATCTTGCCGATGTGACCTGACTGTTGCATCAGCCGGAACGCGTCCGCGACCTCGGTCGCCGCGAAACGGCGATAGGGCAGCGGCACGAAGGTTCCCGCTTGCAGATGGGTGGTCAGCTCCGCGAACAGGCGGCGCGCCAGCTCGGACTTCTGCGCCAGCAACTGGTCAGCGTCGATCCCATAATAGCTGACGTTGCGCCGGAACGGACGAAGACCGATTTTCGTATGCCCGTAGAAATCGCGTTTGCCGAGTTCCAGGAACCGGCCGAACGGGCGGACGAGACCGAGGCTCTTTTCCATCGCCTCGCCAGCCAGCGAGTTCAACACGACGTCGACGCCGGCCCCGTTGGTCAGCGCCATCACGTCATCGGCGAAGGCCAGCGACCGGCTGTCGAGTACATGGTCGGCGCCCAGCAACGTCAACAGGCGGCGTTTCTCGGCAGCCCCCGCGGTGGCAATCACCTTGGCGCCACGCCACTGCGCGATCTGCAGTGCGGCAAGACCAACGCCGCCGGCGCCACCGTGGATCAAGACGCTTTCGCCGGCCTCCAGCCGCGCCAGGTGATGCAGCGCGTAATAGGCGGTGATGAACGGCACGGGCACTGTCGCCGCGGCAATGAGGTCGGCGTCCACCGGCAATGGGGCCACCGCGTCCGCCGCGACCGTGACGTGCGAGGCGAAGGCAGCCGGCGCGAAGGCGGTCACGGCCTGCCCCGCCTCGAAGCGTTCGACTCCCGCGCCGACACCGATGATCCGCCCCGAGCACTCGAAGCCCAATGTCGGCCCGGCGAAGCCATCTTCCAGCGCTTCCTCGGGCAGCAATCCCATCGACCACATGCAGTCGCGGAAGTTCAAGCCCGTGGCGGCGATCTCGATCTCGACCTCGCCGGGTCCGGGCGCGCGGCGGGCAATGCGACGCCAGGCGAGGCGCTCTCTGCCGGGATCGCGTGACAGCTCGAGGCGCGCCGCATCCAGGCGGGTTTCGACAAAGCCCTCACTGATCGCCTCCGGTAGGCCGCGCGCCACCCGCAACGCCACCATATCGTTGGCACGCAGGACGACCTCGGTCTCCACGCCGGGATTGTCGATGAGCAGGGCCAGCCGCTCCGCCGCCTGATCCAGGTCGAGACCGGCATCGCAATCGACGACGCGAATGTCTCCGGCTGGCACTTCATTGGTCACCGTGCGCGCGAAGGCCAGAACGCCGGCCTGGACCGGACAGCCAGTGCCCGCGCCGACGAGATCGCGCATGCTGCCCGGCGCCACGATCCAGAGCCGGAACGGCCGCTCTCCGAGAGCCTGCACCATGGCCGTGAGTTCGCTCAGGCGATGCTTCAGCGTCTCGGCCGGTTCCACTTCGGTGGGCCGCGGTTCGCACAGATAGACGATGTCTGGCGCCCGGCCTGTGCCGTTGAACGCTGGCGTCAGCACCTCGCGCCAGTCATCCGCGGCGGTCGTTGCGTGATGCTTCGATCCATTGCCTGTGGCGCGGCCGCTGCGCTCGGCCATGGCGACAAGACTGTGCCCTGTCGCCTGCAACCGCGCCGCAAGGATTTCGACGAATGCACTATCGGCAGGCCCACTCGAGACGAGTGCGATCTTGGTCGCGGCGTCCGCCGTTGGCACCGCATCGCTTGACTGCGCGGCACGGCCCTGCGCCATCGCGCCGATCAGCAATGCATTGCCGTTGGCGGCATATCCGGCCGACTGCACGTCGCGGCAGCCACTCGCCATCAGGCAACGGCGCCACTCCGGCGCGGACAGCAAGGGACCAGTAGGTGTCGCCCCGGCGGATCGCGGCTGGAACCAGGATGCCGTGAGACCCAGCACCGTATCGTGGAAGCTGTCGGGTGGTGCACACGACGCGACCAGGATGGCATGCTCCTGGGCATGCCGGGCAGCCATCGTCAGCACGTTCTCGATGGCTTCGAAACGATGCAGTCCGTTGGCAGAGACAATCAGGTCGAAGGGCCCATTGCGCTGAGCGGCGGTGTCGATTGATGCCGCCTCGGCGACTGTCACACCGCCAAGTCCGGCGACATGCGCACGCAGCCGTTCGATTGAGCGCGGCTCCTCGTCGATCGCCAGCAGGCGTCCGCCGCGGGCGGCGAGGAGGCGTGCGAGCGGTCGCGTCAGGGCGCCGTCCCCGGCGCCAAGCTCGAGCACGCGGATGGGCGCTTTCGCTTGCCCTTCTTTCGTCTCGTCCGCGTCCAGAATAAGCGCGACCACATCGAGCACGCGTCGGACGTGGCCGCGGCTGCGTGGCGTCGCAACCGCGAAGGCTTCGAGCACCGCCGGCAGATAGGGCGCAGCCGCGGGCTGACCTTGCGGATCGGCTAGGAGCGCGGGCCAGGCCGCACCGGCTTGCGCGAGCAGGGCGCAGTCCGGCCACCATTCGGGATGCTCGCCGATCACAGTCTGAATGATGGCATCGAGCGGGGGCAAGGACTCCGCCGCAGCGTTGAGCGTCCAAATCCGACCATCGCCGTTGGCCAGGCCCGCGGCCTCCAGCATACCGAGCAGGCCAAGGAGCATGGGCCGCGCGGCGCTGGACAGTTGCCCGCGCTCGACCAGCGAGCGAGGATCGATCGCTCCGTCGACGGTCAATAGCCCGATGCTGTCCACCCCCACCCGTCGCGCCGCGGCTTCGAGCAGCAGGCGCGCTTCCTCGTCCTTCTGGTGCTCCGGCGGATTCAATTCCGCGGCGCCGGCCAGCAGGGCTGGCGGCGCCGGCCAGTTGCGGGTGGTTGCAAAGCCGGGCAGTGGCAGCGCCTCGCAAGCCATCGCGTAGGCGATCTCCGCCAGCGGCCGCGTGCGCAGCAATGTACTCGATCTGAAGCGTGCGTCCGTCAGCTCCGCGACCGGCTGATGATCGGCATCGAGCAACAGCACATCGCAGCGCGCCGTGGTGATGCCAGGGGTCTCGAGCCGCACACGCGCGAAGCGAACCGGCCGGCCAGGATGATGCAGAACAATACGGCCGAAGCGGATCGGCACATAGGCCTGGCGCGTGGGGGTGGATGAGTGTTCGTCGCCCGATCCCAGCAGGTGGTGCAACAAGCCGTGGAAAGCCACATCCAGCGCGATCGGGTCGAGGATCAGCCCGTCGCGGGGATGCGTCGTGTTCGCAACGATGCCAACCACGATTTCGCGGCTCTCGGCAACAGCAAGCGACTCCAGCCGCTGGAAGTTCGGCCCGTAATCGAGACCGAGCGACTGTGCCATCTTATAGAAAGCCGCGGCGTCGAACCCGGCGATCGGCCGGCCCATGCCGGCATCGCACTGTTTCGCCGCCGGTGACGTCGCCGGCCCAAAGCGCGCCTCGACATGCATCTGCCAGGCTTCGTCGGACAGGCGCCGCCGGCTGGCGATGCCGAGGCTGCGGCTGCCGGCATCGATCGATGTCCGCACTTCGCGCATATGGTCGGCGGCGAGGACGAGCGGCGCCAGGATGTCGAAGTCATAAATCTCGACCCGTTGCTCTCCAAGCCAGTCGCGGGCAGCCGCCACGGCCATCTCGGCGAGCACGGCGCCTGGCACGTACACCTGCCCGCCGATCTTGTGGTCACCCAGCTCGGGAAACAGGCTGGTGTCGAGATGGCTGAACCACTCCGACAGGCCGGTCCTCTCGCGCCAGCCGAGGTACCGGTGCAGCCCGGCGCCGGTCGGCAATACGGTGGTGGCCTCCAGGCTTGGTGCAACGTCGAGCGATCGGTTCTGCCAGGGATAATGCGGCAGGCGCAGCGTCGTGGGCGCGGGTCCGAAGGCGCGATCGACATCAATCCTGGCGCCACGCGCAAGCGCGCGGGCCGTGGTGGCCTGTACTGGATCATGCTCGGGGTCGTCAGCCATCCCGAGACTGGGGATCAGCGCCGACTGCTGCAACAACTCGCCAAGGCTCTCGGCGAAGTACCCCTGCAGGATGGCTCGAGGTGAAATCTCGATGAAAACGCGGGCGCCAAGGTCGGCGACGCGCTTGATTGCCTCGCCAAAGCGGACCGGAGACCGCACGTTGCGCCACCAGTAACCGGCATCGAGGGTCTCGCCCGCCAAAATGTCGCCGGTCACGGTCGAGACGAGCGGGATGCGGCTGGCCGTGGGCTTCAATCCTTGCAAGTCATCGAGCAACGGCTGACGCGCCACGTCGACCAGCGCGGAATGGAACGGGTATTCGAGATCGAGCACCTTGACCCGCAATCCCCGCGCCGAGGCCAGGTGTGCGCAGCGCTCGATCTCGGCTCTCGGGCCAGACAGCGTCACGCTCTTGGGACTGTTGATCGCACCGACTTCGACCGCGGAACAACCGCTGTCCTCGATCAACTGCCGCGCGTCGGCTTCCGGCAAGGCCAATGCCGCCATGGTGCCGAGACCGCGCGCCAATTCCTGGCCGGCGCTGCGCGCGGCAATGACGCGCAGCGCCTGGGTTTCGTCGAGCGCGCCGCTGGCATAGGCGGCCGCGATCTCGCCGACGCTATGCCCGACGACGTAGGCAGGCTCGACGCCCTGGCTCATCAGGGCGTCAGTCAGCGCCGCCTGAATGGCGAACAACAGCGGCTGGGAGATGCGGGCACTGGCCAGGCGCTCGGCCAAGTCGTCCGCCAGCAGGAGTTCCGTCAAGGACCAGCCGGCGATCTCCGTGAAGCGTCGCGACAGCGCCTCGAGACGTGTTCGGAATATAGGGTTGTGTTGGTACGCCACGCGCCCCATGCCGGCCCATTGCGAGCCATTACCCGCATAAACGAAGGCGACGGTGGCCGCACGCGACACCGCGCGTCCGGTGGTGACCGATGGCGTCCGCTGCCCCGCCAGGAAGGCATCTAGAGCCTCGACAGCGCGGCTCGGATTGGCGGCGGAAATCACCAACCGCTCGGGCAAGGACTCGCGTTGTGTCGCCACGGCGGCGGCAAGCGGCTGCACGTCGGCATCGGCGCCGCAGTCCTGCTGGATTAGATCGCGGGTCGCAGCGGCCAGGGCCGCAAGACCCTCCTGGCAGTGCGCCGACAGCATCAGCAGGCCGGCGTTTGGCGCCGGCCGACCGCTGGCGCGACGCGGCGCTTCTTTGGCCTGCGCCTCGCGCAGGATGACGTGGGCGTTGGTGCCGCCGAAGCCAAACGCGCTGACGCCGGCGCAGAAAGGCGTTGCCCCCCGCGTCAGCGGCACCGGCCGACCGGCGACCGCGAGGTTGAGCTCCTCGAACGGGATGGTGGGATTGGGCGTCTTGAAATGCAGGGAGGCGGGCAGCATGCCATGCTCGAAGGCGAGGATGGCTTTCAGCACGCCCGCGAGCCCGGCGGCCGGCTCGAGATGCCCGATATTGGATTTGATGGAGCCGATCGGCAGCGGACGGCACCGTCGCTGGCCGAGCACGCGGCCGATGGCTTCCGCCTCGGCCGGATCGCCGACGCGCGTGCCGGTGCCGTGCGCCTCGACAAAGGCCAAATCGTTGGGATCAATCGCTGCCTTTCGGTAAAGGGCCTCCAACAGTGCGGCCTGCGACTCCGCCGACGGCAAGCTCACGCCGGACGTCCGCCCGTCGGAGTTGACGGCACCTGCCACCACTTCGGCATAGCGCCGCCCGACACCGATGGCGCCGGCATCGCGACGCCGCAGCACCAGCGCCACTGCGCCCTCGGCGCGGACATAACCCTGGCCATTGGCATCGAACGGCCGGCAGCGGCCATCGGGCGCCAGCATGCGCGCCGCCGCGAAGCCAAGGAACGGAAACGGGCTCAGCAGCATGTTGACGCCGCCGACCACCGCCGTGTCGATGCTGCCCGCCTGTAGGGCATCCAATGCCTGCGACAATGCCACCAGCGATGAGGAGCAGGCCGTATCGACGCTGAAGGAGGGCCCGTGCCAGTCGAACACGTATGAAATGCGATTGGCGACCAGCGACAGCGTGCTGCCGGTCATCGTATAGGCATCGGCAGCACCAACATCATGCGAGCGCCGTGTCGCCAAGTCGGTGCTCGATACGCCAACAAACACGCCGACGGATTGCCCAGCCAGCGACGATGGCGGCGCCCCGGCATCCTCTAGCGCCTCCCAGACGACTTGCAGCAGCACCCGCTGTTGCGGGTCCATGCTTTCGGCCTCGCGCGGTGAGAGACCGAAAACACCGGGATCGAAGCCCCAAACATTGTCCAGAACACCTGCCGCGAATGTGTAGCTCTTGCCGCGCTCGCCCTGGCGCGGATTGAAATAACGCGCCTTGGCCCAGCGATCCTGGTCGATTTCGCTGACGGTGCAGCGCTCCTGCGCAAGCACGTCCCATAGTGCGGCACAATTCGGCGCACCAGGAAGCCGGCAGGCCCGCCCAATAATGTCGACGACGTCCGAGCGAGTCACGTTCACCTGCTGACTAGATTTCGACCTGGCGACAGGACGCGGCCAGGATTCCCGAGTTGTAACGCCTGATAGCACCTTCTTAACGTATTCACGGGACTATCGGGCCCGCCGCACAAGGTCAATCGGCAACATACGGCTAGAATTGTGTTGCTGATCCAATCTGACCGCCAAACGTGCGCAGTTCAAGGGTGCGTCTCACTGACGAATCATCTAGGCCCGACAGGTGTCCGGCGGGATGGGGGTACAGGTGGTTGTAGCGACGTCAGTCGGCTCGATGCCGCGCGTTTGGCAGTGCATGATATGCGCTGTCACGTTGCTGTTGGCAGCCTGTGGCGCGTTGCCCACGTCGGGTCCGACCGGCCGTGAAATAGCGTTTGGCGAGCGCAGCGGAGCCGCCGACAGCTACGTCCTGCTCGATCTCAATCAAGACATTGTCGCGCAATTGAACGCCGACGGTTCGCACGGGCTGAGCCGACGCCTAATGCCGACCCGGATCAAGGACTTGCAGCCGCGCATAGGCGTCGGCGACGTCCTGCAGATCACCATTTGGGAGGCGGGTGAGGGCGGCCTATTTTCCAGTCAAAGCGGCCGCAGCGCCGCGTTTCCTGCAATGGCCGTGAGCCCCAGTGGCGAGATTTCGCTGCCCTATGCCGGCATCCTGAAAGTGGCCGGCCGCTCCCCCTTCGAGGTGCAGAAGCGCATCGTCGAAAGCCTGTCGGATCGGGCCATTCAACCGCAGGCGACGGTCAACATCGTCGAGAACCGGGCCAACACCGTCGTGCTCAATGGCGAGGTGGCCAAACCCGGTCTCTACCCCCTGTCGCTGAAGGGTGATCGCCTGCTCGACCTGATCGCTGCGGGCGGCGGTACGAAATATCCGGCACGCGAAACAACCGTATTGGTCATGCGCGGCGAGACGCGGGCCCAGCAGCTCCTTTCAGCCATCGTCGACGATCAGCAGGAAAACGTCCTGATCCAGACCGGCGATCAGGTTTACGTCAATTACGAGCCAAGGCGCTACACCGTGTCGGGTGCGGTGCAAAAGCCGGGCGTCTATCCCTTCGAGGCCGTGCAGGTGAACATCCTGGAGGCGATTGCCGCGACGGGGGGGCTGATCGATACGCGCGCCGATGCCGGCGGCGTCTTCGTGTTCCGCCAGGAGCGGGTCGACACCGTGGCGAAGTTCACAACGGCGCTTCCCGCCACGACCACTGGCCGCGTGCCGGTGGTCTACCGCGTCAACATGCGCGCACCGCAGGCCTATTTCTACGCCAGCGGGTTCAAGCTGCGTGACAAGGACGTCGTCTACGTCGCCAATGCGGAAGGTGCCGAGGCCTCCAAACTGCTCAAGCTCGTCAATCTCGTCACGTCCAGCGCCGGCGTCGGCAATCGCGTGGTCAACGGCCTCGATTGAGCCGGGCGGATCGGACTGGTCCCACAGGCTCCCTCGAACCCACCCCACGGCATGAGCAGGGTCGCCGTTGGCTGCGGTGCTTAGAGCGCTTTCCACTCGCATTGAATCAGGGGAAAGCGCTCTAGTCCTTTGTTTGTCGCATTTTCTACGCCAAACCGGTGCCCACTTTGGCGGAAAATGCTCTGTCCAGGATTTCTGTCGATAATTGACGAGTTCCGTTGACTTCGGCGAAGGAACAAAATAAGAACTTCGGCTTTGCAACGCCAGCTTCCAGGTGCCCCCGCCGCGATGTCCTTCACCTTCGTGCATACCGCCGACTGGCAGATCGGCCGGCCATTTCGGGCTTTTGACGATCGGCTCGGCGGCCTATTGGAGGAAGCGCGGTTGTCGGCAATCGAAACGATCGCCGGCGTAGCGCGCAAGGCGGGCGCGACCCACGTGCTCGTGGCGGGCGACGTGTTCGATGCGGAAACACTGCCGCGGCGCGTGCTGTCGCCGGCCATCGAGCGCATGGCCCGCCATGGCGACGTCGTCTGGCATCTGCTGCCGGGCAACCATGACCCTGCCCGGCCGGGCGGTTTGTGGCATCGCCTGACATCCGGTCAACTCCCGGCAAACCTGCGTCCGCACGTGGCGACAGGACCAGTGGAGGTTGAGCCGGGCATCTGGCTGCTGGCGGCGCCGCTGACGGCCAAGGGGCGCAGTTCAGACCCGACCGCCTGGATGGACGGCACTGCAACTCCGGCAGGCGAGCTGCGTATCGGTCTGGCGCATGGCTCGGTCTACGATTTCGAGGGCGGCGGCAGCAGCGGCACCATCGATCCGGCACGCGCGCGCAAGGCTGGGCTCGTTTATCTGGCGCTCGGCGACTGGCACGGCATGAAGCGCATTTCGCCCAACACGTGGTACGCCGGCACGCCAGAGCCTGATCGCTTTGGCGATGCCGCCGCTGGCCATGCGCTCGTCGTGCGCTTGGCCGGTAACGCCGAGCCCACGATCGATCCGGCAAAGACCGGACACTTCGTCTGGGCCGCGCGCACGGCGGCGATTGCGAGCCTTGCCGACCTGGCCACGCTGGAAGCCGAGCTGATCCAGCTGGCGCCAGCGGCCGACCGCCTGCTGTTGCGCCTCGCCCTCGAGGGCTCGCTGCTTGCCGAGGACCGCGCGGGCTTGGCGCAATGGCGCTCGCGGCTGAGCGAACGCGTGCGCTACCTCGACGTTGACGACGCAGGCCTGGCAACCCGCGCGGAGCCGGCGGATATCGCCCGCCTGTTCGCCGATCCGCGCCTGGCCGCGGTCGCCGAGCGATTGACGGCGATGTCCACGCAGGGTGAGGCAGCGCAGCGCAAGACGGCTGGCCGCGCGCTCGCGCATCTGGTGGAAATCACGCGCGCGGGTGCGGACAGCCCATGAAGATACGCGCCATCAGGCTGAAGGATGTCGGGATGTTCCGCGAGCCCGTGGCCATCGAGGGCCTCAGCGGTCGCGTCGACGTGCTGGCTGGACCGAACGAACTCGGCAAATCGACCATATACCGAGCGATCGAGGCCGGCTTTCTGCAGAAACACACGACCACGTCCTTTGGCGGCATTCGTCCGCGCACCGGCGGCGAGCCGCTGATCGAGATCGATTTCGAAGCCCAGGGCGGCTCATGGCGGATCCTCAAGCGCTTCAGCGAAGGTCGCGGGCGGCTGGCCGAGCTGACGGATCTGACCTCGGGTCAGCTGCGGGCCAAAGGCGCCGAGGCCGACGAGAGACTGTCCGAGCTGATCGCATACGGCGGCAATTCCGCCGGTCGCTTTGGCTTGTTGTGGATCGGCCAGGACACCGCGCTCGTCCGCCGCGGCCTCAAGGACGCCGAGCAGTCGGCTTTGCAAAGCGCGATCGAGGCCGAGATCACGGCCGTTGCCGGTGGCGTCGAGCTGTCGCGGGTGCGTCGCCGGGTCAGCGACCTGCTGGACGAGCAGACGACGCGAGCCAATCGCGCGCGTCCCAAGGCGCACTCGCCTTATGCCCTTGCCTTGTCGCACCGCAAGGACATCGAGGCCGCGCTGACAGCGGCACGCGCCGCCGAGCAGGCCATGACGGCGAGCCTGGACGAACTGGAGAGTTTGCGCACCCGCCAGCAGGCCCTGGGCTCTAGCACCGCCGAGATCCAATTGGCCGATGCCGTTGCCGGCGCCGAACAGCAGCTTGCCGACGCGCGCAAGGCGCAGGCCCTGCACAGCGAGGCGCATGCCAGGGCTGCCGATGCGCGGCTCGCTCGGGACGCACTGACGGCCTTCGACAAACAGCTCGCCGACCTGACCGAGCTCACGGAAAGCGCGCATGCTGACCAGGTCCGGCTCGATGCTCTCACGCCCGCATCAGCCGGCGCCGGGGACGCCGCCCAGCGCGCCGCCACCGATCATCACCAACTCACCGAGCAGGAACAGCAGCATCAGGACCTGTTTCGCGCACGCACGCAATTCGACGCGGCGGCCGCGCGCTGCCGCCTGCGCGACGAGGCCGTACAGAAATTGGCACAGGCCCGCAAACTGGAGTCCGTGATCACGGGTCTCGCGCACGACCTGGCGCACCACCCGACGACAGCTGACCGGATGCAGACGCTGGAGCGGGAGGAGCGCGCCATTGCGGCGCTCGATGCCCGGTTGATCGCCGCTCAGCCCACGGTGAGTGTCGATTATGTCCCTGGCGGCGACGGCGCCGTCCGATCAGAAGGCCGGGCGGTGCCGGGCGGCCGTGCGATCACGGTCGATGGCGTGCTGGTGCTGGAGATCGCCGGCGTTGGCAGCATCCGCATTGCAGCCGGCGGCGGCGCAGATTCGAACCGTGACCGGATCGACCTCGGCAAGGGCCGCGAAAGCCTCGCCAGACTGCTCGAGCAGTGCGGCGTTCCTGACGTGGATGCGGCGCGCAAGGCCAACGCGGCGCGGCAATCCATTGCGCACGACCTCGAAGGCGCCCGGGCGCGCCTTGCCGCCTTGGCCCCGGACGGCATCGATGCGATGGCGGCGGTCGTGCACGACCTGGAGCTGGCGCTGCCGTCCGAAGTTGCGATCGAGCCCCCGCCGCGCGCCGAGATCGAGGACTCGATCGCATCGGTCCGTGCGGAGCTGTCGCAATCGCGTCGCAAGGCCGAAGGGCTTGCCAAGGTCGCCGGCGACCTTCGCGACCAGGTGCATGGGCTGGCCGGCGCGATTGCCACCCGCGCTCAGCAACAGCAGTCGATTGCACGCGCGCTGCCGCCGGCGTCCATGCATGGCGAGGCACGCGCGCGGCTTGCCGCGACTCTGGAGAAAGCCGAGGCGGCGGCGGCCACGGCGGAACGAGCGGCCAGATTGCTGGCGGCGGCGGCACCGGGCGAGCAGGAAATCGCCGGCCTTGCCGCCCAGCGCACTGCAGCGGAGGCGGCCTTTAAGCGGCGCGGCGATGAGATCCAAGGTCTCGCCCGCGGCATCGAGCGGCTGGAAGGCGAGCTGGAGGAAAGTTTCAAAGTCGGCGGCGGGCGGCGCGTCAAGGAACTCGAGGGTGAGTTGCAACGGGCGAACGCGGCGGTGCGCAGCCTGGAGGACGTTCTGGACGCGCTGCGCCTGCTCGACGCCGAACTCGGAAACACTGAACGCGCCCAGCGCGACCTTTATCTGAAACCAGTGACGGATCAGCTCGCGCCCTACCTCGCCGAGTTGTTTCCATCAGCCAGCGTTACATTCGACGATAAGCTTGGGGCCACCACGCTGCTGCGCAATGGCGTGGCCGAGCCCGTCTCGCAACTGAGCGGCGGTACGCACGAGCAGGTCTCGGTTCTCGTGCGGCTAGCCTTCGGCCGGTTGCTGGCCGAAGCCGGCTTTCCGACGCCCCTCATCCTCGACGACGCGCTGGTGTATAGCGACGATGACCGCATCGCGCGGATGTTTCACGTGATCGAGCAGGCGGCGGTCAGCCATCAGGTGATCGTGCTGACGTGCCGGTCGCAGGTTTTCAGCCGGCTTGGCGGCACGGAACTCAAGCTGGAACCGTGGAATGCGCGCTGACGATTGCGTCGTTCGCGCAACGCCGCGCCTAGTCCTTTGTTTGTCGCATTTGTCTCACGCCAAACCGGTGCCCACTTTGGCGGAAAATGAACTATCCAGCGGTCGGGACGATCCCGCCAGTACGTCCGCCCGTCCTCGGGAAATCCGGTTTGGTAATCCCGCCGAGCGGGTCGTCGGAGCGGCGCGACTTGCCCTCGAAGAAGGCGCCCTGCTCGATGGACAGCGAGCTATGGTAAATGTCGCCCTCGACGTGACTGGAAGACTGCAGCACGACCCGCTTGCCGCGCACCGAGCCCATGACGTGGCCACGCACGATGACTTCCTCGGCGACGACACTGCCGGTGATGCGGGCCTGTTCGCCAACAGAAATGTTGGTACCGTGAATATCGCCCTGCACCTCGCCATCGACATGAACCTCGCCACGCGAGACGAGATTCCCGACAATCGTCAGGTCAGGTCCGATCACCGATGTTCCGGCTCGGTCGGAATGTTTGCCATTCATACCGGGCCGAGACGCCAAAGGTGCTGCTGCCATGCTCGCGGCCTCCACTGCCGATCCGTCGTTGTCGTCCGTCGTCGTCTCGAAGTTCGACAGTATTGCCGACTGCCATGCTCCCGACCCGGAGCCTGCGACCCACGAGGCGCTCGTCAGAGCGTGTTGGTTGCGATGCAATCGTCCGCACGACCGATCTCACTTGAGAGTATCACAGGCGGGTTGGCTGGTCATGGGCTGGCAGCACGGCAGAAGGGGATACGGCCGACAGTTGACGATCGAGAAGCGGCTTTTTTGCGGCTTTTGGCGCAATAATTCCGGTAACCATTCAGCGCGAGAGTCCGAGCGCGGACAAAGGTTTATAAAATCCGGGTGTCAAACCGGCTTCAGATCGCGCCTTGTCGTTGAACGGCGGTTTGACGGGGCCACGAAAATTTCTGCGGACAAGATCGTGAAATGTCGGCTCCGGCGCCAGGCCGCGCCGCTCGCACAGGTAGCGAAACCACTTCGCGCCGAAAGCGACATGGCGTTTCTCGTCGCGATAGATGACGCCGACCACCTCGGCCGAACCCAAGTCGCCCGACGCCTCGAGCTGGGCAATCAGACTGGGGCTGACATCCAGGCCGCGCGCCTCCAGCACCAGGGGGACAACGGCGATGCGCGCCATCAGGTCGTGGCCCGTCGCCTGCGCGGACTGCCACAAACCGTCATGAGCCGGCAGGTCGCCGTAGGCCGCGCCGAGTTGCTGCAACCGCTGCGAGACCATCTCGAAGTGACAGGCTTCCTCGAGGCCGACCTGCACCCAATTGTCGAGGAAAGACAGTGGCACGGATGCATGTGCAAATCGACCAATCAGGTCCCAGGTCATGTCGACGGCGTTGAGTTCTATGTGGGCCAGCGCATGCAGCAGGGCGATGCGACCCTTGAGACCCGAGGTCGATCGCTTCGGCATGCTGCGCGGCGGCAGCAGCAGCGGTCGCGCTGGCCGGCCTGGCCGCTCCGGCATCGGCAGGTCGGCGCTGGCCCGGCCAAGTGAAAGGCGGCGCTCTTCCCAGGCCTGCGCTGTTGCTTTGGCGCACGCGATCTTTTCGGCAAGATCGGCCGCGGCGACGATCTGCCGGGCCGCCAAGACGAGGCTGCCCGGCAGGCCGCTGATGGCGTTTTCCAGCCTCGGACCTTCGCTATCGCTGCTCAAGATTTGAGCGCCTTGGCTGCGGCCAGCACGTCCCCGGCATGGCCTGGAACTTTCACTTTGCGCCAACTGTGGGCGATGCGGCCGGATGTATCGATCAGGAACGTCGACCGCTCGACACCCATGTATTTGCGGCCATACATCGACTTCTCCACCCAGACGCCATAGGCCTGGGCCACCGACTTTTGCTCATCGGCGGCGAGCTTGACGGTCAAATCGTACTTGGCCCGGAATTTCTCGTGGCTTGCGGCGCTGTCGGGCGAGATGCCGATGACTTCGACGCCGGCGGCCTTGAAGCAATCGATCAAGCAGGAGAAATCCTTGGCCTCGGCCGTACAGCCCGACGTGTCGTCCTTGGGATAAAAGTACAAGACGATCCGCTTGCCTTTCAGGGCCGACAACCGCAGCGTGCCGCCACCATCGCATGGCAACTCGAAATCGGGCGCGATCCCGCCATCCTTCACCATGCCCATCTTCACCATGCCGATGCCTTTCTTTTGTCGCTTTTTCGCAGCCACTTGGCTTGCTGCGTAGGATAAACAGAAACGGTTCGGCCAGCGCAACGCTGGAGTTGTGCTGAAGAACCTAGACCGCCGTCAAGGACCCATGGCGCGACCGCGATCCGAGCCGCGGTCAGGATCGCTGACGCCACGGCTTGCTCTTCGGCTCAGCACCGGATCAAAACGCCGTCGGGGCACGGCAAACCGAATCGTGTCGACACGCGCGGCAGGCTGGGAGGCGACTTGGTGCGGCGATCAGAACATGACGCAAGACAACCCGTCGCCGAACGGGACGCCACTTCTGCGAACGGCCGCGTGCGCCAGACCCAACGTCGCAAGCCAAAGCGAACTGCCCGGCGGTCCCGCGCGTTCGATCGGTTGCTCTCGGTTCTCACCGTGCTCGCGCCAACGGTCTTCTTCGTGGCGCTGGCCGCCGGCATTGCCTACGTCCGCTTGCTGCAGGGTCCGATCTCCCTCAAATTCCTGGTTGCGCCGATCGAGCGTGGACTGTCGGCGGAATTTGCCGGCGCGAACGTCCAGATCGACAAGGCCCTGTTGCGGCTGACCGATGCCGGACGCCTCGAGTTCAGGTTGAGCAACGTGCGCCTCGCCGACGGCGACGGCCAGCCTGTTGCGTCCGCGCCACTCGCCGCCATCGAGCTGTCCAGCGCCGGACTGTGGAAGGCGCAATTCGCGCCAACCCGGATCGAACTCATCGATCCGCGCCTGCTGCTGGTCTACTCGCAGGACGCCGGATTGTCGTTGAGCTTTGCACGCAGCGGCGAGCCGGAGGCCGCCCAGCCCGAGTCGCCGAAAAGCAATGGGGCCCCACTCAACGACACAGGCCTTCCGGCGGTCCTGCAGCGCATCGATCTGGCGCGCGCGCTGGCTGAGTCCTCGGCGCGGGCGCGGCGTGGGCACGATGCGACGTCGCATCTGCGCGAGATCGGCCTGCGTAACGCCACGATCGTCATCGAGCAGCCGGGCGGCGCCGCCACCTGGCGTGTGCCGGAGGTTGCCATCGACCTCGAGCACAAGCAGAAGCGCAGCATCATCTCCGGCAAGGCGACGATCATCTCCGGGCGCACGCCGTGGTCGCTGACGTTCCGCACCGAGGAATCGGAAAAATCGCAGACGATCGAGGTCATTGCCGCGATTCGCGATTTGGTGCCGCGAACCCTGGTGCGCGCCCTGCCGCAATTGGGATTGCTCGACGGATTCGATTTGCCCGTCAGCGGCAACGCGACTTTCCAGCTATCGCGGGCGGGAGAGTTCTTGTCGGGCGCAATGACCTTCGATCTGTCGCGCGGACGCATTCAGTTACCCTGGCTCGCCGACATGACGTTTCCCGTCGATGCCGGCTTGGTCGATCTGCGCTATCACCGCGACCGAAAACGCATCGAGGTTGCGCCGTCCACCGTGCGCTGGGGACAAAGCCGCATCACCGTGGTCGGCGACTTGAGCAGCCAGCGCGCTGCCGGCGGCGAAGGCTGGGCCTTCGATCTGCGCGCCACCGAAGGCGCCATCGCCGCCGAAGAGTTCGGAGTTCGCCCCATTAAGCTCGACTCCTGGCTGTTCTCGGGACACGCCATCCCGGAGCGACGCCACCTCGATCTCAACCGCTTCCACTTGAAGGCTGGCGGCGCCGAAATCGAATTGGCTGGCGTTGTCGATGCGCCAGGTGATGTTGCCGATGCCAGCTTCGAGGGCCGCATCGGGCCGATGCCCGCCGCCACGCTCAAGGCGCTGTGGCCGCGTGCCATTGCCCCGGGCGCGCGGACGTGGACCGGGGAAAGAATTATTCGCGGACAGGTGCAGGGCGGCACGTTCCGCTGGCTGTCTGGACGCCATCTCGGCGCGCAAGAGGCCTCACCGCAGCTGCCCGAGCAGCGGCTGTCGCTGGCCCTGGAGGCGACTGATCTGGTCATCCGGCCGATATCGACCATGTCGCCGATCGAGGCGCCGCGCGCCTTGGTCAGGCTCGAGGGCGGCGCCGTCGAGGTGAACATCCCCGACTCTGCGATCGTACTCGGCGCTGGCCGCCGCATCCCGCTCAAGAGCGGTCGCTTCACCGCCGTCGATGTTTTCAGCGATGTGCCCATCGGCGAGGTTGCCTTTCGGGTCAATAGTCCGCTGCCACTCATGCTAGAGCTGATCGACCAGGAGCCGCTGGGTTTTGTCAAACTGGCGGGCATGACCGCGGAAGGTGTGGACGGAAAAGTCGACGGCCAGCTCAAATTCACGTTGCCTCTGGTCAAGGGCGTGGATGGCGGCGACATCAAAGTCGACGGCAAGATGCGCATTACGGAAGGCCGGGCACGGCAGCTCGTCGGCCCCTACGACGTGCAGGCCGCGAGCATCAACATCGACTTTGCGGAGCGGTCCGCCGATGTCAACGGCGAGATGCTGGTCGCCGGCGTCCCCGCGACAGTCAGTTGGCAGAGGCCTTTCGATACGATCCCCGGCAAGCCGTCGCAAATCCGGCTCATGGCCCGGCTTGATAATGCTGACCGCACCCAGCTCGGATTCGACGTCAATCATATTCTCCAGGGCGAAATTCCCGTCGAATTGAGGGTGACGCCGACCGCGCAAGAGGAGCCGCAAGTCACCGTCCACGCCAGTCTCACCAACGCCGATATCGTGCTTGAAACCATTGCCTGGAGAAAGCCGCCCGGATCGCCTGCCGACGTGCAGTTTGAAGTCGTCAGGGGCAAGGACCGCACCGAGCTCAATGAATTTCGCGTGCGCGGCGAGAATATCGCCGCCGATGGCCAGATCATCATCGGCGCCGACAACCGCCTGCGCGAGTTCTCTTTCTCGAGCTTCACGCTCAATCTCGTCAGCCAGCTCGAGATGCAAGGTGTGGTGCGGCCCGACAACGTCCTCGATGTCAAGGTGAAGGGCCGGCACTTCGATGGCCGCGATTTCTTCCGCACCCTGTTCTCCGTGGGCCAGTTCACGGAGAAGCCGCTGCAACAGCTGAAGCCCCGCGCCGGACTCGATGTGTCGGCCGAGATCGAAACCCTGGCTGGCTACTCGGACGTCTCGCTGCGCGGGCTCAAGCTCAAGCTGTCGAATCGCGCCGACCGCCTGGTGGCGCTGGAAGGCCGCGGCACGCTGGATGGCGGCAAGCCACTGGTGGTGTCGCTGGTGCAGGTGCCCAATGAGCCCCGCCGCCTGCGCGTCGACACGCCCGATGCCGGCCAGGCCATGCGACTGATCGGATTCTACCCGAACATGCAGGGCGGACGCGGGCGCCTCGATGTCAATCTCGACGGCAAGGGCGCGGCGGAAAAGACCGGCACGCTGCTGGTCGAGGATTTCCGCGTACTGGGTGATCCCGTCGTCAGCGAACTCTTGAGTGGCGCCGAATTTGGCCAGACCACGGACACCCGATCGCCGGCAAAGCGCCAAATGGTCCGCGAAGTCTTCGAGTTCGACCGGATGCTCGTGCCTTTTTCCGTCGGCTACGGCCAGTTCGTACTCGAGGACGGCTACATGCGGGGGCCACTGGTCGGTGTCAATTTGCGCGGCAAGGTTGATTTCAAAGCCGGCCGCATGAGCCTCGGCGGCACCTATATCCCGTTGCAGGGCCTCAACAATATGCTCGGCGGCATTCCCGTCATCGGACAAATCCTGTCGGGGCCACGCGGAGAGGGCATTTTTGGCATCACGTTCGGAGTCCAGGGCTCGCTGCAACAGCCGCAGGTCACGGTCAATCCGCTGTCGCTGGTGACGCCCGGCATTTTCCGTGGGCTGACCGAGATGACCGGGCCGGACCCGCGCGTGACGCCGCTAGAGGAGCCCAAGACCAAGGGCGCGCCGAAAACGCGGTAGGGCGGACCGCGACAGCGTGAAGCTCGTGGCCCAGGTTGGGTTCCAGCAAAAAAGGTGGCGGTGTTGGGCGTCGGCCCGACCTATGTCTGTTGCCTGAGCAGCACGTGCTTCTTCCTGCCGAGACTGAGCTTGATGACGCCGTCGCCGGTCAGGTCGGCGCGCGTCAGGGTCGCCTTCTCGTCGGTGACCGGCTGATCATTGACGCGCAGGCCGCCGCCCTGGATCTGGCGCCGTGCCTCGCCGTTCGACTTGACCAGGCCAGCCTTGACGAACGCCGCCAAGACGCCGAGTCCGACATCGAGTTCGCCGCTGGCTACTGCGACCGAGGGCAAATCGTCCGCCAGGGCGCCCTGCTCGAACGTCTTCCTTGCCGTTTCCGCCGCCGCATCCGCCTTGGCGCGGCCATGCAGCAGCGCCGTCGCCTCGCTCGCCAGCACCTTCTTCGCCTCGTTGATCTCCGCACCCTGCAGGGCTGCAAGCCGCGCGATCTCGGCCATCGACAGAGTCGTGAACAACTTCAGGAAGCGGCCGACATCGGCGTCCTCGGTGTTGCGCCAGAACTGCCAGTAGTCGTAGGCGGACAGCTGCGCCTCGTTGAGCCAGACTGCGCCGGCCGCGGTCTTGCCCATCTTGGCGCCGGACGCCGTGGTCAGCAGCGGGCAGGTCAGCGCGTAAAGTTGGGGTGCGAGCCCTATGCGCCGGCCAAGATCGATGCCGTTGACGATGTTGCCCCACTGGTCGGAGCCGCCCATCTGCAGGTTGCAACCCGTGCGCCGCGCCAGCTCGACGAAGTCGTAGGCCTGCAGCAGCATGTAGTTGAACTCGATGAACGACAGCTCCTGCTCGCGCTCCAGCCGCATTTTCGCCGAGTCCATCGTCAGCATGCGGTTGACGGAGAAATGCCGGCCGACATCGCGCAGGAATTCGATGTAATTCAACGGCGCCAGCCATTGCGCATTGTCGATCATGACGGCGTCGCTCTTGCCTGCGCCGAAGGTCAGCAGCTTGGCAAAAACGCCCTTGATCCCTTCCTTGTTGGCGTCGATCTCCTCGATGCTGCGGATGGCGCGCGACTCGTCCTTGCCGGAAGGATCGCCGACGCGCGTAGTGCCGCCACCCATCAGCGCGATCGGCTTGTTGCCGGTCACTTGCAGCCAGTGCAACATCATGATGGAGATCAGCGAGCCGACGTGCAGGGAAGGCGCGGTGCAATCGTAACCGACGTAGGCGATGATCTCGTGCTTCGCCGCCAGCGCATCAAGGCCAGCGGAATCGGAGCACTGGTGGACAAAACCGCGCTCGGTCAGGATGTTGAGGAAATCGGACTTGAACGTCGCCATGATGTAAACTCTATCGATGAACCGTAGGTTGGGTTAGCCGACGGAGCGCTGCAAGCGCGGCGGCGGACGTAACCCAACATGCGCTGGTGCCAGGCAATGTCGGGTTACGCGCTGTCGCGCCAACCCGACCTACGGCGGTTCGGTCGCAAATTGCACAGGAAGGCCTCCATGAGCAAGGTTCTGCGCGCGATCGGGCTGATGAGCGGCACCTCGCTCGACGGCATCGATATCGCCATCGTCGAGACCGACGGCGAAAACCGCGTGCGGCGTGGGCCGGCGGCGACGGTGGACTACCCGCGTGCATTCCGGACGCGGCTGCGGGAGGCGATCGTCGCGGCGCGGCGGCTGACCGATCGGACGGCGCGGCCCGGCATGATTGCGGACATCGAGCGCGAGATCACCGAGCGGCACGCCGATGCCGTCCTGCGCTTCATCGGTGACCGCATGCTGCAGCCTTCGGCGGTCGACGTGATCGGCTTCCACGGGCAGACGGTGTTGCACCGGCCGGATCGGTGCTTGACCGTGCAGTTGGGCGACGGCCCGCTGCTCGCGCGCCTGACCGGCATCGATGTGGTCCACGACCTGCGCGCGGCGGATTGCGCGAGCGGCGGCCAGGGCGCGCCACTGGTGCCTGTTTATCACCGCGCCCTGGTGGCTCGGCTGCCCGATCGGCCCATCGCCATACTCAACGTCGGTGGCGTCGCCAATGTCACATTTATCGGTGAGTCCGGTGAGCTGATGGCTTTCGACACTGGCCCCGGCAACGCCATGATCAACGACTGGATGGAGCGCCACACCGGTGAGACCTTCGATGACGCTGGCAGGTTTGCCGCGCAGGGCACGGTGTCGGACGACCATCTGGCCGAATACCTCAAGCACGGCCATTTTGCCGCCCTGCCGCCGAAATCGCTCGACCGCGAAGCCTTTGCGCTCGACCTCGTCTTCGACCTCATCCCCAAGGACGGCGCCGCTACCCTGACAGCGTTCACCGCGGCGGCGGCGGCGCGTGCCCGCGAGCACATGCCACAAGAACCGGCGCTGTGGATCGTCTGCGGCGGCGGGCGCCGGAACCGCACGTTGATGAGCATGCTCGCTGCCCGCGTCGAGAACGCCGTGGTGCCGGCCGAAGCGGTCGGGCTCGACGGCGACAGCCTGGAGGCCGAGGCCTGGGCCTATCTGGCGGTGCGCACGCTCGCCGGCCTGCCGATCACCTTCCCCGGCACCACCGGCGTGGCGCGGCCGATGGCGGGTGGCGAATTGGCGAAGGCATAGTGGGGGTCAGACCCCATTCGCGCTAACATTAGGTAGCTACCTATCGATCTGCGTCCCCGGCCGAAGCGGCGGTGGCCGCGCAGAGCCGGGGTCTTCCCCATCTCAGAAGTGCCCCCAAGGGGTCAGACCCAAGGGTCGCACCTCCGACCGTCCTCGGTGCCGGGCAAACGTCCCAGCTCCACCCTTCACACTGAATTGCGCGGACGGGGTCAGACCCAAGGGTCTGACCCCGACCGTGAGCAACCCTGTTCAAACACTCACCGACATGCCGCCGTCGACGTAAATGATGTGGCCGGTGACGAAACTGGAGGCGTCGGAGGCCAGATAGACGGCGGCGCCGACCAGCTCGTCGACCTTGCCCCAGCGCGCCATCGGTGTGCGGCCCTCGACCCAGCCGGAGAATTTCGGGTCATTGACCAGCGCCGTGTTCATCTCGGTGGCGAAATAGCCCGGCCCAATGCCGTTGACGCGCACGCCGTGCTTACCCCACTCGGTGGCGAGCCCGCGCGTGAACATGCGCACGGCGCCTTTCGAGGCGGTGTAAGGCACGATTGTTGCGCGGCCGAGCTCGCTCATCAGCGAGCAGATGTTGATGATCGAGCCGCGCTTGCGCTCGATCATGCGCTTGCCGACCGCCTGGGCGACAAAGAACACCGCGTCGAGATTGGTGCCGATCACCTCGCGCCAGGTCTCCTCGGAGACGTCCTCGAGCGGCATGCGCCGCTGCACGCCGGCGTTGTTGACGAGAATGTCGATGGGGCCGACCTCGGCTTCGATGCGGGCGACGGCGCTGCCGACTGCCACGCGGTCCGTCACGTCGAAGGCCGCCAGATGCGGCGCATGTCCCGCCGCCCGTAGGCTTGCGGCGGCGGCGTCCAACCGGCCTTGGTCGCGGCCATTCAGCACGACCTTGGCGCCGGCCGCGGCCAATCCCTTGGCCAGCGCGAAGCCGATACCCTGCGAGGCCCCACTGACCAGCGCCACGCGCCCGTCAAGCTTGAACAGGTCGAGACTCATTGTGGCATTTCCTCTCCACCGCTGCGGCGGCTATCATCGGTGCGCGGGCCCGCGGACGTAACCCGGGCCCTGCTATCAATCCGCGAGGAGTTCGCCGATATGCGCGCCATCGTCATCCACGCCGCGAAGGATCTGCGCATCGAACCCATGGAGACCGGCGCGCCGGGGCCAGGCGAGGTGCGCGTGCGTATCGAAACCGGCGGCATCTGCGGTTCCGACCTGCATTACTATCACGACGGCGGCTTCGGCACCGTGCGCTTGCAGCAGCCGATGGTGCTTGGTCATGAGGTTGCCGGCATCGTCGAGCAGGTGGGCGCGGGCGTCGAGGCCTTGCAGCCCGGCGTGCGCATCGCGCTCAGCCCAAGCCGGCCGTGCGGGCGCTGCCAATACTGCCAGCAAGGGGCGCAGAACCACTGTCTGGATATGCGTTTTTACGGCAGCGCCATGCGCATGCCGCATATCGGTGGCGCCTTCCGGCAAACCATCGTCGCCGATGCCGCGCAATGCCATGTGGTGGGCGACGCACTGTCGTCCGCCGAGGCTGCCATGGCAGAACCGCTGGCGGTGGCGCTGCATGCGGTCAGGCGGGCCGGATCGCTGCTCGGCAAGCGCGTACTGATCACCGGGGCCGGGCCGATCGGCGCCTTGTGCGTGCTGGCGGCACGCCGTGCCGGTGCCAGCGAGATCGTGGCGACCGACATCACCGACAAGCCGCTTGCCTTTGTCACGCGCCTCGGCGCGGATCGGGGCATCAATGTCGCTCGGGCGCCCGACCAGCTCGCGGCCTACGGCCAGGACAAGGGCACGTTCGACGTGCTGCTCGAAGCCTCCGGCCAGGAGCGCGCCCTCACCGCCGCTTTGGAGGTCCTGCGCCCGCGGGCAACCATCGTCCAGGTCGGCCTCGGCGCCGGGCCATTCACCCTGCCGATCAATATGCTGGTCGCCAAGGAGCTGGACTTGCGCGGCACCTTCCGTTTCCATGAGGAGTTTGCCATCGCCGTATCGCTGATGCGCAAGGGACTGATCGACGTCAAACCGCTGGTGACGGCGACACTGCCTTTCGACCGGGCGATCGAAGCCTTTGAATTGGCCTCCGACAAGTCGCAATCGATGAAGGTGCAACTCGCGTTTGGCTGAGGACGCCGAACCTGCCACCATGTTGGCCCTTGAGCTTTGCCCCGGAAAGCCCTTGTATTGGGGCAAATCGTAACTGACATGCTCGAGACACGGCGCGAAACTGTTGGGAACGCAATGAGCACGATGGCTGCCCGCTCCAGTTTGCTTTTGCAGCTCGTCGTCAATGGCGAGCCGACGGAGGCACGCGCGACGACATTGGCGAGCCTGCTGGACGAGTTGGGCTTTGCCGGCCTCAAGGTTGCCACCGCCGTCAACGGCGATTTCGTCGCCGAGCGCCGCCGCGCCGAAACGAACCTGGCGGCTGGTGACCGGATCGAGATCGTCGCACCACGCCAAGGCGGGTGAGCACCCATGACCTCACTGCCAATGACCGCCAGCTCGATGCCAGCCATCGCGACAGACCCGCTCAGACTCTATGGTGTCGAGTTTGCCTCTCGCCTGCTGCTCGGCACCGCGCAGTATCATTCCCCGCAAGTGCTGGCCGATGCCGTCAAAGCGTCTGGCGCTGGCATTGTCACCGTGTCGCTGCGGCGGGAATCCGCGCGCGCGAAATCCGGCCAGGGCTTCTGGCAGCTGATCGGCGAACTCGGCGTGCGCGTGCTGCCCAACACCGCCGGCTGCCGCACGCCGAAAGAGGCGATCACAACCGCCGAGATGGGGCGCGAACTCTTCGGCACCGACTGGGTCAAGCTCGAGGTGATCGCCAACGACGACACGCTGCAGCCGGATCTGTTCGGCTTGGTGGAAGCCGCAGCCGAGCTGACGCGCATGGGCTTCAAGGTGTTCCCCTACACGACCGAGGACCTGGGCGCGGCCGAGCGCCTGCTGGGAGCCGGCTGCGAAGTGTTGATGCCCTGGGGCGCGCCGATCGGCACCGGCCTCGGCCTCAACAACCGCTACGGGCTCAAATCCATGCGCGCCTACTTTCCCGGCGTGCCTTTGGTTGTCGATGCCGGCATCGGCGCGCCGTCGCATGCCGCCGAAGCCATGGAGATGGGCTACGACGCCGTGCTGCTCAACACCGCCGTGGCCAAGGCCGGAGATCCCGTGCTGATGGCGCGCGCGTTTGCCACGGCGATCGACGCGGGTCGCGCCGCCCGGCAAGCCGGCCTGATGCAGCCGCGCGACATGGCCGAGCCCTCGACACCGGTTGCCGGCACGCCATTCTTCGGGTTGGCTGGGACATCAAGTCGAAGCTGATGCGGTCCACGGATTGGCGCCGCGCGTTCGATCCGCGTCGACGGTCGCCGCGCCAGCGCCGCTACGCCGCCATATTGCCGCGCTGCCAGTCATAGAGGTCGATACGTTCATAAAGGCCATGCATGCAATAGGGTTCGTCGCGGAAAAAGTGCTGCAGCGCTTCGCGACTCTCGAACTCGTAGACCATGCCGCTGCCTTCCCAAGTCTCGCCGGCCAGATTGGTCAGCGGCCCGCGCGATATGCAGTTGGAGTCGTCGACCTGCATCAGATGCTGCATATGCGCCTGCACGATCTCGCTGCGCTTGCCCGTCATGTTCGGTTTGCCAATGCCGTGAAAGAAGAAGCCCTTGAGGCCGGCACGCACCGGAAATCCCGCCTGGCGGACGTTCAGCGCGCAACGCCAGCCGCGCGTCAGCGTCGATGTGTAGACGCCTGCTTCCCTGAATGGATCCTCGGCGAGGAACGACTTCAGCGCAGCCGGATCAAACCCCGGCAGGTCGAGCTGATAGGCATAGCCCGCGGATCGGCCGTCGGGATGGCTGATCGGCCCGAAGGTGACGAGGCTCGCCCGATGCCGCTTCAGGAACTGGCGGTGCGCCTCGCGCACATCGCCAAGTAGCGCGGCGAGGCTTTGATCTGAAAAGCAAAGGGCGATCTGTGCCATGGAAATTCCCCGGTCGGGTGTGCTGCAGGCGACGTGCCTCGTGACTATGCAGAGTTTGCGGCGTTTGCCAACGGCCGGCTCGAGCCCCCGCCGATCCGGCCTGGTGTTGCGCGGAAGTCCCGCTAATTGGCGCATTTTTCTCGATGCCGGTGGAAAAAATCCAACAAACTAGCGGGTTTTCGTTGACATTGCTGTCGGCAATGGCCATCCCCGGATGTCTCAATTCCGGATCCTGTGCGGCTGGCGGCGGTATGCCGGCGCCGCATCGCCGGGGGTGATGGACCGCACGGGCGCTAGCCGATTCATTCAGCGCGCACTCGAGTATATAGTCAGACGTCAGCAGATATAAACCCTGAACAGGAGCCAGAAACACATGGTCGCCAAAACCGCCAAGCCCGCCGCCGCCGAGACCGTCTCGCTCACCCAGCTCGCAGCAGCACTCGCCGCCGAGCACAACGCTTCGAAGAAGGACGTCACCGCGATCCTGACCAGCACCATCGCGATGATCGGTGGTCATTTGAAGAAGGGCCGGCGCATTCGCCTCTCCGGCCTCGGCATCCTCCAGGTGCGCAAGCGCCCGGCGCGCATGGGCCGCAACCCCGCCACCGGCGAGGCCATCAAGATCAAGGCTTCCAAGAAGATCGCCTTCCGCGCCGCCAAGGACTTGAAGGAATCGATCTGAGACACGCAACGCGAGCGCTGCCGGCGGACCATGGCGGCGCTCGCGACGTTTACGCCTTTCCCGGCGCGTATTTTCCGGCGACCTGCGGCGCCAGCGGATTGAGGCCCTTGTCCTGCCGTTGGAGGCGGGTTTCCTTTTCCCAGGTGCGCTTGAGATCGTCACGCACACGGAAGGTGAGCCGGCCAAGTCCCTCCGTCTCGATCTCGATCGTGTCGCCATCGTGGAACGCATGCAGCCCGCGGTGGTTGGTTCCCGTGGCCAGGATGTCGCCCGGCTCGAGCGTGTGGATCGACGTCACCCACTCGATGCAGCGCTTGATATCGTGCGCCATGTCATCGGTGTTGAAATTCTGCCGCAGCTCGCCATTGTTCCATAGCCGCACCTGCAAGTGCTGCGGGTCCTTGATCTCATCGGCGGTAACGATCCACGGGCCGATCGGCGCGAACGTATCCCGCGATTTCGTCTGATAGAAGACATTGTTGGGCGGCGGCATGCCCCGCGCGGAACCATCGACGAAGTTCATGTAGCCAAATACATACTGCATGGCGTCCGCGGCCTTCACGTTTTTCGCCCGCTTGCCGATGACGACGGCGACTTCCGCCTCCCCTTCGAACACGGCAGCCGGGATGTCCGGTAGCACCATCGTCTCGCCCGGCCCGATAATGGCGCCCGGCGACTTGAGGAAGGCATTGATTGGCGCAGGCTCGTCGCGCGTTCCGTCTTCCATGTAGTTGACCGCCATGCAGGCGATGTTGATCGGCCGCGGCAACGGCGCACGCAGCTTGACGGTAGCCAGCGGCACGGCCTTGCCGCTGCTGGCGGCCGCATCGATCTTGGATCGGTAGGTTGCGAAGCGCTCGATCACGCCATTGATGAGATCGTGAGGGCCCAGATGCGGAATGTCGCGGACGGCGTCCCTCACATCGACAATGCCGTCACCTTGGACGACGCCGAGCTTGTGATCGTCGAAAAATGCAAGTTTCATCGCGGCTCCTTCGCGTGGCCAGAGCATTTTCCGCCAAAGTGGGCACCGGTTCGGCCGGTCCCGAGGCCGGCAGGGTTTGCGCCCCCACGATGCAGCCGATGACGTCCGGCGGCAACGCCGGACATTGCATTCAGACCACACCGTCCTTTTTCAATCCATCGAGATCGGCTTGTGACAGCCCGAGCCATTGCGCATAAATCTCAGCGTTGTCGGCGCCCAGCAATGGCGATGCTGTGACTGGCACGTGGCTGTCAGACATCTTCACGGGCCATCCAGGGATCGTCACCTTGTTGCGTACCGGGTGATCGACCTCGACGAAGATCTCGCGCTCCCGCATGCTGGGATCGCGCATCAGCTCATCGGTATCGAGCACCGCGCCGCACGGCACCCCCGACTCGCCGAGGATTTGCATGGCTTCGTGCTTGGTATGGCGCACGGTCCAGGCCTCGATGGCGGCATTGATCCTGTCGACCTGCCGGACGCGAAGCTGTGGCGTCGCCATCAGTGGATCGTCCTTGAACTGCGCCCGGTCGATGATCGTGATCAGGCGCTCCCACTGCTGGTTGTTGGCCCGGCTGGTATAGATATAGACGTAGTCGTTCGGCCCGCCCGGCTTGCACTTGAAAATATCGGATGGCGCATTGCTGCCGAGCACCACCTGATTGCCCATTCTTGGGCATGCCTTGCCGTGCATGAGTTGTGCGGCGTAGGCGACGCGGCAGTAATTGACCATCGCGTCCTGCATCGCCACCTCGACCTTCTGCCCACGGCCGGTCACCGTGCGCTGATAAAGCGCCGCCAGCACACCGATGCAGGCATGCAGTCCCGTGCCGGTGTCACCCAGCGTCACGCCGGGCTTGATTGGTCGGCCGTCCGCCTCGCCGGTGATGCTCAGTATGCCGCCGCAAGCCTGGGCGATCATGTCGAAGGCAAGATGCGTCTCGTAGGGGCTGCCCTTGCCGAAGCCCTTGACGGTCGCATAAATGATGCCGGGATTGAGGCGGCTGACCTCATCATAGGAGAAACCGAGTTTCTCGATGACGCCGGGGGCGAAATTCTCCGCAAAGATGTCGGCCTTGGCGATCAGCCCGCGCAGCAACTCCTTGCCGCGTGGGCTCTTGAGGTTGAGCGTGACCGACTTCTTGTTGGCATTGAGCAGCATGAAATAATAGCTATCAGCGTCCTTGCGCTCCGAGGACGCATTGCGCCCCTGCTCGCCGCCGACGGGATTCTCCACCTTGATCACCTCGGCTCCGAGCCAGGCAAGCGTCTCGGTGATGGAGGTGCCGGCCTCGAACTGTGTGAGGTCGATCACCGTGACGCCGGCCAATGCCGGCCGCCCTGTGGCTTGTGTTTGTGGACGCGCGCGCATGGCCGATTCCTGGTGCGTTGCAGTCGAGTGGCATTGTGCATGCTATACACTCTTGCCGGCGCTGTCGTCACGCCGGTGGCGCACAGCAGCCGCGCTTAACCGCGGCACGTGATGATCTGACTGATGGATGTCGTCTGGCGCAGCGCGTGCAATCACGCCCATGCCACGACGACGTGCACAAGCGGCGCGTCAACTCTTGCGCAAATAATGGTCGGAGCGGGGAGATTCGAACTCCCGACCCCTTGCTCCCGAAGAAACGGACCTTGGCTTAACTCATTGAATTCATTGAACGTCAGCTTTCACTTGTTCACATTCTTTTCTGATTACGTTCACGTGTTTCATGGGCATTTCATGGGCCAAGCTTACCCGGAGAACGAATTCGACGCTGAGGCTCCATGTCTGCCGCCCGGCTTTGGAAGTCTGGATGATGATGGCCGATTGACACATCTTCGTAGTCTATTCCTTCCTGGTGAGGGCAGCCGATGATGCCGTCGGGCATGTAGTCGATGACAATCAACACAAAATTCCGAATTAGACGCCATGGAAATACGAATTGGACGTGTCAACGCAAAGTAGAAATGTCCTGTTCTTGCCCCAAGTTGGAATGTCCTGTCCGCTTGCACCGGCGGAGGGGGTGGTCGGACCGAGCCGAGTGACCTGGACCCTGGATCGCTGAAGGGGGCTGCCGGGACGCAGCTAAAACCAGTCTGTGCGGGGATGTGCCGCGACACCATCTCAAAGAAAGACGAGCATTGCAGGTACCCGCGGCGGTCTACGTCGATCAAGACGCAGACGAGCTTCGGCCTGCCGCCCCGTACCACCACACTAAGCCGATAGAAGAACTGCAAAAAGAGTTGCGGCGATTGCACCAAGACCGGAACGACAGCGGACTTGGCAAAGGCGGAACAGAAAATGGCGCTGCAATTCCCATCTGCGCATGAGATTGAAGCGCGATTATTCTGTCGCCGACAATGTGTGCTGCCCGGGCAGGTGCGTGACACACCCGCCGTCGCCTCATCGTTTGACGTGCTGGCGAAGCTGCCTGTCGATGAAGTCTGCCGCGCGCATGAGGCTGTCTTTCGTTGCCAGGTCGTCGGCGAAGGTGCGCACCTGCGGCCCCCTGAAGTCGAAGCCTCGGCCAACGCCTGGATAGATGATCAGTCGCACATCCCGGCCCTTGGCTTTGAGTGCGGCGACCCCCATCTCGATCGAGCGGCGACGCTGGTACTGCTCGAACTCCCCCATCATCACGAGTGTTGCAATCTCGAGACCGTCAACCAGGCTGGTGTAGCGATAGACTTGATCGGCCTCACCGGCGCGCGGATCCTGCCAATGCGGATAGTAGGAGACGTAGCACACGGCCTGCCGGCCCTGGCGCTTCTGCGCGACGGCTGCCACGAGTGTGTAGTAGCCGCCGCGCGTATGGCTCACGAAGCAGGCCCTGGTCGTGGACACGTCCGGCAGGCTCAGGAGAAAGTCGAGACCAGCACCGATATCCGTTTCTGTCGCCGGCTCGTGCGCGACCGGCATCGCCTCGATGAAGCGCGCGGCAAAGGCGTCAGGGGCGAGCACCACGAAACCGCGGGCCGCCAGCCGCAACGGCAGCCGCGCGGTGAGGCCGTCGATCCCACGCCGCCCGTGTGCGAACAGCACGGCTGGGTAGGTCCCCGGCGCCTTCGGCCTGAACAGCAATGCCGGCACCTCGGTCTTGTCGGCTGGATTGAGGTAGCTCACCTGGCGCTGCACCACCTCGTGGTTGACCGGCACATCGAGCATGCCGCGCTCGAACCAGTCGTTGGACCACCAGAATTTCTCGCGCGCCGGCCGCGGATCGGTGGGAGCCTCGAGGGCGCGACTCGGCCCGCTGTCGGCCACCGCGCCGCCGATGCCGGCGCCGTCCTGCGCGCGCACGGCCGACGCCGAGGCGAGCATCACGAGCACTGCCTGAACCATGATCCGCCAACGCATGACTTTCGCCTTCCCGCTCGATCTGTCCCAGCGCGACCGCCTTGGCATCCAACTTACCAACTTGCCGGCAACCGAGAAAGATGCAGGCTCGCGGCCACAACCCGCGGCACGAGCCGCTGCTCACGATCCCGCATTCGATGCTCCCGCCCGCGATCTGTCAGCCGTTCGCGCCCATCCGCCAGAGGGCGCGGCCTTCGAGCAACAATGACAGGCCTATCTTGGCACCGAGCACCACGCCGAGAACGACAAGCGGTGCGGATATTGCGAGCGCGCTAGCGGCGCTCATGCCCTGACCGATCGTGCAGCCGCGTGCGAGGACGCCACCGCAACCCATCAGCACGGCACCGAGCATATGCCGGCGCATCTCGCGCACGTCGTCGAACGCCTCTCGCCGGATCTCGTCCTTGAGAACGGCTGTTATCAGCGCGCCCGCAAAGACGCCCGCGACGGAGGCGACGCCGAAGCCCACATCCTTCAGCGAGTCGGTCATGACCTGGAGCAGCAGGCGGCCCACGGGAGCGACAAACGACAGACTTTCGAGCCGCCTCGTCTCCATTCTGTCGACAGAAAATGCGGTAACAGCCCAGCCCGCGGCAAAAGCTGCGCCAAGCGCGACCGCGGCCAGCAACAGGCGCGGACGCTTGCGCAGGCGCCTGTCGGCAAGGGCGGTTCCTGCCAGCAGCACTGCGATCGCGCCGGCCAGGCTCAAGGCTAGGAGCTGTTCCGATGTTCCCGCGAGCGGGGCGAGCAACCCAGGGATCAATGGTCCACCGCGCGGCGCCAGGTCGACGGTAAGCAAGCCTGCCAGTTGCATCCTGAGCGGCGACAGAACGCCAGCCGTGAATGCGAAGGCTGCTATGCCAACGACGGCCGCAGATACGATGGCTCGCATGTCGCCGCTGCCGGCTCTGACCAGCAGGCCGAAGCTGCAGGTACCAACCATCGCCATGCCGAACCCGAACATCAGTCCGCCGAGGAGCGCACCCAGCAGATCGAGGTGTCCGGTCGTGTAGACACTCGCCTTGAGATCGAAGGCCCACACGAGCGCCATGACCTGCGTCGAGAGGATTGCCACGGCGAGCGCCAGTCCCCAGGCCTTGGCGGCGCGGAAATCCTTGGCAATCAAAGCGTCCTCGATTGCGCTCATCGAGCAGATGCGGCCGTAGCGCGCGGCGGCGCCAGCAGCAATGCCGCAGAGAAAGCCTCCGATCAGCAGCCACATACGATGATCCTTGCCACGGCAGAAGGCAGCAGTGCCGTCGTTCCAATTCTACTGCGGGAAAGGCTATTCGCGGCAGAACTTGTCGTAGACCGCTTGGATAAAATTGCGCGTCGCCTCGTCGGCCAGGCTGTAATAGACGGTGCGTCCGTCCCGCCGCGTCTCGACGAGGCCATCGAGGCGCAACCGCGCCAGTTGTTGTGAAACGGTCGGCTGGCTCAGCGACAGCAGCTCCTCGAGTTCCATCACGGACCGTTCGCGCTCCGCCAGAATGCACAGAATCAGCAGCCGGTTCTCGTGGGCGAGCGCCTTGAGGAACTCGCTGGCCTTGCGGGCCTTCGCGCACAACCGCTTCAGCTCGGGCGAAGCCTCCGCGTCGCTCTGCAGTGCGTCGAGCACGTCCTGCCCAAGAATGCTGCTCATGGCGCTTCTCTCGTCTTGTTCAGGATATCCACCCCAGCTTGTTGTTGCACCGCTGTCGGCGCCAGCTGCGTGTTTTTCAGCAACCCCTCGAGTTGGCCCCAGAAGAAGTCGGCGCCTGGATAGCCGGTGATACGGCCGACCTCGCGACCGTCGAGAACGAGCACGAAAGTCGGACTGAAACGAACCGCCGTTGCCAGTTCGATGCCGGCCGGCCGCGAGCCCGCAATGTCGACGACGCGCAGTGGTGCGCGCTTGCCCTCGGGAGAATGCGGATAGCCGGGCCCTACCTCCGCGCGCCAACGGCGGCACCAGGGGCAGCCGCGCTCCTCGAACATGAGAAGCTCGGCCGACTGAGCGAACGATGCCACCGGGAACAACGCGGCCCCGAGCGCAACGACCAGCGTCGCCGCCAGCAGTCGAAACGACGATCGTCGCTGATCAAGGCCAACGGTCATGGACGGTTCCGCTACTTGTTGACGGGGCTTTCGGGATCGAACAGGTAGGCCACCGCGTCTTTGATCTGCTGCTCGGACAACGCCTTGGTGAGCCCGTAGCGCGGCATGTTGGAGCACGGCATCACCGACTGCGCGTTGTAGATCTTGGCGTAGGCAGCCTTGGCGTCCTCAGCGGAGAACTTGCGAATCTTGCCGTACTCGTTGAGCGAGGGCCCCATCGTGCCGTAGCTCACCTCGGCCTTCGATAGCTGGTGGCAGGCATAGCAGTTGCCGCCGCCGGCCTCGCCGGGCGCATCGGAGAACTGGCCGCCGCGGCCGTTCTGCGCGATCTTTGCGCCTTCCTTCCAATTGCCGATCACCTTGCCATCGGCGGGGAGCACGACGGATGCCTTCTGGCTCGCGAGCACCTTCTGGAACAGCGCCGTCGGCAGCTGGTTCTTGTACTCCGAGCACAGCCGCTGCGCCTCGTCCTGCTCGATCCGCTTCTGCCATTCGGCAGGGGCGCCCTTGAACGTGGCCTGGACGTATTTGTCGACGGTAGCCGGGTCGGCCTTCGGCGTTTGCTGGGCGACAGCGACCGCCGCGACGCAGGCAGCGGCAACGAGGGCGACACCGGGTGCGATGATCTTCGTTCTCATGTCTCGTCCTCCCGTCAGCGCTTGATCGAGGGCACTTGGATCTCGGCCCCCTCGGCGTTCTTGTTGAGATACACTGTGAGCGCTGTCAGCCCGTCGGAGAGATAATCCGGCGCCGGCCAGCGCATCTGGCGGAAGCAGTCGTAGAGGCGGTGCTGCATCGTGCGCACCTGGCTCTGCGACACGCGATATGTGGGCCAGGAGCCCATCGTTTCCTGGGACTGCCGGCCGGGCTTCGACAGGTTGGGCAGGCCTTGCAGGCGGATGCGCTTGCCGTCCTAGGAATGGCAGGTCGCGCAGGAGAAATCCCACGTGCCGCCCCAGCGAAAGAAAAAGGCCTCGCCGACCGCGTACATCTCCTGCTCCTTGGGATGCTGGACGGGCGTGGCGAGCTTCATGCCGCTCGACTTGTTGGCGATGAAGGCGACCAGATCCTCCATGTCAGAAGTGCGCCCCGGCGCGCCGAACCGGCGCTTGACGACATCGGCGGTGTCGAGCCCCTGCAGATTCACCATGCACCAGTGCAGCCGCTGCTCGACGTCCATCACGCGGTCCGCATCCTTGAAATGGCGCGGCAGCTTGGCGTAGGCGCCCTCCAGCTTACCGGGCCCTTCGCCGAGATCGCATTTCTCCAGGCTGACGCTCTTCGCACCGCGCGCCAGCTTCCACAGCGCCTCGCCACGGTCGACATTCAGGAAGCCCGGGTTCGACATGGGGTCGCTGATCATCTCGCGATAGCGCTCGATCTCCTTCTCGCTGTCGGTTGCCGGAGCTTGGGCCCAGGCAGTTGGGGCCAAGGCAGCCGAGGCCGAGACCGCGACGATCACGGCACAGCTCGCGAGCGTAAGTCCTCCTCGCATACTTCCCTCCACACGATGTGTCCGCGTCAAGTCTCTCCGAGATCGATGAAACGGATGATCCCGGCGCCTCACGTCGATATGATCATGCCGCATCATGGAGGGTGCTGCAACAATGAATAGCAATATGCTAATGGATTGATCCTGGGCGCCCGTGATGATGGCGCCGGCGGAGGCAACTCAGGGAGACGGAGATGGCGAGCATTCTCGGGTCACATTCTGGCGGGGCGGGCATGGCCCGTCGCGAGTTCATGGCCGCGACAGCATCGGCGGCAGTGGCCGTAGCGGTGGTGCCAACACTCGTGCTGGCGAAGCCCGACGACGTGGTGGCCGAGATCAAGAAGCTCTACGGCGACAAGGCAATTGCCGCCGGCAAGATCAAGCTCGACCTGCCCACGATTGCCGAGAACGGCCTCGTGGTGCCCATGAACTTCGAGGTCGAGAGCCCGATGACGGAGAAGGACTACGTCAAATCGGTGCACTTCTTCGCCGACGGCAATCCGAACCCGCAGGTGGCCAATTTCCACTTCACGCCGCTGAGCCCGAAGGCGTCGGCGCAGGTCCGCATCCGGCTGGCGCAGACCCAGAGCATCATCGCGGTCGCCGAGATGTCGGACGGCAAGCTGTACACGGCCAAAAAGGAAGTGAAGGTCACGATCGGCGGCTGCGGCGGCTAGAGCTCGCCCGCAAGCTGTGCCTGACGCGAAGCCCATCACAGTCAGACTTTTCGACGAGGTTCATCACATCATGGCGACCCCAACCCCCCGCGTGAGAATGCCCGCCACCGCCAAGGCCGGCGAGGTGATCGAGGTCAAGACCCTCATCAGTCACGAGATGGAGACAGGACTGCGCAAGGATTCGAGCGGCAAGCTCGTTCCGCGCAAGATCATCAAGCAGTTCGTGGCCAAGTTCAACGGCAAGGAGATCATGAAGGCCGACTGGCATTCAGCGGTCGCGGCCAATCCCTACCATGCGTTCTTCGTTCGCGTGCCGGAGACGGGCATTTTCGAGTTCTCGTGGCACGACGACGACGGCTCGATCTACAAGTCGGAGCACAAGGTCACCGTCGCGTGATCTGGAGGCGGACCCGGTTCCGTTGGGTTCGATTATTACCCGCGCCGCTTCAACGAATGCTTGCAAGAGAATCTCTCCGGCCCTGACGCGGCCATCGGAGGGAGAAATAAGGGTGCGGCCAATCGCACACGCCACGGAGGCGTTTTAGTGGTCACACGACGTGATTTCCTGACGGCAACGATCGCTGCCGGCACACTTTGCACTGGCGCAGGCCTACCCTTGCGACACCTTGCGGCGCAAGGGCGCTTGTCCCAGGAGCAGCTCCTGGCCTTCGAGCCCCTCGGCAATGTCACACTGGTCCACGTCACCGACATCCATGCCCAGCTCATGCCGCTCTATTTCCGCGAGCCGTCGGTCAATATCGGCGTCGGCACCGCGAAGGGCATCGTACCACATCTGGTCGGCGCGGACCTGCGCAAGGCCTTCAATCTCGCCGACAAGTCTGCCGAAGCCCACGCACACACCTTCGATGATTTTGCCGAGCTGGCCAAGACCTACGGCCGCATGGGCGGGCTGGATCGCATCGCCACGATCGTCAAGTCGATCCGTGCCGCGCGCGGCGACCGCATGCTGCTGCTCGACGGCGGCGATACCTGGACCAACAGCTGGACCTCGCTGCAGACCAAGGGCCAGGACATGGTCGATGCCATGAACCTGCTGAAGCCCGACGCAATGACGGGGCACTGGGAGTTCACTCTCGGCGAGGCGCGTGTCAAGGAGATCGTCGACAAGCTGCCGTTCCCGTTCCTGGCGCAGAACATCCGTGACAGCGAGTTCGAGGACAAGGTGTTCGAAGGCTCGAAGATGTTCGAGCGCGGTGGCGTCAAGATCGCCGTCATCGGCCAGGCGCTGCCGTTCACGCCGATCGCCAACCCACGCTGGATGTTCCCGAAGTGGACATTTGGCATCCGCGAGAAGGAGCTGCGCGAGGAGGTCGCTGAAGTCAAGGCGAAGGGCGCCGATCTCGTGGTGCTGCTGTCGCACAACGGCTTCGATCTCGACCGCAAGCTGGTGCAGGAGGTGCCGGGCATCGACGTGGTCCTGACCGGCCACACCCACGATGCCGTGCCGCAGGTGACGAAAGTCGGCACTACGCTGATGGTCGCCTCGGGCTCGCACGGCAAATTCGTCTCGCGCCTCGATCTCGATGTTCAGGGCAAGGCGATCAAGGGCTTCCGCTACCGGCTGATCCCGGTGTTCTCCGATGCCATCGAGCCCGATGCCGAGATGGCGGCGTTGATTGCCAGGCACCGCGCCCCCTACGAGAAGGACCTGACTCGCGTTCTCGGCAAGACGGACAGCCTGCTTTATCGCCGCGGCAACTTCGATGGTACGCTCGACAATGTCATATGCGATGCCATCCTGACGGAGCGCGACGCCGAGATCGCGCTGTCACCGGGCATCCGCTGGGGGACCAGCGTTCTCCCCGGCCAGGACATCACCTTCGAGGACATCACCAACGGCACGGCGATGACCTATCCGGCCTGCTACCGTATGACCATGAGCGGAGCGCGGCTCAAGGAGATCCTGGAGGATGTCGCCGATAACATTTTCCACCCGGATCCCTACTACCAGCAGGGCGGCGACATGGTCCGCACCGGCGGCCTCGGCTATACGATCGACATCTCAAAGCGCGTCGGCAGCCGCATCTCGAACCTGGCGCTGATAAAGTCGGGCAAGCCGCTCGACGCCGGCAAGGATTACGTCGTGGCCGGCTGGGCCAGCGTGAACCAGGGAACCGAAGGCCCGCCGATCTGGGATGTCGTCGCCAGGCACATCACGGCAAAGAAAGTCGTCAGCGCCAAGGCGCTCGACAGCGTCAAGATCCTGGGCGCAATGTAGGATGCGGATCGGCTGAGCGGGGTCAGACCCATGGGTCTGACCCCGCTCTGAGAATAGATACGGAGGAATCTCGTGACCGACATCGCTCGACGTGACGTATTGACCGGTCTCGCCGTTGCCGGCGGAGCGCTCGCAGCCCAGGCCGCCGGCGCGCAGGCACAGGTTCTCGACCTCAAGACGGTCAAGAAGGACACCGACATCGCCTGCGTCTATCATTGCGATTTCGGCGATCCCGGCCGCATCGGCCAGATGATCACCAACATCGACAATCATCTGTCGGTTTATGACTACGATCCGTTCAAGGCCAAGATCGTGGTCGTGGCACACGGCCAGGGCATCAAGCCATTCCTCGACAATTTCGAGGGCACGCCGTGGGTCAAGGACGCGCCCACCCCGGCGCTGTTCGAGCGCTACGAGGGCCTCGCCAAGCTGGGCGTCGAAGTCTACCTGTGCCAGATCACGTTCAAGCGCAACAAGATCGATCCAGCCAAGGCGAAAACCGAAAATTTCATCAAGCTCGTGCCCTCGGGCGTGGCGTCGCTCGGCGAGCTGCAGGCCAAGGGCTTCGGCTACGTCAAGGTCGGCTGAGATGAGGCAACGACGCCCTGCAAGCGATGCCATCACCCGTCGGAGCGTTCTTGCCGGGGCCGCCACGCTCGGTGCGGTGGCCACGGCAGGTGGTAGCCGAGCAACGGGATCTTGTCGGTTGCCAGCATGTCGAGCCTGCGTTTGCGCGTGGCGACGGCTATCACCTGCCGTGGCCCGGCGTCGGCCGCGTCGAGCGCAAGGCCAGCACTTGCACATCGCGCTGAAATCCGACCGCGAGTAGTCCCAGGCCCGCTTGATTGCGCCAAAATCGACAAGCGAGAGAACAGCGACAACGATCGTGGCAGCAAGCGTAGCGTTGGGAAGGTAGTAAAGGAGCGGCGTCAAGAGCAGCGTCGCGAGCAGGATTGCAGAGGCCGTGATGAAGCCCGAGATCACGGGATGGCTCAGGAGGTTCGCCGCCGAGCTTCTCATGCAGGTAGGGCGCCGCCGACAGATGATCGGCGCTGCAACGGCAACCAGCACCGTGACCAGTCCGTAAAGCAATGATTGCTCTGTTGCGATGCTGTGCAGCGCGCGCCCGACACCTTCGCGCTCGATTACAATTCTCGAGCGATACGTGTCAAGCATCCGGCCATCGTGGAAAAGATGAACTCGCGCTGTCAAGGGACCAATCGGTATCGCAAATGTATTGATTGGCTGCGCCTGATATTGAGCCTACGGGAGCCGCTTCGCGCTCACGCGGTTTCAGCTCCGTAGTAGAGCGTCACGACGTGCTGCGCTTCGGCAAAGAACAGCCAGCGCTCGACTGTGACGCCGATGCCGACGGCGATCACGGCGACCACAGCCAGAACAAGTCCAATGGCCGGGCCCGTGCCAAGTGCGATCAACGTTGTCAGCAGCGGCACACCGACTCCCGCGAGCTGCACCAGGCTCCGCAGTTTCAGGACGTGCTTGCGCGCGACCTGGTAACCCATCTCCCGCATGACGTAGTTCGCCTGCGTATGCGGCGGGTCCAGCGGGCGCACCTTGCCGAACCGGCCGAGGCCCGTGGCATCGCCGGTCGTCAGTGTCCGGGCGGCCCCGTCCATCGTCGCCCAGTAATGCCGCTTGAGCACCAGCGCCAGCCCGAGCAATCCAATGGTGATCCAGAAGAATGGCCGGGGAACCTGGCCACTGGCTTGCAGCATCATCAGCGCCAATACAGCGCCGCTCGCCAGCGACAGCACGAGGTAGACCGGCGACACCAGAGGGTGAGCCCACGCCCTGATCGCCGGTAGCGACTGGTAGATCATTCCGGTGCTCCAGACGGTGACCAATGCCAGCGCCGCCGCGAGCAAGCCCAGATACGACCAAGCACCAGACGTCGTTCCAAAGAACACCCAGCCGATTGCGAACAGCCCCGCCGGTATGTAGGTGGCGACAGCCAACACACCTTCCCTTGACAGCCACGACGTGCGCCATTGGGAGAACGCCCGCCATGCGCGCTCGGGGCGACCCAGATGAGCCGTCGAGGACAAAAGACCGGCCGTTATCAGGGCAAATGCGAGACCCAGCCCCAAGAGTCCTGTCGTCACGTTTGCCGGTACGGCTCCCGCAAACGCCAGCACGGCGAGCCAGAACAGCAAGCCGTAACCCGCGCCCGAGGCAGTGGTGAAGAGGATGACGGAATAGGCTGGATGCATTTTCTTGCTCGTTGCGTGCTCGGTGCGTTCGGGGTCAGACCCCTGGTCGAGACGTAAGTGATTTCACTCTGAAGTCAGCGTCCAGGGGTCTGACCCCGATCACCCCCGATTACCGCGACAGCACCTTGTCGGCCCAGGCGAATAGCTTTTCGATGGCCGCGCTGCCGGCTGGCCCCACCGTCTCGGCGGCCTTTGGCGCACGCTCGGACGTGCTGGCGTCGCGGCGCGGACGCGGTGGCAGATACTTGTTGACGGGCTTGTAGCCGAGCCCCGGCATCAGGTCGTAGCCGCCACGATCCTTGACCAGCTTCGAGACTGCACTCGTCTCGTCGCCGAGGTCGCCGAAGTGGCGCGCACCCGTCGGGCAGGCCTTCACGCACGCCGGCACGCGGTCCTCTGGCACCAGATGGTCGTTATAGATGCGGTCGACGCACAGCGTGCATTTCTTCATCACGCCGTCGGCATAGTCGTACTCACGCGCGCCGTAGGGGCAGGCCCATGAGCACAGCTTGCAGCCGATGCACGTATCCGGGTTGACCAGGACGATGCCGTCCTCGGCGCGCTTGTAGCTGGCGCCCGTCGGGCAAACGGTGACACAGGCCGGCGTTTCGCAATGCAGGCACGAGCGCGGGAAATGCACGGTGCGGCTGGTCGCGCCTTCACCCACGTCGTAGGAGTGGACGCGGTTAAGCCAGGCGCCGTGCGGGTCGGCGCCGTAGGGATCGATGTCGGTGAGTGGTGCCGAGGTGCCCTGGGAGTTCCACTCCTTGCAGCTCGTGGCGCAGGCCTGACAACCGACGCAGGTGTCGAGGTCGATGACGAGCCCGAGCTTTTTGGCGGAGGGGGGAGGGAGGGCGGTCATCGCTCGCCTTGCCTTGCATCCCGGAGGGTTGCGATTTGTGTCATGACAGCCAATCCTCCACCTTCAGCTCGGGCACACGTTTGAAATCCTTGAGGTTGCGCGAGAGCAGCGTTGCGTTGTTGGCGAGCACGACGCAGGCGATGCGCAGGTCCATCGTGCCGATCTTCAGTCGGTGTTGTCGCAGCTTTTCGAAAGCGTCGGCAGCCGCGGCGTCCCAAGCCAATATTGTGAATTGGCCCAATCCAAGCACGGCCTTTTGGAAACGCGCGTACATGACGATCAATCGTTGATTGCCCTTTGCTCCGGCGATCTGTGCCAGCAGGCCACGCAGCACCTCCTCGACCGAGACAATGGTCGTTCCGCGGCGGTCTGCAGTCGAGGAAAGCCTTTCCCGCAGCAACCCGCCGGCAGCAGAGTCGCGCGCAAGCTCGCTCATATGATCTGTGTCCAGGATCAACACTTGGGCTGCCGACGGCGCCAAGCACGGCCAAGTTTGACGGCCTCGTCGAAACCTGGGTCGTCCTTGAAGAGACCCGCCCAAGCCTGGAGATCTCGGTTGGCGCCGCTGACTCCCGACGTCGATACCCCCCGCTTCAGCTCTTCCACCTCGGCCTCCAGCGCTTCTATCCGGTTGGCCAGCGTTCTCGGCTTCTTCCTGTTCACGATCTTTTGCATGCTCATCACCTTGATGCGGACTTGGCGGTCGTCGCCGATCATGCTCGACATCGACACTCGCCTGTTGCCCCCAACATACCCTACCCCCGCCCTTTCCTGAACTCCCGCCCATAGCTCAACGCCCCCGGCGCCACCACGCCGGGCGGTGACTTGATCGCCTCGAACCGCGGCCAGGTCTCGTGGGCCTCGGCGGCGGGGGCCTTCTCGATCTTGACGCGCAGGTCGTACCAGGCGGCCTGACCGGTCACGGGATCAGCGTTGGAGTAGCGATATCCGCCCTCGCGCGGCGGCAGCAGCTCGGCGATCAGGTGGTTGAGCAGGAACCCGCGCGTCGCCTCGGGCGCGTCGTTGTCGAGCGCCCAGGCGCCGGAGCGCTTGCCGATCGCGTTCCAGGTCCACACCGTGTCGTCGTTGACGCCTTCCATCAGCCGTACCTGCGCCTTGACGCGGCCGATGTGGCTGGAGATCCAGACCCAATCGTCGTCGGCGATGCCGAGCGCACCCGCGCGATTGCGGCTCATGTAGAGCCGGTTCTCGCCGTGGATCTGCCGCAGCCAGGCGTTCTGCGAGCCCCAGGAGTGGTACATCGCCATCGGCCGCTGCGTGATCGCGTGCATCGGGAACGCGCGATCGTCGATCATCGTGCCTTCGAACGGCGGATACCAGAACGGCAAGGGATCGAAGAACCGCTCGATCCTTTGCTTGTGCGACGCCGGCGGCTGGATCGCGCCGTGTCCGCGCGCGGCGAGGCGGAATTTCTGCAGTGGCTCCGAATAGAGTTGGAAGATGATCAGATCGGTATTACCGATGAATCCGGCCGCCTTAGCGAACTCGAGATAGCCCTTGTTGGCGTGCTTCATCCAGCGCTGGCCGGGCTCCAGATGATGGATGTGGAACGCGCCGTTCTCGATGTAGCGCTCGAGCTGTTTCGGGTTGGGCTTGCCAACGCCGAAGCTCTCCCCGTTTTCGCCACGCCAACCGGCGAGCGGGCCGACGCCGGGGCTACGCTCGTGGTTGACGATGTAGTCGGGATAGCCGCCGGGATAGCGCGCCGTGCCGTCCTCTTTCGTGAAGCCCGGCAGTTTGAGTCGCGAGCCGAGGTCGATCAGAACGTCCTGGAAGCCGCGCACGTTGCGGTCGGGCTTGACGATTGGGTGGCGGATCGCATCGGCCGGACCATCGGCCTCGGAGATCGGCCGGTCGAGCAGCGAGATGCAGTCGTAGCGTTCGAGATACGTCGTGTCCGGCAGGATCAGATCGGCGTAGGCGACCATCTCGGAGGCGTAGGCGTCCGAGTAGATGATTTTCGGGATCTTGTAGCTGCCGTCGTCGTGCTTGGCGGTCAGATAGCCGAGCGTGGCGCCGATGTTCATCGACGAGTTCCAGCTCATGTTGGCCATGTAGAGGAACAGCACGTCGATCGGATAAGGGTCGGCCAGCGCGGCGTTGGTGATCACCATGTGCATCAGGCCGTGAGCCGCGATCGGCGCGTCCCACGAGTAGGCCTTGTCGATGCGCGAAGGCGTGCCGTCGGCATTGATCAGCAAGTCCTCGGGTCCGGTCACGAAGCCAAGGTGCATACCCGGCAGCGGCGTGTTCGGCTTGATCTGCGAGGGTTTGCCCATCGGCTTGTTGCCAGGAGGCGCGGGTCGCGGAAACGGCGCCTTGTAGCGGAAGCCGCCGGGCACATCGATGGTGCCGAGCAGGATCTGCAGCAGGTGAATCATGCGGCAGGTGTGGAAGCCGTTGGAGTGGGCTGAGATCCCGCGCATGGCGTGCATCGCGACGGGACGGCCGGTGATGCTGTCGTGCTCTCGGCCGGCCCAGTCGGTCCACTTGATCGGCAGCGTGACGGTCTGCTTGAAGGCGACCTCGGCGATCTCGGCGGCGATACGGCGGATCGTGTCTGCGGGGACGCCGGTCTCGTTGGCGACGGCGTCGGGAGAATATTCTGCGCCGAGATAGCGTTCCGCGATCAGGCGGAAAGAAGGCCGCGCCTTACGGCCGTCGGCAAGCGTGTACTCGCCGACCAGCGCCGGCGCGATGTCGACGCGCGAAGCTGCCGCAAGGGCGCCCGACGTCTTGTCGAACACCAGCGGCTTGCCGTCCGCATCGCGCGCGAACAGCCCGTCATCGGCGGCACCTGGCGCATTGATCACCAGCCACGGCGCGTTGGTGTAGCGCACGAGATAGTCGAGATCGACGTTCTGGGTCCGCAGCATCTCGTGGATCAGCGCGCCGACCAGCAGTCCATCGGTGCCCGGTTTGATGCCGAGCCATTCGTCGGCGATGGCGTTGTAGCCGGTGCGCACCGGATTGATGGCGACGACCTTGGCGCCGCGGCCCTTGAGCTTGCCGAGCCCGATCTTGATCGGATTTGAGCCGTGATCCTCGGCGACGCCGAACAGCAGGAAATACCTGGTGTGCTCCCAGTCGGGCTCACCGAACTCCCAGAACGAGCCGCCGAACGTGTAGAGCCCGCCCGCCGCCATGTTGACCGAGCAGAAGCCGCCGTGGGCGGCGAAGTTCGGCGTGCCGTACTGCATCGCCCACCACCCCGTGAGCGACTGCGACTGGTCGCGCCCGGTGAAAAAAGCCAGCTTTTTTGGATCTTTCGCGCGCACCTCGCCGAGCCAATCGGTGGCAAGCCCCAAGGCTTCGTCCCAGGAGATCTCCTTGAACTCGCCCGAGCCCCGCTCGCCGACGCGCAGCAGCGGATTGCGCAGCCGTGACGGCGCATAGTGCTGCATGATACCGGCGGCGCCCTTGCCGCACAGCACGCCCTTGTTCACAGGGTGGTCGCGGTTGCCCTCGATGTAGCGGACCTTGCCGTTCTTCAGGTAGACCTTGATCCCGCACCGGCAGGCGCACATGTAGCAGGTGGTCGTTTTGATCTCGTCGGCGGGATTGACAGAGAGGTCGACGCGATCGTCGGTCTCAATCCCCGTCCTAGCGCCGGAAGCGCCCGCCCGGAGTCCGTTTCCCGCCGACTCTTGCATGTCGAGAGCATCTCCCCTTTGAGGCAACGATCCTGCCGCAACACCAGCCAGCGTCCGACGCTCATTCCCTCTATATTCAGACATTCTAATATCGATAGCAACAAGATCCGCAAGCGCTGCGGTACGGCTCTATGGTGTCGCGGTCCGGCGCTCAGGCGCCGGCGGCAGTCGCGCCGTCGGCCCCTGCGGCGCGACCTGCAGAGCTGCTGGTGCGGAACAGCCACGACAGCAGCATTCCGCCAAGCATAGCAGCAACGAACAACCCAACATTCGGCAACTGAGTACCGGCCAGGGCCAGGGCGAGGGCAACGACCGCGGGCCCTGGGCAGACGCCGGCCAATCCCCAACCGACACCAAATGCAGTGCTGCCGGCGACAAGGCGCACGTCGATATCCGACTGCGCGGGAATCGTGAATGTCGCGGCAAACACCGGGCGGATCATTCGGCGCTGGATGACATAGGCGAGGAACACCGTCGGCAAGGCGCCGACGAACACCATCAACAGCGTGGGGTCCCAAGTGCCTGTCGCGATCCCCGCTACGTCCAGGAAATCGAGGATTTTTCGCGGGTTCACCATCTGCGCGACGGTAAGGCCGGCTCCGAATATCGCGCCGGCGACAAGTGCGATCAGAATTTGCATGGAGAGCCTCAAATCAGACGATGTGACGAGTGACGAAAACGGTCGCGGCCGCTACGGCCATGAACGTCAGCGTGGCGACGATCGAGCGGATCGAGAACCGCGGCAGGCCGCACACGCCATGGCCGGACGTGCAACCATTCGCAAGACGCGCCCCAAAGCCGACCAACAAGCCGGCGGCAACAATATTGGCGGTGCTGCCGCCCAGCTGCACGTCCGGTAGGAGGCCGGGGGCAACAGCCGAGACAACAATCGCACCGAGCGGCAGCCCGACGACGTAGGCCAGGTTGCGGACAAAACCAGGCGAGTTCGGCGTGAGCACGCCCTCGATGATGCCCGATATTCCCGACATGCGTCCGTTGGCAAGCAGATAGAGTGCCGCCGACAGCCCGAGCAGGAGCCCGCCAGCAAGCCCGTGCCAAGGCATGAAGTTTTGCATGCTCACCTCCAGTTCGATGCCATCTCGGCCGCCGAGACCACACCCGGCGGGCGACTGTTGAGCGCGTTCGAAGGTCGCATCGCGCAACCGCGTCTCAATGACACCAGTATATGCGAATGTTCGGATGTATGCTAGGCCTTCGTGCGCATTGCGTACGGATCAGTCAGGCGGTGTGCGCTGGACAGTTGCGGACCCGCGATTTCGCTGAGCCGTTGCAAGACGGCGCGATGGTATGAACTCGATAAGTCCAGCCCGGTAGGGATTGGAACGAGCGACAGGAGGAACAACGGTGGCTTCACTGCGAGAGATGATCGCCAGCAACCCGTCAGCTTGGCTCGCCGTCGGCGGCCTCATCATCGGGTTGGCGTTCGGCTACATCGTGTTCCGGACCAATTTCTGCACGATGGGCTCGATCTCCGACATCGTGTCGTTTGGTGACTACCGGCGCTTCCGCGCCTGGCTGCTGGCTGGCGCGACAGCCATTGTCGGCGCGCAGCTTCTCGACGCCGCGGGCGTCGTGGCCCTGTCGAAATCGATGTACCTCGGCGCCAACCTGAACTGGCTCGGGCATATCGTCGGAGGTTTGATGTTCGGGTTCGGGATGGTGTTCGCCGGGGGCTGCGCCAGTCGCAACCTGGCGCGAGTCGGCGCCGGGGATCTGCGCTCGCTACTCACGCTCATCGTCATGGGACTGTTCGCATATATGACGATCGGCGGCCTGCTGGGCCCGTTGCGCGACTATGCCGAACGCATGACGACTCTGGGCTTGGGAGCGGCCAAGATCAAAGCGCAAGGTCTCGGCAACTTGGTCGATGCTATGCTTCCCGGAAATCCGGTCACCACCAATCTCGTCGTCGCAGCGCTGATTGCGGGAGCGATGCTGTATTACTGCTTCAAGGACGCAAGTTTCCGCTCCTCGCGGGTTCATGTCCTGTCTGGTCTCGGCATCGGTCTGTGTGCAGTCGCCGGCTGGGCGCTGACCGGCCTCGCCTTCGACGACATGGCGGAGCGGCCCACGACACCGATCTCGCTGACCTACGTGCGACCGACCGCGGACGCGATCGAATGGCTTCAGCGCTTCACGGCGGGGATGATCCCGGGCTTCGGCGTAACAACGGTTTATGGTGCAATCCTCGGAGCGTTCATCGCGGCGAAGTCAATGGGTCGCTTCCAGCTCACCACGTTCTCCAGCGTAGCCGATACCAAGCGCAGCATGTTCGGCGCGGCCCTCATGGGCATCGGCGGCGTGATGGCGCTCGGCTGCACCGTCGGCCAAGCCATCACGGGCATATCGACACTCGCGGTTGGGTCGTTCCTTACGTTCGGTGCGATCGTGGCCGGGGGTGTGATGGGCATGAAGAGAATGGAAGCGATCCTGATGGCCGAGATTTGATATTTCTCATCGCAGTGCCAAATTCCCGAACGAATGGAGCGAAGTCGATGCTGAGCAGACGTTCGATGCTGACTGCTACGGCAGGAGCCGCAATCTGCATGATGCTGGAGACTTCGCCGCTGTCGGCCGGCGGTGACAAATTTACGCAGGCCGCGTTCGAGGCGGCACAAAAAGCCGGCAAGCCGATTGTCGTCGAGATTGCCGCGAGCTGGTGCCCGGTGTGCTGGGTCCAGAAGCCGATCGTCGAGGACGTCGTCATGAGCGATCGCTTCAAGGACATGGTTCACTTCGAGGTCGACTTCGACACTCAGAAGGACGTCATGCGCCGGCTCAACGCTTCCAAACAGAGCATGCTGATCGTCTTCAAAGGCGGAGCCGAGGTCGGCCGCTCGATCGGCGATACGAAGCGCGAGTCGATCGAGGCGCTCATGGCCAAGGCGCTTTGAGCGATACGTACCCCGGCGGGCAAGTACTCTGTCAGGCGTGACGTGAGGCGGTCCTGCTTCTGCTCGCCGTCAATCAATACGACGTGGTCATCCGCATCAGCCATTCCGGCGACGCCGCGACCAGCGCCGCCTCGATGTGCTTGTCGAATCCGGTCGAGATCGCAATGCCGACCATCAGCAATAGCGCGCCGAGGCCCTGCCGCAAACCTCGGCCCGCATTCATCGCCCTGGCTCGCCAGCGCATAACTGCTTCGCGTGAGAGCATGCCGAACAGGAGCAATGGCAGAGCCGCGCCAATCCCAAATACGGCCATCACGAGCCCGACCTCGCCGAGCTGTTTGCCCTGAGACGCGAGAAGCGAGGCGGCGCCAAGTGTCGGACCCACGCAAGGGCTCCACACCGCGCCGAGCAGCAGGCCGACACAGAACTGGCCGGAGATCCCCGATGGGGTGAAGCTTCCGAACCACTGCTGGACCCAGCCGCTGGCCGGCCCACCGGCTATCGCCAACTGCTCCTGCAAAGACGGCACGATCAAAACGACCCCGACGCCGACGAGAAGCACTGCCGCGAACATTCGGAAAACTTCTGAATCAAGACCGGCCGAGAAGCCGATGGTCGCGACAAACAGACCGATAACTGTAAAGGAAAACGCGAGCCCCGCAGCCAAGGCAGCTGGCGCCAGCCTGTGCTCTGCAGCCGCCGATCCCAAAACTATCGGGATCAGTGGCAATACGCAGGGTGACAGAAGCGATAGTACCCCAGCGACAAATGCCAAGCCCAGGCTCGCGAAGCTCATCATCTCACAGGCTCTTCGCCAGCATTGCCTCGATAGTTGTCTTGTTGGTGTCGCCGACCAATCTGCCAACTTCCTTCTCGCCCTTGAACACGATCAAGGTGCTTTGCGACTGTGCCTTGAAACTCCGCACAACCTCCTTCTGGCCGTCGAAATCGACGACGAAAACGGCGAGGTCCTTGTACTTCGGCAGGGCACTGAGCTCGCTGATGATCGCTGCCTGCACCTTGCAGGTCGGGCACCAGGATGCCGCGATTTCTACCACAACAGGCTTGCCGTTCTTCTGTGTCGCCTCGAATGCGGCCTTGCTGAAGGGCACCTTCTCACCGGCGGAGGCGCCGGCGCACATCAAATACACCGCGGCAAGCCCAAACCCAATTCCCCGGCGCGTCATGATCATTTGTTCCACCTTCCTTATTGTCGTTCACCGAATATCGCTATCTGCACGAGCGACGGAACTCAATTCCGTTCAATTGAACGTGAGGAGGGTTGGTTCCCTCCTGATAGACTCGGGTGCGCAAATATACGCGCGATACGAGATGCAGGCATGCGCACTTTTGGTCTTCCATGAAGAGGCTCTATCGACGCCGACGTTGGGTCGAGAGCGTTCGTTCTAGGCGCAGCCGGCAAACCCGTCGGCGGCCATCTTGGCTTCGTACTTCGCCGTCACGGCCGAGCCCGGTGTGAGCGTCGGCTTCACGGCATCCCAATCGTTCGGCTTCAGGATGATGAACCAGCCCTTGTCGTAGGGGTCGGTGTTTGCCAACGGCGGATTGGCGACGAGGTCGCTGTTGACCGCCACCACTTCTCCCGCCGCGGCCGACTTCGCAGGGCCGACCCACTTGCCGCTTTCGACCGTCGCACACGACTTACCGGCTTCGACCGAGCGGCCGACCTTCTTCGGCGTGAAGGCCACGAGCGGACCTGCCATCGCGGTCGCCACTGTCGTCATGCCGAGCTTGACCGTGCCGTCGCCCTGCTCCTGGAACCAAATGTGGTTGTCGACGTCGTAGAGCAAGTGGTCGGGGATGTTGCAGCCTTTGACGACAGGCATGGTCGGTATCCTTCTTCGATCCGCAGCAGCTGGGCACAGTGCCACCGCGTGCAAGTGAACGCTACTGCCTGCTGCCTACCGGCTCTGCGTCATTCGCCCGCAAAGGCTTTGCCGCGCAGCAGAACTCGCCGAGGCCGGCGACCTCCATCTTGCCGGAGACGAACAGGCAGAGGTGCTTTGCAACGAGCGCCGCGAGGCGGACCCGTTTCAGGCTCTCGGCGTTTTCCGGGTCCAGCCTGACAAGGTTATGCTGGTAGGCCAGCTCCCGGCACGTCTCGCGACACGCGTTGAATGATGGGTCGCCCTTGGCGCCTTGACGGTGCAGAGCGAGCAAACGGAACCCTTCCTTCTGGCCCAGTGTCGGCGCTTGGCCGCGCGCCGCAATCCAATGCTCGAGCACTTCCTCACCGAGCGCCACAAGTTCACTGACGGCATTCGGTTCCGGTGCTGAATAGATCTCATCGATCCGCGCTTCGATGTCGGCGAATGATCTCACGTCAGACCCTTCTCACGCACAAATTCAATCGAGTCGGAAATGTTCTGCTGCATGCCGAGCTTGCGCGGGCGGATGCCGAGCGCCAGCCCCAGCAGCTGCGTGAAGTAGAGGATTTTCACGCTGGTCTTCTTGCCGAAGCGTTTCTCGGCGCGGATCTGATGCATCTCTAGGCCGGTGTGGCAGGTCGGGCATTCGGTGGCGATCACCTCGGCACCCGAGGCTTCAGCCGCCTGCAGGATGTTGAGCACGAGCTTGGTCGAGGTGTCCGAGTCGGATAGCGTATGCGCGCCGCCGCAGCATGCCGTTTTGAGCGGAAACTCGACGTTTTCGGCGCCCGCCGCCGCCAAGAGATCGTCCATGAAATGCGGCTTTGATGTGCTCTCGCTGCCGGGTCCCTTGTCCTTCTCCGGATAGATGTGGCGCGGGCGCACGTACATGCAGCCGTAGTAGTTGGCGATCTTGAGCCCGGCGAGCTTGCCTTTGGTCCGTTGGCGGAGCCCTTCCTCGCCGATCGTGTCCTTGATCCAGTCGAGCGCATGGATCGTCTCGGCCTGGCCGGCCTCGTAAGTCGCATGTCCGGCCTTCATCGAGAGCGCGTTGACGACCTCGCGCGAGGCGGCATCGTGCGCCAGATCGTACTCGGCCTTCTTCAGGTTGTGATAGCAGCCGTTGCACGGCGCCATGACGACGGTGTTGCGATTCTCGTTGACCGCCTGGGAGAGCACGCGGCTCGACAGATAGGTCTGGATCTTGGGGTCGATGTTCTTGACCTCCATCGCCCCGCAGCAGTTCCAATCCTTCACATCCCGCAGCTTCAATCCCAGCTCGTAGGCAATGGCGCGCGTCGAGACGTCGTAGCCGTTGCCGGAGCCTTCCAGCGCGCATCCCGGGTAGTACGCGACCTCGCGCAATTTCTTGGCTCGTTCGGTGATGTCGACCATGATTGCCGTCGCCCTCTATTCCGCCGCGTGCAGCTTTCGCTGCGGTTCGTTGCTGTTGGCAGTCTTCGGCTTGTCCAGGCCAAGCGCCGACTTGTGATGCTGCTCGACCTCGATGATGTAGTCCTGGATCGCGGCGCGAGCCTTGCCCCAGCCGCGCGTGCGCGGATGAAACACGAAGCTCCAGGCGCTCCTCAGACCCCATTTGACCGGCAGCCGCATGCCGATATTCCAGGCGATCTGCTTCAGCCAGTCCTGCAGCAGCGGCTGCTTGGTGCGCTGCAGGAATTTCAAGAGAACCTTGGTGTCCTCGATCTTGCCGTGCGCGACGATCTCCTCGGTGAAGATCTTGTCGAACGTCATCGACGGCGATTCCGGCGTGTGGCCCTTCATCTCGAGCCAGTGGGCCGTCGCCTTCATCACGCCTTCCGGTGCGACATCGCGCGGGCAGGCATAGGTGCACTTGTTGCATGACACACACTGCCAGATGATGTCCTTGTCGCGCAGCAACTCGGCTTCCATGCCGGTGCGGATCAGATAGATCCAATAGCGCGGGTTGAAGCGCGGCTCGATCGCGTGAACCGTGCAGGAATTGGTGCACGAGCCACACTGCCAGCAGCGATGGATGAACTCGCCGCCCGGCAGTGCCGCGATCTCCTCCTCCATCGCCTCGTTGTAGTCGGTGATGACGCGGCTCTCGATGAACGTCGACCAGTGGCCGGACACATCGATGCCTTCGATCACGAGTTGGTCGTGTGTCGTGATGTTCTCGGGCCGGATCAGCGATTTTTCGTGAATAGGCATATCGCGCCGTCCTCAAGAAAGCAGCTTGGTTGGTGGCAAGGTCTCCGCGGCCCCATCGATCGTCTTGTCCTTGCCGGCACGTTTGCCAGCGACGCGGTCGAGCCCCATGATGCGGCGGGTGTGCTCCAGCGGATCGCTGTCGGAGCCGAACTCGGTCTTGAGCCAGGCGCCGCCTTGCGCATTGACATAGTCGCCGTAGACTTGCGCGCACAGCAGATCGACGTGCCACGGCATGTCGCGGAACACACCGTTGTCGGCCAGGAACTGCGATAGCTCCTCGCGCAAAATGAGGAACGTCTCGTAGCCGTCGGGAATGTCGATCACCATGTGGTCGACATCGTCACCGTGCCAGATCTCGCGAATGACGCCAGAATTGGTCTTCGTGTCCCACACCCAGCGCTGCATCAAGGGGTAGTGCTCAGGCAGCACGTTGTGCAGGATCTCCGCGGCGAGATCGCGGACAAAGCGCGTGTCCTTGCCGTCCGCAAACGTTTTCACGAAGGCCGCGATGCGGTTATCCGCGACCGTGGTATCCGTCGCCCCGTCGAGCAGCGCCACAATTGCAGCCTGCAGCTTGGGCCAGCCCTCGCTATCGATCAAGCGGCCAATACGGCGGCGCACCGTGGCCATCAATTGCGCAAGCTGCTCGAATTCGGCGCGGACGACTGTGGCGGCCTTGCCATCGCCGAGCAGGTCCTGGAACACCTTGGATTTGAGCTTTATGGCTTCGACGAACTGCTCGACGCCGCCTACCGCTTCCGAGGCATGGACCAATGTCTCGAATGAAATTCGCAACTTCGGTCCGGAAATCTCCAGCACCGGCCGTTGTGTCGACGTGTCGATTCTGGTGGCCAAGCTCGCCATGACAGCCGCCTACTCCGCCGCTTGCAGGTTAACGCCGGCTGCCGCCGCAATGGCATTCAACGCCGCCGCATTGGCCTGTGCGATGCTGTCGTCGATCGTCTCGGGGCCGATCGCGGCGCCGGCCACAAACACACCGGCCCGCGAGGTTGCGCCCATCACGCCATAGGTGTCCTTTCGCGCGATGAAGCCCTGCTTGTGCAGATCGACGCCGAACACCGCCGACAGCGTCATATTGTCGACGTTGGGGTCCATGCCGATGGCGTGCACGACCAGGTCGAAGGGGATCGTGATCGGCCGCTTCACCAGCGTGTCCTCGCCCTTGACGATCAGCTTGTTGCCGTCGCTCGTCACCTCGGCGATGCGGGCCTTGATGTACTTGACCTTGAATTCCTCCTGGGAGCGCCAGTAGTAGTCGGTCTCCATCAGGCCGAAGGTGCGGATGTCCATGTAGTAGATGTAGACGTGGCAATCGGGCAGCTCCTCGCGGATCTCCATCGCCAGGTTGGCCGACACCGTGCAGCAGATCTTGGAGCACCACTCGCGGCCGATCTGGCGGTCTCTCGAGCCGACGCATAAGAGGATCGCGACCCGCTTCGGCTTGCGGTCATCGGACGGACAGCGCACGCCCTTGCCCGAGGAGATCATCTGCTCGACCTGCGTGGTCGTCACCACATCGGGGAACGTGCCGAATCCCCATTCGGGCTTGTTGATCGAATCGAAGTGCGTGAAGCCGGTGGCAAGGATTGCGGCGCCGGCCTCGACGCGTGTGCCATCTGACAGCGTCGCGACGAAGTTGCCGGGTGCTCCCTCGAACGTCTTGACGACGGCATTGAGCTTCTTCTCGACGAGACCGTTGATCTCGACACGCCTGACCATGCCGCCAATCGCATCTTTGGCCCAAAGCCCCGACGGCACCAGCTTGGCGTACCCCGAGTGGATCGGCGCGCCGCCGAGAATTGCGGTTTTCTCGACCAGCACGCTGGAGCGGCCAATCGAGCCGACAGCGTGCGCCGCCGCCAGGCCGGCCGGACCGCCGCCGATGATGAGGATGGGTTTGGTCATTCTCTTGCCTCGCGCAACTAGATGCGAGGGCTCCGCCCTCGCGCTCCCGCCAAAGGGCTGGCCCTTTGGAAACCCTCGGTTCACTCACCCAATCCACGGGTCAAGGGCCGGTGGCCCTGGCGAGGGTGCTCGAGGGGCGAGCAGCCCCTCGATCTGTCTTACTCTGCCGGCGGTGGCGCGATCACCTCGCGCTTGATCGGCTTGAAGCCCGGCCCGCTCGTTATGCGCAGTCTCGGATCGTAGAGCTGATCGGCGGCACCCGTCTGGATCTGCTTGAGATAACCTTCGAATTCGACCTTCTTCGCGCGCCAGTCGATGCCGAGCTTCTCCATCAGCGTCTCGATCGGGGAGGCATGCCAGTGCGTCTGCACGATCTTGTAAGGGTCCGCGCCACAGACCATGGCCGCGAACTGGCAATCGGCCATCACCGGCAGCTCGACCGCCTTGCCCTCGCCGGCCGCTTTCGAGATCCACTGGTTCTTGTCGAGCGTGGTGATGCAGCCGGTGTCATGCCCGATCATCACGTCGGACTTGGCCTCCTCGACCGCGACGCGGATTTTGCGGTCGATCGCGAACGAGCGGGTGAACTCGCGCTCGGAGATGATGTGGCGGAAGCCGAAGCCGCAGCAGTCGTACCAGGTCTTGTAGTCGATCACCTGCGCGCCGAGCGCCTGCACGAGTCCCGTGGAGACCGCGACGCGGTTTCCTTCCAGCACCGTCTCGTCGTAGATCGCATCCTCCGGCACCATCTTGTAGACGTGGCACGCCGGGTGGATCGTCGCGCGCACGTGGCTGGCATCGATCACCTGATGGTTCTTGATCTCCTGGCGCATCACGTGCAGCCACTCCGAGTAGTGCACCACCTCCTCGGGTATCAAGAGCTTGCCGTCGACCAGCCGGCCGAGCTTGCCGAGGATCTTGGTCACATTCTCGCGCAGCTTGGCGGAGTGGATCAGGTAGCCGCGCACCTCCTTGTAGTTGCCGAACGAGGTGCCGCAGTGGACCAGCGGATAAAAATAGCCCTCGGGCAGCCCCTGCGCCTTGGCTGAAACGTAGGCCTGATGAAAGTTGCGCAGGAACACTGCGGCGAGGCTTTCCAGATTGCCGATGCCGGAGCCGTGGTAGTTCCACGCCGTGCAGCTCGTCTGGTCGGTCTCGTCGAGATACTTGATGTCCATCTTGTTCATCAGCCACAGCAGCGACACCGGATAGCCGGGGATGTTGCCGCACTGGCCGCAGCTCTTGTGGTGCCAGAGCTGGGTGGTGGGGATACGCTTGGTCCAGCCGTAGAGCGTCTTCACGTCGATCGGCTTGTGCTGCTCGGTCACGCGATGGACGACGATCTGGCCGTCCTTCTCCAGCTGCCACATCGCGTCGCGCACGTCGGCGACGCGATCCTTGTTGGTCAGCATCGAGCGCTTGTCGATCTTCTGCTCGACCCATGCGGTGGCGCGCTGCGCCTCGGTCGGGGTCAGATTGGATGGGCGCCATTCCGAGCCGTGGCCGGTGAACGTCTCGCCGGGCTGCGGTGTGCGGGTGTCAGTCATTGTCGTCCTCCTGCTCCTTCTGGAAGTCTTTCCAGTCCTCGCGCTTCTCGTCCATGATGTCGGTGATGACGTCGAACAGGTTCTGATCGATGCCTTCGAGCTGGTTCAAAACGCCCGTCATCTCCCAGATCGTGTAGAGTTCGACCGAGGTCTTGAGGTTGACCTCCCACGCCGTCTCGGTGGTGTTCAGCGTCGCCATCGGGATCGCCTTGCGCAGCAGCTTCAACGGCGCGTCGACCTTGGTGATGTTGGGCCCCCAGTCCGCGAAGTGCTGCGGATTGATCATGTCGGGGGCAAGCTGGTTACCGGTCGAGACGAGCTTCAGCATCACGCGCGAGAATGGCCGCAGCACGTCCTTTGCCGACTGCATCTGGTGCTTGATCGCGACCTCGCGCATCAGCATCACCAGGCCGCCGGGAGAATTCTTGAACGGGCAGCGCGCGGCACACGTGTAGCACTGCGCGCAGGACCAGATCTTCTCCTGCATGGCATCGTAGATGCCTTCGAGGTTTTCGGTCCAGAGCAACTGCACGATCTCGCGCGGCGAGAAATCATAGTAGTGCGCGGCCGGGCACGTCGCCGTGCAGATGCCGCAGTTGAGGCAGCCGTTGAGCTCGTGGTCGAAGCGCATGTCGGCCTGGAGATCCCGGAAGATCTCCTCAAGCTTGGCGCGCGGCACAACGGGCGCCTCGCCGACCGGATCGCCGATGAAGTCCTGAACGCGGGTGGTGGTGGAACCGTCTGCCATTGTATCGGGGGCAGTCGGCAGTAGGCAGTAGGCAGTCGGTAAAAGAAGCCGAGTTGCCTATTGCCTGCTGCCCATTGCCCACTGCCTCCTCTAATACGTCAGAACCTTGCAGTCGCCTTCCATGACCTCCTCGATCATGTGGGCGCCGCCGACGATGCCGGAGCATTCCGGAATGAGATCGTCCTTGGTCATGTCGAAGAGATCGAGGTTGGGCGAGCAGCAGTAGAATTTCACGCCGGCCTCATGTGCGTCCTTGATGAAGTCGTAGACGCTCTTTGGGCTCCCCGGCTTGACAAAAAGGTTTTCGGCAACGCCTTTCCTCATCAGTCTGCCCGCCGTCGCGGTGCAGATCACCTCGACCTCGTAGTCCATCGCTGCCGCGACCGAGGCCTGGAAGAATGGCGCGCCCAGCTCCTCGCAATTGCGTGGATCGGTATTCGCCATGATAATCAGAAGCTTCTTGGCCATCTTTCGTTCCTCCTCTGCCACTGCCCGGTTCTTGTCGCCGGCAGATGTGGCCATCGTTCCGTGAGCGCTCAGCCAACCGCGCGCTTTTGCGCACCCTAGCCCGCCAGAAACCCCATTACAATCTAATATTCGCATTTTTGAATTCACGTGCCCGCCGCATCGTGGTGCGCCAGGGAACGGCTTACGCCGCCTATGTACGCATCCAACCCGTCAACTCGATCACGCCGGTCATGATGGGCACGAGCGCATCCTCTATCATAGGCGCAATCGACGCGAGGCCCGGCAGGATCTTGTCGGCGTTGGGCGGCACATCGTCGGTTTCCATGATCAAGTCCTCGATCATGGCCGGCCTGAGACCGGGGTGCCCAGAGAAACCGAAAGCGTTTGGACCGATCTGAAAGAGAGCCGGATGCCCGGCGTCGTCCACCGCCAGGATCTCGGCATAGGCCGGCGGATTGGCACGATCGCGTCCGTACGTGATGATCGGGAACCGCTCGGGAAGATGGCCGGCCAGCGCGCCATTCTTGATCCGCCGAGCCGTACCCGCGGCAAGGGTGAGACTCGCTTCGACAGACCCGCCTTCCGCGGCAATTGAAAGGATCTGGCTGCCTAATCCAATGGCCAGCACTGGCTTGCCAAGCATGAGGCACGCCCTCGTCAGGCGAACCTCTGCGTCCAGCGTCGGCAACAACCGATCCTTCGTCGCTGTCCCCCACGGCCCGCCACCGACCAGGACGAGACCATCGCCGATCGTTGCCACGTCAGGCAGACTGCCACCGCTGGTGAAAGGGCGGCTGTAGCCGAAGCGGATGCCGCGGCCCTCGAAGTGGTCCTCGATGTGGCCGAGAAATTCGGACTGCGTATGCTGGATGATCGAAAGATACTTCATGATCCTGCCGCCACCGCGCGTTCGATCACGCTCTTGAAGTCAGCCGGCGCGATGGTCAGCATATTCGGCTTGGTGGTTTGAAAAAAACTATCGACTGCCGCGCCGGCATCGCGCACTGGCACGCCTCGCAATTGAGCTTCCAAGTCAAGCACCATGCGCGGCGGCGTCACGAAGAAGTCGCCAGTCACGAGGACCTCGCGGATCCTGCGTGCCTTGCCGTTACCTTCGAGGCGCACGAATGCTGACGCCGTGCCGCCAGGCGACGTTATTGTTGCCTCATGCACGTCCTCGCCACGCGGATCGTCGATCGAGTAGACGAACTCGTCCGTCCCGATCTCGTCATCGTGCTTGCGAAGCGCCAGCGCCTCCTCCTCGGCGGCCGGCACCTGGCGGTCGAAGGCCAAGCCGAGCTTCGTGCTCAATCCGGCCAGCACGGCATCATGGACCGCATCCAATGCCGGTGCTTGGCCGAGCAGGGCCTTCAACGTCGTCACGCGGGCTTCCGCCTTGTCCAGATCGCGCTTCTCCAGCTTGGCACGCGGCACGTTCAGGCAGGCCATCATCGCGGCCGGATCTACGTCGACAAGGACTGTGCCCTGATAGATCAGCGTGTCGCCGTCGAAGAAGCCGCCAGTGCCGCACAGCTTGCGGCCATCGACCTCGATGTCGTTGCGCGGACGGAAGCGGGCGTCGATGCCGAAGCTTTCCGAAAGCCCCGACGCCACCGCCTCGCAGATGATTCGCGTGTAGTCGCCGAGCGTCGGCATCGGCAGCCGCTTGCGCGACAGCACGATCTCCCAGCCGACTTGCCCCTCGTCCAGGTAGATCGCCCCGCCGCCGGTAATGCGCCGCACGACGCCGATGCCGTTGGCGCCGATGTGGTCGAGCCTGAGTTCGTGGCTGACCGCCTGATGGCGGCCGACTAGCACGGTCGGCGGAAACCGCAGGAAGCGGACCGTGTCGGACACGCGGCCGGCCCGGTGCAGCTCGATCAGCGCCTCGTCGAAGGCGATCTGCAGGCGGCCGTCGCGCACGCCGGTGTCGATGACGCGGAAGGGAATGGTCATGACCTACCGCCCCTCGACTTCCAGCTCCTCGCCCTCGACATAGGCCTCACCCGGCTTCTCCATCCCGAGCTGATGCCGAATTTTGCGTAGGTCGGCGGGCGCGGGCTGGAACGGATAGCTTGCAATATTCGAGGGCGGGCTGTCGCCGTAGGGACGGTCGCACGCTGACAAGTCCTCGCGCACCTTGCCGGGACAGCCCGAGGTACGGAAAGCAAGACCCTGGCCGATGATCGTGTCCAGCTCGGCTTTGGGGATGCCGAAGTCGCTCACGCGGCCGGCTTCGTCGAAGCGCATGTGCTCGACGCGCACACCCCCGTAGTCGATCAGGTAGCGCGCGATCTGCACCCGCCGCCACTGGTCGCGCGGCGTTGCGGGCAGGTGGTCCATCAGCGAGCCCTTCTCCGGGAAGAAGCAGAACATGTGGCTGTGGCCGCCCATGTCGACGATGCGCTGCACGAGGCTCAGCGTATCGTGCTCGGTCTCGCCCATGCCGACGATGATATGCGCGCCGAACTTCTGATTGCCAAAGATATCGCGTGCGTCCTCCAGGATCTCCCAGTATTTCGCCCACGAATGCGGCGACTGCACGCCCTTGCCGCGGGTACGGTCGAAAATAGCCGGCGTCGCCGCATCGATCGCGACCGTGAAGATGTCTGCGCCGAGGCCGTGGAGCTGGGCTACGTCGGCGCGCGTCATCGTCGTCGGGTTGGAAAGGATCGAGACCGGCACGGTTGCCGGGTCGATGCGGTCGGTCCATTGCTTGAGCACAGTCACCGTGTCGGCATCCGAGTTCGGATGCGTGATCATGGAAATGCACATCCGTTGGAACGGCGTCTTGTCGCCATCGCTTGCCACTTTGTCGACGATCTGCGCCATCGGCACCGCCGGCCAGTCGACGCGGATGAAATTGCGGTCGGCGTAGTCGCGGTCGGCCTCGCGATGCCGCGCCAGCCCGCAGTAGGCGCAATTGGCGCGGCAGCCTTCCGGATAGCTGAGCAGCAGGTTGAGGCAGCGCGTGCACGAGCAGCCGTGCATCTTGCCCGGCATGATCCCGAGTGTGATCGCCGCCGCCGTCGACATCTGCACGTACTCGGGCGAGCGCATGTGCGGCGCCAGCCGGTTGTTGTTGGGCAGGTACACGCCCTCCGGCGGCACGTTGGCGAGCTTCACGCGTCCGCCGTTCTTCGCCTCGCGCGGCGTTGGCGTGGGCGCGCGGGGGATCATCGCCTCCAGCGCGTTGAAGTCGAGGCCATTGGCGCCCTTGGCGGAAGGAAGTGCGATTTCGCGTTTGAGGCATGACATGCGTGAGTACCCAAATCTAAATTGCCGCCACCGGCGGCGCCAGCCGCGCCATCTCCGGGTCGCGTTCGATCAGCCGCAGATAGGCCTCCTCGACCGGCGTCGGCTTCACCTCGTGCCGCTCCCAGGCATTCAGCGTGTCGAACGGGATGCCGTAGCTCGCAGCGAAGGCCTCGCGCGACATGGCGAGTTTCTGCCGCACGTGCTTGGCGAATGAAACGCGCCTTGCCTTGGATGGACCCGGCCCGGTCTTGATCGGAGCAGCATCCGGATCGGTCGCGACAGCTGCGGCGATGTCCTCATCCGTCAATTCGTCGAAACGCTTCCAGTCCTCGGCGGACATCTTGCCGTGATCCTTGTCGCTCGACCGGTCATCCACGTGAGGCGAAGTAGTCGGCTTGCTCATGTCTGTTGGCCTTTCGCGCCGAGATGATTCGAGTTCGCCCGTTACGCACCACGAATACGACTACCAGGCATTTGTCCAATGCGAGCCCTGTCGCGATCCATCTTTCCTCGTCGGGGTCGTCATCGGGCTCTTCGAGCCGGGCCTCATCGTCAAATACTGCCCGGGCTTCTTCAAACGAGATGTGGTGCTTGTTCCAGTTCGAGCGCGCCTTGTCGTCGTCAAATTCGAACCTCTCATCCCTCATTCTAGCCCCCCTCGGGTGCCCGGGCTACCCGGCACACGCCCTCGTCATCGGCCGCACCGCGGTGGCCGCCCCCGAGGGTCTGGCGCCACCCACCTTGATCGAGCAACAGGCATGCTGCTGCTCGTACGGCCGGCCGATCGCATCGCACAGTGCAACCGCCCCATCGGCCGGAAACGCGATGCCGTCGAGGCCCGCCATCACGGCGTAGGCGTCGGTCACGCGTTTGTGCATGCCGGCGGGACGCGCGCAGCCGAGCAACACCTGCTTGTCTGGCAAGCGCCGCCGCGCCGCCAGGAAGATACGCCCAATATCCGACGTCTCCGGCGTCGCAAAACCGCGCGTGTAGAACGGCATCACGACGACCAGCACCAGCGAGTGAATGCCGTGTCTTGCGCAAATGTCGAGCGCGCTGGCCTCACCCAGGACGCGGCCGTAATGCAGGCCGATAACGATGTGCGGCACCACTTCCATCCGCGTCGAGCACAAGGCCGCCAGGGTCGCCTCGAAATCGGACACCGGCCGGTCGAGATGATACACCTCGCGGATCGTATCCTGAGCACCGATCACGTCCATCATCGCCGTGTCGACGCCGGCGCTCTCCATCGCCTTGGCGCGCGCCTCGTCGAGCAACGCGGAATGGATCGCGACCTTGAGATGCGGAAAATCGCGCTTCAGCCGCTCGATGACGGGCAGGAACTTCTCGTACTTGATCTCGTTCCTCCGATTGGAGCCACCCGACAGCAGGAAGCCCTGCAGGTCCTGAAGCATCATCAGATCGCGCACCTTCCGATCGAGCATGTCCGGCGAGGTGGCCGGGATCATCGGCTCGAGGATCTTGGCCTGGCAGTGGTCGCAATCGAGCGCGCAGGCCCCCGCCGTCACCGAGAATGCAGGAAACGAGTTCTTGCCGCAGCCCTTGATCTCTGACGAGGAATACTCCTTGAACGTCGGCGTCGAGAATCGCATCGCACGACTCCCGCCGGCACGTTCCATCTCCGCCACCAAGGCGGGGTCGAACGCGCCGTCCTCCAGCGCCTCGATCGCATGGAGTTGCTGCATCCAGCTCATTCGATCAGGCTCCTCGTCGCCGCAAACGCCGTCTTGCATTCACACATTTGCATACATTAACGTAAAGTCTGTCGTTGCCAAGTAGCAAAGAAAGGTCCGCACGTGCAGCGCATCGCCATCATTGGCATCGGCTGTCGATTTCCAGGTGGCGTCCATGACGCTCACAGCTACTGGTCGCTGCTTACCGCTGGACGTTGCGCGATCACCGAGATCCCGCGGGATCGCTGGGGCCTCGGCAGCTTCTGCGACCCTGGCGCGGACTTGCCCGATCGATCCTACTCCAAGTGGGGCGGGTTCCTCGATGATATTCGCGGCTTCGATGCGGATTATTTCGGTCTGTCGCCTCGCGAGGCCGAGGCCATGGACCCGCAGCAGCGGCTACTGCTGATGGTGGCCTGCGAGGCCGTCCATGATGCGCGCCTGCCATTGCGCACACTGCAGAGCAACAAGACCGGTGTCTTCATCGGCGTCTCCAATACCGACTACGGGCTGCTGCAGCGCTACCGCTCCGGCATCGGCGACATCCAGGCCGGCACTGGCACGGCGCTCTCCATCGTCGCCAATCGTGTCTCCAACCGGCTCGATCTGACCGGCCCCAGCATGGGTGTCGACACGGCGTGCTCGTCCTCGCTGGTCGCGGTCGATACGGCCTGCCGGCATCTGGCGGACGCCTCGTGCGACATGGCGTTGGCCGGCGGCGTCAACATCCTGCTCGATCCGCGCATGTTCATCACGTTCAGCAGAGCGCACATGCTGTCGCCGACGGGCCGCATCCGCGCCTTCGACGCGGCGGCGGACGGATTCGTACGTGGCGAGGGCGTGGGCGTCGTCGTACTCCGACGCCTCGATGACGCGCTGGTGGCCGGGGATCGCATCTACGCCGTGATCGATGCGACGGCAGTGAACCAGGACGGCCGCACCAGCACGATTACCGAGCCGAGCCTCGATGCCCAGATCGCCATGATGCGCAGCGCCGCCGACCGTGCCGGAATCGAGCCGCGCGACATCGCGTATGTGGAGGCGCACGGCACCGGCACGCCGGTCGGCGATCCCATCGAGGCGAATGCGATCGGAGCCGTTTTCGGTAGACGTCAACGCGCTGCACCGCTGCCGATCGGCTCATCGAAGACCAATCTCGGACACCTCGAGCCCGCCGCCGGTATCGCTGGCCTAATCAAGACCGCACTCGTTGTCCACCACAGACACGTGCCCCCGAGCCTCGGCTTCGAGCGACCCAATCCGCGCATAGACTTCGAGGCCATGGGAATAACAGTCGCCAACCGCCCGCTCGATCTCGGCTCCAGCAATCGCCCTGTGCGCGCCCTCGTCAACTCGTTCGGCTTCGGCGGCACCAATGCGTGCGTGCTCGTAAGCGCGGCAGATGTCGAGCGGCCTGCGCGTGTCGTCGCCAGTGGCGTTGTCGCCGCGCCAGACGACCGCCCGCTGCCGGTGCCATTGTCGGCGACCTCACCCCAGCACCTGCAAGAGTTCGCGGCAACTTTGGCGGCTGCAATCGAGGGCGGCACGCTCGCTGGATGCAGCGTGCGCGAGATCGCAGCAGCCCTTGCCGCACAGCGCGATCACGCCGAGCATCGCGCCGTGATCGTGGCCGCGACGCCGGACGAGCTTCGCGCGCGGCTCCTCTGTCTCGCCGAAGGCCGCGCGTGGCCATCCGAAGACCGGCACGCTCCGCCACAAATCATGGCTGGCCGAGCAAAGCCGGGGCGCAAGATCGCCTTCACCATGACCGGCCAAGGCGGCCAATGGTGGGCGATGGGTCGCGAGCTGATCGAGCGTGAGCCGGTGTTCCGCAACACCGTCGAGCAGTTCGACAGTGTATTCAGAACGATTGGCGGCTGGTCGGTAGTCGACATGTTGCTGTCGAGCGAGGCCGACAGCAGGATCCACGATGCGGCGATCACGCCCGCGGTGATGTTCGCATTCCAGACCGGACTGGCCGAGGTCTGGCGCGCCCGCGGCGTCAAGCCCGACATCGTGCTCGGCCACAGCTTCGGCGAGGTGACTGCTGCCTACCTGGCAGGCGGGATCGGCGCTGCGGCGGTCGCCCGGCTCGTCACCCATCGCGGGCTCATCAGAGGCCACGTCGACCGGGTCGGCACCATGGCCGCGATCGGACTGGGAGCGGAGGCCATCGCACCCTTGTTGCCCGCCGACGGCAGCATCGAGATCGGCGGCTACAATTCACCCGACATGGTCACCGTGACCGGCGAGGAACCCGCCATCGACCGGCTGATCGCCCGGCTCAACGCCGAAGACTCCAGCATTCTCACGCGCAAGCTGGCACTCGACTTCGCCTACCATTCGAGCTGGTTCGAGCCCGTCGAGCATATCTTCAAGGCCGATGTCGGCGAGTTGGAGACGGCATCGCCCACATTGCCGGTGATCTCCACCGTAACGGGCTCGCCGAACGACCGTTTCGACGCCGACTACTGGTGGCAGAACTTGCGCTACCCCGTGCGCTATCAACAGGCGATCGAGACGGCGCTGGAGCTGAGCGCGGATACATTTGTCGAGCTGGGGCCGCATCGTACACTGTCGAGCATGACGGCGGCTTGCGCGGCCGCGAAGCGGCGAGAGGTGGTGACGGTCAGCACGCTCGACAAGCGTTGGGGCGACCTCGTCTCGCTCGCGGTCGCGACCGGCCAGCTCTACGTCGCCGGCGTCGAGATCGATTGGACGGCGCTGCACGGTGCCGGCGGCCGCCAGCTCGCGCTGCCGGCCACCCCTTGGATTTTGCAGGAGCTGTGGAGCGCGCCGGAGGAGGCGCAACGCAGCCTGCAACCGGCACCGGAGCATCCTCTGCTCGGCCGCTCCGATCGAGGTCCCGTGCCAAGCTGGTCGAACGAGGTGAGCCTTACGACTCATGGGTTTCTCGGCCATCATCGCCTCGATGGCGAGTGCGTGTTTCCCGCGGCGGGCTACCTCGACATGCTCACCGTCGCCGCACGCGAGGTGCTGGGCTCCGATGCGATCGAGCTTGCTGACGTTACGTTTCCCGCCGCACTCTACATCGGCGCGGACGACGGCGTGCAGCTTGCCACGCGTTACGATCCAGGGCGGCGTCGGCTTGCGATCTACTCCCGCCTTCGCAACGGCGCCGAGGACTGGCTGTTGCGCGCCCCCGCAACCACTTTTGTCATAACTCGCTGACAATTCCGATTTGAGAGGCGCCATGTTTCGCCCTCGATCTGCCTTTGTTCGCTCAAAATCCTCGGATTTCGTCTGGGCGCTCGGCCTCGACACGCCGCTGCGGGCGCGGCGGTCGAGCCCTGCGGAACGTTTTAGGCTCAGATCATCGGCGAGTTGGCCATGGCCATAACCGACAGCATCTCACCCCTCGATCCCGGCTTCATGCGCCTCGGCCATGTCGCGATGCTCATGGCCGAGGAGAACGAGCATCGCGCGTACGAGGACATCATGGACCGCTTCAAGCGTGCGGTGTTTGCCGGCGAGTTCGAGCCGCCGCACATCTTCACGCCGGATCGCGACAACCCGGTCAACTGGCTGCACATGGAGATCGTAATCCCCCCGTTCGAGCTGACGCGGGCGCAAGCCGAACTCCAGCCTCGGCCCAAGCGGTTCTATGGGGTCGGCCGCGAGACGATCGTGAGCGTGCTGTACACCAGCGACGCATTGCCGGGCAAAGCCGAGCAATGGTCTGAGGTGATCGACCCGCGTGGGCGCATCTGCACGCCGGACGAGGCGCCCCGCGTGCTGGCGGCCATCCCGTTCCGCGAGTTCCCCGACCGTGGCCGTCTCGAGTTCGAGGCGCTTGTCGTGCCGAAGGTCAAGCTCGCGGGATGGTTCGAGGCGCAGGGCGAGGATCTGCCGGCATTCCTCACGGACAAGCCTCAGACGAGCCGATCGGAAGCCATCGTGCCAGTCGTCGGTGAGGACGTCTCGACACGCCAACCCGGCCGCCCCCACAAGCCGGCGTGGCCACGCATCGTACAGCTCGTGCGCGAGCTGCGCGACGCCAATCCAGACTGGCAGAAGAAGCGGCTGGCCTACGAAGCATGGCATCTCGCCCGCCGCGAGTTCTCCGAGACCGAGCTGCCGTCGGTCGCGACGATCCAGCGGAGCATGGTGGAGATCCTGGGCGGCGGGTCGGGATAACACTCGGCTCGGGGCACCGTACCGGGGTGAGCCCACCCTGGAGTCCAGCTCAAATGGCCACTTGTGCTAGAATAATTCCCGACAACGGGAGTTGATGATGACCATACAGCTGTCCAGCGAGGTCGAGCGCCTGGCTCGCCTGCTCGCCACCAAGACCGGCAAGAACCTCGACGACGTCGTCAAGGAAGCGATCGAGGAGCGCGCCCGGGCAGCGGGTGTGCCGGTCGGGGCCGGCCGACGCACGCCCGCGGAGATCGAGCGCAGCCTCAACGAGATCGTCGCGCGTGTCTCCGCTCTGCCAGTCCTGGACAACCGCAGCGCTGACGAGATCATCGGCTACGACGAATTCGGAGTGCCCAGGTGATTGTCGTCGATACATCGGCGCTGATAGCCGTGTTCGAGGACGAGCCGGAGCGTCAGCAGTTCAGCTCGATCATTGCCAATGCCGACCGGCGGCTGGTGTCGACGGTCACCCTTCTCGAAGCCGGGATGGTGGCGCGCGGCAGGCGCGGTGGAGCAGGCCTCACCGCGATGCAGGCCATCATCGAGCAAGCCGAGATCGAGGTTGTCCCGTTCGATTCTGGACATCTGGCGCTGGCACTCGACGCGTTCGAGCACTACGGCAAGGGGCTCAACCCGGCAGCCCGGCTCAACCTCGGGGACTGCTGCTCCTATGCGCTGGCCAAGAGCCTTGCCGCGCCGTTGCTGTTCAAGGGAAACGACTTCGTCCACACCGACATTGTTGCGGCGGCTTGATCACCGGGCCTTCCAGAGTGGAGATCGCCAATCCATTCTGCGCCACGCCTTCCTCTCGACCAGGTGCTGGACGTCAGCTATACCCCCCGGACGATGAGTGCCGGGGACACGCGGGACGAGCGAATCTGACCCGGATGTATGGTCCGGCCGTGTGTTGCAAGAAGTTTCGTCGATCTGGCGTCAGCGGTCTTGCATCAATGTATCCGGCCTCTGAGTGGAGCAGCATGTCGCTCCGGGCCATCATGGATTTCAGCGCGCGTCCGATCTCATAAGCGGCAAAGCCTCAACGGGCTGTCCGGGTCACCAGTGTTCGGGCACGCCGGGAAGACCGATCCTCCATCTCTTCGTTTCCTCTCGCAGACCTGGGCGGGATAACTCACTGGATTGCTCTACGGCATCGTAAACTCCTTGCTCCCTCACATTTCTCTGGTTCGACCGGCGGCCTTTCGCTTGTCCCGACCTGCACGCCGTCTCAGGCGGCGCGCGCAGGGCGGGTCAAGGCTGGCCGTCGCTCAGACCTCGACACGAACTCCGCCGCATCCAGGCCACGCCTTGAGGCGACCGAGCACGACGCCAGGCTCAGGCAGGTTGGGGCGACGCATCGTTCGTGCTCGTCACTTCGAAGTCGCGCCCCTTGGCGACGACCGCCCATGTGATGCGCGCCAGCTTGTTGGCGAGAGCCACCGCCAGCACATTGTGATGCAGCCGTTTGCGCGCCGCCTCGATCCAGCTTTTCAAGCCGTGCCGCTCCCAGCTTTGCGGCTTGACCAGCACGACCCAGGCCGCCTGCACGAACAACTTGCGCAGGTACTTGTTGCCGCGCTTGGAGATGGACCCGAGGATCGTGCGATCGCCGGTCGACAGCTGCTTTGGTACGATGCCGAGCCACGCGGCAAAGTCGCGGCCCTTGCTAAAGCCTTCGCCGGTACCGATTGCTGCCACCATGGCGCTGGAGATGATCGGGCCGACGCCGGGGACGCTCATGGCGCGCCGACAGTGGGGATCGTGTTTGGCAATCGTCGCGATCTCGTCCGACAGGGCCTCGATGCGCTCATTGAGCCGGCGCCAGTCGCCGGCCAGATCCTGGATCAGGCGGATCATATGCGGCGACAGCGTATCCTCACGCGTCGCCAGGATGTCCGGTAGCTCCGCGTGCAGGAAGCGCAGACCCTGGCGCACCGCGATGCCGCGTTCGAGCAGGAAGGCGCGGATCTGATTGATCACGCCGGTGCGCTGCGACACCAACCTGTCTCGAATGCGATGCAGAGCCTGCAGATCGAGCTGATCGACAGACTTGATGGAGACGAAACGCATGGTCGGCCGCTGCACGGCTTCGGCAATCGCCTCCGCATCGCGAAAGTCGTTCTTCTGGCCTTTCGAGTATGGGCGCACATACTTCGCCGGCATCAGGCGGGGATCGTGCCCCACAGCCTTGAGCCGCCGCGCCAGATGATGGGCACCAACACAGGCTTCCATGCCGATCAGGCAAACCGGCAGGTTGGCGAACCACGTCTCAAGCGCACTGCGGGTGAACTTCCGGCGGAAGACGATCTTGCCGCGCGCGTCGAGGCCGATCGCGTGGAACGTGTTCTTGCCGAGGTCGATGCCGATCACGGCGATCTTGCTGTCGGCGTGCATTGTTGTGGTCGTAGGCATGGCGTGCTCCTTCGTGTGAAGACACCTCCCTCATCCAACGTCGCTCGCAGATGAGGCGGGAGCACGGCCGGACCATCCCATTAGCCGACGAAGTCTGCACGAGGCAATCGGACCAATTGTCGTCTGCTCATTGAGGGTTTAGCGGACGACATGCGGTATTGGTGCGAGTGACACCCTCACCCGCATGCTTCCTCCGCACATCGAACACGACCATAGTCGAGTGTCGTTGCTTGAAGTTTGCTGTGAGCGCTGGCGCCTTGCGACGCTCTGGCGGACGCGAGCAAGACGTGCGATTGTTGGTTTTTAGGTGTTGCGAGTACCCGACGTGGATTGGGTACGCTGGAGAATGATCGTGGCGGCCGCAAGCTGGTACCAGGAGCTGATCGATTGGCTCGGTTCGCTCGAACCGGATTTTGCCTTTCTCCTGGCGCTGCCCTTCATGGTCGCTCTGGCGGGATTAGCCGGTGAGTACGTTCGTGGCCGCCTCTATCGGCGCGGATCAGATACGCATCACGAACGGCCATCCAGATAGCGCTGCAACCCTCGTCGCGTCCGGCGCACCAGGAATGGTCCGACGAGAATAATGATCAGCGGTACCGCTATCGCGAAGTTGGCGAGCGCGGCAGCAAGGCGCTCGGCAATACCAAATCCAGCAGCGCTGTAGCGCGTCACGCCGACCGATATTACGATGCCAACGAGGATGCCCGCCCACTCGAGCAGCTCGAACGGCTCCTCCTTGGCCTGCTTCAGGGCATGGTTCTGGTGATGCGGAGCAATGGACTTCAGCTCCGGGTACAGCAGCTTCTCGATGTTGCGCCAAGTGATCATGGTCAGATGTACGCCAGGATGAGATAGGCGCCGAGCATCACCGTTGTCCAAAATGCCATTGTGCCCGTCGGCCATGTGCGACCGAAGATGCCATCAGGTCCGTGGTGCCGATATAGTCCTCCATTGACCGCCTTCGCCGCGGCACCCGCCGTTGAGACGAGTGCGCTCCATGCCCGTTCGCTGACATCATCGAGGCCACGCAGCAGTCCGCGCCCGAGCCGCCGCCAGAACCAATCGATGTCGAGCGTGATCGTCATCGTGCGCTTGAGCATTCCTAGCATCAGGAAGAACGCGAGCCCTGAGAACAGCAGCAATTGCAACTGAACGAGGACGTGGCTCCCCGTGTAGGGCACGTAGTCGACCTTGAACGGCAGCAGCGCATAGAGCGGGCCAGGCAGAATGCCGATCCCGATGCACAGAAGCGAGCACAGGATCATGGCAGCGCGCATGTTCCAGGGCGGGTCGTCCGGCCGCAATCCGGAGTCCTTCTGGAAGAAGACGAACCACGGGAACTTGATGCCGGCATGTAAGAACACGCCCGCTGAACCGGCCGCCAGTAGGAACCAGACGATCTCCAGGTGCTGCTGCGCGGCGCCTTCGGCGATCATCGACTTCGAGATGAATCCTGAGGTGAACGGGAACGATGAGATCGACAGTGCGCCGATGATGCCGCAGATGGTGGTGACCGGCATTGTGCGAAACAGGCCGCCGAGGTCAGTACACTTGCGCTTGCCGGTCATGTAGAGCACCGAGCCCGCCGACATCAGCAGCAGCGCCTTGTAGATGATGTGCGTGAAGGCATGCGCGGCAGCGCCATTCAACGCCATCTCGGTGCCAATACCGATGCCTGTCACCATGAATCCGACCTGGTTGACGATCGAGTAGGCCAGGATGCGGCGCATGTCGTTTTCCAGAATCGCATAGATGATGCCATAGAACATCATGGCGATGCCGATCCAGATCAGCAACTCCGTGCCGGGGAACCCCCGCAGCAGCACATAGACAGCCGTCTTGGTCGTGAAAGCCGACAGGAATACCATGCCCGACCAGGATGCTTCTGGATACGCATCGGGAAGCCATGCCGACAACGGCGTCGCGGCAGCGTTAATCAGGAATCCAGCGAGGATCAGGCAGCGCGGCGCTGTGCTCAGATCCATCTTGGCGAAGGCGATAGAACCAGATGCTGCGATTTCCCCGGCAATCCCTGCCATGAGCAACACACCGCCGAGCATGTGGATGACCGCATAACGCAAACCGGCGCCGCGAGCGCCGGGGCCGCTCGACCAGACGACGAGTGTCGACGCGACCGCCATCAGCTCCCAGAAAATGAATACGCTGATGAGGTCGCCCGCGAAGCTGACGCCGATGGCACTACCGGCATAGATGAAGGCCGCTGCCAACTCCGTTGTCCGTATCTGATTGAGCGCAAACAACGCACCGGCGAACGCCATGATGGCAAACACCATCGCGAAGAGCCGCGAGAGCTTGTCGCCTTTGACGAGAATGAGGTCCTGTCCGAGAAATGCCGTTTTGAGTGCAACGCCGTCCGGCACCTGCCAGACGAGCCACAGCGTAAGGAGCGGGAGAACCAGCAGCGCAACGGTACGCGCGCCGCCCTTGAGAAGCGGCAGGAGCAGACCTCCGGCAATCAGAACCAGCGCCGGCGGTATGAGAAAGTTACTCATCATAGTAGGCATCCGGTCGCTTGAGGATTGCCCCCAAAATCTTTGCAAACAGCACGAGTGCAACGCAGGCTCCGAAGCCGTACCAGGCGCCAAACCCGAACACGCCATCAAGCCTGAAGTGGGGGTGATGACGGACAACGAGATCGAGCAACACCAAGCCAGCCAGCACCAGCACCGATCCGATCCACAGGAGCCTGATCGTGCCCGGCCGTACCAGCCAATGGTCGGTGTCATTGTCTGGCATCGGTCACCGTCCCATCATCAACTTGGCGAGCGTCAGGGGTATATCGGGGAAAAAGAAGAGCACAACTGTCATCAGTGCCGTCGCGGACAACGCGATGACAATCGGCAGTGGCGCCTCCCCATGATCGGGATTCGCATCCGAATTGTGTGCTGCGCCAGCCGCATGCGCGCGAAGTTCTTGCGGCTCACTGAAAAACGCCCGGAACACAACCGGCAGGAAGTAGGCGGCGTTCAGGATCGTACTGGCGATGATGACGCCGACGGCGAGCCACTGGCTCGTTTGCATGGCGCCTTGCAGCATGAACCATTTGCCGAGGAAGCCGGCGGTCGGCGGCAAGCCGATCATGCCGAGCGCACCGATGGCGAACGCCGTCATCGTCCATGGCATCTTCCAGCCGATACCATCGAGCTCGCTGATCTCGGTCTTGTGCGATGCCGTGTAGATACTTCCCGCCGCGAAGAAGAGCGTGATCTTGGCGACTGCGTGAGCCGCGATATGCATTGCGGCGCCGATCGCAGAGATAGGGGTCAGGATCGCAGCGGCGAGCACCACATAAGAAAGTTGCGACACCGTCGAGTATGCCAGCCGCTTCTTGAGGTTGTCCTGCCGCAGAGCGACGAGCGAGGCGATGATCACGGTCGCTCCTGCCGCCCACACCAGCCACTCGGCCGCGCCCGCCTTGGCGAGTGTGTCGATGCCGAAGACGTAGACCATCACCTTCAACACGGTGAACACGCCGGCCTTGACGACGGCGACGGCGTGCAGCAACGCACTCACCGGAGTCGGCGCCACCATCGCGGCCGGCAGCCAGAAATGGAACGGGATCAGCGCCGCCTTGCCGATGCCGAAGACATAGAGCGCCAGCAGAAGGCCAAGGAGACCGGCACTGACCTTGCCGGTAAGAATACCGCCCGGCTTGAAGTCGAGCGTGCCCGCGATCACGCCGGTCGCGATGATGGCTGGCAGCAGCAGCACCATCGACGTTCCGAGCAGCAGCCCCAGATAGACCCGCCCCGCTCGCATCGCCTCCGGCGTGGCCTTGTGCGTGACCAGCGGATAGGTCGAAAGCGTCAGCGCCTCGTAGAAGACGAACAGCGTGAACAGGTTCTTGGCGAACGCTATGCCCATGGTGGCGGCGATCGCGACGGCGAAGCACACGTAGTATGACGTTTGCCGCGGCTCGCTGTTGCCGCGCATGTAGCCGATCGAGTAGATCGAGTTGACGATCCAAAGCGATCCTGCGACCAGCGCGAACAGCATGCCCAGCGGCTCGACCTTGAACGCCAGCTCGAGGCCCGGCACGACCTGGTAGACGGTAACTTCCGGCCGCGCACCGGCGAGGACGTGCGGCAACAGGCTCCACACGACGAATGCGAGTTTTGCGGACGTAGCCAGCGTGACCATCTCGCGCAGGTTGGGAACGCGGTGAAAGAGCGGCAGCAAGAGCGCTCCCACCAATGGCACCACGACGGCACCGAGAACGAGCAATTCGGGAGTGAGCTTCGGGATCATTTGAGCCCCCCGAGCAGCATCTTGGCGGCGGTCGCCGCCACGTCGGCGCTCGCACGCGTGTCGATGCCGAAGTAGAGCGTTGCAGCCGCGAGCACGAGCAGCGGGACCAGCATGGAGAGCGGCGCTTCGCGCGCATCATTGGCAGGCCCGGAAGGCTCGCGGAAGTACGCAGCCTCGATGACGCGGCCAATGTAGACAACGGCAATGAGCGAGCTGACGACGATCAGGAACACCAGCGGCCAGTAGCCCTTTTCGAGCGCGCCGAGCGCAAGATACCACTTGGAGATGAACCCCGCTGTACCGGGCACGCCGATAATGCTCAGACCTGCGGCGACAAAAGCGGCCATTGTCCACGGCATCTTGCGGCCGATGCCAGCGAGATCAGCAATCTGCACCGATCCGATCCGATAGAAGACGGCGCCCATCGCGAGAAACAATGCCGTCTTAATCAGCGCGTGATTGAACAGGTGCACGATGCTCCCGGTGAGCCCGCTCTGGTTGGCAAGGCTGATGCCGAGAGTGATGTAGCCGATCTGCGCGACGGATGAGTACGCCAGCATCCGTTTGCCGTTGTCCTCGAAGACCGCGCTGAATGATGCGAGGAACATCGCGGCGACCGAGAGCACCAGTAGAACCTCGGTCACCGGCAGCGTCTTGAAGCTGATGGCGACACCGAAGATCGAGAAGAAGATGCGGATCAGAAGGTAGATGGCGACCTTGGTCGCGGTGCCGGCCAGAAAGGCCGTCGCCACGGACGGCGCGTAGGCATAGGCGTTCGGCAACCAAACGTGCAGCGGGAACAGCGCGAGCTTCAGGCACACGCCAACGGTCAGGAAGGCGAGCGCGGCGAGCACCGGCCGCGAGAACTCCGTCGACGCGGGACCGAGCCGGCTGGCGATGTCCACGATGTTGAGGCTGCCCGTGACGAGATAGAGCAGCCCGATGCCGATGACATAGAATGTGGCGCCGATTGTGCCTACGATCAGGTACTGATAGGCGGCGAGCAGTGCGCGGCGATGGCGGCCAAGGGCGATCAGCACATAGGTCGACAGCGACGAGATTTCGAGAAAGACGAACACGTTGAACGCATCGCCCGTCACCGTGATCCCGAGCAGGCCCGCGAGGCACAGCAGATACATGGTGTAAAACCAAGCTTGCTGGTGCGAGTCGATCTCATAGGCGACACTCCTTCGTGCGAACGGCATGATTACGGCGCCGACCGAGGTCACCAGCACCAGCACGAAGGCATTGAGAATGTCGACGCGGTACTCGATGCCCCAGGGCACCGCCCACCCGCCCATCATGTAGGAGATCGGCTGGCCCGTCATCATGACCTTCCACAGCAGCCACGCCGAGATGACCGGGCAAATCCAGGTCACGACGAGCGCGAATGCCCACGCCGTGGTGCCTCGCCGGATGAAGGCCGACAACAGCGCGCCGAGCAGCGGAACCAAGACCTGTAGAATAGGAAGATGCGCTTCGATCGCCCTCATATCTCGCCGTCCTTGGCGAAGATCTCATCCTCCTCGATGGTGCCGTAGGCTTCGTGAATGCGCACCACGATGGCGAGGCCGAGGGCAAGCGTGGCGACGCCGACCACAATGGCGGTCAGGATCAGCACGTGCGGCAGCGGGTTCGAGTAGACCTTGAAGGCCGGGTCGATGATCGGCGCGGTGCCGCCGATGATTTTGCCAGGCGCGATGTAGAGCAGGTAGACCGAGGTCTGGAAAAGTGACAGCCCCACCAGTTTCTTGATCATGTTGCCGCGGGCGATGACGACGTAGAGCCCGGCGACCATCAGGAAGATCGTGATCAGGTAATTGTAGTGATTGATGATCTCGCGAAGGAGCGTCATGCGCGACCCCGCTCGGCAAATGCGTAGAAGATCGCTGTCATGGTTGCAGCCACGGTGATGAGCACCCCGGTCTCGACCATCAGAATGCCAAGATGGTGACCATGTGCCGGGTCGTGCGCCAGTACGCCATAGTCCAGATAATTGCGCCCCTGGAACAGTGCCGGGATGCCGGCGCTCGCAAAGACCAGCACGCCGAGCGGGATGAGGCGCTCGACCAAGCCCTGCGGGGCGATGCGCTTGGCGGCGTCAATCCCGAAGATCAACCCGACGAGGATGACCATCGCCGCCGTGATGACGCCGGCCTGGAAGCCGCCGCCTGGCCCAAAGTCACCGTGGAAGTGTACATAGAGCGCGAAGAGCAGCACAAATGGTGCGATCAGCTTGACGCCGATCCTCAAGATCACGTCGAGCTTCATGACGCCGTTGTTCCCCCGTCTTTGTTCTGACGCCGGCGCCGTCCCTTCAACAGCAGCATCACGCCGATGCCGGCCGTGAAGATCACGGTCGTCTCGCCGAGCGTGTCATAGCCGCGATAGTCCGCCAACACGGAGGTGACGGCGTTCGGCACCATCGTTTCCTTGACGGTCTCATCGATGTAACGGGGAGCCGTGTGCTTGTGGATCGGCGCATCCGCGATGCCGAAGGGCGGCAAACTGAAGGTGCCCCAGATCAATGCTGCACCAACGACGGTCGAGACGAACAGCGGCAGGATCACGTTGCGCGGCTGCGGGTATTCCTGCGACTTCGTGAGATACAGAGTTGCTAGCAGAACAATCGTCGACACCCCGGCACCGACGGATGCTTCCGTCATGGCCACGTCGACAGCGTCGAGCACAATGAGAACGCTCGCCATCAGGAAGCTGTAGATGCCGGCCAGGATGACCACGCTGAACAGGCTGCGCTGCCGGATGATGGCAACGGTTACGACCGCCAGTAGCGTCAGCAGGACTGCATTTACAAACGCTTCCATCAAGCCCCCTTGTCCGGGTTCGAAGCCTCGTCGCTATTGCTGTCCAAACGCCGACGGCGATCCTCATGGAGCAACGGAGCGACACCCTGGTGCAAGGCTGCCTGCGCCAGTGCATGCGTTGCCACGGGCCCGGTGAAAAAGAACAAAGCGAGCAGGAAAACGAGCTTGAGCGTCACGAGGCTCAGGCCCGCCTGCAGCATGAGCCCAATGATGAGGAGACCGGCTCCGAGCGTGTCGGTGACGCTCGCCGCATGCATGCGTGTGTAGAGATCGGGCATGCGCACGAGCCCCACGGCACCGACGATCACGAAGGCGCTTCCAGTGAGGATGAAGACCCAGCTCACGAGGTCGACGAGAAGTGTGATCACGATGCCTTCTCCTCCTCTGCGTCATAGGCGAGGTCGCCATGACGGAAGAACTTGAGAACGGCGAGCGTCGAGATGACGTTCAGCAGCCCGTAGGTCAGGCCGATATCGAGCCACTCCGGCCGGCCGGTGAGGAAGCCGACCACGGCCAGCAGCAGGATCGCGAGCGTCCCAACCGAGTTGCCGGCGAGCACGCGGTCGAACACGGTCGGCCCCCGGATCGCCCGGACGACGGCCAGCACCAAAGCAATGAGGACGGCAACGGTAGCGGCGGCGAACATCAGGCCCCTCCCTCGAACTGCTTGACGCGCGCATCCATGCCGCCACCCTCGAGGTCGAGGGCGCCATCGCGCACCAGCGCGTGCACGGTGAGCTGGTTGCCCTTCACATGGGTCGTGATCGTGCCGGGCGTCAGCGTGATCGAATTGGCATACGTCACGATGCCGACGCTCGTTCGCTGACTGGCGTTCACAACCGTCATGGTCGGCGAGATCGGCAGCTTGGGATGGATGATGATCTTGGTAACCGCCCAAGCCGATTTGACGATTTCCCAGACCAGCCAGGGGAAGTAGCTCAGCGCCGGCACGAACAGTTGTGTCGGATGCGCCTCGGCGTCCGCGGCGCCCATGCGCTTGGCGGCTAGCACGCACACAAGCGAGCAGACAGCACCGATCCCGACCAGCAGCGGCGTGTAATGGCCGGAGAGTACCAGCCAGAACGCGAACAGCAGGAATCCTAGACTGACGCTGCGCATGTGCCCTCCCCACCAAGCCAAAGGCCACGTCATCGACGTGGCCTTTGGAACGTACCCTCCCTAGACCAGGGCGCGGGAGCCTCTCCTCCGTCTCAGCAGCAGTTCGCTCCCCGCACAAGCTTTACGCCACGAACGAGGCGAGAGCAATCGACCGTAAACCAGCCCCCCCCCGATGCCGATGAGGCCCCCCTCGCACTGACCGAGCGACGAGCAATCCGGCACGACGAGGACCCGACTTTTCCCATCCGAATGTCCGATGCTGGAAAATGCAGAAGTTGCGGGCAGAGATCGCCGAGATGGACGGTTGTGGCCCGAAGCAGGAAGTCACCGTTCGTCTCCTGGTCCCCGACGAGCGGAAGCGTTCGCGGGCAAGCTTACTGATCTGGTCAGATCGGTCAATGTCGTCGAGTGCGCCGCCGAGGCCACTGTCGACCTAAGGACATCCAGAACAATTACCGCTGCGATTTTTCGGTCCGCCTGGGCTTGATCGTGTAGTTCCATTCAGGATGGAACGCATCGCCGATGATGTCGAGGGCTTCCATTTCGGCATCGCAAACCTTGATGCCTTTTTCGTAGGTACGTTCGTCGAGCACGCATTCGATCGTCAGGCCGGCTCTTGTCGTGGTGGCGCCGATCAACTCGACGACTGCGACGCGATCCGTCAGGGGCCGGCCGCGCCAGTTCTGCGTGATGTGGCAGAACATCCGGTGCTCGATCTTGTTCCACTTCGACGTGCCCGGCGGGTAGTGATGCACGTGCAGCGTCAAGGCGGTTTGGTCGGCGAGCTTTTGCAGTTCGATCTTCCACAGCCGGACGCGCGCGCCGTTCGAGCCGCCGCAGTCGGCGGTGACGGTCAGCTCGCGCATTTTCGGATACCGCGCGCGCCCCATGCGCTCGAGCCATGTGCGGATCGCCGCGACGGCGAACTCTGCCGTGTCACTGGTAATGCCGAGACTGACGAAGCCGGTGTTGGCCGTCACGTCATAGACGCCATAGGGCACGACTTTGCCGAGCTCCTTGTCTTCGAAGTCGTGGACATTGACGCGTCTGGGCTGGCCCTTCGGCCGATAGTCGGAACCGCCGTTCTTGTAGTTGCCGACCAGTTCCTTCTTCTTCGTGTCGACGGAGATGACGGGCTGCCGTTTGGCCTGAGCAGCCACCACCTTCGCGTTGATGTGCTCGAACTGGGCGTTGCGATCGGGATGCTTCGAGCCCTCGTCGGCCTTGCGATTGTACTGTCGCGAGAAGCCGAGCTTCACAAGCTCTTTGCGCACGGTGTCGGCGCTAATCGGATGCCCCATCCCGGTCAGGATCGAGGCCAACTTGTCCATGCTCTTCGAAACCCACAGCAGCGGGCGTATGGGATCGCCAAGCGTGGCGGGCTCGACGAGCCGCTTCAAGGCGGGGACAAGATCGGGATCAGTAGCGGTGACGGCTTTGCGACCAGCGCCAGGGCGGCGCACCTGCCCCTTGGCCAAGGGCTCGGAGTCGAGATCATCCTCGCCGCGATTGATCGTCGAACGCGCGAGCCCGGTGATCCGCGACACGACCGCCAGGCCACCCCAGCCGGCGGTCCTCACCTCGCCCGCCGCGAACAAGCGCCGCCCGCGCTCGTCGAGCTTCGAGCCGACCGTGTCCCAGCGTGTGCGAATGGCATCTTCATCGATCATGCCTTCCCGGCTACAACTGTTCGCTCGAAACAGGAATCCGCCAGCCCTGAGTCACACCGACGCACACAGATCGCGATTCAGCTATTGTTCGGGGAATCCTAACCCTATGATGTGTCGCTCCGTTTCGGTTCGCTGGAGCGCCTGCGACATTGCCGTTTTCGCGAAATTTTCCCTCTGTTTCGCCTTTGCCCCTCCTGCTTGGCTGATGGCCCGCCATCGCACGTAGGAGAGCACCCATGTCCAAGCCGGCGACCAACGGCACCCACAAATCTGACGCTACCCTCCCCTTCACGCTGCGGCTCGCTGCCCGTGACATCGAGCAGTTGCAGGCGCGCGCCCACGTCGTTTCCGGCGCGGTCACGGCGATCGCGCGCGAGTTGATCGTGACGGCGCTGGCCGGTGGCGACAACCGGGCCATGGCCGAACGGCTGATGCAAATCGAGCGCCGGCTCGCAGCGCTCGAAGGCTCTGCGCGCGGGATCGCTGTCACTGCCGATCGCACCGAGGCTGTCGTCGCCGAGCTCTGCGTCAAGTTCGACGCGCTGCTCACGGCGCTGTCCGCTGGGGAGAGCGCGTCGTGATGCTTCGCTTCAAGGTGATCATGCTGGGTCTGCTGCTGGCGGCCATGAGTGCGGTTGCGCTCATCGACCAGGTCGCCACAGACTGGTATCCGCCGGCCGGCACTGCGCAGGACGGGCGAGCGGTGGCATACGCGCCGGGAGACATCCGCGACTGCATGGGCGCACGCGCGTTTTCCAGCCTGGGCGATGCTACCAGCACGCGACTGTGGAACGCGTGTGCCGCATCGTTCGCGCGCACAGGCTCGCTCGCCGGCTTCACCTGGCGGTATTGGACGCTGGTTGCGTCATGCGCCCTGGTGCTCGTGTCGTTGCTCGGCTTCGCATTTGCATTGCACAGCGATCGAGCCAGCTTGCGCGTCATACGCGGCCGGCGCCTGCTGACCGGCGACGACGCGCCCCGTGCCTTTCTCCGCTCCTCACGCGCCGAGTGCCAGCAATCCGGCGCGGGGCTCAAGCTGTTGCCTGGCCTCGCTGTCAGCCGCGAGCGCGAGACGCGGCACTGGCTGATCTGGGGCAGCGTCGGCGCCGGCAAGACGCAGACCATGCTGCATCTGATTCTGGCGGCCATCGCGCGCGGCGACGGCGTGCTGGTGCTCGACGTCAAGGGCGACATGACGGCCGGCCTGCCCGGTGAGCCGATGTTGATCGCACCGCAGGACCGTCGCTCACTGGTGTGGGACGTCGCGCGCGACTGCCGCACCAAGCAGGACGCGCGCGAGCTGGCGGCGCGGCTGATCCCGAAGAGCGATGATCCCATGTGGTCGGACGCGGCGCGCGACATTCTCGTCGTGTGCGTGGCAGCGCTGCAGGCGACGCGCGGCGAGCGGTGGTCCTGGTCCGACCTGCACACCATCGCGACCTCTAATGCCGAGACGCTGCTCGGGCTGGCCAAAGCCCATCACGTCGATGCTGTGCGCCTGCTCGAAACGCCGGACAGCCGGACCACGCAAAGCGTGCTCTCGACCTTCCAGGCTCACATGAATGTGGTCGCGACGCTCGCCGACGCTTGGCGCGCGAGCACGAGCGGCGGCTTCTCGATCTCGGAATGGCTCAAGAAATCAGCGCCGTTCCGGCCGGTCATTCTGCAACATGACGGACGCTACCCCGAGCTGTCGAATGCGTGGATCGGCGGCATGCTGGCGCTGCTGGCCTCGGCGGTCGGCAGCCCGTCGCTGGCGGAGAGCCGCGAGCGGCGCATCTGGATCTTCGCGGACGAGTTCCCGCAGCTGCCGCGCCTTGGGCATTTCTCCACCTTCCTCGATCTCGGCCGCTCGAAGGGCGTGATCACGGTGATCGGTGCGCAGGACATCGCGCAGCTTCGCGCCACCTATGGACGTGAGCGGGCCGACGCCTGGGTCGGGATGATCGGAACCAAGATCATCACACGCATCAACGCCGGCCGCGGCGCCGAGGAGGCGATCGCCCTGATCGGCGACCAAGAGATCGAGCGCGTCGAGCGCAGCGAAACGGTGGTCAGCGGCCAATCGAGCGTGACGACGACGCGGCGCCGTGAGATCCGGCGTGTCGTGACCGCCTCCGAGATCGCGACACGTCTCGGCCCGCGCCGCGACGGAATTGCGGTGCTGCTGCTGGGCCTGGGCGACGACGTGCTCGAGCTGACCGTGCCTTACGTGACGTTGCCGCAACGCCGTCCCGGCCATGTTCCGGCGCAGTGGTCCGTTGCATCACCAGCGACCGCAGCAAGCACGGCCAAATCGACAAAGCTTCATGTCGTGACGCCGCTCTCGAAGCATGCGGCGAAGCGCATCCGCGAGATCGGGGAGTGAGCGGCGATGGTTGCCTCGATCTCGGCGCGCGGCGGGGTTGAGTCCGCGCTCGGCTACTACGAGCATCTCGGCCAGGACGACTACTACATGCGCGACGGCGAGCCGCCTGGGCGGTGGGCGGGGGAGGCGGCGGCTCGGCTCTCGCTGTCGGGGCCGGTGACGCGATCGGAGTTCGAGTCCGCGTTGCGCGGCGTCGATCCGAAGACCGGTGAGCGTCTGGCAGCCTTGGGCGGCAAGCACCAAAATCATGCCGCGGGCTGGGACGTGACGTTCAGCGCGCCGAAATCGGTGTCGGTGCAGTGGGCGCTGTCGGAGCCCGGCGACCGGTCCGGGATCGAGCGGGCGCATCGCACGGCTGTCGTCGCGGCGACAACATATCTGGAGCAGACGGCCGCATGGGCTCGGCGCGGCAAGGGCGGCGCCATCCGCGAGCAGACCGTCGGTCTTCTGATGGCCCGCTTCGATCACCACACCAGCCGCGATCTTGATCCGCAGCTGCACAGCCACGTATTCGTGCTGAACCTGGCGCCGCGCAAGGACGGCACCTGGGGCGCCATCGTCAGCCGCGAGCTGTACAAGGCGCAGAAGCAGGCGGGCGCCGTCTATCGCCAGGCGCTCGCCGCCGAGCTGGAGCGCGCGGGCCACGCCATCGAGCGATCGGGTGATAGCTTTCGCATGCGCGCTATTCCGCGCGAGATCGAGCGTGCGTTCTCCAAGCGCCGTCAGGCGATCGAGGCGGCAGCCGAGACGCACGGCTACACGTCGGCCAAAGGCATGCAGCTGGCGGCGCTGCGGACGCGCCGTGCCAAGCGCGACGTTCCTCGCGATGCACTGTTCGAGGCGTGGCGGACTGAGGCGCGAGCCCGCGGCTTCGAGTTCCGACGCGAGGCTTCCCCGCGATCGCCCGAGCCTCGACCGGCGATGGCCAACCATAGAGCACTTGACCGCCAGCCATCGCAACCGGCGATCCGATCAGCACCGGCATCACAACCTGTCGCGCGTGTCGACCGCGCCGCCGACAAGCTGGCCAGCGCGGCGCGCGTGATGGACCAGCGCGCCGATATGCCGGGCCTGGCTGTCGATCTCAAACAGCGCCAGCGAGCGCGCGATCGTGAATGAGCACTCGGCATTGCGGCGGTCAGAAGTGAATACGTGGGCTGTGTACGACAGATGCAGCACTCAAGCCTCTCGACCAGTTCAGCAATCCCGATTGAAGGTCGCCCCCTCGTACACGGCGCTGTACACGTCATTCTCTGCTCGTTTCTCGCGGCAGCTCATGGCGTTAGCCATCGCGCCCGGCACGGGCGTACGCACCGCAGGTGCATAGGGTGTGAAGTAAACACGCGACTGGTTCCTCTCCACGAACTCAAACCGTGACCGGCAAGCCGAGACCGCCCAACGAGTCCGGCGAAGCCACATTTTCTTGTTCGGCCGGGATTGCTTTTCCCGCCCCGGCCGTGCGGTTCCCGCCAGCACGGCGCGCAAGGCCGAGTCAAGGACGACCGCCCCTTCGGCGGTCGCCCGCAGGGTTCATCCTTGACCGGCCGAGCACCGTGCTAGGCTTGAGCGAGGTCTGGGCGATCATCGGCGGTTTGTGATCCTGACAATGCCCAAGGCTGCCGCCGTGCTCGTGACCGTCAAGGCGACCCCGGCATGGCCGGGGTGGCTGCGGAAGACGCCGCCAGACTTGACCGCCCCTGCGCTCAGCGGCGTGTCGTCCGAGCGGGCCGGAATGAAAGAATGGGCCTCGCTGGGGGCCGAACAAAAGAATGTGGATCTGGAACATGGCGACCGAGATCAAGCCGATCCGCACGGAAGCCGACTACGCGCTGACCGAGATCGAGCGGCTGTCGGGCTCCAAGTCGGGCACGCCGCGCGGCGACCGGCTCGATCTGCTCGCGACACTGATCGAGGCCTTCGAGGAGCGACAGTACCCCATGGACCCGCCGGACCCGATCGAGGCGATCAGGTTCCGGATGGAGCAACAGGGGCTAACGCAAGGTTCTTGAGGAGACATTCGGGCGACGGTCGTCAGGACGAGCAGCACGGCCCATCGCCGCCGAGCCCCATCCGATCCTCTTGGATCGGCGGGCACGGCACAGAGCCGTAAGAGCAGTAGACGCAGCAATGACCCTTCTTCGGCTTCATGCGCGCGCCGCACTGTTTGCAGTCGTAGATATATTGGCACGCGTCGGTCGGCATGGTCTCCGATGCCGCGTGTCCGCACGCCGGACAGGTGATGATCGACAGCAGCACGAGCGAGCGCACGGTCTCGGAGATGAGAGACGGCGACGGCATTTGCGCTTTCATGCGATAAAACGCTCCCACCAGCCGTAGCTCAAGACCAATCCCATTACGGCAGCACCAATCCACAGGACGCTCTTCGTGACCCCCTGCGAGGGAACGACCGGACACGCGGCCCCTTGGGCCGCCCCCGAGGCAGCACTGGCTCGTTGCCCGTAGACCAGCCAGAAGGCAGCTCCGAGCAACAGGACGGCCAACACGCGGAAGGCGGTCTGGTAGGGTGCCAGGGGCGAGAACGTCGACGCCCATGCCCCGCCGACACCGATCGCGCCGAGAGACAACAGCAGTACGCAGCATGTGGCGGCAGCCAAGGCAGCGGCCAGCCCACCCCCCGCCAGAATTTTTGTCAGCATTGAACCCCTCCAAGAACGTCTGAGCCAACCGGACTGCGCCCGAAGTCGATCTCCGGGCGCAGTCTCGTTCATGGACAGAGCGGGCAGGCCGCGTACACCGTCGCGCCGAGTGCCATCAGCATGGCAGCGGCGATCGTCAACCGAGCAATCATTGGTCTTCTCCTTGTGTGGAACCCATGCACGAGCCTATGGAACGCGGCTCCACAGTACGCTACGATCTGTAGTCGCTACAGATGCAAGCCGAAAAATTTCTCATCATGATCACAAGAACGCGAGCCGAGCCGCTGCTGATCGGGAAGCTTTCCGAAAGAACCGGCGTCAACATTGAGACCATCCGCTACTACGAGCGTATCGAGCTCTTGCCCACCCCCGCCCGCACCGCGGGCCGGCATCGTGCCTACGACGGCCGCCATGTTCAGCGGTTGAGCTTCATCCGGCGCAGCCGCGAGCTTGGGTTCTCGCTCGACGATATCCGGACGCTCCTCGGAGTCGCGGATCGGGGCGATATGACCTGCGCCACTGCCCAGGGCGTCACGCACCAACACCTCGCTGCGGTGCGCGGCAAGATCGCAAGCCTCAAGCGACTCGAGCACGCGCTCAAGGATATGGCGAGAGCTTGCCAACCCGGCAATCAAGCCTCATGTCCGATCATCGAAGCGCTGAGTGCCGAGACGAAATGGATCAAGCCATAACATCCGGTCACATGCCAAACGACCAAGAAGCCGTCCCGGACCGACTCCAGTTTCTGACGCACATTCGCCGTGCCGCGAGCCGGCGCTGGTTGCCTTGGGTCGGGGCTTTGATTGGCATCGGGGCATTAGCCTGGGTGCTGGGTCGCTTCGACCTCGATCGCTTTCGCACCGTGCTTGCCAACGCCGATGTCCGCTTGCTGGCCCTGGTGCCGCTCGCACTCATGGGCGAGCAACTGGTGCGCGCGTGGAAATGGCGCCAACTCCTCCATCCGTTGCGACCTGGCATCGGAACCCCGCGCCTGTTTGGTGCGATCATGGCCGGCTACCTTCTCGCGATACTGGTCCCGTTCGGCTTCGGTACCGTCGCCCGATCCTGGCTGGTAGCGCGGCGCGAGAATCTGAAGCTCGCCTCGGTGCTCCCCACGGTCGCGATCGACCGCCTGACTGACGGGGTGATCTTCGCCTGCCTTGTTCCCGTGGCACTCGCGTCGGTGGTTTTCGCGGACCCGACCGGCGGCATCCGTGCCGGGCTGATCTGGGGCGGAACGGGAAGCTTTGTCTTGTTCGTCGTACTGGCATTCGCGCTCGTGGCCTATCGGCGGGACGCGTTGAGATCAGACGGTCGTCTCGTCCGATTGGCTGAACGCCTGCCCGCCCGTGTCGCCCCGCTGTTCCGGCAGCTCGTGCCGTCGTTTGCGGAGGGCATTGCCTGGCCGCGCGAGGTGTGGCGTGGTGTCGGTGTCGTGCTCGCAAGCGTGCTGATCAAGATGCTCGCGATGACGAATTTCCTGTGGGCGGGCCTGGCGCTCGGTGTTACCCTGCAGCCCGCGCAGTATCTCTTCCTGCTCGTGTTCCTCGGCTTTATCGTGATCCTCGGCCACTTCGCGCGCGTGGCCGGCAGTTTCGTGATCGGTGCCGTTTTCGTCCTCGGATTATTCGACGTGCCGGCGGAACCGGCGCTCGCCATGGCGCTAATCGTCGAGGCCGCCAACCTGTTGAGCGTCGCTTGTGTTGGCGCGTTTTCACTCTGGCGCCAGGGAGTCGGACTTGCCGACGTCCGCATGGCAATGGTCACAGGCCGAGGTGACGATTGTCGAGGCTGAGGCGGACGAACGTTTGTGATGGTTCTCTGCGGGAGCGAGGGAGATGCACAATGATACGGTTGCCGTTGCGTCAATGGTTCGCCAAGTCCTGGCACTTATCGCGCGCCCACTATTGGTTGCGCGGCGAACCGCTATCGGGCCAACCAACAGACGAGGTGTGGTACTTCGCTTACGGTGCCAACATGCACGACAGCGCCTTTCGTGAGCGTCGCGGCATGCGCCCGATCGAATGGCGTGCCGGCCGCATCGAGGGCTATCGGCTTCGCTTCAACCTTGACGGCCGTCCGATCGGGAAATCGGCACCAGCCAATGTCTGCGTTGACCCTACGGCGGAGGTGTGGGGGGCGCTCTATCGCATCACACAGGCAGGCTTGGTGCATCTCGATGCGACTGAGGGTCGGCGCTACCGTCACGCCTGGATCAACGCGAAAGATATCAACGGCCACCCGATCAAGGCCGTCACCTACATCGCTTCCGGCAAGGCCACTGACGGCAACCCATCGCTGCGATACATCACACTGTTGCGCGAGGGCGCGAAGGCGCACGGGCTTCCCGAGCACTACATTCGATTTCTTGAGCGCGTCGAACACGCTCAGTAAACGGAGCGCCTCGGTAGAGCCCAGTCAGCCGCCGGTCCAAGCGGCCGCATCAGGCCCTTGCTGCCAATCAGACCAAAAGGGTTTTGGGGGTCAAGCAGTGACTGCGGTGCAGCCAACGACATCGGTCCAGGGCTGCCGGCCTGTCGTTCTGACGCTTGGCATCTGGCCCAATCATTCAGTCGCGAGCGAGGGGCTAGTCTCGCTCGAACAGTCGATGTGATCAGGCCTTGACTGCGATTGCCCACTGCGAAATGGTTGCCAAGTGCGTTACTCCGTGACGGCGATTCTAGACCTTATCGGTGACCGACATCGGCCACGCAGTCAGGCGGAGCGATCGTCACCCGGGAGGGCCGAGACCCGCGGCTTCCGGCCAAGCGGGGCTCGGTCACGCGGTCAGCTAAAGTGGCCCTGCTCTGCAGGGACGCTTGCCGCGTGATAGAGCGCGGCCCACGCCCCTTCGGCGAGGGACCGCCCCAAGGCATTCTTCAACTCATTCTGCACTTGAAGGTGAAGTCGCCGTGGGCAACTGGGTCCGAGGACCGCCGACGCAATCCATCTCATGCGTATCAACGAGTCGCATCGACTGTCTTTCCACAAAAGGCATGATCGCTTTCGCGAAAAGTTCTCTGTTTTTCGCCTGTGACTTCTCGGGTTGGCTGGTCGGCATCCGCAACACCTGGGACGCAAACATGCCCGAGGACGAGACCGACTCCGCCGATCCGGCTACCGCTCCAGCAAGCCAACCGCTGTCAGTTGCCAATGACAACGGCACCGACGAGCGACCCACCGTCGATCCGCGCATCCTCGTCGTCGCTCGCGCTCTCGGCCGGCAGATCGCCCGCGAGCAGATCGAGGAAATGGAGGCAGCCAATGACAACACACCCCGAGACGACTGACGCACGTCTATGGTCTCGAAATCGCACAAGCTGCGCTATGATGTTGCAACTGACGGATAGGACACATGAGAGGAGAACGCCATGACTCGCGTTGCACTCTATGCCCGCTACTCTTCCGACAATCAGCGCGAGGCCTCCATCGAGGATCAACTCCGGGTGTGTCGGTTACATGCCGAGCGACAGGGCTGGACCATTGTGGACAGCTACCAGGATCGTGCGGTCTCCGGTGCCTCGCTTATCCGGTCAGGCATCCAGGCACTCCTGGGTGATGCCTTACGCGGCCGGTTCGAGGTTGTGCTCGCCGAGGCGCTGGACCGCATCAGCCGGGATCAGGAGGATGTTGCCGGCGTGTTCAAGCGCATGGCGTTCGCTGGCGTCAAAATCATCACGCTATCCGAAGGCGAGATCGGCCACCTGCATGTCGGGCTCAAAGGCACGATGAATGCGTTGTTCCTGAAAGATCTCGCCGACAAGACGCGACGTGGCCTTCGCGGTCGGGTGGAGGCCGGCAAGTCGGGCGGTGGTCTCTGCTACGGCTACGCGGTCGTCAAGCGTGTGGACGCCGTGGGCGAGCCGATCTATGGCGAGCGTCGCATCAATGACGACGAAGCTCGGATCGTGCGGCGGATCTACAGCGAGTTTGCCGCCGGGGCTTCGCCACGGCGCATAGCCGTCGCAATGAATGACGAGGGTGTCCCTGGCCCGTTCGGTCGCACATGGGGCGACACGACGATCCGAGGGCATGTTAGCCGTGGCACGGGCATCCTCAACAACGAACTCTATGTCGGCCGCCTGATCTGGAACCGGCTCCGGTACGTGAAGGACCCGAGCACCGGCAAGCGCGTGTCTCGGTCCAATCCTCTGGACGAATGGATCACGACGAAGGTGCCGGAGCTGCGCATTGTCGATGACGATCTTTGGCAGGCTGTCCGCGCGCGACAAGCGGAGCTGGCCACGATATTTGCGGCAACGACGAACGGCGTCAGGGAGGCGCGCGCCAAGCGCTTCAACGAAACGCGCCGGCCGGCCTTTCTCCTGTCCGGACTGCTCACGTGCGGCACGTGCCAGGGGCGCTATGGAATTATCCTGCAAGATCGATACGGCTGCCTGAACCACCACCGGCGCGGCACGTGCGATAACAACCGGACGATCCGGCGCCCGGTGATCGAGCAGCGTGCACTGGCGGGACTCACCGAGAAGCTGGTCTCGGCGGACGCCGTCGCTGAGGCGGTGCGCGCCTACCACGAGGAGCTGAACCGCCAGAATCAGGATCGCCGCGCGCAGACCAGCGCCGACCGGCCGGCGCTCGCCAAGGTCGAGCGCGCCATCGCGAGCATCATAGCCGCGATCGAGGACGGCATGTACCAGCCGACGATGAAGGCGCGAATGACCGAGCTGGAGCAGCAGAAGGCCGAAATCACTGTTCGCTTGGCGGTCGACGAGCCCCAGCTGCTCGACGTCAATCCCAACATCGCAGAGGTCTACCGCCGCAAGGTCGAGCGGCTGACCGACGCGCTGGCCGATCCGGAAACGAACCAGAACGCAGCCACAGCCATTCGATCATTGATTGGCGACATCGTGCTGACGCCCGGCGCCAAACGTGGCGAGGTGCACGCGACGCTACGCGGCGAGCTGATGTCGATCCTCGCTTTTGCCGCCGCGCGGAACACGCCCGGAACCTCTGTGCCCCGAACTATAACGAACGCGGTTGTGCGCCCGGGCAAGGATCAATCCGTTTCAAGGCGAGTTGAGCGCAGGCGGCGCCGCTGCGCCGGGCCCTGCTGACGAGGTCGAAGTCGCCGCCTTCTATCGCGATGCCGAAGCCAACGGCTACGGCTGGGGCAGCCAGTTCCGCGGACTCACATCCATTACCGTCTGCGATGGCGCGGCTGTCGGGAAGATCGTCTTGTCAAACCCTGCGCTCGTTCGGTCATCGCCATTTGTGCTCGACCCGAGAGCCGTCGATTCTGCCCTGCAGTTGATGCTCGCGTGCGATGCGCACGGCGGCGCAACCGGCCTTGTTCCCTTCGAGATTGCGCGCGTCATCGTCGCCAGCTCCATCGGCAGGGAAGCAAGTGCGCGGATAGCCACGCGGCTCGAGCGAGACGAAATCGTCGCCACGGTCACGATCGCGGGTGCCGATGGGATGCCGTCCGTGCGCGTCGCAGGGCTCAGGGCGCGACGACGGCGCCGCACGAGTCGGATGCGGGCCGGGAGCGCCGCATCGCCAAGCTTCTATCGCGAGATTTTCGAGCCTGTCGAAGCCAGCCCCGTGGCCCAGATCCCGGGCGGCACGTGGTTGCTGCTCGCGGGCGCGAACTGTCCGACAACCCGGACATTGGCCGCCGCCATGAAACGGCGCGGCCTGCCCGCCGAGCTCCTGGAAATGGCTGTAGCACGATCCATTGATCCGAGCACCTATGTGAATGCCATCCGCAGGACCATGGCAGCCGCCCCGTTGGCAGGGATCGTCTATTCAGTGCCACTATCCTTACCGGTGAAGTGCAAGCGGGACATCGCCAACGCAGCCATGACCCAGGTGATGCGCGCGACTGCGTTCGCAAAGGCAATCTCACAGATCGCCGACGATGCGCCACTGCCATCCATCTGCGTACTGACGCACCAGGCACGCGCACACGACGAAGCCGATGTCATCTCGAATAGCGGCCTTGCGCAGTCGCCACTTCTCGGCCTTGTTCGCACCATCGGCATGGAGGTTCCAAGCGTCGACTTCCGGCTGATCGACCTCGACGAGCACGCGCTGCGAGACCACGACGGCCTGCTCGACCTCCTGACCGGCGGAACGCGCGAGTCCGAAATCCACCTGCGCGCCGGGCGCATCACCGCCGCACGGCTGACCGAAATCGCAGCCGGCGACCTGGCGCCGTCGCAGATCCCGCATTCGAAGCTTCGCAGCCGCAACTTTGCACTGCGCCACCGCGGGCCGCCCGGCGCGGAGGGGCTCGTTTGGCAAGAGGCGACGCTGCCGCCGCTCCGGCCGGACGATATCGCGGTCGAGGTGCGCGCGGTCGGACTCAATTTTCGCGACGCCATGGCTGTGTCCGGACTGCTGCCGGAGCGAGCCGAGCCGACGCCGGCGGTCGAGGCGCTGGGGCTCGAGCTATCGGGCGTCGTCGTCGGGCGCGGAGCCGACGTGCGCGATCTCGACATCGGCGATCACGTGATCGGCATGGGACGCGGCGCACTGCAGCGGCGCGTCATCTGGCCGAGAGTCGCTCTGCAGCGCGCTCCACCGGGCCTCTCGCATATCGACGCTGCAACGCTTCCGTCGGCCTACCTGACGGCCCACCACGCCTTGAACAAGATCGCTCGGCTGCAGCGCGAGGATTCGGTCCTCATCCACAGTGCGACGGGCGGCGTCGGTCTGGCGGCAATAGCGATGGCCCGACATACTGGTGCGCGCATCATCGCCACGGCGGGCAGCCCGGAAAAGCGCGCGCATCTGGCGCGTCTCGGCATCGAGCATGTGTTCGATTCACGCAGTCTGGGCTTTGCCGACGATGTCATGCGTGCGACCGGCGGGCGGGGCGTCGATGTCGTCCTCAATTCGCTCGGCGGTCATTTCATCGAGCAGGGGCTCGCGTGCCTCGCGCCCTATGGCCGGTTCCTGGAGCTCGGCAAGCGCGACGTCTACGACGACAACGCGCTCGGGCTCCGACGCATGCGTTCCAACGTTTCGTTCCACGTCATCGATCTCGCCGCGCTGATCGCGGAGCGACCATTGCAAGCCGCCGGCCTGCTCGCCGAGGTTGTCTCGATGCTCGCCGCGCATCAGATCGAGCCGCTGCCGGCAACGGTTTTCTCCACGTCTCGGGTGCGCGATGCTTTCGGCCTGTTCGCCGGCGCCCGGCACATCGGCAAGTTCGTTGTAGAGTTCGAAGAAGGAAGCCTGCTGGTCGAACGCGCCCAGGCAAGCGGTGCGCCGCTCGATCCGAATGGCACGTATCTCGTGACCGGAGGCGCCAGGGGCTTCGGCCGCGTCGTCGGCGAGTGGCTGGCGGCGCGTGGCGCCGGTCGTGTGATCCTCACTTCGCGTACGGCCGATGCGAGATCCGATCCACCGGGTCCGGCCAACATCGAGCAAATGCGGCTCGATGTCACCGACGCAGCTCGCGTCGACGAGACCATTGCGAAACTGGCCAGAGCCGACAAGCCATTGCGCGGTGTCATCCATGCCGCCGTCGTCTACGACGATGCGCTGCTGCCGGACATGACTGAAGACCAGATCCGCCGCGTGCTCGCGCCCAAGATCGACGGCGCGCTCAATCTGACCCGAGCTGTCGAGCGGACAAAAACAAAGCTCGACTTTTTCGTCTCGTTCTCATCGCTGGCCCAGGTGGTCGGATGGCCGGCACAATCGAACTATGCCGCAGCCAACGCCTTCCTCGAAGGCCTCGCCCATTGGCAGCGCAGCCGCGGAATTCCCGGCCAATGCATCAATTGGGGAGCGCTGGTCGAGAGCGGGCACGTCGCTCGCAGCACGCAAATGCAGACCTATCTCGCCAGCGCCGGATGGATAGGCATCGACAACGCGGCGGCGCTCGCGGGCCTCGCCAAGGTGCTCGATTGCGACATCGCGACGCCCACGCTCGCAGCGGCAGACTGGGGCCGACTGGCCGCAACCCATCCCACTTTGGGTCGATCGCCACGAACCGCAAGTCTGGCGTCGCGTGCCGCAGACGCTGTTGGTTCAAGGTCTAATGGGCTCGCAGGCCTCGACGGCGAAGCGCTTCAAGCGGCGGCATTGCTTCGGGTGCGGGAGGAGGCCGCGAAGGTCCTTCGAGCCGGAGTCGACGATATCGCTGGCGACGTGTCGCTCGCCGACGCCGGGATCGACTCGCTGTCCTCCTTCGAACTGCGCCTGCGCATCGAGCAGACGCTCAGGCTCGAGCTGCCGATGGCGCGGTACGTCCGGGCGACCCGGCTCGTGGACCTCGCGGCACTGGTCTGCGCGCTGATCGAGGAGGCGCAGGCCCGCGCGGATTGACTTATGTCCACGAAACTTCCGCCAAGCGCCGGCTCGCATCCGGCCCTGTTGGATCATCGCATCGGCAACGAAAGTGCGGCACCTTTCGCCATTGCGAACGCGTCGAGATGAGCGGTGCGCGTGCGTCCCGTGTCGACCCAATGATAGTGGAAGGGCTCGCCGGGGTGGGTGATGATGCCTTGCATCGGTTCGGGAGCGTAGAAGCCTACGACCTCACCCTCGAGGCGCTCGGCAGCGATGTCCACCTGGTCGGTCATGGGATGGCCCGATCCGTGTCCCTTGAAGGCGGGATTGGCCGCCCGAATGACGTGCATTTTCACATCGACGAGTGTTCCCGCGATGCGAACAGGGAACGGCTTGCCAACGTCGATACCGGCCGCCTTTGCCCGCTCGATGATGAATGCGTCGAGATTGCCGCCGGCGAGATCGGAGGGCAATGCGACAGGCGGCTGCCACGCCACCACCTTGGCTGAAACGAGGAGTGTCGCATGATCCTCGCCCGGGTGCCCGCACGACGGGCATGGCCCGCCGTAGGTCAACAACAGCTTTCCATCAATCGACGTAATCTCGCCGCGCAGACCAGCGGCAGCCCCGACGGTCTCGGTCGCGCCAGATTGCATCACCGACTTGAGTTGCACCTTGGCGGAATAGTCCTGCTGCTGGACCATGGGGCGGAACGCACCATGAACTGCGAGCTGAAAGGGCCCAGTCGGATGCGCCTAGGCCGCCCGGCCGTGGTCGACGGCGCCCGGGTGGCCCCCGCCCGGGTGCTGGGCCAAGGCGGCGCCAGCGAGAGCCGCAAGCATAGCAGCAAGGATCGATGGAAGTGCGATACGAGGCATGACTTGACTTGTCCTCGGCTTGGCGCGCGAGGGGCATCAGACTGATGCCGACTGCACTCGCGGCGGCTGTCTATTCGATTCCCGATCATGACGATGAAAAACGTGGCGGCGCGGCTCGACGCCTGGACCGCGTGGCACGGCGAGGCCACTCCATCGAAGGGCGAACGGAAGTTCGTTGCCCACCAGATCGGCGTCAGCCCCGAAGCGCTCTATCGCGAGTTGGCGAAGCGGCGCGGCCGCAGGCGCGATTAGCCGGCTCGTTGGCGGGGCACGCGTGGCATCTGCTACACCGTCGCCATTCGCACGAGCTTCAGCACCGCGATCAACCAAGGTGCGGCGTGAAAGATGAAGTCGAACATATCAACGGGCCGCGTGAGCGTCCCCGATACCAGCATCTTCAGCTTCTCCCAGATATGCGGTTCCGGCAAAAAGGGAGCGAGCCCCAAGGTCAGGACTGCCACGATCACGAGAAACCAAGGCAAACTATCGAGCCAAGCCACCGAGGAATGCCTCCGCATGCTGCACTGTAGAGTCCTCGTCGAAATCCGTGAATGGCCCGCATCGAGCGAGCGCGCAGATAGACCTCGTCGCCTCGCCACAGCCACAGCGCCTCCAGCACTGCGAGATAGCTCGCCAGTCCGATGGAGAACGCCGGGAATATGATGTGGGCGGAAATGGTGAAGGCGAATTGGAAGCGCGCCAGGTCGATCGCGAGGGTGTCCATCAAACAGGTCTCCCGGTTCGTCGACGTTCAGTCGCGCGCCTACTCGCCCGTCACGACTCGACTGGCATTTCGACACGGCCGATCGCGCAGCTGACGACCGACTTGACCTTGCCGGCGAGCGACTGCAGCCCGCTGACCGAGCCGCGCTCCGGATAGCCGAGGCTCGACAATGTCTCGATCGCGGCCACGCGGACGTCGCCGTCACTTTCGACCAGCACGGCCTGGTTGTCGATTTCGACCTTGACGGCGCGGATCTGCCCGTGCCCGAGCAGCTTCTTGATGATCGTGTTGGCGCAGCCGCCGCAGCGGATGTTCTCGACGTCTATTCTGGTTTCCATGGCAACCCTCGAATGATTCTCTCTTCGCCGACACCAGCTCATTGCCTCTTGTGCGTCACAAGCCTCGATGAGCTACAGCATGACCTTCAGCGCGATACCCATGCTGACGGCGCCCCAGATCATCATGTTGAAGAAGCTTCTGAGAACCTGACGGTGCTCGCTCTCGCCCTCGAGACCAAAGGCATTGCAGATGAGATCGCCAGGCAGCAGGAACAGCCGGGTCATGCGTTCCTCCCGCTGTTGGTGCCCTTCGCGCCACAGGTGCTGATGCCGAAAATGGCGTAGGGCGGGCACCAGCCGAATACCGCCGTTGCCAACGGCATGAGGCCGAGCCATCCCCAAGGGGTCTGCGGTCCGATGAACACGAGGCCGATCAGGCCGAGCCCGACGATGGCACGCAGAATGCGGTCGATGCCGCCGACATTGCAGGTCATAGCTTCCTCCAATCGTTGTCGATGGAGGTCACGCTAGGTGGCTGGGGCGCCTGTGTATGTGACTATGTCACGGAGTGGGTGAATCGACCGGTAAGGCGGGCCTCACCGGCCCACCAATGTTAGGCGCCAGCGCCGCTTGCCGGACCGAGACTCCCGAGATAGAGCCAAGCTCTACTGCCCTGACACGTCAGCAGGTCGCGGCACACGGGAAAGACATCCCACCAGCCGGTCCATTCGATGGATCCCGAACGCCTGCCAGCGTGCAGAGACCTCATCGTCGAGCTCCATCAGCTCCGTTGCCGCGCGGTCTTGCCTCGATCGCGCATGGATTGCGCCGAGAAGCGGCTCGAGCGTCGTGCGCAGCTCGTGCGTACGTCGATCCTCGGGCGTCCAGCCCAGTTTCATGCCGGCCGTGACGAACGTCTCGACATCGGCATGGGTGACCGCCAGCTCCAGGATCTGCTCGAGACGCCGCGTGTCCTCGCCGATGAGATGCCGTTGGAAATAGCTCTCCTCGGAGTCCTGCTGCCGTTTGAGCTCCTCGATCAGTCTCATCGATTCACCATCCTGCGTTGGTCGCCCAATCGAGCACGCGCCGCGGTCCGGGCATCCCAGATAGCTTATATTCGCTCTTGCGAATGCACAACGACGCTATTATGTGTACATCCAAGGGGGCTCGGGAGAGGCCACTGTCGATGATGGCGTGGTTTGCTGCTGGGTGTCGGGGGCCAGATCCAGGGAACAATGGCCTGTATCCCGACTGGGTTGAATTCGCGTGGACACATGACTCGCCCAGCGCTCGTCTCGATCAGCTGCACGTCCTTCGATCCACGGATATCCTCGGCTTTACTGTCGATCCTAAGTTGCGGCAACTCAGTCTCACAACAGTCGTATAGCACACCCAAACTCTTGCTGTAGCTTGACAATACCTGGAAACACCTGCAGCGGGTCGCAGGACGAGAGCAACTGAACGGATGACCATGAGCAGAGCCGTCAACAATCAGAATACCGAGATCGATTCCGAGGCTGCGCAGTTCGGCGAGGAGTTCGCCGAGCAGATGTACGCGGCGGCCTCGAACGCGGCGCAGTTCCTGCGCGCCATCGGCAGCGAGCATCGCCTGATGATCCTCTGCTCGCTGATGGATGGCAGCAAGACGGTCACCGAGATCTGCCAAGCGATCGGCGCCCGCCAAAGCCTCGTCTCGCAGCATCTTACCCGGCTGCGCCTCGACGGCCTGGTCAAGGTTGAGCGCGAAGGTCACTTCGCGCACTACTCGATGGACGATCCGCTGGTCCGTGACATCGTGACGGCGCTTCACAAGCGCTTCTGCTCAGCCGTGCCGGGGGCGACGAGGCAATAGGTCGTCGCGGCCCCATCAGCGGGACAGACGGGCACTTGCTGTTAATGTCTAATTGTCGCGCACGGTTCCTTACCCACCCCGTCTTCGCCGAAGCCGGCTTTGGCAAGCATCATCCCTTGTCGATCCCGCGCCACAGCGCTGTCATCGGCTTGTGCCGCGCACTCGACTGGATCGATGCGGATGAGCTCATCCATTGCCCGCTGCCCGGATCCGACGTCCTCGCGCGCTTTCACGATGCTGGCTACCTCGCCGTATTGGAGGACGCCGCCCGACGGCTGTCGGCGTCGCCCGAGGTGCGGGACCGCTACAATCTGGGCACCATGGAGTGCCCGCTGTTTCCAGGTCTGTGGGACCGCGCGCGGGCGACCGTCGGCGGCGCCATCACCGCGGCGCAACTCGCCCTCGATGGCAACCTGGCGTTCCATCCGGCAGGCGGCACCCATCACGGGAAGCGCGACCGGGCATCGGGATTTTGCTACCTCAATGATCCCGTGTTCGCCATCCTCACCTTTCTGGATGCCGACCTCGATCGCGTGCTCTACGTCGATCTCGATGCCCACCATGGTGACGGCGTCGAGGATGCTTTCGCCGCCGACCCACGCGTGATGGCAATCTCCATCCACGAGGCGGGCCGATGGCCTGGGACCGGCGCACTCGACGACCGCCGACAAGGCCAGGCGCGCAATCTTCCTGTTCCGCGCGGACTGAACGACACCGAGGTCAACTTTTTGATGCACGATGCCGTGCTTCCCGTTGCTCAGCGATTCCACCCGCAAGCCGTGGTCGTCACATGCGGCGTCGATGCCCTGGCTGGTGATCCGCTGTCCGGCCTCGAGATCTCGAACGTCGCGCTTTGTGATGCTGTCGAGGATCTGCTGGGGCTCTGCCCGCACGCCGTCGTGCTCGGCGGTGGCGGCTACAATCCCTGGACGCTGGCGCGAGCCTGGACGGGCCTGTGGGGCCGTCTCAGCGGACGCGATGTCGCGATCCCGCTGCCTCAGGCGGCACGCAGCCTTCTCGCAGCATTGGACTGCGATCTCGTGGACGTCGAGGATCGCAATCCAGACTGGCTCCAGACGCTGTGGGACCAGCCTCGGCCGGGCCCCGTTCGCGACGAGGTCAAGCACATCGCCGCTGTCACCAGGAGATGAACGCGGCGGCATTGCTGGAAGCCGCGTTCCTGCGTTGCGACGGCGTCCTCACGATTTGCACTTGCCGCGGCCCTCCGGGATATTAGAATACTTTGATATTCGGTGATGTCCTCGATTAATCGCGACATGCATCACTCGAATTGGCCCCTTCAGCAGAGATTACCTCATGCCCGTTTCTTGCCGGATGTTGGCGTCTGTCGCTCTCGGTCTGCTCGTGACGATCAGCCCGGTGCTCGCACAAGGCCCCGAGAGCGCACTGACCACCCGCTCGAAAAAGGCAGCCTACGACGACGTCAAATTCGAGCTGACCAATGCGATCGTCAATCGCGGCCTCGTCGTGGATTTCAATGGACAGATCTCCAAGATGCTGGACCGCACTGGCGCCGACGTGGGCAGGGCCAAGCCGCTCTATCGTCAGGCGGAGTATTTCTCCTTCTGCTCTGCCAAGCTCTCGCGGCAGATGATGGAGGCCGATCCAGTCAATGCAGGCTTCTGTCCTTATGTCGTCTTCATGTACGAGACCGTGGCAGCGCCCGGCACGACGCATGTCGGCTTCCGCCGATTGCCGCAGCATGGCTCCGCCGCTTCGAAAGCCGCGCTGGCCGAGATCAACAAGCTGCTCGATGGCATCGTTGCCGAAGCCATGAATTAGCTGTTGCCGATCCGGGCCAGCGTCGGGTCGCACGATCGAAAGCCCCGGAATGACTGGCGATGGATCATCGTTCGGAGTTCACTGCGGCAGTGCAATCGAGGCTGTGAGCCTGCGCTCTGATCGATTGGCCAGTCTCAGCTCGCCGCCGTGTGCCTCCGCGATCGAGGCGGCGATGGCGAGGCCGAGACCGATGCCGCCGGTATCGCGATTGCGCGAGGCCTCCAGCCTGTAGAACGGCTGCAACACGCGGCCGAGCTCGTCGGCGGGAATGCCCGGGCCCGCGTCGTCGATCGTGATCTCGATGCCGGCCGCGCCGACGCCGAGGCCGACCGTCGCCGTGCCACCGTATTTGATCGCGTTGTCGATCAGGTTGGTGATGGCGCGGCGCAGGCCCGCCGGCTTGCAGTCGGCAATGGCGGCCTCTGCGACGTGGCCGAGACCGACCGGCATGCCGGCGTCGGCCATGTCGTCGACGATGCTCGACACGAGCGCGCCTACATCGACGCGCCGTCGCTCCTCGCTTTGCGCCTCCCCGCGCGCGAACGAGAGCGTGGCCGTCAGCATGTCGTCCATCTCGGCGATGGTCTCGAGCATCCGGGCAGTCAAGCCGAGGCCTCCCGCCGATTGATCGCGCTCAATCCGGTCACGCGACGGGCATGTTTATTGCCAGGGCGCAGCGAAACGGGAAAGAGCGGCCAATCCGATGACAGGCAACACATCCCCACCGGCGACCTCACCACTCCAGGAGTGGACGAAGCCCGCTCTTGCGGCGCTCGCCGTGCTCGCACCGGTCGTCGTGGCAGCATTCGCCATCACCGGACGCCCCATGGCGGTGCAAGTGGCAACGGAGGAGAAGAACGTCGCCGTGCGCGTGTTCGGCCTCGGCACCGTCGAGGCGCGCGTGCTCTCCAAGGTCGGCTTCGAGATCGGAGCGACCCTTGTCGAGCTGAAGGCCGACCATGGCGACAAGGTCAGCAAGGGGACCGTGCTCGCACGCCTCCCACCGGCGAGCAGGAGGCGAAGGTCGCCAAGGCCAACGCCGCGCTTCTGCTCGCCGATGGCAACATCAGGAAGGCCGAGGCGAGCCTGGAGAAGGCCGGGGCGGTGCTTGCGCAAAAGATCGAGGCGAACCGGCGTAAGCAGACGCTGGCCGGCCGCAACATCGTGTCGGAGCAGTCCGCCGAGGAGGCACTGCGGGACGAGGCGGTCGCCAAGGCCGACGTCGCCGTGGCCTCGAGCGAGGGCGAGGCAGCGCGGGCGCAGCTCGCCGATGCGCGGGCCCAGCTCCAGTACGAGGAGACGCTGCTGCGACACCGCACGCTGACGGCGCCATACGACGCCATCGTCGTCGAGCGCCACAAGGAGCCGGGAAGCGTCGTCAAGGCTGGCGATGCCATCTTCACGCTGGTGGCAGTCGATGCCTATTGGGGCCTCGCCTATATCGACGAGGCGCGGTCGGGTTTCATCGAGGAGGGCCAACGCGTCGACGCGCGTCTTCGCTCCCGTCCGCTCGAGGCTTTCGTCGGCAAGGTCGTGCGTATCGGCCTCGAAAGCGATCGCGCGACCGAGGAGCGGCGCGTCTACGTGCGCGGCGACCGGCCGCCGTCAAGCATCTTCCTTGGCGAGCAGGCCGAGTTCTGGATTACCGTGGCCGAGCTGCCGCAGGCGCTGCTCGTGCCGGAATCGGCCGTGCACGGCTACGACGGCCGGGTGGGGCGCGTGTGGACCGTCGAGAATGGCTTGCTGCAGCGCCGTCTCGTCGGTTTCCGGCACCGCACGGAGGATGCCCGGCTCGAGATCGCGGACGCACTGCCGAGTGGAGCCCGCGTGGTCACGCGCATCGAGCCAGGCATGGAGGTCGGCCGCAAGGCGCGCATCGTCGAGGCGAGGACGCCATGAACCTCGCCTATCGCGACATCCGGCACAATCTGGGCCGTTTCATCCTGACATGCGTGGGCCTGGGTCTTCTGCTCGGGGTCGTCATGGCGATGATCGGGATCTACCGCGGGCTGGTGGTCGATGCGCTCACCATTGCGCGAGCCCCCGCGATCGATCTGTGGGTCGTCGAGGCCAACACGCGCGGGCCGTTCGCATCGGCCTCACGCGTTCCCGGCGACACACGCGAGGCAATTGCGCGCGTCGCCGGCGTGAAAGCAGCCGGTAGCATCACCTATCAGACGGTCGAGGCCGAGTACCGCACCGCCAAGCTGCGGCTCTACGTTATCGGCTACGAGTTGACCCGACCCGGCGGCACGCCGCTTATCGTCGCTGGCCGCGGCATCGGCCGCAGTCGCTACGAGCTGGTGGCCGATCGCACGGCCGGCCTCGAGCTCGACGACCGCGTAAAGCTCGGCCGCAGCAGTTTCACCGTCGTGGGGCTGACCCAGAACCAGGTGAACTCGGGCGGCGACCCCGCCGTCTACATTACGCTGGCCGATGCCCAGCGCCTGCAGTTCGATGTCGCCCCGCCAGCCGCGCGCGTCCAGCTCGCCCGCGGCACCAGCGGGTCGAGCCGCGACACGGTCAATGCCGTCATTGCAAAAGTAGCGCAGGGCGCCTCGACCGATCTCGTCGCCGACGTGGTGCGCCGCTGGAAGCACCTGGCGGCCATCACGCAGGACCAGCAGGAGCTGATCCTCACCCAATCACTCGTCGACCGTGCCCGCCGCCAGATCGGCCTCTTCACCTCTCTGCTGCTGATCGTCTCCGCGGTCGTGATCGCGCTCATCATCTACACGATGACCATGGAGAAGCTGAAACAGATCGCCACATTGAAGCTCATCGGCGCGCCGGACCGGACAATCGTCGGCATGATCGTGCAACAGGCGCTCGCCCTGGGGCTCATCGGCTTTTCCATCGGCGTGATGCTCATCCTCAACATCAAGGACTACTTCCCCCGACGGGTCATTCTCGAGCCCGACAATGTCGCCGCCCTCGGCCTCGTCGTGTTCATCGTCTGCCTTGCCGCCAGCGGCCTCGGCGTCAGGGCAGCACTGCGGGTCGATCCCGCCACAGAACTTGGAGGCTGATCATGGCAACCGCTAGGACTTCCACACCGCTCGTCCGGCTCCGGAGCATCTCGAAGCACTTCGGCGAGGGCCCGACGCGCGTCGACGCGCTGAGCGATGTGTCGATCGATATTCATCCCTCCGTGGTCATAGCCCTGCTCGGCCCCTCGGGCTCGGGCAAGACGACACTGCTCAATGTCATCGGTTGCATTCTCGACGCCTCGTCGGGATCGATGGAGCTCGAGGGCGAGCTGGTGTTCGAGGAGGGGAAGTGGCTGCGCTCGAACCTGCGCCGCCTGCGGCTCGCCAAGATCGGCTTCATCTTCCAGTTCCACAACCTGCTGCCATTCCTCGATGCGACCGACAACGTGGCTGTCGTTCTGCAGCTTGCCGGACACGATGCGGGGTCGGCCCGGCGGCAGGCTGTCGGGCTGCTCGATTATCTCGAGGTCGGCCACCGCAAGAGCGCCTTGCCGGCAAATCTCTCCGGCGGCGAGGCCCAGCGCGTCGCCATTGCGCGCGCGCTCGCCAATCGGCCACGGATCATCCTCGCCGACGAGCCGACGGCGGCGCTCGATTCCAAGCGCGCCGGCATCGTCATGGACCTGCTTTGCAAGCTCGCCGCGGAGCAGCAGGCCGCCATCATCGCTGTGACACACGACGAGAAGATCTTCGACAGGTTCGATCGCATCTTCCAGTTGCGCGATGGGCGGCTCGACGGTCGTGACATTTCGGCAGCCGCATAGTGCGAACATTGTCGGCAGTACGACAGTGCTCGTCAGCCGATACTGTGAATCTGCAAAGGGCGGCATTGGAAACAACAATGCACGACCTGCGCATTTAGCCGACCACAGCTTCGATCACGCGGGTTTCGGGCAAGCATGTCCAATTTCTGCGATATGCCAATTTCAATCGATGGGACCTGAAAGCCATCGTCGGGCTCGTGTCGAAAGCGGCAGAGGTCAGCATCTAGCCTATCGACCTGACACCCTATCGATCTGGCAGGTCCGGGCGGAATGGCTCAGGAATCTACAGCGGTTGATTTTCAGCGGACACAACTGGGCCCGGCCGCGCGGGACAATGCCGGACATGTCGAACAAGACGACCGGCCGCGCGCCCGAGCCCGGCTTGTGCGCTCGCCTGCGGCGAGCGCGGCCGGTCTCGGCCCATGCGGGTAACATGGGGTGATGGCGGCTGGTCGCATCAAGGGCACTCCGTAGTAACTCCAGGGTGCTCACCTGACCGCTCCAGTGATTCGGCCAGGAGGGCACCCCATGAAGCACAAGGCAGGCACCGCAACGCAGA
>CAZCGE010000120.1:0-4318 GCA_964498125.1 uncultured Devosia sp. | reverse complement strand
GGCACGCACGCTGGCCACCATGCTGACGTTGGTGTCGAGCGCCGCGCAAATCTGCTCGTCCGACCAGCCCTCGCCAGCCTCGGACTGATCGGCCTTGAGCAGAATGCGTGCCTTCAGAATAGTCTTCGCGGCAGCCTTGCCGTCGTTTCCATGGAGCCGATCGCCAGCGGCCCCTTTGGCACTCCGTCGTCACGTGTCGCAGCCATGGCCTCTCGCGACAACGCCACCAGGCGTTCGACGTAGGGCAACAGCCGCCGACCCGCTCCAGTCAGCGTCATGCCGCGGCTGTGTCGTTCGAATAAAGGAACGCCAACCTCAGCCTCGAGTACCTTGATACGGTTTGTCACGTTCGACTGCACCGTTCTCAGTTCGCTGGCGGCGCGGGTGATACCATCGCAGCGGGCGACGGCCGAAAAGGTGGCAAGAGTTGAAAGCTCCATCGCGGCACCCCAATCTGCATTAGAGATGGCACCATTCGTTATAAGCTATTTCCCGAGAACGCCAGCAGAGCTTAAGGTGAAGCCTGGCTTGAAGGAACTCTAGGAGGACTTGCACATGGCGATCAGCACCAAAATGAGTAACCTACTGCGTGTGAGCCACAAACCGGTCTCGGCAGTAGTGCTGGGTTTCCTCGTGGTGGTGGTGGTGGTGGCGGCAGTAGGAGCTGCCACCGCCGCGGAAGTGAAGGTCTTCAGTACTATCGGTGTCAGGGCGGTCATGCAGGAACTCGGCCCCCTGTTCGAGCAGAAGACGGGACACAAGCTGGTGACCACGTTCGAGGTGGCCGCGGCGCTGAAAAGACGGATCGACGCCGGCGAGAAGTTCGACGTTGCGATCCTCACCGTACCTATCATCGACGAACTCATCAAGCAGGGCAAGATTGTCGCGGCGACGCGCGTCGACGTGGCGCGCGGCGGCATGGGCCTGGCCGTGCGCGCGGGCGCGCCCAAGGCCGACGTCAGCTCAGTCGAGTCGTTGAAGCGCACACTGCTCGATGCGAAATCGATCGCCTACCCGAAGGAGGGCTTGGTCGGCATCAATTTTACACGCATCCAAGAACGCCTCGAGATCGTCGGAGACATCAAACCCAAGGCCAAACTGACAGCCGCCGAGGGGCCCGCCGACCTCGTGGCGCGCGGCGAAGCGGAACTTGCCGTGCATCTCATCCCCGAGCTGCTGGCCGTGCAGGGTGTGGTGCTTCTCGGTCCCTTCCCAAAGGAATTGCAAAACTACATCATTCTGCCCGGCGGCGTCGGTGCCAATGCAAGCGAAGCAAAGGCAGCAAATGAATTGCTGCAGTTCCTCGTCGGACCCGCCGCGATCCCCGTCATGAAGTCGAGAGGATATGAGCCTGGGTAATAGCCATCCGGTTTGAAAGCTCCTGGACCGGCGGGACCTCTGTCCACTCGAATCATGAATGGCCAAGCAATCTGGAAGTTCAACTTCTGATGTCCTATCGCGTTTTTCGCGACCACATCGACCGACAGAGCCGCGATCCAATCTGCGATCTGCTGCGCAGCTTTCCTGAGTTATTTTTGCAATCCGCACACGGCTTTGCTTTCTGCGGCGAGTCCGCACTTGGCCCGCCTCGACGTTTCGCCGCAACGCAGCGTGACGGACGATGGGCCATCGCGTCCATATTCGCGCAACATGCCGCGGAAGGTCGGTATCGGAGGCAGTCCGGGAGCTGGCTACATGCCGCCTATGCCTCCCATTAGGCACGCCGCCGCTTCGCGCCGGCGCTTTTCCTTCTCACGCAGGTTTTCTTGCTGAGAACCTGGCACCACCCATCACCTTCTTCTGCACGAGCTCGACGAAGAGGACGTAGGATTTGTAGAAGTCCTCATGGCCCGTAGGTGTACCGGCTTGAGCCGCCTCACCGCGTAGCTTCTGGTACATGCGTAGCCGTTCCGCAAGAATGGGGCCCCACGCGTCCGTCTCGTCCTCAATCGCGTCGATTGAGAAGCCAGCGCCGCGCAGCAGTTCTCCGTGTTGGTCGATACTGATGAGCGTCGCAGCGGCCATACCGTCCCACAGAAGTTGCTTGTCTGCCGTCGATAACGGCTGATGGGCAATCCAATTGGTGAAGGCCAAGCGCCCGCCGGGACGAAGCACACGATATGCCTCGCCTAAGGCCCGTGCCAGATCGGGGACATGGAGCAATGCTTCTTGGCTCACAACCGCATCTTGGCTGCCGGTTGGTAGCGGCAAAGCCGTGACATCACCCTCGATGACATTGACTTTGTCGCTCAGACCGACGCGACGGGAAAGCTCGGCAGCGCCAACAACCCGGGCAGGCGTGAGCTCAACGCCGGTAACGAGGGCTCCGTAACGGTGCGCCAGATAGCGCGCTGGACCGCCGAGGCCAGCACAGAGATCAACGACTTTGGTACCCGAGCCAATCTGCGCGCATTTGGCCAGTTCGTCATTGGCGGCGAGGCCGCCGTAATGATCTTGATCGTGAGGAAAAAGGTCGTCCGGCCGCAACCCATCGAGTGAACCGCGAGCCGCTTCGAGCTTGGCCAGGATGATCTGCGCCGAGATTGGATGGCGCTCATAGAAGTCGATGGCTGAACGGATCTCAGTCGTCATTGGAAAGCTCCTGCCGCATGTTGACCTGCTGAGCAAACGTTTCTGTCAACCTGCGTTCAAGCCTACCCTGACACAAGCGTTAGGGACGAGGAAGTGGCTCGATCAGCTGATGGCAATCTCTGACGAAATCGCGTTGCGACTTCAGCGCCTGGCGCGTCGAGCAAGCAAGAACGGAAGCGGTCCCGGGTGTGACGTAACCGTCGTGATTTCGGCGGCGATTTTTTGCAGCGCACGAAGAGGAATTATCTATTGCGGGCTGTCTTGCAACGTCAGTGTTGCGCATCGGCACGATGACTGCTCAGGGTCAAAACTCACCGGTTTTCGCCGCCCGATGGTCCTTCTGCTTCAACCGCCTTCGGACATTCTCTCCGAGAGACAGGCCTCTGGCAAGCGATGCCTGGACCCGACGGCTGGCCCCGTGGCACAACAGCCGCAACGCAGACCTGCTCGGGGCCATCCGTGACGAACACCGCGCACCATGAGATCGACCGCTTTCTCCGGACGGGGCTCACGATCTTCTGCCCACGGCATAGCCGGACAATTCAGTTGTCGAGCGGATGCGCTACGCGAGTGAAAACCTCGCGCCCTTCACAGTTCGTACTGACGCGCCACAGCCAGGGCCTGGGACGGGGTCGTCGCCTTGCTCAATGAGAGAAACCTCACGGTCGACTCGATCTTGGCGTGCCCCAGCAGAACGCGCACCGTTTCGATGTTGCCAGTGCCTTCAAAGATCAGCGTTGGCTTGGTTCTGCGCAGCGACTCCAGACCGTAGCGCGTAGAGTCGAGGCCTGCGGCCTCGGTCCATTCCTTCATCAAGCGGCTCATCTGGCGCGCCGTCAAAGCTCCCCCCTCGCTTCTGCCTTGAAAGATGAAGTCCTCGGTGTGCAGACCAGAGTTCTCCACCCACGCCTGGAGAGCCAACGCCGCTGCCTGCGACAGCGCAAACTGGTGCTGAGCTCCCGGCCCTCGACGCTGCCGGTTGCCGACCAGCGGCAAGAGAACCACAGAGCGCATCCGGCCGTTGCCATGGCGGACGTCGCTGACGACGAGGTTCAGAATGTCGGGCGCGGAAATCATGCTGTCGAGAGCGGTGTTGAACAGCGCGAGATCGCGGTATCCGGCCGTGCCGCGTACCTGGATCGCCTTGCGAATTCTGCCGACCTCGACCGTCGACAGCGGCGCCTTCGGGCCGATTTCCAGCCCCTTGTTCCAGGGCACGCGTTCCTTGTTCCTGCTGGCTTTTGTCACGGCATACTCCAACGTCACGTCTGCTATCGGTGGAAAGCGACCCGTATCATGGCGCCGATGATTGAGTAAAGGGGCCGAGGGAATGCTCGGGTTTCGGGCTCGTTCGACGACATCGCAGCACTTGCCGAAATCGCGGAGCGAAACCAAGCATGGCTGCATGTCGATGCCGCGTTCGGCGCGTGGGCGCAATCCGCAGGCATTTCGTAAGTCGTCGGAAGGAAGAGCAAGAGAGTGACGTGGCCGTTGATCGATGGCTTCCCAATCAGCGCAGCATAAGTCAACGGCAGCTAAGGATGCCATGCGGAACCCAAAAGAACGAACAGAGAAACCGCCGCTCTGGGTCAATGAACGAAGGCGCTACGCGCCAGCCTGTGGCGGGCAGGGGCCGGTAGCGGGCAGCGGGCAGCGGAGCGCAGGATAGGCTCGGTAACGGAATGGGAAGTGCCTTGTCGTGAGGATCGAGGGGTCAAGAACCTCC
>CAZCGE010000119.1:0-5880 GCA_964498125.1 uncultured Devosia sp. | reverse complement strand
GCGATACACTGGTAACGCATGTCGATGCGCTCGGATGCTCGCGGCAGTGACGCCGACAGGTCCATGAGGTTGGCGCTGCGCACGTCCAACATCGTCGCGACAAGCAACGAAAGCCCCTCGCGCTGCTTCTTGTTCTGTCTCGGCAAACGCCGCACAAGATCAACCGAGACCGACGCGGCAACCGCCTCGATCCCACCAGCCATGTCGATAATTCTCCGCCCTTGATTCGTGGCGGACCCTCTGAATCACCCGCCGAGTCGCACCGTCAATGAAATTCGACGGGAATTTCTGATGGATGGTGAGGCGAAGGGGGAGATTGGGAGGAGCTGGGGGGAGGTGCTTCGTAGGGCGGGTTAGGCCCCTTGGCCGTAACCCGCCGTCCAGGCGCAGCGGCGCAATACGGCTGTCGCCTATTGCGCCCTACGAAGCGGCGCCTCCGTCATGGCCGCGTCTTGACGCAGCCAAGCTCCGCTTGGACGCGTCGCGCCAGCGGCGGCGATGGACCAGGCGGCCACCCAAGACAGCGCGAATTCGAACCGCACTTGCCGTCGGAATGGCAAGGCCCGACGCTCGCGCCGCGCCGCGGATTGTCGGGTCTCGCGAAGGGCTCGATACGGCCTGCGTACTACTTACTGACGTGGTGGTGTTACTGCACGCAATCCAGATACAGAGCGCAAGGCTCTTGGTGTACTGTTGAAGCCCACGTAACAAGGTGCAGCGGTAACGCACAGCTGGATTTGTATCTCCGAGGTCTTGCCACGCATGATGATCGACAAGGCTCACATTCTGGCAGAGATCCGGCGAACTGCGATCGAGAACGGTGATCGCGCCCTTGGTTCTCGGCGTTTTGAAAATGAAACGGGAATTCGGACGACAGATTGGCTGGGTCGATACTGGTCGAAGTGGAGTGACGCCATTACAGAGGCAGGCCTCGCGCCGAACCAAAAACGACAGCCGTATGAAGAGATGCACTTGCTCGAAAAGCTTGCGGCCTTCGTTACCGAACTAGGTCGATTTCCTGTAGTGGCAGAGCTTCGCATGAAAGCGCACGCTGACAAGAATTTTCCGAGCCATAATACGTGGCGAAAACTTGGTCCAATGGTGGGCCTGCCGGACAAACTTTTACAGTTTTGTTCAACCCATCCTGATCACCAACATTTACTTGGAATTTGCCAGCAAGCGATCCAACCGCCGCGTGGCAACGAAGAAGTCCTGGAGGCGGGTGTCCATCCCTCAAGCATGGGTTATGTTTATCTCATCAAATTTCGGTCCGACTTCAAGATCGGCGCATCAAGTGATCCGGAACGCCGTTATGGTGAGATCGCGACGCAGATGCCAGAAACCATGACCAAGGTCCACACCATAAAGACTGACGATCCATTCGGTGTTGAAAGCTACTGGCATAGACGCTTCGAGTCCAAGCGCCTGAAGGGCGAATGGTTCAGATTGTCGGCAGCTGACGTGCGGGCATTCAAACGTTGGAAGGCGATTTTTTAGCCCGCTATTTAGTCTGGAACGGCTCACAACCGACACGTTCGAGTGGCTCCCTTCGTGCATCGTTGATGGCGGCGGCTCATCCTTCGTTCGCGGCCGTTGCCAATCCGATATCGAGCAAGCGGCCGCCCCCGGATCAAGTGCCCGGGTTAACAGAACCTTCATTTTCTTGCCATATTGACAGTCCAGAAGGTGATCATGCTATGATCACCCATGAACGAGCGTGATTCGAAGACGGATGGCCTGGACTATTTCTTGGACCTTCATCTATCCAAGATCGGGTACGATAATGGCTACTGGGTCACGATTCGAGCATTCAAAGTCGAGCCAGACGAGGGCAGGCCGCATGGCCTGCAATACTCTCTGACTCTTCACGACGACAAGGATGACCGGATTCTGGGGTACGACAACGCGCATGGTGTGGATGTGGCCACGGGACCTGCCAGGAAATCCAAACGCCCGCGAGCATTCGACCACATCGATCGGCGAGGAAAGAGATCGATACCCTATGAGTTCACAACGCCGTTCAAGTTGCTCGAGGATTTTTTTACCGTCGTGGACGAGATCTTGAGAAAGGAGGGCGCGTCGTGAGCAGCAAGCGCATCCTGCATATCGGCATAGCGTCTCGCGAGCACATCCACAGGCGGATGCTCGATATCGCGAAGGGCGTCAGACGCCAGAGACCGGACGAGCCGCGTGTGTGGTTTACGTCCGCGGAGGCCTTGGCGCGTGTTCTTTCCAAAAAGAACATGTTGCTGATCGAAATGATACGCCATGCGCAGCCAGCCTCGGTCACGGAACTGGCTGCAAGGGTCTGCCGTGATAAAACGAACGTGCTGCGCTCGCTGAAAACCCTGAAACAATTCGAGATCGTCGACTTCGAGGAAGGTGAGGGCGGTCGCAAAGCGCCGCGCTTGAACTATGATGACTTTCGAGTTGACGGCCGCCTTGGCGGTCACTTGAGCGGCAAGGCCGCATAGCGCGCTGTCATCCGCGGTGCAGGTTGTAGGTTGGGTTGAGCAAGGCGCCAGCCGAACGAAGCCCAACAACTTCGCGGAGCCACGTTGGGCTTCGGCGCGGCTCATTTCGTTGCATGCCTCCGGCATGACGGCGCGCCTCAACCCAACCTACAGTGCCGGCCCACCGCTCACCCCAGCAAGCTCACCCCCGTCATTTCCGCTGGCTGCTCAATCTGCATCAGTGCCAGCAGCGTCGGCGCGAGGTCGGCGAGGCGGCCGTCGCGCAGCTTGCTCGCGCCGCCGCCCATCAGGATCACCGGCACCGGATTGGTGGTGTGCGAGGTGTGCGGGCCGCCGGTCGCGGGATCGCGCATCAGCTCGCAGTTGCCGTGATCGGCGGTGACGATCAGCGCGCCGCCGGCCTGGGCCACGGCTCTAGCGATGCGGCCAAGGCTCGTGTCGGCGGCTTCGACAGCCTGGATCGCCGCCGGCAGGCTGCCGGTATGGCCGACCATGTCCGGATTGGCGTAGTTGAGCACGATCAGGTCGTAGGCGCCCGAGCCGATTGCCTCGACGGCCTTGCCGGTCAGCTCCGGCGCCGACATCTCGGGCTGCAGATCGTAGGTCGCCACTTTCGGCGAAGGCACCATGATGCGATCCTCGCCGGCATAGGGCGTCTCCTCGCCGCCGTTGAGGAAGTAGGTGACGTGCGGGTACTTCTCCGTCTCCGCCATTCTGAGCTGGCGGCGGCCAGCCTTGGCCACCACGGCGCCCAGCACATTGGCGAGGTCCCGCTGCGGGAACACCGCCGTCATCAATGCGTTGAGCTCGCGGCTGTACTCCGTCAGGCCAGCCGCCGCGGCGAACTGGACGGTGCACGAGCCGACAAAGCCCGAGAACGCGGGATCGAGGATGGCGCCGAGGATCTGGCGCACACGGTCAGCGCGGAAATTGAAACAAAGGATGCCGTCGTCGTCCGTCATGCCGGCATAGTCCCCGACCACGGCCGGCACGATGAACTCGTCGCTGACATCGGCGGCATAGGCGGCGGCGATCACGGACGCGGCGTCGGCAAAGCGCGGACCTCGGCCGGCAACCACCGTCTCGTAAGCCTTGGCCACCCGTTCCCAGCGGTTATCGCGGTCCATGGCGTAGTAGCGGCCCGACACCGTCGCCACCGGCACCTGTGGCGGCAGGGCGGCGACGAGGCGCCTCACATCGTCGCCGGCCGAGCGCGGCGGCGTGTCGCGGCCATCGGTGAAGGCGTGCACGAAGGCGGGGACGCCCGCGTCCGCCAAGATGTGCGCCAGTGCCGCCGCGTGGTCCTGGTGGGAATGCACGCCGCCCGGCGAGACGAGGCCGAGCAGGTGACAGGTGCCGCCCGACGCCTTCAACTTGGCGATCAGGTCGAGAATGGCCGGCAGGCGCGCGATCTCGCCAGTGGCCACCGCATTGCCGATGCGCGGCAGGTCCTGCATCACAACGCGGCCGGCGCCGATATTGAGATGGCCGACCTCGGAATTGCCCATCTGCCCATCCGGCAGCCCGACGTCATGGCCGCAGGTGTCCAGGAACGCATGCGGACAGTTGGCCCACAGCCGGTCGAAGGCAGGGGTGCGGGCAAGGCGCACGGCGTTGTCCGCCGCTTCCTCCCGCCAGCCCCAGCCATCCAGGATGACCAGCATCACCGGCCGCCGTGTCTGCATCGCTGTCGTCCTCTTGCACGCGCCACGATGGCGCGATGTGTTGCTCTTCTGAGCGAGCCCGAACCGGGCGTCAATGACGTCGTTTGCTGCCGTTCTCGGGAGATCGACCGCCGATTGCCTTGCGAAGCCAGGCAGCCTATCAAACGATCTGATGACCATTGACCGCCGGAGCCGCCATGAGCGCCCATTTCGACCATCTGGAGACCCGTGACCCGGAAGCCCGGAGCGTGGCTCTGTTCAACCTGCTGCCCGGCCTGATCGGCCGCGCCAAGGATTTGGCGCCGGGCTGGAAGGCACATTTGGCGGCTGTCGATCCGGCCACCGTGACGACGCGCGATGCGCTCGCCAAGCTGCCGGTCCTGCGCAAGACGGCGCTGAATGATCTGCAAGCCAAGTTGCCGCCGTTCGCCGGTTTCGCCACCGCGCCGGCTGGCCAGATGGGCCGCATCTTCATGTCGCCCGGCCCGATCTTCGAGCCCGAGGGTTACGGCCAGGACTGGTGGCGTTCGGCCCGCGCGCTGCACGCCGCCGGCTTCCGCGCTGGCGACATCGTGCACAACACGTTCGCCTATCACCTGACGCCGGGCGGCTGGATTCTCGATGCCGGCGCGCGCGCGCTCGGCTGCGCCGTCATCCCCGCCGGGCCCGGCAACACCGAGCAGCAGCTCGACGCCATCGCCATGCTCAAGCCGACCGGCTACGTCGGCGTGCCCGACTACCTGAAGATCCTGCTCGACAAGGCCAAGGAGGCGCGCCGCGACGCCGCCTCGATCAAGAAGGCGCTGGTGTCGGGCGGTGCGCTGTTCCCCTCGCTGCGTCAGGAGTACAAGGAGCGCGGCGTCACCGTGTACCAGGCCTACGCCACCGCCGAGGCCGGCATCATCGCCTATGAGAGTGCCGCCCTCGACGGCCTGATCGTCGACGAAGGCGTCATCGTCGAGATCGTCCGGCCCGGAACCGGCGACCCGGTGCCCGACGGCGAGGTCGGCGAGGTGGTCGTCACCGTTTTCAATCGCGATTATCCGATGCTCCGGCTGGCCACCGCTGATCTCTCCGCCGTGCTGCCGGGCGTCTCGCCATGCGGGCGCAGCAACATGCGCATCCGCGGCTGGCTCGGGCGCGCCGACCAGACCACCAAGGTCAAGGGCATGTTCGTGCACCCCGAGCAGATCGCCGAGGTGATGAAGCGGCATCCCGAGGTGATGCGCCTGCGCCTCGTCATCGGCCGCAAGGGCGAGCAGGACACCATGCAGCTGCGCGCCGAGGCGGCGAGCCAGGACGCGGCACTCGCCCAGCGCATCGGCGAGACGCTGTCCCACGTCACCAAGCTCAAGGGCGAGGTGCAGCTGGTTTCGCCGGGTAGCCTGCCCAACGACGGCAAGGTGATCGCGGACGAGCGGACGTATGGGTGAGCGCAATCGTAGGGTGGGTTAGCGCGGCCTTGCACGCCGTCGCGATCTAGACGTTAGTGTCGAGCCGCGCGTAACCCACCATGAGGCTCCAAACGGTGGGTTATCCCCCAAGGGGACTCCCAAGTGGTCGCGCGCGGATTAACCAGTGTGCCTTCGGTCGCCCGCGCAGGGCCGCGCTAATTGTACTGTGTCATAAGTTCCGGCGTTGAGGGTTCGTGTCGCTTGATCTCCCACAGCAGAGGCAGCGCGACAGGGTCGCGACGAGGCCGACGTTGAGTCGCCGTCGCATCGTTGCGATCGAGTTGGGGA
>CAZCGE010000118.1:0-15218 GCA_964498125.1 uncultured Devosia sp. | reverse complement strand
CGGTTGATTCTCGAAGATGACTTCCGCCGGGCAATGCGGTCGAATGTTGAGAAGAACCGCCCACGTCAACGCCGGCGGGGTATTGCACCCTAGCCATCAATCGGGAGCGCCGGGAACCCTGGCGTTCCCGGCCTGTTTCTGTTAACCGCCGAAATCGATTGCCGAGGCACCGCTGCAAGCGTGTCCCAGGTCGGCAGCGAGCCGCTCATCACCGTCGCTGCCGAACCCGCTGGCGGTCTCTGATGGAGCCGACTATGCGCCGGCTCGAACGCTTCAAGGGCAAGACCTCAGCTTTCGGCTGCGCCGGCCGTCGGCCTTTAGGACGGTTTCGCGCCTACTCATCCCCCGTCGCCTTCGTCCGGCATCGAGACAGCAATCACGCGGGGCTCGAACCCCGACGAAGGAGCCCCACATGTCGCGCGGCAATCACCACCGCACCGAGCGACATGACCTCCACGCCGAGATCACCGCGAAGCTGGTATCCGCCATCGAAACCGATCCGGGCCGCCCGTGCCTGCCATAGCGTCGTTCCTCCGCACTGCATTTCATGCCGAAGAACGCGCTGACTAAGAAGCCGTACCAAGGCTGCGCCCAAGTCGTCGACGCCGGGACCGTGGCCGCGTTGACGAGGGAGGGACTGGGATCGGCGACTGACGACGAGCCGAGCTAGCAGTTCGCCGCCAACGCCCCAACTTGGACGGCCCCGCTGCAGAGCCCACTTGGAGTGTCGGGTCGCAACACAGACCAGCGTCGTCGTGGGTCTCAATGCGACCGACCGTGTCCCGGCCGATCAAGAAGGAGTGCCGGCAGCTCGATTGACCTGACGCGCCCTTGAGCTGCCTTTGAGGGCAGCCAGACGCTGACCGAGCCCTTCGACATACGCCAGCGTCACCTTGCGCCAGGCGTCATCCTTGGGGATCTGATGCCAGGACATGGCTTGCTGATGAGCGTTATGCTCAACCCTTTGCCAAGAGGCCATCCACGCAATTCGGGAGGTTCCGGGTCGCATCCGGTGAATGCTATGTGAATGCTGGCGGTTTTCTTGTCAGGGCGTGTGTCGCCTAACCGTTTGATTTTATTGGTACCGCCTCCCCGGCTCGAACGGGGGACCCCCAGATCCACAATCTGGTGCTCTAACCAACTGAGCTAAGGCGGCTACCGTGATGAAGCTGGCGGCAGGTCCAGCATCTCGGCCGATGAATAGCGGCTCGAGCGCGCGAGCGCAACCACCTGTCCGCGTCCACTCGTCCGCGTTCTGCACCTTTGAGACGGCACCGGGCACTCCGGGGTTGGTAAACGGACAAGGTCCTCTGCCGGTGCCGATCCGGAAAGTTCGCAGTGGGGCCGGGCAGTTGGGTCGGACGAAGGTGCAGGTGCCGGCCCCCTACGCGCTAACATAAGGCAGCTACCTATCGATCTGCGTCCCCGGCCGAAGCGGCGGTGGCCGCGCAGAGCCGGGGTCTTCCCCATCTCAGAAGGGTGAAGACCCCGGATCATCGCATTCCGACCTCGCGGTCGGATCGCTTGTCCGGGGACGCAGAGGATAGGTTGCACCCTCCAACAGGCCAAAGTTAGCGCGTATGGGTGCCGGCCCACGCTTAGATGAGGGGCCGCGTTCAGCACCTGTGATACCGCCAAGCGGAAGGATAGACCTTTCGGCATTGTCCGCTTGGCGAGGCCGCAAGGCGGACCGGCGTGAGCGCCGTTCTTCGAAAGGTGAGACCTCCTTCGGGTCGAACCTTTCGCTGGAGGGTATGAGAAGCAACCGAGCTGTCCGCGATGGCGCGCATCGCGGGACGCACGCGGCCCCAGCCGAACACCCAACTGTCAAAGGCGCACCGCTCACTTGAAGTGCTTCGACAACTTCAGGCCTTGCGCCTGGTAATTGGAGCCGAGGTCGCGGCCATACAGCAGCTCAGGCACGTCACTCATGCGTTCATAGACGAGGCGACCGATGATCTGGCCGTCTTCCAGGATGAACGGCACCTTGTGCGAGCGTACTTCGAGCACGACGCGCGAGCCGGTGCCACCGGTCGTGGCGTGGCCGAAGCCGGGGTCCATGAAGCCGGCGTAATGCACACGAAATTCACCGACCAGGGGATTGAAGGGCAACATTTCGGCGGCGTGCGTCGGCGGGATGCTGACCGCTTCCTTGGAGGCCAGAATGTAGAACTGATCGGGGTCCAGGATCAGGCGCCGGCGCGGTCCGCGGACGAAGATCGGGTCCCAATACTCCAGAACCTCGTGCCCGCCTGGCTTGTCGACGTCGACAACGCCGGTGTTGCGCTTGGCGCGGTAGCCGACCAGACCCGGCTCGCCGTGGCTGGCATCCGCCGACAGATCGACCGACAAGGCGATGCCGTCGTCGATGTCGGTGAGCCCGCCGGTGACCAGAGGATCGCGGGCATGCAGGCGCTGCAGCTCCGCGTCGGATTCGCGCGGGTCGCCGCAGCGGAAACGCAACTGACTGAGCTTGCTGCCCTGGCGCACCACCACCGGGAACGTTTGCGGGCAGATTTCAGCATAGAGCGGGCCGCAATATCCCGCCGGGATCTGGTCGAAGGCATTGACGCCGTCGGCGATGACGCGCGTGAACACATCGAGGCGGCCGGTAGAGCTTTTCGGATTGGCGGCCGCCGCGATCGTGACCGGCAGCGCCAAGCCTTCCAGCAATGGCACGACATAGACGCAGCCGGTCTCCAGCACGGCGCCTTGTGTCAAGTCGATGCGGTGCAGCGTCAATTCGTCGAGCTTGGTTGCCACCGGCGTTCCAGGTCCCGGCAGGAAACTGGCGCGGACGCGAATGGCGACGCCACCCAGCCGCAAGTCGAGGCTCGCCGGCTGCAACTGATTGACAGCCAGCGGCTCGGCGAGCCTGATGGCGCCGTCGGCAATCAGCTGCCGGATCGCCTGCACCGGCAGGATGCCCGGGCGCTGATGCGGGGCGCCCACCGCCGAAATCCTGGTTGCACCTGACGTGGCCATGTCGGTTCTCCTGCAGGCTCAGGCTGCTAAACAGACTGTCGTTGGAAGGCCAAAGAATCATCTGCTTAGGACTTTGCTTTAGCAGAGTTTTATCGAAAAGCCGCAAGGTACACTCTGGCGAGTTCTGCTGAATCCACCTGCGCGATACGAAGCCACGCTTTGCCGCGGTTTTTCCCGATCATTGGGCGGCGGCCTTCGCCTGGCGCGCGACGCCCTGGGCCTCAACGCGCGCCATCATCCGTGCGCTTGGCCAACGGATGGTGCTCGAAGACGATACGCTTCAGGCGCTCCTCGAGCACGTGCGTATAGATCTGTGTGGTCGAGATGTCGGCGTGCCCGAGCAACTGTTGCACCGATCTCAGGTCGGCGCCGCGATCCAGCAGATGGCTGGCGAACGCATGGCGCAGGACATGCGGGGAGACCCGTTCGGGGTCGAGACCAGCCTCGGCTGCAAGCACTTTCAAGTCTTGCGCGAACCGCTGGCGCGTCAAATGGCCCTCGGCGCTGCGTGAGGCAAACAGATAGCGGGTCGGCAGCATGGGCGCCACGTCGCCGGACCCGTCATGGCCGAGACCAAGGTAGGCATCGAGTGCCGTGCGCGCCGCGCCGTTCAAAGGCACCAGGCGTTCGCGTCCGCCCTTGCCCCTGATCGTCAGCACTCGCCGGTCGCCTTCGAGCGTGGCCCGTGGCAAGGCCACGAGTTCGGAGACGCGCATGCCGGTGGCGTACAGCATCTCCAGCAAGCAGTGCAGGCGTACGGCACGGACGCGCTCGACGCCGTGGGCGCCATCGGCATGCCGGCGCGCGGCTTCGATGAGACGGTCGACCTCGGCGACATTCAAGGTCTTGGGCAATGTCCGCTGTTTCCTGGGCGCCGACACGCGCTGGGCGGGGTCCAACGCGATCACCGATTCGGCGATGAGGAACTTGAAGAACTGGCGGATGGCGGAAAGCCGGCGCGCGCGTGACGCGGCGGCCAGGCCCGCGGTCGATGCCGCACTGAGATAGCGCGAAACATCGGCCGGCTTGATCGCAGCCAGCAGCAGACCTTGCGCCTCCGCCCATGCGACGAAGGCCTCCAGGTCTCGCCGGTAGGCCTCGAGCGTATTGCGCGCCGCGCCGCGCTCGGCGGCCAGCATCTCGAGGTAAGCCTCGACCCAGCGCCGTGTCTCCGCCATCGCTCGCCCCCTTCAATTGCTGGCACTGCGTGGCCAGCCTGCAAGCAGGGCCTCGGTGCCGAGCGCGCGCGCATCGGCCTCGAAGCCAGCCTGCTTCAGGGCACGAATGGTATCGCCCAAGGCGATGATATGCGCACGTTCGCCATCCGCCGGCCCGAGCGCCTGCATGGCCATCAGCACGGTACGGCCGAACTCGCGTTTCTTGGGGGCGTCCTGCAGCTGCGACAACACGCCGGTCGCCGGCAAGTGACCCGTCGCCGGCTGCGGCGTTCGGCTTGCCGCGTCCCACAGGCGGATTGGCACCTGGTAGTCGAGGGCATCGAGCACCGTCGCCAATCGGTGCAGGTTATCGGCCGAAAAACGTCCGCGCAGGGCCAGCGCCTCGACCGCGCCAAGACCGGCACCCCGCGCCCCGGTGAAGCGCGCATCGGCGATGTCGGCCAGGGCCAGCCAATGCTGCAGGTTATCGCTGGCGCCGGCTCCCGCGTTGGTTGCGGCGAAGGCGATCCACGCCCGCGCGCGGACCAAGGCGCCTGCCGCCAGCTGAGCCTCGATCGCGGTCTCGGCGAACCAGCTGATTTCCTGGGCGGGCGCCAGTGCGTCGATCTGGCGGGCGATCAAGCCGAGCGTCGGCAGGGTGAGGCCGACGCGACGCGCATCGTCGATCAAGGCCCGGATGATGCGGGTCTTCTTGAGCGGCGTGCGTTCGCTCTCCGCCGCGCGGAACAATAACGCTCTCCTGTATGCCGGTTCGACCTTGGCAGACAGCGGATCGGCGAGCATGGCCGGGGCGAACGACTGAGCGCGCCAGACCTCGGCGAGCAACTCGGGCTGAACGATATTGAGACGAGCCGCAGCTTCGGCGGCAGCGAGCCGCCTGGCGGGATCGCTGTCGCCGCCGGTCGCAAGCACCGCCAGCAGCGCGGGTGTCGCGCGCTCGATCAACTGCGCTGCGTCGCCGCCACCTGACAGCTCGAGCAGCTTGTAGGTGATCAGGTCGACCTGCTTGGGCAGGGGCAACTTTGGTTTTGTGCCGGCGGCCATCGCCTCAAGCAATACCAGCCCGAAAGACGTTTCGAGACCTTCCTCACGGACCAGTTCCGCGGCAAGTCCAGCGGCAGCGGCATTCTTGGCGGCCGCGGCACAGTATCCAGACAGCAGAACCACGTCAGCGCGCAGCGAGGCCGGCAGCGCGGCTTTCTGGCCGATGGCGGATTTGACGGCTTCGCAACCCGACTCACGCTCCCCCCGGCCGACGCGCGAACGGGCTAGTAGGGCCTGCAGCACGGCGCTGTCACTGGTGGTGCCAGCCTTGGCGAGGAGCCTGGCTTCCTCGGCGACGAGTCCCGAGCGATGCAAGGCTTCGGCGCGAAGGGCGAGGTTGCGCATTGCACTGTCGGCGCCGGCTGGTGCATCGATCTCACCGGCGACGAAGCGCTTCCACAGCTTGGACAGGGCCCAGGACCGGGGCGGCAGAACGAGCTCGGAAATCAAGCGCTCGAACGTCGTTGCGTCGAGCCCGCGCCACGTGTCGGAGGGCAAGCCCGAGCCGTCGGCAGCTTGGATCGGCGGCAGCTCGGATCGCTCGATGGCGGTCGCGCGCTCGACCCGCGGCGCAGCTTGCTCACCACCATGCGGCGGCAGGCCCTCGCCAGAACGTCGTCCCGCGCCGGCCGCGACACCGTCCAAAGGCGCCAGCGCCGGCCGCCCGTCCTGCTGTGCTGGGGCCGGCGCACGTGGCGCGCGGCGCTGCTCGGGCGTCGCGAAGGGCTTCCAGTCCTCCTGGGCCATGGCCGGCACGAACACCGCACCGCCTGTGCTCACCATGAAACAGGTCAAGGCAGTGACGGTTGCTGCGGCTGATCTGGCGCGAACCATGGACCTCGAACCATCACGAGAGCGCTTTCCACTCGAATTGCATCGGGGGAAAGCGCTCTCGTCCTTTGTTTGTCGCATTTTCTACGCCAAACCGGTGCCCACTTTGGCGAAAAATGCTCTATTTGCGGACTTTGACACCCGGCACCGGTTTGGTCACTTCCTTCGGTTCCGGCTCGAAATGAACGGCGAGCAGATACAGCCCACCCAGGCCAACGGCCGCAAGCACGCCCAACACGACGATGAATCGGAAAAGACTAGGCATTCCTGCAGATCCGCTGACAGCTTTGTTTGGGCAGGCACGGTGTCGCCATTATGGCTGTCGGTAAGGTTCGACGATGGACGGACATATGATATCCCATGCAATGACCCGAACGGCTCTCGACGACTAAAATGCACGGCCCCGCCCCACGGCCCCGTCCCGCAGCTTGCCCGACGTGTGCACGAGGTCTATGCCAGGCCACGCGTGGCACTTTGCTCCACTGAGGATACGATACCTGCATGACTCCCGCCTCGGGCCTCGAAGCCCTTGCCCACGGCTTTATACTTTCGCCATTCACACGCACCCGGCAGCTGCTCGACAACATCGAGCCGGGGCATGCGCGGCCGATCGACGTCACCATTGGCGAGCCGCGCGAGACCATGCCGTCGTTCCTGATGGACAAGATCGAAGAGGCCCAGGCTCTCTATGCCAAGTATCCCCCGATTCGCGGTTCGGAGGATCTGCGCAAATCGATCGCCGCCTGGATCGCTCGCCGCTACGGGTTCAAGACCGAACTCGATTTCCGGCGCGAGGTGCACCCGCTCAACGGCTCGCGAGAGGGGCTATTTTTCGCGCTGTTGCCGGCGGCCGGCCGCAAACGAGTCGAGGGACAGCCGGTCGTGCTGTTGCCCAACCCCTATTACCAAGCCTATCTCGGCTCCACGCTGGCGGTGAACGCCGAGCCGGTCTATCTCGATACCACGGATGCGACCGGCCACCTGCCGGACCTCGATGCGTTGGCCGCCGATCCTGAGTTGCTCGACCGGACGGTGGCTTTCTATCTGTGCTCGCCGGCCAATCCACAGGGCGCGGTTGCCGATGCCACCTATCTCGGCAAGGCGCTGCACCTTGCCCGCCGCCACAACTTCATGTTGTTCTGCGACGAGTGCTACTCGGAGATCTACTCGCACGAGCCTCCCGTCGGCGGTCTCGAGGTTGCCGCCGGCACACCCGAGCGCTTCCGCAACGTGATTGTCTTCAATTCATTGTCGAAGCGCTCGAACTTGCCCGGTCTGCGCTCGGGCTTCTGCGCTGGCGATGGCGATTTCCTCGAGACGCTGGCTGAAATCCGCAATCTGACCGCGCCACAGATGCCGGGCCCGACCCAGCATGCCTCGGCCGCCATCTGGTCGGAAGAGCAGCATGTCGCGGTCAATCGCCAGGCCTACAGGCTGAAATACGATATCTGCGACGAGGTGTTGGGCACCCGCTTCGGCTACCGCCGTCCTGCCGGCGGCTTCTTCCTTTGGCTCGATATGGGTCAATTTGGCGGGGGAATCGAGGCAACGGTAACACTCTGGCAACGATACGGTGTCAAGGTCGTGCCAGGCGCCTACCTGGCGCAGGCCGGTAAAAGCGGCGCCAATCCGGGCGAAAAGTACGTCCGGATTGCGCTGGTACACAACGCGGCCACGATCAGGGAGGCGCTGGAACGTATCGTTTCAGCCCCAGCGTAACCCGCGTGAGCGTTGTATGTCGCTCGATAGCGTCACCTTGCAGCAGCAGCGTCTGCTTCCAGCTTCCCTGGAAGACAGATTGTTTGGCTTTTTCGGCCGCATCGCCGGATGCGCGCTGATTGCGCTGGTCGTCGCCGGCTGGCTGGCGCTGCTCACTTGGTCGGTCACCGATCCAAGCCTCAGCCACGCCACCAGCGGAATAACCCAGAACCTGCTTGGGCCGATCGGGGCGGTTCTTTCTGACCTTTGCCTGCAGACCCTGGGCCTGTCCTCGGCTTTTGCCATGTTGTCGCCGATGTTCTGGGGCCTGGAACTCGTTTTGCGCCAGCGGGTCAATGACTACCGCACGAAGCTGCTGCTTTTCCCTATCGCCGTACTGCTGATCGCGGGCGCCCTGGCGGCGCTGCCAACGTCGGCAAGCTGGCCGTTGCATCATGGTTTTGGTGGCATTCTCGGCGACGTGCTCTATTCGCTGGCCAACAACTTGCTGTCCACTCTCAATGCCGACCGGGCCAGCGCGGTCGCGGGCCTCATGTTCTTTGCCACCGGCTTTGCCGCCCAGGCCCGTTGTCTCGGCCACGACATCAAGGATCTGATCGACATTGTCAGACCTGAGCAGCGCAGCGCGTGGCAGCGTGCCGAGCAGCAAGGCTCGCGCGGTCTATTTGCGGGCATCCTGCAGCGCTGGCGGCGCAAGACGGAAGGCGAGCCAGATCCCGGTTTCCGTCCGAGCGTGGGCGATGGCTACTGGGGTGGCGAGGTCGAGCAACCACCCCGGCCGGCGAAGCGATCTGGGCATGAGGTGGATCCGGCGCCACAACGCCTCGAGCCGAAATTCAGCACTGGCGCTCTGGGAGACATCAGGCAGCAGGCGCCAGAAATGGCGATGGACGGAATGGCGATCGGCGGAATGGCACGCAGCGAGTCGACCTTCGATGCCAAGACCGATGTCGAAAGCCGTGCCATCGCCGAGCGATTTGCGCCACGGCTCGTGGAGGAGCACCAGCTCCAGGCCGCCACGGTATCCAAGAAGGCATCGCGCTTTCTCGGTGGTCTCACGCGCCGCGCCGTACAGGCCTACAGGAAACCCAGCCTCAATGCGCTGCGGCGGCCGACGGCCAGCAAGCCGACACTCGAACTCGCGCAAACGGTGCTGCGCGGCAGCGCCGGCCTGCTGGAAGACGTGCTGGCGGATTTCGGCATCAAAGGCGCGATCAAGGACATCCGGCCGGGCCCGGTTGTGACGCTGTTCGAACTCGAGCCGGCACGCGGCACCAAATCGGCGCGCGTGATCGGGCTTGCCGATGACATTGCCCGATCCATGAGTGCCGCCGCGGCGCGCGTCGCCATCGTGCCTGGGCGCAATGTGATCGGCATCGAGCTGCCGAATGTGCGGCGCGAAACCGTGCTGCTGCGCGAAATTCTCGAGTCGGACGTGTTCCACACGGCCAGCGCCGCGCTACCGCTGGCGTTGGGCAAGGGCATCGGCGGCGAAGCGATCGTCACCGATCTGGCCCGCATGCCGCATCTGCTTGTCGCCGGCACCACCGGGTCGGGCAAGTCGGTCGGCATCAACGCCTTCATCCTGTCGCTGCTCTACAAGGTGACGCCGGAAGAGTGTCGCTTCCTGATGATCGACCCAAAAATGCTGGAACTGTCGGTCTACAACGGCATTCCGCATCTGCTCTGCCCGGTCGTCACCGAACCGCAGAAGGCGGTCGCCGCGCTGAATTGGGCCGTGGCGGAGATGGAGGAGCGCTACAAGCGCATGTCCAAGCTCTCGGTGCGCAACATCGATGTCTACAACAATCGCGTGCGCAATGCCCTCAAGCGCGGCGAGGCGCTGGCGCGAACGGTGCATACCGGTTTTGACCAGGCCACCGGTCAGGCCACCTACGAACGCGAGGACATGGCACTCGAAACGATGCCCTATATCGTCATCGTCGTCGACGAATTTGCCGACCTGATGATTGTTGCCGGCAAGGAGATCGAGGCGGCGGTGCAGCGCCTGGCGCAGATGGCGCGCGCCGCCGGCATCCACCTCATCATGGCAACGCAGCGCCCGTCCGTCGACATCATCACCGGCACCATCAAGGCCAACTTCCCGACCCGCATCAGCTTCAAGGTCGCCTCACGCATCGACAGCCGCACGATCCTCAACGAGCAGGGAGCCGAACAACTGCTTGGCCAGGGCGACATGCTGTTTTCGTCCGGCAGTGGCCAGGTGGTCCGCGTGCACGGCGCCTTTGTTGCCGACGAGGAGGTGGAAGCCATCGCCCGCTACCTGCGCGACCAGGGCGAGCCCCGCTATGTCGAGGGTATCACTGACGGCGTGTTCGCTGGCGAGGTGGCACTGACCCGCAGAGCCAGCGGCAATGGTGGCGATGCCAACGAGGATATCTATGACAAAGCCGTCGCCACCGTGCTGCGCGACCGCAAGGCATCGATCAGCTATCTTCAGCGCCGGCTGACCATTGGCTATAATCGCGCCGCCAGCCTGATGGAGCGCATGGAGCAGGATGGCATCGTCGGACCGGCCAACAGCGTCGGCAAGCGCGAGATTCTTGCCGGCAACGCGGGCGCGTCGGTCGATGCGGCCTGACCACGCGCGGTCGCGGGGATCGCACTGCTGTGTTTTGCACAATCCGCCAGCGCGCCGCATCGCCCACATCTCGTCGCAATGTTAAGGACAGTCCTAAGCAGAGTTCGCAAAAGTGTACCTTGCGGTTTTGCGATAAAACTCTGCTAAAGCAAAGTCCTAAGCAGATGTTTCGTTGGTCTTCCAACGAAAGTCTGCTTAGAAGCGTCGGTGTCTTCAACCCTTCACCGAAATCATGAGGCAGGATGTCTCGAATTTCCAATATTTTGACAATCGCAACGGCGGCTTTGCCCCTGGTGCTCGGCGCGGCGGTGTTGTCGGCCCAAGAGGCCAAGAAAGGACCGCCCGCGAATGCCATTGGCGCCGGCAGTTGGGACCCAAAAGTCTCGGCCGAAGGTGCAGGCTCGCTCACGCTCGATGCCAAGCAAACCGATATTGTCCGTCGGGTTGGCCTTTATTTCAATGAACTCAATAACTTCAGGGGCTCTTTCGTCCAGACAGGCGCCGACAACAAGCGCTTGCGCGGCAAGTTTTATGTCAAGAAGCCCGGCCGCTTCCGCTTCGACTATGCGCTGCCGAGCAGACAGGTCGTCCTCTCCGATGGAAAGCTGCTGGCTATTCAGGACCATGATCTGGGCAACGAGGACGTGATCGAACTCGACAACACGCCGTTCCGCGTGCTGTTGCGCAAAGACGTCGACTTGCTGCGGGATGCGCGCATCACCGAAGTGAGCGAGGCCGAGGACGTCATCGTCGTGGCACTACAGGACAAGAGCCCCGATGCGCCGGGCAAGATCAAGCTCGTGCTGGTCAAGAAACCAGTTATCGAGCTGAAGGAATGGGTGACGACGGATGCGCAAGGGCTCGACACCAGGGTCGAGCTCAGCGACATCAACAGGACCGACGAGATTGACGCCAACATCTTCAAGCGGCAGCCGATGATGAAGTCGCCCTAGCGACGCCGCTCTGTTGCCGTTCGGCCTCTGTGCAACAGAGAAGCTGTGGAAAAACTTGCTACATCGATCACATTTTCGTGATAGCAGGTAGTCTCCCGTATTGAATTTGCGCGTGTTGCGCTTAACTTACACCCAGTCAGTTGGTGTCACCCTGTATCGGTAGTGCCCCCGTCTAAACCGACGACACCAACTGCGGCGCCGGTTTTCCCTCCCGGCGCTCGGCGCGAAAGCGCCCAGGCGCCCAACCCCCTCCCCCCGGGGTTGGGCGCTTTTCGTTTGGGCCGATCTCTTTGCCGTCACTGCAGTACCGCTGTCGACGCGACAGCGGGCAGCGATGCCGTTTGCCGCGGCAGCTGCACGGCCATCTCCAATGCCTGATCGATGCTACGCAACTCGGTTGCCAAATGCTGCAGCCGTGCCGCCAGCTTGGCAACGAAATGCTCGGCAAGAGACGCATCGCGCGCCATGAGCTCGTAGAGTGCGGCGCGTGTGAATTTCAACGCGCGGACTTGCCCCTTGGCGACGACGGTCGAGCCGTATTGGCTTTCCACCAGCATCGCCATCTCCCCGATCAACGCATGCTGCGGAACAAGCTCCTCGCCGGTTATGCGCACGGGACCTTCGATGCGCGCGCTGTCACCCGAAACAACCAGTACAGCGGCATCGCCCGCGGTGCCTTCGCGGATGATCACGTCGCCGGCCTTGTAGACCATGCGCTCGCCAGCCCGCGCGATCATGGCCAACTGGTGAAGTTGAAGGCCTTGAAAGATCGGAACGTCCTTGAGCGGAGCAACCAAGGCATCAGCGGTCATCGACCAATCCAAATCGTTGCGACTGAGCTGCGGTGCCGGCGTCGGCCCCGTCGAACACCAAGGTTCGATGGCATTGGTGGATGCCGCGTGGCGAGTATCCCGTTCGCGAAGTTCGTCACCATCTGCAGCAGTAGCTCGACGAACTTCTCGATCGATAAGGACACTAGCAAAGCATTGATTCTAGTGTGATTCAGATTACGAAGTCCGCGGCTCGACTTGGCTGCAAGGTGGATGCGGACTTCGGAATCATCACACTAGCCGAGGCCACGTTCCGACGATTCGCTCGCATCGGTCCAGGGGGCTGTGGACAATAGGTGGAGGAGGCATCGCCGGCGCCAACGATTGCAGCCGAACTTCGGCGCCGCCGCGGCCATGGCCTCACGGGACGAGTTTATAACCACCCGTCTCTGTTATCAGCAACTCGGCGCTGGATGGGTCTTTTTCGATCTTCTGCCGCAGCCGGTAGATATGTGTTTCCAGCGTGTGGGTGGTCACGCCGGCGTTATAGCCCCACACCTCGTGCAGCAGCACATCGCGAGTCACGACTTTCTCGTTGGCGCGATAGAGGTACCGCAGGATGGCCGTCTCCTTCTCCGTCAGCCGTACCTTTTTGCCCTTCTCATCGAGCAGCGTCTTGGAGGCTGGTTTGAACGTGTAGTGGCCAATCGTAAAAACCGCGTCCTCGCTCTGCTCGTGCTGCCGCAACTGCGCACGCACGCGGGCCAGCAACACGGCGAACTTGAACGGCTTGGCGATGTAGTCGTTGGCGCCCGCATCCAAACCCAGAATCTGGTCGGCATCGGAATCGTGCCCCGTCAGCATGATGATCGGGCTCTTGAAGCCGGACTTGCGCAGGATCTTGACCGCCTCGCGGCCGTCCATATCAGGCAGACCCACGTCGAAGACGAGAAGATCGAAGTGGTTCGACTTGGCGATCTCCATGCCCTTGCCCGCCGTGCCCGCCATCTGCACTTCGAACTCGTCGTGGAGCGCCAGCTGGTCTCTCAAACTTTCGCGAAGTTCCTCGTCATCGTCGACAATGAGGATCTGACGGGCGTTGCTCATACCGAGGGCTCCGAGCATAGTGGATGCAGTCAAAATCTAGCACTCTTGTCCGGCGAAACCTAGCCCGCAGCTGGTGGCCAACCGCTGGAAAATCAAGATAGAAGGCAATTCATGCGGCGTATGGGCCGGTCACGTCAATTGCTGGTCAGGAGCCTTTCGGCGAGCGCCCGCCTCGGCTGGCTGCAGCTAGGCGCGATGCGCTTTCGCTGCGCCCTCGGCGGCGCCGGACAGCGGGTGCTCAAGCGTGAAGGCGACGGCGCCACGCCCATAGGTTGCTGGCACATCTTGGATGTCCGCTATCGCGCCGATCGCTTGCCGCGACCCGGCGCGCTGCTGCCGGTAAAGGCCATTCGGCCGCTCGATGGCTGGTGCGACAGCGTCGGCGATCGCAACTACAATCGGCCGATACGACACCCCTATGCGGTCAGCGCCGAGCGGCTGTGGCGCCAGGACGGACTTTACGACATCGTCGTCGTGCTGGGCTACAACGACCGGCCGCGGGTGCAGGGCCGGGGCAGCGCCATCTTCATGCACGTTGCTCACCCTGACTGGTTGCCGACCGCCGGCTGCATCGCTTTGATGCGGAGCGACCTCATTCTCCTTCTGCGCCACCTCGACCGCCACAGCATCGTACGCATCCGGCGTTGAGGCGACGGGCACCTCCGCGGCCGCGCGCGCCCGGCCGCGGCCTTGGCGAGCCGACATGCCGACACCACTCGGCGCGGCACGAGGTGTAACCGGCTGGGCCATCACGGCATCGAAAGCCTCACAAAAGCTGCACGCATTTCCGCGTCTGCCCAGCGCCGGGCGCGGCGGGCGAATAGTCCGTTGCGGCCGGTGACGGTGCGACCCCGTGCCGAGGTTCTTTGTGCCACAACCCGCGGAAGCCCGGGGCATGAGATACAAGGTTCTAGTGATCGAGGATAACATCGACCTGGCGCAGATCCTGCCCCTGCACTTGCGCGACGCCGATGCCGATGTCGACGTGGTGCTCGACGGGCGATCGGGCCTGGAGCAGGCAATAGCAGGGCACTATCACCTCATCATCCTGGACTTGATATTGCCCGAGCTCGGCGGTCTGGAGGTCTGCCGGCGCCTCAGGGCCGCGAATAACTTTACTCCTATACTGATGCTCACATCCAAGTCCGCCGAACTCGACCGTGTACGCGGTTTCGCACTGGGCGCCGACGATTATCTGACCAAGCCCTTCAGCATCCCTGAGTTGCTGGCCCGCGTGAAAGCGGTGTTCCGGCGCCGCGACGTCTACGATACCTCGCCCGAGCGCTCGCAGGAGTCGCTCGACTTTGGCGAGATGCAGATCGATGTTCTGGCTCGCACCGTCGCGATCGCCGACCGACCCGTGGCCCTGACAGCGCGAGAGTTCGATTTGCTGCTGCATTTCGCGCGGTCGCCTGGCCGCGTTTACTCCCGCGCCGAGCTGCTCGACCACGTCTGGGGTCACAGCCACGACGCCTTCGAGCATACGGTCAATTCACACATCAACCGGCTGCGCGCGAAGATCGAGCAAGACCCTGGCGCACCACGTTTTATCGTCACCGTCTGGGGCGTCGGCTACAAATTCGACGACCAATCGGAGGCGCGGTGCGCGCATGCGGAAGCTAAGCACTAGGCTCACGGTGGTCCTCGGCCTTCTGCTGACGATGATCATCGCTTTCAGCGTCATGGTCACGGTGCATGCGATGCGCGTGCACATGCTGGCTGTCGACCAGTCCCTGCACCAGAATCTGGCGGGCGAGGTGCTGAAGGCCTATCTGCCGGAGATCCGCACAAACCTCGCCAGCGGCCAGGACATGCTGGCTTTCCAGCAGCTCATGACGATCAATCCCAAAGCCGAGTTCTACATCCTGGACGCGCAGGGCAAGGTGATGAGCTACGCGCCGCCGAGACGGCGGACGCTGTTGGAGCGGGTCGATCTCGGGCCGATCCGCGATCTGCTGGCCGGCAAAGCGCTACCCATCTTCGGCGATGACCCGCTCAGTCCCGGCGAGATGCGGACATTCTCGGTGGC
>CAZCGE010000117.1:0-15999 GCA_964498125.1 uncultured Devosia sp. | reverse complement strand
CAGCAGACGGCGACGATGGTCTCGCCGCGGGCCAGTAGTTTCTCGAGCACGGCCTTGCCGAAGGCATCCTGCCCGTGGACGACGATACGCATTGTGGGATTCCCTCAGGGTTGTTGTGAGTGCAGGAGGGAGTAGGGAGTGGGGAATAGGGAGTAGGGAAAGGGGCGATCAGTCCAACGACCGCGAACCTCTTACCCTACTCCCTATTCCCCACTCCCTACTCCCTACTCCCTCATCTTCCTATTCCGCCGCCGCCCTTTTCGGCGGCTCCGTGGCGCCTGCGGCCTTGATGGCGGCGACCTCGTCGGCGGTGTAGCCGAGGACGTCGCGCAGAATCTCATCCGTGTGCTCACCGAGCAGCGGTGAGCGCCTGACATCGGAGGGGCTCGCCGACAGCTTGATCGGGTTGCCGACCGACAGGTACTTGCCGCGTGTCGGGTGATCGACCTCGACGATGGTGCCGGTGGCGCGCAGCGAGGCATCCTCGGCCAGCTCTTTCATCGACAGGATCGGCCCGCTCGGGATGTCGAGCGGATTGCAGATCTGCATCACCTCGAACTTGGTCTTGGTCATCGTCCACTGCTCGATGCGCGCAAAAATCTGATTGAGCCGCGGCAGGCGCGCCGCCGGCTTGGCGTAGTCGGTCTTCCAGCCTGGTTCGCCAATCACGTCGCACACCTTCTCCCAGACCGCGGCCTGGGTGATGAAATAGATGTAGGCGTCCGGGTCCTGCTCCCATCCCTTGCACTTCAGGATGCGCCCCGGCTGGCCGCCGCCGGAATCGTTGCCCGCGCGCGGCACGGCCTGGCCGAACGGCACGCCCTCGCCGAACTGGCTGTACTCGTTGAGCGGCCCGTGCGCGAGGCGCTGCTGGTCGCGCAGCTTGACGCGGCACAGGTTCAGGACGCCGTCCTGCATCGAGCAGGTGACGAGCTGGCCCTTGCCGGTCATGGTGCGGTGGTAGAGCGCGGCGACGATGCCGAGCGCCAGGTTCAGGCCGGTGCCGCTGTCGCCGATCTGGGCGCCGGTGACCAGCGGCAAGCCGTCGCGGAAGCCGGTGGTCGAGGCAGCGCCGCCGGTGCACTGGGCGACGTTCTCGTAGACCTTGCAATCCTCGTAGGGACCCGGGCCAAAACCCTTGATCGAAGCGACGATCATGCGCGGGTTGAGTTTGTGGATCGTCTCCCAGGGGAAGCCCATGCGGTCGAGCACGCCGGGGCCGAAATTTTCCACAAGCACGTCGCAGGTCTTGATCAGGCGCTCGAGCACCTCCTTGCCGGCCTTGTTCTTGGTGTCGAGCGTGATCGAGCGCTTGTTGTGGTTCAGCATCGTGAAGTACAGGCTGTCCACCTTGGGAATGTCCTGCAACTGCCCGCGTGTGATGTCGCCGACGCCGGGCCGCTCGACCTTGATGCAGTCGGCGCCGAACCAGGCCAGCAGCTGCGTGCAGGTCGGGCCGGACTGCACGTGCGTGAAGTCCAGGATGCGGACGCCTTCGAGTGCATTGGACATTGGGAGTCTTCCTCTGATTCTCGCTGATCTATTCGACGGAGCCGCTCTTCGCGTTTGGGTTAGAAATCGATTGTCTGATAAATGGCAGTCAAAGGAATGGAGAGCCCGACACTCTCCAGGACCAGCGTATCGTCCATGAACAGGAACTCTGGTCGCCAAGCGTTGCGGCGCCGCATGATCTCGACCTGCGGGACGTCCTGCGCGACGAGTAGGTATTCCTGAACTGATGGAATCTGTACGTAGTTTCCGAATTTGCCTCCGCGATCCAACGCCTCCGTCGAGGGCGACGGTGCCTCGATCAACAGCACAGGCTCTTTGCGATAGAGCCGCTCGCGATCGGTCGGGGCGCACGAGACCATGATGTCCGGGTAATAGCCGTCGACATCGGTCGCATGGTCTAATTTGAGTTTCATCTGGCCCTGAAACGTCTGGCACTTGCCCAGCAGCGGACCGGCAATCTGTAAGAAGAGATTGCCGGTTATGAGGTTGTGCCGGTCCGTTCCGCCGGACATGGCAAATAATACGCCATTGATGAGCTCGTGCCGCGTTTCGGAGGTCTCCTCGAAAACCAAGTACTCGTCGAACGTCACCCTGTTGGGTTTTCGTAGTGCCACGCTCATGGCTGTCCCTCCGCCAATCCGCCGCGCTCGGCGACGAGAGCAGCCATGTGCTCTGAAGCTTCGCCCTGCTCGCGCAATCCTGCATACACGCCCGCGCGATCGGCGTCGGGGCGGTTCTGGCTGACCTTCCATTTGCCCTCGATGCGCGCGATCGAGATTTCCACGCCGACGATGCCTTTCATTTGCGCGGCAACGAATGGCTCCGGCGCGTCGTCAACCTTCCACGGTCCGGCGCGCGGCGCCTCCTGTAGCTCCGTCAACGCATCGATCTGCCGGCGCAACCAGGTCGTGTCCTCGATCACCTGCGGGCGGCCCCAGGCGTGCACGGCGACGTAGTTCCAGGTCGGTACAACCTTGCCGGTTTCGCGTTTGGTCGCATACCAGGACGGCGTGACGTAATCATCCGGCCCCTGGAATACGACAAGGCATTCCTCGACGAATTGCAGGTCGCGCCATTGGCTGTTGGCGCGCGCCAGATGGCACCGAAGCGTGCCTTTTTCGGAGGCCTCGGAGTCGATCACGAACGGAATTGGGTTGGCCACGAGTCCGCCATTACCCGCCGAGACCAGAAGGCCCAGCGGGTACGCGCGGATCAGGCCGTGGTGGGCCTCGATATCGTCCTCGCGGAAATGTGGCGGCTGATACATGCTGCCTGCACCTAGAATGTCACGCGGCGATAGAACAAAACGACCGGTACTGTGACGCGAATGCTTTCGAACGTGATCTCATCTGCCAGGCCGTACGATTCTTTCTGCCAATTCGTGCGGCGGCGATACAGCTCTACGCTGGGCTTCTCCTGCAGGACGAGCACGTATTCCTGAACCGAATGCAGTCGGCGATAGTCGTCGAACTTGAAACCTCGATCAGCGTCCTCTGTTGTCGGCGAGACCACCTCGACTATCAGCGAGGGCTGTTTGATGAGATGCGAATCGATGTCGAGTTCGGAGCACGTGACGACGACATCGGGATAGTAGAACTGCTCTTCATCAATGTTCTCGATGTGAACCTTCACATCGATGGCATAGGCGCGGCAGGGAGGAGCCAGCCTGTCGTCCAAGGCCCTGAAGATATCGAGCGAGATATCGTTATGGCGCCGGCTCGCCCCCGCCATCGCATAGACGATGCCGTTGACGAATTCATGCTTGTACGCCGCATCCCGCTCGCGCTCGAGGTACTCCTTCGCGCTCATGCGCGGGATGCTGAGGGCTGTGTCGGCCATGGCCTGAGTTCCTCTACTTCTTCTTCCCCACCACGCTCTGCGGGTTGAGATTGCCGATACGGCCGCTCTCGGTGCCGGCTTTCTCGTCGATCACCGCGTTGATCAGCGTCGGCTTGCCGGAGGCGAGAGCCGCCCGCGCCGCACGGCCGAGATCGTCGGGGGAGGTTACTTGAATACCGACGCCGCCGAATGCCTGCATCATCATGTCGTAGCGGGCGTTCTTGACGAACACCGTCGTTGCCGCGTCCGGCCCCCCGGTTGGATTGACGTCGGTGCCGCGATAGATGCCGTTGTTGTTGAAGACGACGACGCAGACCGGCAAATTGTAGCGGCAGATGGTCTCGATCTCCATGCCGGAGAAGCCGAATGCGCTGTCGCCCTCGACCGCCAGAACCGGCTTGCCGGTCTCGATGGCGGCGGCCACGGCAAAGCCCATGCCGATGCCCATGACGCCCCAGGTGCCGACGTCGATGCGCTTCCTCGGCTCGTACATGTCGATGATGCTGCGGGCGAAATCGAGCGTGTTAGCGCCCTCATTGACCAGGATTGCGTCGGGCCGCTCCTTGATGACGTTCCTGAGCGCTCCGAGCGCGCCGTGGAAGTCCATCGGCACGTTGTTGTTCTGCAGCCGCGGCGCCATCTTGGCGACGTTCTCTTCCCTCTTGGTCTTGACAGAATTGACCCAGGCGGCAGGCGCCGCCGGCCAGGCGCTGCCCATGCTATGCAGCAACACGGACAGGCATGAGCCGATGTCGCCGACCACAGGCGCGCTGATGGCAATGTTGCTGTCCATCTCGGTTGGCGCAATGTCCACCTGGATGAACTGCTGCGTGCCGCGTTCGCCCCAGGTCTTGCCCTTGCCGTGCGACAGCAGCCAATTCAGCCGCGCGCCGATCAGCATCACGACGTCGGCCTCCTTCAGCACCGTCGAGCGCGCGGCCGCCGCACATAGCGGATGCGTATCGGGCAACAGCCCCTTCGCCATGCTCATGGGCAGATACGGAATGCCGGACTTCTCCACGAAGGCGCGGATGTCGGCGTCGGCCTGCGCGTAGGCTGCGCCCTTGCCGAGGATGATGAGCGGACGCTTGGCCCCCTTCAGCAGATCGAGAGCGCGCTGGACCGAGTCCAGTGTCGGGATTTGCCGGGGTGCGGCATCGATGACCTTGATCAGCGTCTGCTGGCCCTTCTCGGCGTCCATCGCCTGGCCGAGCAGCTTGGCTGGCAGGTCCAGATAAACGCCGCCGGGCCGGCCGGAGACCGCCGCGCGGATGGCGCGAGCCACGCCGACGCCGATGTCCTCGGCGTGCAGCACGCGGAAGGCGGCTTTGCACAGCGGCTTGGCGATCGCCAGCTGATCCATCTCCTCGTAGTCGCCTTGCTGCAGGTCGACGATCTCGCGCTCGGAGGAGCCGGAAATCAGGATCATCGGGAAGCAGTTGGTCGTGGCGTTGGCCAGCGCGGTCAGGCCGTTGAGGAAGCCCGGCGCGGAGACCGTCAGGCAGATGCCCGGCTTCTGCGTCAGGTAGCCGGCGATGGCGGCGGCGTTGCCGGCGTGCTGCTCGTGGCGGAAGGAGATGACCCGCATGCCCGCGGCCTGCATGAAGCGGCCGAGGTCCGTGATCGGAATGCCCGGCACGCCGTAGATTGTGGTGATGTCGTTGAGCTTCAGCGCATCGATCAGGAGGTGGAAGCCATCGGTCATCGGTGCGTCGTGGCTGGCAGGCGTTGCTTGGGCCGACATGGTGGGTCCTCCGCTCGTGATTTATCAGTTGGGTTGATAAGTCCTGCAGTCAGTCGATCTCGACGTAACGCTCGACGTGATCGCGCAAGCGCAGCGTGTGTTCGCGGACCAGGCGTTCGGCTCGTTCAGTATCGCGTGCTTCCAAGGCGACCACGATCTCCTTGTGGTCGACGATGGAGCGGCGCGCGCGGTCGTTCTCGAAGATCGTGCGCTGGCGGATGCCGCGCACGTGAATAAACAGACCATTGGTCACTTCGACGATGAGCGGGCAGTTGCCGAGGCGGATGATGGCCTGGTGAAACTGGATGTTGGCGTCGGAGTACTCGCCCATATGCTGGGCGATCTCGTCCTGGCTGAAGTGATCGACCAGGTTGTGCAGCTTCGAGATATCCTCGTTCGCCGCTTCCTTGGTCGCCAGTCGCGCCGCCATGCTTTCGAGCGCGGCCCAGACGGTGATCATGTCGAGGATTTCGGCCTTGGTCTTGCGCACGATGAAGATGCCGCGGCGCGGCACGATCTTGACCAGACCTTCCTGGTCGAGCTGCGACAACGCCTCGCGTAAGGGCGTCCGCGAGACGCCAAAGCGGGCGGACAGATCGCGCTCATCGAGCCGCAACTCGGCGTCGCTATCGTAGATATTCATGCTCATGATGGCGGACTTGAGGGCCTCGTAGGCCCGCGCCTTGAGGCTCAGCCCATCGCCGATCGGCGCAATCCGAAAATGCGTTTGTTCCATGAATTACAGGCTCTTGCGAGCCCTCCTCCCCATCGTGCGCGATCGAATTCTGGTGTCGTCCATCGAAAGCTCTCAGGCCTTTCCGGCCTTTTCGTGGCACTTTGTATACCAAAGCGCGATGCTCTGGCAATCGGCAATGCGTCTGGGGCAAACAGCCGTACTCTGATGAATTACCTCGGACACGATTGCCGCGGCGCGAGCTATGACAAAGTACCTTTGAAAGTTGCGCGACAGGTACTCCTGCTTTATGGTATATGGAATACCAAGAACGACTGGCGTCGTAATTCGCCTAAGTCTGCCGATCGTAACTGCGATTGCGCACGATAGATGCGACGATCAGTCGAATAATAATCCGTTGAGGTTCATAGCTTTGCCGACGTGGCGTGGCCCGCGCGCAAGTTGATTGGACCAGGGGAGCTGGACGGCCGTGGATGAAATTGCGTCTCTGATGCAAGGTTTTGCGGTCGCGTTGACGCCGTTCAACCTTTTGCTCATGCTGATTGGAATTCTGCTTGGCGTCATCATCGGCGTGCTGCCGGGGTTGGGCGGCGCCAATGGGGTGGCGATCCTGCTGCCGTTGACGTTCACCATGCCGCCGACGTCGGCCATCATCATGCTCTCCTGCATCTACTGGGGCGCTTTATTCGGGGGGGCGATCACCTCGATCCTGTTCAATATCCCGGGCGAGCCATGGTCGGTGGCGACCACCTTCGACGGCCATCCCATGGCGCAGCAAGGCAAGGCCGACGAGGCGTTGACCGCAGCCTTCACCTCCTCTTTCGTCGGCGCGCTGTTCGCCGTCATCCTCATCACGTTCCTGGCGCCGCTGGTGGCCAAATTCGCGCTAAAATTCGGGCCGGCGGAGTTTTTTGCTGTTTTCTTCCTGACGTTCGCCAGCTTCGTCGGCATGGGCAAGGGTTCGCCGTTCAAGGTCTTGGCGTCGATGTGCCTGGGCTTTGCGCTGGGCTCGGTGGGCCTGGACAAGATGACCGGTAGCCTCAGGCTGACGTTCGGCAGCGAGCATCTGCTCGGCGGCTTCGATTTCCTGATCGCCGTGATCGGCCTGTTCGGCATCGCCGAAATCCTGGCCTCGGTCGAAGGCGGCCTGAAGTTTACTGGCGCGCGGGCTTCGATCCGGCTCGACGCCGTGCTGCTGACCTGGAAGAAGCTGCTGGCCTACTGGGCGACCTCGCTCAGGAGCTGCATCGTCGGCTGTTGGATGGGCATTACGCCGGGCGGAGCGACGCCGGCTTCGTTCATGAGCTACGGCCTCGCCAAGCGCTTCTCGCGCAACGGCGACAACTTCGGCAAGGGCGAGATGGAAGGCGTGGTGGCGCCGGAGACGGCCGCGCATGCCGCCGGCACCAGCGCGCTGTTGCCAATGCTGACGCTCGGCATTCCCGGATCGCCGACCGCCGCCGTGCTGCTCGGCGGCTTGATGATTTGGGGCCTGCAACCGGGGCCGATGCTGTTCGTCGAGCAGAAAGAGTTCGTTTGGGGCCTGATCGCTTCGATGTATCTCGGCAACCTGGCCGGCTTGATCATCGTGCTGACCTGCGTGCCGTTATTCGCCGCGATCCTACGCGTGCCGTTCTCGATCATCGCGCCGGTTATTCTCGTCATCTGCGCGGTCGGCGCCTATACCGTGCACAACTCCATGTTCGATGTCTGGATGATGCTTGTCTTCGGTGTCATCGGCTACGCGTTCCAGAAGCTCGGCTATCCCCTGGCGCCGCTGGTGCTCGCCATCGTACTCGGCGACAAGGCAGAGGAAGGCTTCCGCCAGGCCTTGCTCGGCAGCCAGGGCAGCCTGTCGATCTTCTTTTCGAATTGGCTGGTTGGCTGCATCATGGGGCTCGGCCTCGTGCTGCTGTTCTGGCCGTTGTTCTCCTGGCTCAAGGAGCGCGCGCTGGGCGGCAAGCCCAAGCCCTCTCCAGCGACGTGAAGGGGCCCCGCGGAGCGCGCGGGATCAAAAGACGCAAGCGGATGGATCGCTTGCTTATATCGAGCAGGTTGCAAGAAGTCGTTCAAGAAACAAAAGGGAGGCCCATAGCAATGCCAGTCCGAACTTCAATCATCAATCAAACCGCTACAACCATCCTGGTCGCCGCCGGGATCGTCGGTCTCACAGCGCCGGCGACGGCCCAGGCCTGGGAGCCGACCAAGCCCGTCACGTTCGTCATTCCGGCCGGCACCGGCGGCGGCGCCGATCAGATGGCCCGCTTCGTCCAGGGCATTGTCATCAAGCACAACCTGATGAAGCAGCCGATGGTGGTGGTCAACAAAGGCGGCGGCGCCGGCGCCGAAGGCTTTCTCGAGGTGAAGAAGGCCAGCGCCGACCCGCACACCATCATCATCACTCTGTCGAACCTGTTCACCACGCCGCTGGCCACCGGCGTGCCCTTCAGCTGGAAAGAACTGACGCCGGTCGCCATGCTGGCGCTCGACCAGTTCATCCTGTGGGTGCCGGCGGACGCGCCCTACAAGACCGCCAAGGAGTACATCGAGGCCGTCAAGGCCGGAGACGACAAGACCTTCAAGATGGGCGGCACCGGCTCCAAGCAGGAGGACCAGATCATCACGGTCGCGCTGGAGAAGGTGACGGCGCCGAAGAAGTTCACCTATGTGCCTTATGGCGGCGGCGGCACGGTCGCCGTGCAGCTGGTCGGCAAGCACGTCAATTCCTCGGTCAACAATCCGATCGAGGCGGTGTCGCAGTGGAAGGCGGGCGCGCTCCGGCCACTGTGCCTGTTCGACGGCAAGCGCAGCATCTACAAGGAAAAAATCACCGCAACGATGGCCTGGGCCGACATTCCGACCTGCAAGGAGGCGGGCGTCAATGTCGAGTATCAGATGCTGCGCGGCATCTTCATGGGCCCCGGCGTCAAGCCCGAGCATATCGGCTACTTCGTCGACCTGTTCAAGAAGGTGATGGCGACGCCGGACTGGACAAAGTTCATGGAGGATGGCGCCTTCAACCAGACCTTCATGAGCGGCAATGATTACAAGACCTGGGTCGAGAAGGCCGAGATGGTGCACTACGACCTGATGAAAGAAGCGGGTTTCCTGGCCGCCGGCAAGTAAAGCTCGGTCGGGGTCTGACCCTACTTTCTTGCCCGCCCCCGGCGGGACGCGTCTGACCCCGTCCCATGAAACGCTGAAGGAGCGCCATGCACAACGATGACCAGGAGCCGGCCGAGCCCGCGCTCGTTTCCAATCGCACGATGGAAATTGTCGTCGCGCTGCTGCTGCTGGCGGGCAGCGCGCTCGTGATTTTCGACAGCGTACGCATCGGTCACGGCTGGCAGGAGGGATCGGGGCCGGCGCCCGGCTATTTCCCCTACTATGTCACCGTGATCCTGGCATTGGCGACCAGCGTCAATCTGCTGACGGCCGCCCTGGTGCGAAAAGCCGCCGAGGGGACGTTCGTGTCGCGGCGCGCCTTTGGCAGCGTGGTGTCGGTTCTGGTGCCGACGGTGGCATTCGTGGCGCTGATCGAGGTCCTCGGCATCTATCTGGCCGCGGCGTTGTTCATCGCCGGCTTCATGACCGCCTTCGGTCGCGAGCCGGCCTGGCGGGCCGCGCTGGTTGGAGCAGGTGTGCCACTGATGCTGTTCATGATGTTCGAGCGCTGGTTCCTGGTGCCGCTGCCCAAGGGGCCGATCGAGGCGCTGCTGGGATTTGGCTGACCCCGATCCAACCTCAATGCGTGGTGGTCTTTTCCTTGGCGTGACCTCGCGTCAGCACGTAGCCCAGCAGCACGACAATCGCCGCGCCGATTGCACCGGCGGAATAGTTGATCAATGCCGAAGGCTTGAGCCCGACCGGCGCGTCCAGGTCGGGCACGACAAACGCGGCATTCCACGACTGCATCTGCAGCAGCGAAATCTTGTCGCTGACCATCAGCTCGCCCGCCACGAACCCGAGTAAGGCGGCGCCGACCCAGACAAGAACTGGGTAGCGGCTGAGCAGCGACATGATCAGTGTGGCCCCAGCCACAACCAGCGGAATGGAGATGATAAGGCCCAGGATGATGAGCCATATCTGCTGCCCCGCCGGCGCACTCTTGGCCGCCGCCGCGATGGCCAACACGTTGTCGAGACTCATGACGATGTCGGCGATGGCGACAATCTTCACGGCCTCGAAGAGCGAGGCGCCAGCGGCGACGCTGTCCTCGCTTGCCTCCTCGGCGGTGAGCAGCTTGACGGCAATCCAGAACAACAGCAGGCCGCCGATCAATTGCAGCCAGGGCACATCGAACAGGTACTGGATGATCAGCGTGAAGATGATGCGCAGCACGACGGCGGCGCCGGCGCCAAGCATGATGCCGATGGTGCGCTGTTTGGGTGGCAGGCCGCGACACGCCAGCGCGATGACGATGGCATTGTCACCGGACAGGATGATGTTGATGCCGATGATCTTGACGATGGCCAGGGCGGTGAGGGTATGAGCCCCAAACAGGGACGCGAACCAAGCCGCAAATCCCCCAATCAGTGCGTCATCGCCAGCCAGCATGTTTCTCTCTCCAAGGCAGTCAAATCCCCGTACGCGGTGCAAGCGATTGCATCACGGCAGGCCACATGCGTACTTCCTTAGCAAATGGCAGATGACCAGGGGAACACCCAAAGCGACGGCACGAGACATAAAATGAGCCATGCCGGCGCCAGCGCGGTGGACGACGTGCCGCCGGGCTACGGCACGATTTGTTGCCAGCGGTAGGCAGGTGTTAATGAGATCGGTTGCGCGAACACGCCGCTTTGGCATGCCTATCCGTCGATCCGCAGCCTTTCTCGACACCCTGCATGCCTTGGTATATTGAATCCTGCATGCCAGAAAGTCTAATTGATCACAGCAATGTTCGCAGCAGCCTGGGCGGCGCACCTGGGGTAGGACCAAGTCGATGAGTGCAGGGTTGAAGGGCGGGAGAAACGGCGGTCGCGCCAACCACCCGGGAGCCGGCCGGCGCTCCGCGCCGCTGTTTCCCAAGGGCCGCGTATTGCGCCAGGCCGAAGTCGATGCCGTTCGTTCCTTGATCGGGCCTGGCCCCTACGAGCGGGCGCTGCTGATCGAATATCTGCACCTGATCCAGGATGCCGAGGGCGGACTTTCCGCGGGCCACCTGCAGGGGCTCGCCGAATTGATGCGCCTGCCCATGGCCGAGGTTTACGAGGTGGCGACGTTCTACGCTCACTTCGACGTCGTCCAGGATGGCGAGCCTCTGCCGGCCAAGGTCACCATCCGTGTCTGCGACAGTCTGTCGTGCATGCTGGCGGGGTCCGAAGCGCTGATGGCAGCGCTGGAAAACGAGCGCATGCAGGATGTGCGTGTGGTGCGCGCGCCGTGCATCGGCTCCTGCCACACCGCGCCGGCCGTCGAGATCGGGCATGCCCACGTCGATCATGCCACGGTGGCCAAGGTCAAGGCGCTGGCTGTTGCCGGCCATACCGAGCCCGAGTTGCCTGCTTATCAGGACCTGGCGGGCTACTTGGCTGAAGGCGGCTACGCGATGCTGCGCGCCTGCCTGGACGGCAAGCGCACGGTCGAGGACGTGATCGCGACCTTGTCGGATGGCGGATTGCGCGGCCTCGGCGGCGCCGGATTTCCGACCGGGCGCAAGTGGGGCCTGGTGCGCGCCGAGAAAGGCCCGCGCCTGATGGCCGTCAATGGCGATGAAGGCGAGCCCGGCACCTTCAAGGATCGTCACTATCTGGAGACCGCGCCGCACCCTTTTCTCGAAGGTATGCTGATCGCTGCTTGGGCGGTGGAGGCCGAGGAGGTTTTCATCTACATGCGCGACGAATATCCGGCGGTCATCGCGATCCTGAAGCGTGAGATCGCCAAGCTGAGCGACGCGGGTCTCGGCGCGCACACGAAAGTCACGCTCAGGCGGGGCGCAGGCGCCTATATCTGTGGCGAAGAGTCGGCGATGATCGAGTCGATCGAGGGCAAGCGCGGGCTGCCGCGGCATCGGCCGCCCTACGTCGCCCAGGTCGGTATTTTCAATCGGCCGACGCTCGTCAACAACGTCGAAACTCTCTACTGGATCCCGCAAATCCTGGCCAAGGGCGCGGCCTGGTTCGCCGGCCAGGGCAAGAACGGCGCCAAGGGTCTGCGCAGCTATTCCGTCTCTGGCCGCGTGAGAAAGCCCGGTGTGGTGCTGACCGCCGCCGGCACCACGGCGCGCGAACTGATCGAGCTGTGTGGCGGAATGGCTGATGGTCACCACTTCAAGGGCTACCTGCCAGGCGGCGCCTCCGGCGGTATCCTGCCGGCCTATATGGCGGATATCCCTCTGGATTTCGGGCAGCTCGAGAAGCACGGCGCCTTCGTCGGCAGCCATGCCGTCGTCATCCTCTCCAACACGGACGACATGAAGGCGGTGGCCCTCAATCTCATGAAATTCTTCGAGGACGAGAGCTGCGGTCAGTGCACGCCCTGCCGCAATGGCACCGAGAAAGCCGTCAAGCTGATGGCTGGCGGCGTCTGGGACGAGAAGGTGCTCGCTGACCTCGCCCAGGTGATGGCCGATGCCTCGATCTGCGGCCTCGGCCAGGCCGCGCCCAATCCGCTGCGCTCCGTGTTCAAGTATTTCCCGGAGGATTTGCGGTAAGTGTTGCCGGCTCTGGCGGGGCGGGGCGACGATGCAGGACGAATGGTTTGAATGGGACGACGACAAGGCGGCGAGCAACTTCGCCAAGCATGGAGTTACATTCGAAGCGGCGCGCTCGGCCTACGAAGATCCAAACTGGATCGACATCGATGACGCTGACCCCGACGAAGACCGGTACAATCGCATCTGTATGCACGAAGGCCGGCTCTACGTGGTAAACTATACGGAACGGGATTATCGCGTTCGCATCATATCGGCCCGACTGGCAAACAGACATGACCAAAGACTCTACTTCGACCGTTGAGCGCGACCGGTACGGGATGACCCCGGAAGACTGGAAGCGGCTCGACGCCATGACAGACGAGGAAATCACCGCGGCGGCGCTGGCTGACCCAGATGCCCAGCCAATTTCAGCTGAGCAAATTGCTGCCTATCGCCCACCTGCGTTCTCGAAAGTCGTCCGCAACAAGCTCAGAATGACGCGGCTGCGCTTTGCGGAAAACTACGGCATCCCGCCCGACACCTTGCGCGCCTGGGAGCGGCACGAAATACTGCCGACGGCGGTGGAGCTGGCCTACCTCCAACTCATCGAGCGCCAGCCCGAGCGGGCCAAGTTGCTGCCGGCGACATGACCACCAATGCCTGGCAGATGGAATATGCGTTCATGCGCACCAGGGTAAACCCATGCGGGACGATAAATTCGAATGGGACGACGAGAAGGCGGAACGCAACATTGCCAAGCACGGCGTCTCGTTCGAGCAAGCGCGAGCCGCGTTCAACGATCCGGACTGGATAGAGTTCGACGATGCCGATCCCGATGAAGCACGGTATAATCGTATCTGCAGGTTTGGTGAAGCACTCCTAGCCGTGACCTACACTGAGCGCGGCAATCGCACCCGCATCATCACAGCCAGACGGGCAAAAAAGAATGAGCAAAGAGCCTACTTCGAGCAGTAAGCGCGACCAGTTCGGCATGACGCCCGAGGACTGGCATCGGTTCAATTCCTTGACCGAAGACGAGATCACGGCGGCTGCGCTGGCCGATCCCGACGCGCAGCCGATCTCCGATGAGCGACTAGCCAAGGCGCGGCGGCCAGCTTTGTCGAAGGTTATTCGTCAGCGGCTCGGGATGGGCCAGGAGGCGTTCGCCAACACCTACGGCATTCCCCTGGAGGCCCTGCGCGCATGGGAGCGCCACGAGGCGGTGCCGACGGCGGCCGAGCTGACCTACCTCCGTCTCATCGAGCGCGAGCCGGAGCTGGCCAAACTGGCGGTGCCCGCGACATGACCGTCAAAGCTGGGCGGATCGAATATGCGTTCGTGCGCACCAGGGTAATCCCATGCGGGACGATGATTTCGAGTGGGACGACGACAAGGCAACGAGCAACTTCAGAAAGCATGGAATTACGTTCGAACAAGCTCAGGCTGCCTTCGATGATCCTGATCATGCCGAGGTGGACGATCCCGATCCACATGAAGTAAGGTTCAACCGAGTGTGCAGGCTTGGACACCACTTGATCGTGATAACCTACACAGAGCGTGGCGATTGCATTCGCATCATAACGGCGCGGCCGGCAAACAGACATGAGCAAAGAACCTACTTCGGGCAGTAAACGCGACCGGTATGGCATGACACCTGCCGATTGGGAGCGACTTGATAATTTGACGGACGAGGAGATCACGGCTGCCGCGCTATCCGATCCGGACGCCCAGCCCCTGACACCAGACCAACTCGCGCGACTCCGTCGTCCGGCGCTGGCCAAGATCATTCGTCAAAGGATAAGAATGGGCCAAGAGACATTCTGCGCCACTTACGGCATCCCGCCCGACACCTTGCGCGCCTGGGAGCGGCACGAGGCCGAGCCGTCACCCACCGAGCTGGCCTACCTGCGCGTTATCGAGCGTGAGCCCGAGATGGCGAAGGTCACGCAGATAGTGCCCGCGAAATGACCACCAAGGCCGTCCCCACCGTTCAGATCGACAACGAGCGCGTGCGCGTCACCGAGTGGCGCTTTGCGCCCGGCGCCGAGACCGGCTTTCATGTGCACGAGATGGACTACGTCGTGGTGCCCTCCGGAGATGGGCGTTTGAAGCTGGTGGCGCCGGATGGTACTGAAAGCTTTGCCGAACTGAAACTCGGGCAAGCCTACACGCGCCAGGCTGGCGTGCATCACAACGTCATCAACGCCAATGCCTTCCCGTTCGCCTTCGTCGAGATCGAACTGAAAAACGAGACCCGCCAATGAATGTTGCGTCAAATCTAGCGCTAGCCCTGGCGTGTACCGCGGCCCTGGTCGCCACGGCGATTGCCTCGCCACCTCAACATAAGGGCAGCCAGGCCGGCTCGCACGCGGTGGGCGCAGTGACGCAAGCGCCGTACGCCGGACAGGAGACGCGGGCGATTACCAGCCTGTCCGCCGAGGACGTGGACGCTTTGCTGGCTGGCCGCGGCTGGGGTCTGGCCAAGCCAGCCGAGTTCAATGGCTATCCTGGGCCGATGCACGTTTTGGAACTCGCGGGCGAACTCAATCTGGCGCCCAGTCAGCAGCAGGCGGTCCAGGCCTCATTCGAGCGCATGAAGGCGACGGCCATGGATGTCGGGGCGCGGTATGTCGCGGCCGAGCGGGCCATCGACGATGCGTTTCGCGCTGGTGTCGCGCAGAGCGTGCTGGCGGATCGGATCGCGGCCGCCGAGCGGCTGCGGGCCGGGCTGCGCATCGCCCACCTGCAAGCCCATCTCGAGATCACGCCACTGCTCACCCCCAAGCAGCGGCATCGGTATGCGGAGTTGCGCGGATATACCGGGTTCCAGCATGATCGTGGCCAGCACAAGCACTGAGCATCGGAGCCTGAACTCGTGATCCCCGCATGCGCCAGCGAAGCTGAGCTACAGCACCGCGCGTCGCGCACGGGCGGGCCAGAGCGCCTTCAGTCCGGACGGCAATTGCGCGATCACGTCCTTGATCTCGCCGGGATCGCAGTGCTGCGACAACAGCGAGAACACATCGCGCGTCGCCCGCTCGACATCGATCGGGTGCGGGCTGAGCCGTTCAGCCAGCTGCTCGAAAAAATCGTGCTGCGTGCGGATCTTCTCAGGCGGCTGCGATGGCGTCCAACCTTCGTAGTAGACGCCGCGCACGATCAACGGCAGCTGCGCCCCCAGATCGATCGCCTCCTGCGGCGACAACCGGTCACGCAGCTGATGGAGAACGCCGCGCAATACAACGTAGGCCTCCTGCTCGTCCGCCAGATCGCCCGCGTCGCGCAGTTCCTTCAGCCATACCTGCAACTGCTGCACGACATGCGCGATGGTCGCGGGAATGGTCATCGCCTGTCCTCCGCGTATGTGAGAGCATCAGGTCACTACGCCGCAACAGTTGCTGCTCGTCCTTGCGCCATGTCAAGGGTGCGGGAGTGGGGGTAACGTATGGAAGATTGTGTCAGTCACGGAAGGGGGTACTCCCTTGGATTGTCTAGGTCCAAGCAATGGAGCACCCCCATGTCGCACAGGGCGACGATCAAGAGCCTACCTCGGGCATTCGAGATTATGAAGGCCAT
>CAZCGE010000116.1:0-34480 GCA_964498125.1 uncultured Devosia sp. | reverse complement strand
GAGCTTGGGCATGGGAAACTCCGTTGCGGAACGCCAGCGGACCTAACGAGATGCCGCCTTCTGCAATCTACAGCAACATTGAACTGGGGGTCAAGAATATAAATGATTGAAACTGCGTGAATTATATTTGCAGCGGAACGCTAGAGGTTGCAGGAAGATGCGTATTTCCCTGACTGGGGGACTGGGGGTCGGAGGTTCAAATCCTCTCGCTCCGACCAATTAAATTCTGGCCGAAATAAAACAGCCCACGGAAATCGGTCTAGGTAGAAAATAGGCAGCAACCAAGGCCTTGCTACCCCTCCTCACAGCCCGTTGTTGAGTGGCGCCTTCGTGCCTGTGCCCCCGTGGTCCGAGATTTTCGCGGTGCCATGGTTGGGCGTGCCGACAAGGGCCTCATCATCACCACGGGGTCGTTCACGCCTGAGGCGCGACGGGGAGCCACCCGTGATGGTGCACCAGCTATCGACTTGGTGGACGGCGACGGCCTGTGCGATCTTCTGAAGCAACTCAAGCTTGGATTTGGTGTCAGGCTGGTTGAAGAAATCGAAGTGAACGCCGCATACTTCAACAGCGTATAGATGTGAGCGAAAGCAGCCCCCCAACCTCTCCGCACTGCTGAACCTGCTTTCCAAGCAACGGGCTGCGTGGCATAGGCGGCGGTGGCGGCGGGGAGGCCGCGGTGATGGCGAAAGTGCCCAAGCAGCCGAAACGTCGCGGTGGTGCCACGGCAAAGCCACATCCGCTGCCGGCCGGCACGTTGCCGACGCGGGAGGCGATCCTCGACTACATGCGGACTGCGTCCGAGAAGGTCGGCAAGCGCGAAATTGCCCGTACCTTCGGCATCAAGGGCGGCGACCGCGGCGCGCTGAAAGCGCTGCTGGCCGGCATGGTCGAGGACGGAACGCTGTCGGGTAACCGCAAGGTCATGCGCGAGAAGGGTGTGCTGCCGCCGGTCGCCGCGCTGGAGATCGTCAGCCGCGACGACGATGGCGATCTGGTGGCCGCGCCGGTCCTGTGGGATACCGCCGATGGCGAGCGTCCGCGCGTGCTGCTGCTGCCCTCGCGCGGCGCCGACGACGAAGCGGGGCGGCCGCCAGGGGTCGGGGACAGGGTTCTGGCGCGGATCACCCAACTGGAAGATCGCGACATCCAGGGCTACCGGTTCGAAGCCAAGCCCATCAAACGGCTGCCGCGCGAGCGCAGCCGCCTGCTCGGGATTTTCCGCGCGAGCGCACGCGGCGGCGGCGGCAACATCGAGCCGATCGACCGCAAGGAACTCAGGGCCTGGACCATTCAGGCCGGCGACGAGGGCAAGGCTAAAGACGGTGATCTCGTGCGCTTCGATATCGCGCGCTCCGGGCGCTATGGCGTGCCGCAGGCGCGCGTGGTGGAGTCGCTGGGCAATCCCGGCGATCAGCGGCAAATCAGTTTGATCGCCATTCATGTGCACGGGCTGCGCAACGAGTTTCCAGATCGGGTGCTGCAGGAGGTCGAGAGCCTGGAAGCGCCGACGGTGGGTGGCCGCCAGGACCTGACACAGGTGCCGCTGCTGACCATCGATCCCATCGATGCGCGCGATCACGACGATGCGGTTTTCGCCGAAGCAGACACCGCGCCCGGCAATCCCGGCGGCTGGGTCGTCATCGTCGCCATCGCCGACGTCGCCCACTATGTGCGCCCAGGCTCGCGCATCGACCGGGAGGCGGTGATGCGCGGCAACTCCGTCTATTTCCCCGACCGCGTCGTGCCGATGCTGCCCGAGCGCATTTCCAATGATCTGTGCTCGTTGCGCGAGGGCGAGCGGCGGCCGTGCCTGGCCGTGCGCATGGTGTTCGACAAGCACGGCGACAAGCGCAGCCATGCCTTCAGCCGGGCCATGATGCGCTCGGCCGCCAAGCTCTCCTACGAGGAAGCGCAGGCGGCCATCGACGGCAAACCGTCGGACAAGTGCGGGCCGCTGCTGGCGCCGGTGCTGCGTCCATTGTGGGCGGCGTATGCGGTGCTTGCCCAGGCGCGGGATCGGCGCGGGCCGCTCGATCTCGACCTGCCCGAGCGCAAGCTGGTGCTCGATGGCGAGGGCCGCGTCGCCCGCGTGGTGGTGCCCGAGCGGCTCTCGGCGCATCGCCTGATCGAAGAGATGATGATCCAGGCCAACGTCGCCGCCGCCGAGACACTGGAGCTAAAACGCCGACCCGTCGTCTACCGGGTGCATGCCGAGCCGTCGAAGGAGAAGCTGCTGGCGCTGCAGGAGTTCCTGAAGACGGTGGATCTCGAGTTGCCGCTCAAGGGCGCGGGCCAACTGAAGCCTGCTGCCTTCAACCGCATCCTGGCCGCGGCCAAGACGTCGCCGGTGCCCGATCTCGTCAACGAGGTGGTGCTGCGGGCGCAGTCGCAGGCGGAATACGCGATCGACAACGTCGGCCATTTCGGCCTGAATCTGCGCCGCTACGCGCATTTCACCTCGCCGATCCGTCGCTATGCCGACCTGGTCGTGCACCGCGCGCTGGTGGAAGCGCTGGAGCTGGGGGCAGGGGGCTTGCCGGGCGATGACGTGCCCGGACTCGCCGAGGTCTGCCGCGAGATCTCACAGGCCGAGCGCAGGGCGATGGTGGCCGAGCGGGAAACCACCGACCGGCTGATCGCAGCCTTCCTGGCCGATCGCGTGGGAGCCGAGTTCGAGGCCCGCATCTCCGGGGTGACGCTCTCGGGGCTGTTTGTTCGACTGCGCGACACCGGCGCCGATGGCTTCGTGCCCGTTTCGAGTTTGGGTCGCGATTTCTACCAGTTCTCCGAAGCCGCCCGCGCCTTGATCAGCACGCGCTCCAACGAAGGCTACTATCTCGGCGACAAGGTGCGCGTGCGCCTGGTTGAAGCCATCCCCGCCGCCGGTGCGCTGCGCTTCGAGATGCTGTCGGACGGGCGCAAGGGACATGTCTCGCTGATGAAGGGTGGACGTCCAGGACGCAACACCCTGCGCAACCGCCGCATTCCACGCCGCTGACGTCTCATACCAACCTGCGCAGACACTGACTCTCAGTTATGCCGTGCGCAGGTTGGTATTCTCTTTTGTTTGCGCGCAGCCGCCATGCCAACCCTGCGCGCGTATACCAATCTGCATGGGTCAAAACCCATGCAGATTGGTATCAGGGCCGTCGCCCGATGAGCCTGGCGCAAGCCAGTGCAGCCAGACTTCACGCAGCGGGCGCCGCCCGGCGAGTTTGGCACGCACTGGAAGGCGATATCGTGACAATCTTCAATGAACGACGGGCGTTTGGGCGCCGCACGACCTTCTCCCGCGCCTGGATCGTCGCGTCCGACGGCGCGATGCTCGAGGTGGGCATCATCGACCTCGGCGAGGGTGGAGCGCGTTTGCAATTTGCCCAGGGAATCGCGCCGCCGGCGGCATTCGTGCTCATGAGCAAGGCGCTGGATCTGCAGGTGGCCTGCACGCTGGTGCACACGACCGACGGGACTTGCGGCGTCAAGTTCACCGGCGCGCCTGGACGATTGTCCTGGCAGCGCCGGCGACAGGATGCCAATGACTCCGCCACGCGGCGCTCCTACGCCGAGCACCTGCGCAAGTCCATCAAGCTCGAGCAGTCGTGAGGTCGGCTGACGATCGGCTCGCACGCGGCGGGCAGGCCGTGTTCAGGTGAAAAGCCAGGACGAAACGCCGCCACGCCGGGCGAGATCGGTCATCTCGGCGTCGAATATGGACAAGGTCGCGGAGCTGATCGTCTCGGGCAGCCAAGGCGCCCCCGCCTTCAGCCTGCGGTAGTCGGTGAACAGGTCGTGCCACTGGGCCACGTCGATCGGCCGGTCGGGGACGCCATGGGTCGCGGCCCGCTTGAGCACGGGCTGCTGCGCCATCCAGGCAAATGCAGCCTGCCATATTTCAAGCGAGGCCGGCATATTGTGGCGGGCTTTCAACTGGTTGATGGCCAGGAACCCGGCCTCGCGCGGATGCGGACCGATTTCCATCGTGGCGACGCGGACCTCGCCGCGGCGGATGCTGAACAGGCGGCATCGGTCGCGGACCAGACGGTCGCCATACTGGTCGGCGCAATTCTGCATGACCCGCGCCTCTTCGAGAATGGTGGCAGCGTCGGCCAAAGGCGTAAACGTGAAGCCATTGATCGTGCCGGCGCCGAGCCAGGTATCGCTGATGACGCCGGGCGTCAGCAGCACCAGCAGGCGCACGCGATTGAACCAGCTCTTGGCGGCGCACAATGCCGTGTCGAAGGCGATCTCCGGCCGCCAGGGCACAACGATCAGGTCGTGTGCACGCGAATGACCGGCGCCGGAAAACCAGGCATAGGCGGCGAGCAGCCTGAACATGCGCTGGGTTTCGCCGGGCTCGGCAAAAACCGGTTGCAGGGCGAGCCAGAGGGCAAAATTCTCATGGCAGGCGCGGCTCGCGAAGGCAATCGACTCCAGCCAGAGCGCGGTATTCTCGGTGCCTACCGGCAAGCGGTTGGCAATGCGCCGGGCGAAATCCTCGCTGCCGGGCAGGCGGGCGATGCTGCCCGCAAATGCCTCGGGCGGCAGCCGCCTGAGCCATAAGGGCAGGGAGAGAACCTGCGCCACGCGCTTCAGGGGCGCGCCTTGCTCGATCAACTCGAGGGCCTGTTGGCGCTCGGCCGTGCGACCGCACGTCGCCAAGGTATAGAGGGCGCCCGGAAAGACGGCAGCGAGATCCGCGACCCGAGACGAGGATCGCATCAAGCGTCGAACCTGGCGGCGGACCGGCATGGCAAAGCGCGCGGCAAATCCCTGGTGGGTAGCAGCCAGTGCCGGAACTGGCATGGTGCGCAAAGGGTCTGGGTGACGCGGCAGAGACTTGGGTAGGGTACGCATCTGTGGCCATCGCACTCGCGGTTCAGTCTGTCGACGCGGGCGAAGTCTCGCCGGCCGGACAAGCCACACTTCTGGATGTTTGCGGCGCGCGTGCGACAACGTTGCGACGGAACTGAGCCGAGCTGGTGACCGTTGTGGGCTCAGGTGCTTTCCCGCGGCAGGTCGCCCATCGGTGATGCGGCTGCGTGCCGCATCCGGTCCAGCGCGCCTTGCAGAATGATGCCGGCGGCCATCTTGTCGATGACCTCGGCGCGACGCTTGCGGCTCTGGTCGGCGGCGAGCAGGGTGCGCTCGGCCTGCGCGGTTGTCAGACGCTCGTCCCATAGCAGAATGGGCAGCGGTGTCAGTGCGTTGAGATTACGGGCGAAGGCGCGTGTGCTTTGCGCCCGCGGACCTTCCGTGCCGTCGAGATTGGTGGGAAGACCCAGCACGAATCCGGCGATGGCGTGCTCGCGGGCAATCGACAGCAGCACCTCGGCATCCTTGACGAATTTGCCGCGCACGAGAGTGCGTAGCGGCGAAGCGATGGTGCGCGTGACATCGGACAGCGCCAGGCCGAGCGTCTTGCTGCCGGCATCGATGCCGATCAGGCGCGCCTGGCGCGGCAACTGACTGGCAAATTCAAGGATGTCCTCCTCCGTCCGGCCTCGGGTGGCGGGTGCGTTTTGCGGCGGCTCGGTCATGGTACGTGATCCTCGAAGCCGGCGGGGGGCCAAAGTTCGCGCGCCGACGCTCGCGTGCGTTACTGCTCGCCTGGCAGCATTTATACGCGCGCGCACGGCGGGGGTCCTTGCAAAACGGCGAGTGTTTTATTCGCCAACTATGAACCGGCCTTGCACGTGTCAACCAAGGGCGCAGACAAGCTCGAGCCGATGAATACCGGCCGAACGGAGCGCACCGCGGATTTCGACCTGTCGATGACGCAGGCGCCGCGGTCGCCTTCGAGCGGCAACGTCCACCGTGGCAATTCATGCGTCATCGTGTCGAAGTCGAAGGCGGGCCGCACCGTCTATCATATGAGTGACACCGATACGAGCTTTACAGGCCTGACATCGGCATCGTACCGATCAGGGATCGATTCACGAAGTTGCTGTCGACGCGTGAGCAGTGGCGTCAGAAGCTGCCACAAATCCAGGATCGAAGAGCGCCGCATGACCAACCACGTTCAGCCGCCCGCGGGCGACGTGCCCACGGCGCTCGCCGGCGGCAACGCCGGAGTTTTGTGGGCCTTCACGCTGACGACCTTTCTGTCGGCGGTGCTGCTGTTCTCCCTGCAGCCGATGTTTGCCAAGATGGTGCTGCCGGTGTTGGGCGGCTCGCCGTCGGTTTGGGCGGTGGCGATGTGCTTCTTCCAGGCGGCGCTGCTGGCGGGCTACTGCTATGCGCACTTGCTGATCAAGCGCCTGGCCCCGGCGCGGACCGGCTTGTTCCATCTTGGGCTGACGGTGTTGGCGGTGCTATCGGCGCTACCGAGCTGGCTGCCGCGCGGTTTTGTCGAGCCGCCGGTGGGGGAACCCTATTTCTGGCAGCTCGGCTTGTTTGCGGTGTCGATCGGCCTGCCATTCGTCGCCGTGGCCGCCAATGCGCCTTTGCTGCAGGCTTGGTTCGCAGCGACCGGGCACCCGCACGGCAAGGATCCCTACTTCCTTTACGCTGCGTCCAACCTCGGCAGCCTGCTGGCGTTGTTGAGCTACCCGATCCTGCTCGAACCCGCGTTCGGCGTCAGAACCCTGTCCAGTGCCTGGACCGCGGGTTTTGCGCTGTTGTGCGTGTGCCTGGCATATTGTTTCTGGGCGGTCCGCAACTCGGCGACGGCGGTCGCACAAAGACTGGAGGTGCGCGCGGAGCCGGAGCCGGCACTCGTGGAGCCCGCCCCGACGCTGTCGCAGCGGCTGGGCTGGATTGGGCTTGCCTTCGTTCCTTCGGCGCTGTTGACGGCGTTCACGACGCACGTGACGACAGATATCGCGTCGGCGCCGCTGCTGTGGGTGCTGCCGCTGGCCCTCTACCTGGTGACTTTCGTTCTGGTCTTCCGGGCGCGCTCGCTCATTCCACGCTGGATGTTGCTGTGGCTGCACTTGGCGGCCGTCGTGGTGGCCCTGCTGCAACTGTCCCAGTCGCTCCACGACACTTGGTTCATCTCGAGCGGCGCTGGTGTGGCGGTGTTCTTCGCTTCGGCCATGGTGGCGCATCGCACGCTTTACGAGGCGCGACCAGGGATCCGGCATCTGACGGCATTCTATTTGTGGATGTCGGTTGGCGGCGGTCTCGGCGGTGTGTTTGCCGCACTGATTGCGCCGCGGGTGTTCTCCGAAGTCTTCGAGTATCCGCTGCTGCTGGCCTTGAGCATGGCTTGCCGGCCGGGTGCGGCCGATATCATGAAAAGCTGTGGCGCGGCCATTATCAGTGGGCTGAGGTTCGCACGTGTTCCCCTTCCCGCCGACTGGCAAGACCTGACCAAACAGCAAGGCGATCAGATCCTGCGGATTTGGTTGTTCCTGTCCTGCGGCATCCTGGCGATTTTCTGGCTACCGTTGCTTGTGCGGGGCCGTCTCATGGAATTGGGGGAAGCGGGCCGCTTCGTCAGCATTATGGCGGCGTGCGCCTTGCTGCTCCTGGCGTTGTGGCGATGGCCAATTTACCAGCTCTATGTCACCTTGCTCTTGGCGCTCAGCAGGGTGGTCAGGACCGGTCCGGCTATCGTCCTGAGACGGGCGAGCGCGGCAATCGTCAGGTCGCTGCGGGGGGCGGGCGTGCCCATCCCGGCGGATTGGCGGAGACTGTCGAGGGAGCGCAGCGGCGAGATCTTGCTGTGGTGGCTGGCGCTCGCAGGATGCATCGTGGCGTTCGTTACGCTGCAATGGTGGGTGGAGGCGATCGAGACGGGATGGGCGAAGTGGGGCGTGGCTGCTGGAATGGCGATACTCTTTGCTGTTGCGCTGGTGGCGCTGTGGCGCTGGCCGCCCTACCAGCTGGCTGCAGCGATCCTCATGTTCCTGTCGGTCGTCATCCATCCTTCAGCCGTCAAGAAGGGCGAGGCACAGCGCAGCTATTTTGGCGTCTACCGTGTGCTGTTGTCGAACGACGGCGAGTTCAACATCCTGATGCATGGCACAACATTGCATGGCGCGCAGCGGGTGCGCGACAGCCAAGGCAATCAGGTCAGCGATGCGACGCCGGGCACCTATTATTATCCCAAGAGCCCTATGGCCCAGTCGGTGCTGGCGGTGCGCGAGGCTGTAAAACTGGCCAACAAGAAGGGCCGCTATGGCGTGATCGGGCTGGGGACGGGCTCACTGGCCTGCATGTCGGAGGAGAACGAGGACTGGCGCTTTTTCGAGATCGACCCGACCATCATCACCATCGCCGCCCAGTCGCGCAGTTTCACGTTTCTGGCAAGCTGCATGCCACAGCCCGACATCGTCATCGGCGATGCGCGCCTGACGCTGGCCAAGGAGGCCAATGGCAGTTTCGACCTGATCATCGTCGACGCCTTTTCCTCCGATGCGGTGCCGGTGCACCTCATGACCAAGGAGGCGCTGGAAATCTATCGCGACAAGATAACCGACAACGGCGTCGCGGTGCTGCACATCTCCAACCGTTATCTCGACCTGGAGCGTGTCGCCGGGGCAACGGTCAAGGCCGTGCCGGGCCTGTTTGGCGCCGTCGTCTCCGACGACGAGGCTGATGGCAGTTATGCCTCGACCACCTCGACCATTGTCGTCATCGCCAAGCGAGAGGAGGCGCTCGAAAGCTTCCGACAGATGGTTGGACATCGCGAACTCAAAACGTACCGCACGCAGCGGGCATGGACGGATGACTATTCGGATATACTGGGTCCCTTCATGGCCAAACTCGGCAGGGCCGATTGATGCTGCCGCCGCTCCCGCACGGGATGGGTCACCGAGGGCGCCAATCCCGTGTTGTTGCAAGGGGGTCCGCCGGCGCGCTAAGAGAGCTGCAACATCAGCCGCCGCCCCGGACGGCATCAGGAGTCATCATGCAGGTCGACGAAACGACCGTGCGGCGCATCGCGCGGCTCGCCCGGATCAAGATCACGGACGATGAAGCCAAGGGCCTCGAAGCCGAGCTGTCCGGCATCCTCGACTGGGTCGAGCAGCTGAAGGAGGTCGACACGAAGGGCGTCGAGCCGATGACGCGCGTGGTGCCGATCAAGCTCAAGCAGCGCGAGGACAGGGTCACCGACGGCGAGATCGCCGACGATGTGACCCGCAACGCGCCGCGGACCGAGGATCATTTCTACGTCGTGCCGAAGGTGGTCGAGTAGGGCCGTCGGCGACGGCCCTACTCGACCATCCCCGCGAAAGCGGGGATCTACCCGGCGCGGGCCGGGATCCATGGGGGATGCATACAGGAGACGAGAAGATGTACAAATTGCTGGTTGCGTTCGCGGTGCTGCTGCTGGTCAGTGCGCTGGCCGTCATGCTGGTGCCGCTCTATGTGCCGTCGGCGCCGCGTGGGGCCGCCCACACCGAGGCAATCGGCGGCGTCGGGCTGACCCAGATGCAGGTGGCGCTGGCCCAGTTCAAGCAGGTTGCCGAGCAGATCAACGCGCCGCTGTCGGTGGTGGTGGCGCTGCTGAGCCTGTTCTATTCGCGCCGCGGCTACCTGGTGCAGAAGAAGCGCGCGGAGAAAGAGTGAGGTCGGGCTGAAAGCTACGCCGCCGCTTCCAGCAAGCGCATGTCCGGCCCCGGCTGTTGCGCTGGCCGCAAATCCATTTCGATGGAAGATCGATCGAGCCCATCATGACGCAGACCGAATTCACCAAGCTGACGCTGGCCGAGGCCCGCGACGGCCTGCGCAAGAAGGCCTTCACCGCCACCGAGCTGACACAGGCCCATCTCGACGCCATCGCCAGCGGCAACAAAGGCCTCAACGCCTACGTGCTGGTGACGGGCGAGCAAGCGCTGGCCATGGCGCAGCTCTCCGACAATCGCCTGCAAAAGGGCGAGGGCCGGCCGCTCGATGGCATCCCGCTCGGCATCAAGGATTTGTTTGCCACCAAGGGCGTGCGCACCACGGCGTGCTCGAAAATCCTCGATGATTTCAAGCCGACCTACGAGTCGACCGTCACGCAAAACCTGTTCGATGCCGGCGCCGTAATGCTCGGCAAGCTCAACTGCGACGAGTTCGCCATGGGCTCATCGAACGAGACAAGCTGCTTCGGGCCGGTGGTCAATCCGTGGCGGCGCCTTGGGACGGACGGCAAGCGTTCGGCCGACAAGCTGGTTCCCGGCGGCTCCTCGGGCGGCTCGTCGTCGGCGGTCGCCGCCAACCTCTGCCTCGGCGCCACCGCCACCGACACCGGCGGCTCCATCCGCCAGCCTGCCGCGCTGACCGGCACCGTCGGCATCAAGCCGACCTATGGCCGCTGCTCGCGCTGGGGCACCGTCGCCTTCGCCTCCTCGCTCGACCAGGCCGGGCCGATCGCCAGGACCGTGCGTGATACAGCAATCTTGCTGCGCCACATGGCCAGCCACGATGAAAAGGATTCCACCTCGGTCGACGCTCCGGTGCCCGACTACGAGGCCGAGGTCGGAAAAAGCGTGAAAGGCCTGAAAGTCGGCGTGCCGAAGGAATACCGCGTCGACGGCATGTCGCACGAGGCCGAGGATCTCTGGCAACAGGGCATCGCCTGGCTGAAGGCGGCCGGCGCCTCCATCCACGACATTTCGCTGCCGCACACCAAATACGCGCTGCCGGCCTACTACATCGTCGCGCCCGCCGAATGCTCCTCCAACCTCGCCCGCTACGACGGCGTGCGCTACGGCCTGCGCGTGCCCGGCAAGGATCTGATCAATCAGTACGAGAACACCCGCGCGGCCGGTTTCGGCAAGGAGGTCAAGCGGCGCATCCTGATCGGCACCTACGTGCTGTCGGCTGGCTACTACGACGCCTACTACATCAAGGCGCAGCAGGTGCGCACGCTGATCAAGCGCGACTTCGACGAAGCTTGGAGTACGGTTGACGTGGTGCTGACCCCGACCACGCCGTCGCCCGCCTTCGGCTTCGGCGAGAAGGCCGGCGATCCGCTGGCCATGTACCTGGAGGACATCTTCACCGTCACCGTCAACATGGCCGGCCTGCCCGGCATCTCGGTGCCTGCTGGTTTGTCGGCACAAGGCACGCCGCTCGGCCTGCAATTGATCGGCCAGCCGTTCGACGAGGCCACGCTGTTCCGGTCAGCCCAGGTGATCGAGGACGCGGCGGGGCGGTTTCCGGTGCCGGAGCGGTGGTGGGCGATTACCAAGTGATAACGTGAAATCAGTGACCCTGCGGCACTGACGAGCCGATTGATGGCGCGGCGCCTGTTGGTGGATTTTGGCTATCCACAAACTTGCGCGGCGCAGCCTTGCTCCGATCGTCGATCCACTGTTAGCCCTGAAGTCGCGCACAGCGATTCGGGGGCGGATATGCGGCCAAATTCAAAGATAGAACTGTCGGCAGTGTGGCTTGCGGTGCTGGCGGTTGCAGGGTGCGCCGCGCCGCCGCCGGGCGGACCGATGGCTCGCGTTGCTCCCACGTCTCAGGTTTCCGAGGCGATTTCGACGGGTGCCCTGAAGGAGCAGCGCAAGGCCGTTGTGATCATGAAAATCGATGCGGTGTCGCAGGTCTGCCTGAATGCCAGTGTCGTCCTGGGGCAGCGCGACGGCGTTGGCTTCAAGGCCACCGAAACCCTGCGTGTCGCTGGTCCGCGCGTGCCCAACCGCTCGAACGTGGCCGAGGCCGAGCTGACGCCGGGCGAGTATCACGTGGTTGCCTATTCCTGCCACGTTGGGCCACGCGTGGCGACCATGGCACGCTTCGAGGGCGGCAAATATCAGTCGAGCTATGCCTCCTTCGCCGTTGGCGCCGGCGAGATCGTCAATGTCGGACACCTGAAGTTGAGGCCGTTGACGCTGAGCCATGCCGTCGGCAACGTGCGCGTCACCAACAATGTGGTGCAAGTCGTGGTCACGGACTGGGCGATGTCCGATCTGGATGGCTTCAAGCAGGAACGCCCGGCCTTGTACAAACAGATGGTGACGCGGCTCGCGGCCGTCACCAAGGTTGAACCAATGACCGCCGCCGAGCGCCAGCAGTTGTGCGAGCGGGCAAAGGGATTGCAGGCGGAGGGAAAAGTTCAGAACCTGCCGCCGATCTGCACTGCTCCTGCTGGCGACCAGCCACCCATGTCCAGTGGGCAGCCCGGCAAGTCCAGCAAGCCTGCGATCAAGGCCTGAACAAACGCCAAGATCGCCCCAGCTCGCTGTCGTGGAGGACGCGTCAGCCAAACCGATTTGGTGCCCAGCGTGACCCGAGAGGTCGCGCGCCGACTTCCCCCTGTTCAACCGATCTGCTCTCGCGCATAGTGGCTACGCCGTTGCGGGACGGAGAGAGGCCATGTGGAAACGTGCGCGTGGAATTGCGGCGCTGATGCTGTCGGCGGCGGCGCTGACGACTGGCTGTGGGTCGAGCACGCGCGTGCCGATCGAGCCTTCCATCCAGGTTCTGGCCGAGAAAAAACGCGGCGTTGTTGTGATGCAGTTCGCGATGCCCGACGAGGATTGCAAGCAGCAGTTCCTGTCGATCGGCGTGCGCGAGGGCAATGGCCATCGCATGGTGCGCAGGTTGATGGCGACCGGTGCGGCGCCGGCGACGACAGCCAATGCCGCCGAGGCCGAGCTGGAGCCGGGCGAGTATCACGTGCTCGGCTACGTCTGCCGGCGTGCGCGAAGTTCCGTCGGTGTCGGCACCGACGGTGGTCCCTACACGACGCCTTTGGGCAGCTTCACCCTGGGGCCGGGCAAGGTGGTCAACATCGGCCGCATCACCTTCAAGTCGGTGTGGGGCAGCAGGCAGGTCAAGATCGCGGTCGGCGATTGGGCGATTGCTGATCTCAACCGCTTCCGCGACGAGCGGCCCAAGCTGTTCGCCGGCATGCAGACGCGGCTGCTGGATATCAGGGCCGGCAAACCCCTGACCGCCGAGGAGAAAGAAGACCGTTGCGGCCAAATCGCTGAATTGAAGGCCACCGGCAAGGTGCAGAACATGCCGAAGGCGTGCTCCTGATTGCCCGCTTCGGGGCCTCGCCCTCCGTTTGCAGGATGGGGGCTGCGTGCTAGTCCTTTGTTTGTCGCATTTTCCAAGCCAAACCGGTGCCCACTTTGGCGGAAAATGCTCAAAGCACCAGTACCGCCACATCCCGGAGCCACACTCATGCCCCCACGTCCGCCGTCCGATTGCCGCGACATGACCGAAGTGCGCACGCAGATCGACCGCGTCGACAGTGCGCTGGTCGATCTCATCGCCGAGCGCTTCGGCTATGTGGAGCGCGCCTGGCAGATCAAGCTCGGCGAGCAGGCCGCCGCCAACGTGCCCTGGCGCAACCAGCAGGTCATCGACAAGGTGCGGGCCAATGCCGAAGCCAAGGGCGTGCCGCCGGATCTGTGCGAGGCCTTGTGGCGGCAGATGATCGGCTGGTTCATCCAGTACGAGGAAGAGAAACTGCGCGACAGGCTCGAGGCGAAGGCGAGCAAGGAGTGACGGGACGATGCCAGCGCTGCAGCCCTTCGACCCCGCCTCGCTCGTGTTGATCGCGCTCCTGAACCCGGCCGTCATCCTGGTCGGCCTCCTGATGGGGCGCGCGGCGGACCAGTGGCAGAAGCTGATCGTGGTGGCGTTCGTGGCGGCGCTGTCGGGCGGCGCCCTGGTGTGGGCCGCGGCGTTCCTCAAGCTGCTGCCGGCGCAAGGCCTCGGCGGCGAGGCAGGGCTGTTTGTCATGCAACTTGGGCTCGGTCTCGTCTGGGCAGCGGTCGGGTTCTGGTCGGCCCGCAGGTCGCCCTGACGCAGATGTGAGAAGCAGCACCGCGCAGTCGCTGGTTGCGCAGCTTGTGCGGCGGTGGCAGGACAGCCATAAATGCGGCGTGGCTTTGCCCGGAAACAGGGCGTGTGGCCTCACTTGCGATCAGAAATCAGTAACGCCCGGGAAGCTCTGCATGTCGACACGCCAGGATGGCGCCCCAAGTCCGACCGTGCGTTCGCGCGAGGATCTCGTCGGCTGGATCGCGGACGGCTGCAAGCCGGCGGACGGGTGGCTGATCGGCACGGAGCACGAAAAGTTCGTGTTCGATACGCAGACGCTGGCCCCGGTGCCCTACGACGGCCCGCATGGTATTCGCGCGCTGATGCAGGCGCTGATCGAGAAGTACCACTGGCAGCCGGTGATGGAGGGCGACAACATCATCGCGCTCAGCCGGCCCGAGGGCGAGGCGGGCGGCGCCATCAGCCTGGAACCCGGCGGTCAGTTCGAACTGTCGGGCGCCCCGGTCAAAACCATGCACGAGACGGCGGCCGAGACGCAGACCCATCTCGACGAGGTGCTGGACGTTGCCCAGCATCTCCGCCTCGGCTTTCTCGGCGTCGGCTTCACACCCAAGTCCAAACTGGCCGACATGCCGCGCATGCCCAAGCAGCGCTATGACGTGATGACCCGCTACATGCCGATGGTCGGCAAGCGCGGACTGGACATGATGTATCGCACCTGCACGGTGCAAGTGAACCTCGACTTCGCCGATGAAGCCGACATGGTCAAGAAGTTCCGCGTCAGCTTGGCTTTGCAGCCTATTGCTACCGCGCTGTTCGCCTGTTCACCGTTCACCGAGGGCAAGCCCAACGGCTTCAAATCGATGCGCAGCGAAGTGTGGCGCGACACCGACCTCAACCGCACAGGCATGCTGCCGTTCGTGTTCGAGCCCGGCATGGGCTATGAGCGGTATGTCGATTACGCGCTCGATGTGCCGATTTATTTCGTCTACCGCTCGGGCCGCTATATCGATGCCGCCGGCGCGTCGTTCCGCGATTTTATGGCCGGTCGATTGCCGCAGATGCCGGGCGAGCTGCCGACGCTGGACGACTGGTCGGACCACTTGACGACGCTGTTCCCCGAGGTGCGCCTGAAACGCTTCCTGGAGATGCGCGGCGCCGACGGCGGACGGTGGCGGCGCATTTGTGCGTTGCCGGCATTTTGGGTGGGGCTGCTGTATGACCGCCAGGCGTTGGACGCCGCCTGGGATCTGGTCAAGGACTGGACCAGCGAGGAACGACAGGCGCTGCGCGACGGCACGCCCCGCCTCGCGCTGCAGACCCCATTCCGCAAGAGCACCGTGCAGGCGATCGCCGGGCAGGTCTTGGAGATCGCCGCCCTCGGGCTGAAAAATCGACGGCGCCGCGACGGCGCGGGCCGGGACGAAACGATGTATCTCGAGCCGTTGCAGGGCTTTGTTGCCAGCGGGCGCACGCCGGCCGATGAATTGCTCGAGCGGTATCACGGCGTCTGGGGCGGCAAAGTCGAACCGATTTTCGAAGAATACGCATTTTAGGGCCAACCTTGTTAGGACCAGCCTTGGCTGGAGCCCGTCGCGGCATCGGGTTCAGGCCACGTTCATTGTGGCTCGCGTAAATCCGGCGCCATGACGCTCGGCAGGCCGCCGGTGAAGGGAAGCCTGGCCTTTGTCGACAGGGAGATTGCCACTGTGCCGCGCCGTTGCCTGATCCTGCTCGCACTCCTCACTGCCGGCCTCGCGTCGGCGGGCGAAGCTGTGTCGCAAGGTGGCGGCGTGATGTTGGCTCAGGGCAATCCGAGTTGCATCGCGCAGTGTCGCGCTGCGCACAGCCAGTGCCGGGTGGCGACCAGGGGCAGTCCGAGCTGCGACGGCCAGCTGCAGGGGTGTCTGAACAGCTGCCTGCGCAAGAAATAGGCCCGATCGTCGAGGCCTTTGGTCATGGACTGTCGGAGGGGCGCAGGGAGCGGCGCGCACGTTTGCGCTGAACTATCTCATACTCCGTCGCCTCTGTCGGGCCACTCGACCAGGACGAAACATCTTGCCCGACGGGCGCCTGGCGGACGGCGGATTTTTGCGCCTTCGTCGCCGACGTCGGGGGCAGGGCTGCCAAGCCCCTGGGTTTGGCATCGGCCGTGAGCCGCGCCGCAGGCTGTTCGTCGACGGGTTCGGGGCGCACCGTGCTGGCCGAGCCGAAAAACGGCATCAAGGCTTTGCGCGAGCCGGCGGCTATCTCGGCCTTGGACAGAATGGCGCCCAGTTCGGCATCGTAGGTCGTCACCGGCGCCACGGGCCTAGTGGGCTTGATATGCACCACCCGATAGCCGCGCGCGGCAAGTTCGGCAAGGATCGTGGGCAGGGCTTTGGCCGTCGACGACTTGATATCATGGAACAGCACAATGCCGCCCTGGCGGGACTCGATTCGTTGCAGGGTGAGCCGGGACAAGCGCTGCCAATCGCCGATATAGCTGTCGTTGCTGACCACATCGACCGTGAAACTGGCGATGCCACGCGATTGCAGGTGGGCCAGCAGCAGCGCGGAGTCGCTCAGCCCCGGGAAGCGAAAGAACGGAGCGATTGGCCGGCCGGCCGCCAGCGAGATCGCGGCAAAGCCACGTTCGATTTCCGTAATCGAGCGATCCGGCCTGAGCAGGGTGATGTTGAGGGGATGGGACCAGGTATGTGCGCCCAGGGTATGGCCGCGGCGGACGATCTCGCGGGTCGTCTCCGGATAGGCCAGAGCCATGCGGCCGACGGAGAAGAAGGTGGCCTTTGCACAGTGCCGGTCCAGCGACTCGAGGATCGAACTGGTGATCCACGGCATCGGGCCGTCGTCGAAGGTCAGCACCACCTCCTTGGCCGCGAGAAAACTCGGCTCCTTGGCGGCCTTGGTGATGTCGCCATAGATCGGGCCATTCGTGGCGTCGATGGCGATGCTGCGCGATACTCCCAACGCCGGCTTCTGGCCGTGGCAATTGGGCTCTGCCGCGACGGGCGCGCCCATCGAGAGGGACGCGAGCGCGAGTATGGCGATTGCTTTGCGCATGGCCCGGTGCGTGAGGTTGGGGATCGCTGACATGACGTCGAGGATGAGTTATTTGCCAGGTCCAGGCAAGGCTACTCCGCGACCAGCGGCAAATGTCGCCACGGCCGTGGCAAACCGGCCAGCCGAGGCACCCCGCGCACTTGGCACAGTTGATGTCCTGCAGCTCTCAACGCTCGAAAACGCGCTGCTGCCAGTCGGCTTCGCTTGGCCGTTTGCTGGTGGGCTTGGCAGCCGGCAAGGTGGCCTCCGCCGCTATTCCGGCGGGCGGCGGCGGCGCGGGTCCCATCGGCCACACCATGGAGCGCGGCGCCAAGGGTTGAGCGGCGACCAGGGATTTGCGTTGGCGGAATTCCTTGTCGGCCATCGCGTCGAAGGCTGCCAGGGTCTTGGCCTGCGACTGCGGCACGAGATGCACGACCTTGAATTTCCTGGCTTCGAGGCTGTCGAGAATGCGGCGCAAGGACCCCGCGGTCGACGGCTGGATGTCATGGAAGAGGATGATGCCCTTTTTCTGGGCGGTGATCTGCGACATGACGTTGCGATAGACGTCGTCGGGTTCCGGCGTGCGATAATCGTAGCCGTCCACCTCGATCGAGAAGATGGCGATATTGCGCGACTGCAGGTAGGTCTGCGCATGCGCTGGATCAGCGAGGTAGGGGAAGCGGAAGAAGGGGGCGATGGGCGCGCCGACGGCACGCTGGACCGCGCTGATGCCCAGTTCGATCTCGTGGCGCGCGGCGACCGCGCCAATGGTGCGCAGGTTCTGGTGTGACCAGGTATGCGTGCCGATCGTGTGGCCGCGCTTGGCGATCTCGCGCACCAGTTCCGGGTCGGAGACGGCCATGCGCCCGACCATGAAGAAGGTGGCCTTGGTGCAATGGGCGGCCAGCGCATCGAGCACGGGCCGCGTGTAGGGGCGCAAGGGACCGTCATCGAAGGTCAGCACCACTTCGCCGTCGGCAAGGATGGAAAGGTCCTTGTATTGTTGGTGGCCATACCTTGGCGCGCCCGACGTGTCGATTTCCAGGACGCGCGAGACGCCCAAACCCCGGCGGCCCTGGCAGGGCTCACCCGCCGACTGGGCTACGGCGGGCGTCGATGCGGCGAGCAGCAACCCGGCCAGCAGTAAAATCACGGCACGCATCGGCTGTCGGCCCCCTCAGTACGGTGTCGCCGGCCATAATCCGGTGCGCCGGGTTCAACCCCTTCCGCCCGCATCGCCATAGCAGCGATGGCCGGCCCGAGGCAAAGTGCGCAATGCCGCGCGTCACTCCGCCAAGCGGTGTCCCTGGCCGGCGCCCTATGCTAAGGCGCTGTCAACTGGCCCGAGTCGATGGTGGTTTTAAGGCAAGTGCGGGGCGGCAGACCGAGAGTAGAGCGGACATGGCCGAGGCGAACGAAAACGTGCGCAGCGAAGATGGCGAGCGGGCGTCGAGCCCTGAGCTCGTCGGCGCGGTTTCGCTGGCCCTCGGCAGCGGGGATACTACCAGGGCACGGCATCTCGTCGCAGACCTGCGGCCACCCGACCTTGCCGATCTTATCGAGCTGCTGGCCGCCGAGGAGCGTGTCGCGCTGATTCAGGCGCTGGGCACGAGCTTCGATTACGAGGTGCTGTCCGAACTCGACGAGGTGGTTCGCGACCAGTTGTCCGAGGCACTCCCCAATGAGCTGCTGGCGCGGGCCGTCAGCGAGCTCGAGGCCGATGACGCCGCCTACGTCATCGAGAACCTCGAGGACAGCGACAAAGCCGAGATTCTGGCGCAGGTGCCAACCAGCGAACGCGCCGCCCTGGAGCGCGTGCTCGACTATCCCGAGGACACCGCCGGCCGTCTCATGAGTGCCGATCTGGTCGCGGTGGCGCCGTTCTGGACGGTTGGGCAAGTGATCGACTACATGCGCGAGACCGCCGATTTGCCCGACGCCTTTTCGGATATTTTCGTCGTCGACCCGACCTATCGCGTGCTGGGCTCGGTGGCGTTGTCGCGCTTGCTGCGCACCAAACGCGTGGTGTCCATCGCCGACATCATGGAGAAAGACCGCCACGTGGTCCTGGCCACCACCGACAAGGCCGAGGTCGCCCAACAATTTTCCCGCTATGACTTGAGTTCCGCCCCAGTCGTCGACGACAACAGCCGCCTGGTCGGCGTCATCACCGTCGACGACATCGTCGACGTCATCCAGGACGAGGCCAACGAGGACATGCTGGCGTTGGCTGGCGTCGGCGATGAGCGGCTGGCCGATACCGTATCGCGCACGCTGCAGAGCCGGCTGCCGTGGCTGATCATCAATCTGGGCACGGCGCTGCTGGCCTCGCTGGTGATCAAGCAATTCGATGCGACCATCGAGCAGATGGTGTCGCTCGCCGTGCTGATGCCGATTGTCGCCTCGACGGGCGGCAATGCCGGTACGCAGACCATGGCTGTCACGGTGCGGGCGCTGGCCACCAACAGTCTTGGCCGGGTGAATGCGCCGCGCGTGATCACGCGCGAGACGGTGGTCGGCCTGTTCAACGGCCTGGTTCTATCGGTGATCATGGCGGCGGTGGTTTTCGTCTGGTTCGGGTCGGGGACGCTCGGCGGGGTGATCGGCGCGGCGATGATCGTCAATATGCTGGCGGCGGCGCTCGCCGGCATCCTGATCCCGCTGACCTTCCATCGCTTCGATTTGGATCCTGCCCCGGCGTCTGGTGTGTTCGTGACCATGATCACCGACGTCACGGGGTTCCTGGCGTTCCTGGGGCTGGCCAGTCTCTGGCTGTTGTAGGCGTGTGGTCGGGAGGCGAGCGTGGACATCCAGGTGCGGCGGCTGCAGGCAGACGACAAGGTGCGATGGCTGGCCCTGTTCAAGGGCTACATCGCCTTCTACCAGGCCAATGTCGCCGACGATGTGGTCGAGCTGACGTGGCAACGCCTGATGAGCGGCGAGGCGGACTGTCACATTGGTCTGGTGGCGGTCGAAGGCGCCGGACCAGCCATTGGCATCGCGCACGTGCTGCTGCATCGCTCGACGTGGTCGCCGACCTGGTACTGCTACCTGGAGGACCTGTTTGTCGATCCGGCAGTGCGTGGTCGCGGGGCCGGCCGAGCCCTGATCGAAGCCACCTATCGCGAGGCGGATCAGCGCGGAGCAACGCGCACCTACTGGGCGACGCAGGAGTTCAACACGCGCGCACGCACGCTCTATGACAGGTTGGCAACCAAGTCACCTTTCGTGCAATATCGGCGATGAACGGCCGTGGCATGGCAGGCTGTCACAAGATTGTCGGGCCACGCGGATACGATATGCCAGGTTCCAGAAGAGCCGGGTTCCAGAGGAGCATGGCGATGCGGTTTGGCATTGTGCTTGTAGCGGCTGTCCTTGCGGTGATGCCGCAGCCGGCTGCCGCGGTCGACACGCAGGAGGAGGCACGGCCACCGCCGGGTAATGTCGATCTGACGGCGGTGCGCGCCAAGATCAAGGCCAAGGACTGGGCTAGCGCCATCGCCGATCTGGCCGTGATCACCAACAAGACGGCCAATGCGGATGCTTACAATCTGCTTGCGTTCAGCCTGCGCAATGTCGGCTCTCACGACGAGGCCTTTCGCTTTTACGACAAGGCTCTGGCGCTCGATCCCAACCACAAGGGTGCGCGCGAGTACCTGGGCGAGCTGTACGTCAAGACCAACATGATGGCGAACGCCAGGGAGCAACTCGCCCACTTGCAGAAACTGTGTCCGCAAGGATGCGAGGAACTCGACGACCTGAAAAAGGCCATCGCCGCCGGCCCGCCACGGGCCAAGGCCAAGGGGAAATGAAACTCAACCCTTGCCGTGGATGCTGACATCGTCGTTGCCGATGTAAGCCTTGTCGATCCAGCCGTTCTCGTCGTAATCGGCCATGCAGCGGTCGACGAAGGCCTCCATGTCCTTGAGCGCGCCCGAGGCCTGCGCCTGCTGCAGGCCGAACAGGCGGATCAACTCGTGGCTGCCGGCGTAGTTCATTTCGTAGAGTTCGTGCCGGGCGCCGAATTCCGAGCCGATGGCGTCCCACAGCAGTTTCATGATCTTGATGCGCTGTTTGTGGTCGATGCCATTCGAGCCGCGCACGTAGCGGGCGAGATACTTCTCGATCTCGGGATTTTTCAGGTCGCTGGAATGTGACGGCAGGTAGATCAGGCCCGAGGCGATCACTTTCTCGATGATCGAGCGGACGGCCGGGTAGGCCTCGGTGGCGAAGATGCGGTAGGCGACGGAGGCCTTGATGTTGGGCAGCACCGCGCCATTGATCCACGGGTCAGGCGTGCCGGCCATGGCGTCGGTCAGTGCCCAGAACAGATTGCGCCAGCCGATCACCTCGCCGATGTGTGCCTGCACGCCGCGAAAGCTGTCGACGCCGGTGGCGCGCGCCGCCTTGTAAAGCAGGCCGCAGATGAAATCGAGTTTCACCGCGAGCCGCGTGCAGCCTTGCAGCGTGAAGCCGTTGACGAAGCCGGAGCGTGGGTAGAACTGCTTCAGGCGCTCGACGTCGCGATGGATGAAGACGTTCTCCCAGGGGATGAAGGCGTTGTCGAAGATGAAGATGGCGTCGTTCTCGTCGTAGCGGCTGGTCAGCGGATAGTCCCAGGGAGAACCGGTGGCCGCCGCCGCCATCTCATAGGAGGGGCGGCAGATCAGCTTGATACCGGGCGTGTCCATCGGCGCCATGAACATCACCACCATGCTTGGGTCGGTGATCTCCGCGCTCATGTTCTGGCCGAGGAAGTTGTAGTGCGTCAGCGCCGAGCCGGTGGCCACCACCTTGGCGCCTGAGACGACAATGCCGGCGTCGGTTTCCTTCTGGATGGTGATGTAGACGTCCTTGACCTGATCGAGCGGCTTGTCGCGGTCGATTGGCGGGTTGACGAGCGCGTGGTTGACGAACAGCACGGCTTCCTGGGCGCGTTTGTGCCAGGCGCGCGCGTTGTCGGCGAACTTGCCGTAGAACTCGGCGTTGGTGCCGAGCGTGTTGAGAAAGGCGGCCTTGTAGTCGGGACTGCGGCCAAGCCAGCCATAAGTGATGCGCGCCCATGCGGCGATGGCGTCGCGCTGGCCGATCAGCTCCTCACGCGTTCGCGCCGCTTTGAAGAAGCGGTGTGTGGTGCCGCCCGAGCCGGTGTCGGTCGGTGCGGTCAGCACCGGCTTGGTCTTCTCGTCGTGCAGGGCGTCGTAAAGCTTGGCTAGCGAGCGGGCCGAGTTGCGGAAGGCGGGATGCGTGGTCACGTCCTCGACGCGTTCGCCGTAGATGTAGACCTCGCGGCCATCGCGCAGGGACTCGAGGAATTCCGCGCCGGTGAACGGGCGCTTCTTGCCGGCGACGATGTGTTCTGGGCGAGATGGCATGGGCGGCCTCTTTACGGCTGAAGCGGGGTGGAGATTTCGCGCACTTCCCCTGGCTGCAATTCGTCCAGGCAGGCGGCGAGTTGCGGTACCAGGGGCACAAGATGCACCAGGCGGTTGCTTCGCGCGCGAAGGACTACGACCGCGAACGGCCGGTGGTCGAGGCGCTGTTGGAAGGGCATGCTCTTGTCGACCGTGATCAGGACATCGTAGTTGCCTGCGATCACATCGAGAAGTGCGCCATCCTTCAACGTGGCCCAACCCAGCGTCACGACGCTGGCGACTTCATGCCCTTGGATGTGTTTTGCAAACTTGCGCGGGATGCAATTGTCGAGAACGAGGCGCAAGGCAGGATTCCTGATTATTCGGCTGCGGCCTGCTGAGTGCTCGACAGCTCGACAACCGCCAGCCGCGCCAGTTCCAGCACCGCCACCGCATGCTCGCGCGTCACGTTGGGAAAATCATCCAGAAACTCGTCGAGCGGGTCACCGCCTTCGATGTAGTCGAACAGGGCTTGCACGGGCACACGCGTGCCAGTGAACACCGGCGCGCCGCTGAGAAACTCCGGAGAGACGGTGATCAAAGGTTCGGGGAGAGGCATGGTTCGGCTCCTTCTTTGGAAGGCTACCACAATTTGGCACAATCCTCCAGCCGTGGACGATCCAGGACGCGAGACTGGGGTCGGTTGGCAGGCTCGGCTCCCCCCAGCAAATGCATACATCGGCGACAGATCAGCTCGTTACCACGCGGACCTCGCCGGGATGGATCTCGTCGAGCGCGGTGAGCAAGTTGGGGACGACTTGCACCAAATCAGCGATGCGATTGCTTGGCGCCCGGAGGACGATCAGCCCGACTGGTCGCCCTGCGATCATCTGCTGATACGGAATGCTTCTGTCGGCAGTGATCAAGACATCGAACCTGCCCACCATGGCATCGAGCATCTGCCCGTCATCGAGATTATTCAGACCTGCGTAGCGCGCCGTCTCGACCTGGTGTCCGATGATATGGTGGCGCAAATCATGCGGCAAGTTGGCATCGAGCATGACCCGCATCGCTGGATCGCTTCACGCCGCGTGTTGCGTAGCCGTGTCGCTCACGACGCGCCGCGCCGCCAACTTGATGACGGCGATGGCATGATCTCGGGATACATCCGGGAATTGCGTGAGAAATTCCTCGAGCGGGTCGCCAGCCTGCAGATACTCGAACAGCGTCTCGACGGGCACGCGCGTGCCGGCAAATACCGGCGTACCCCCAAGGCGCTTGGGGTCAGAGGTAATGAGCGGATCGGGTAGCAGCATGGTTAGGCTCCCATGGCGCCATCTCTACCATAAGGTGCCCCGCCACGTCATCTGTCTCCACACCATGTCCGCCCTACCGTCCCAGCCCCTCTCGCATCGCCTCGTCGGCCTTCAGGAAGGCCACGACCTCCGGCGTCGCTGGCGGCGGCTCGGCGGAGATGCCAGTGTCGGCCATGAGGCGGCCGATCGGCACGAAAGCACGCGCTGTGCGATCGTAAATGCCCCCCTTGAACAGCGCATGCGCCGCCACCTGCCCATCGCGCGGACCGCCGACGATCAGGAAGACCTGTTCCATGACCACGCCATCCTTGTCCCAGGTCAGGATTCGGGTCTCCAGGCGGATGCGCTGGAACAGCCGCAATTCGCGACGAAACCGGATCGCGACCTTGCTGACGATCGGCGTCCATCGGTGCCGCAGGATGTCGCGCCAGAGCCCGGAACCGATCATGACGTCGAACCGGCCGAGATCCATCATGGCGAGATAGCGGGCGTTGTTCATATGCAGGCTCACATCGAGGTCGTGCGGCCAGACGCGAAAGGTCAGGCGCGAGACGCCGTGCGGCAGGTCCAGCGTCGGCCGGAATCGCGCGGTGAGGAGATATGCGATCAAGCGCAGCCAGAGGTTCATGCGGGTTCCTGTCGATGGCAGGTGGCGGGGTGAACGGCCCCTTGCAGTCTTGGTCAAGACTTGGGCTTCGCCTTGCCCGGACGCAACGTCCTGTGGCACGGTCGGGTAGGCGGATCGCGCCGGGCGGGCAAGACCTGGACCGATCCTGGAGGGAAAACACATGGCGAGCGAACCGCCGGGGTCCATGTCGGCGGTCTCGGCGCCGGGGCGGGGGAGCAACACCGCGATCGGGCTGAAGGGTGTCAGCGTCGCCTTTCCGCTGGCCGACGGCGGCGTTTATCGGGCTGTGGCGTCCACCGATCTCGCCGTCAGCGCCAGCGAGTTCGTCGCCATCGTCGGTCCCACAGGTTGCGGCAAGTCCACCCTACTCAATGTGGCCGCCGGCCTGCTGAAGCCCGCCGCCGGTTCGGTCGATATTCTTGGCCACCCGCTTGAAGGCCTCAACAGCGCCGCCGGCTATCTGTTCCAGCAGGACGCCATCATGCCCTGGAAGACGGCGCGCGATAACGTGGCGCTGGGTCTGGAGGTGGCGGGGGTCGCGCGCGCTGATGCCCTGGAGCGGGCGCAGGCCTGGCTGGCCAGGGTCGGTCTCAAGACGCATGGCGAGCGCTATGCGCACCAGCTTTCGGGTGGCCAGCGCAAGCGCGTCGGCTTGGCGCAGGTGCTGATCCGAGATCCCAAGATCCTGCTGATGGACGAGCCGTTCGGGCCGCTCGATGCGCAAACGCGCCAGATCATGGGCAACCTGCTGCTCGATTTGTGGGCCGGCGACCGCAAGGCGGTGCTGTTCGTGACGCACGATCTGGAGGAGGCGATCGCGCTGGCCGACCGCGTCGTCATCATGTCGGCGGGCCCCGAAGCGCGCATCATCGGTGACTTTACCGTTGACCTCGGCCGGCCGCGCGATGCCGCCGACGTGCGCACCGATCCTCGCTTTCATGCGCTGCACAAGGCGATCTGGTCCGAGCTCAAGGCCGAGGTGCTGAAGGCCTACGGGGAGCAGTTCGCATGATCATATCGAAGGCGAAACTGCTCCTGCTGCAGGTGCTGGTCGGTGTCGGTGCGCTGGCATTCTGGCACGTCGGCTCCACGGTTTCGATCGGTGGCGTCTACCTGCTGCCCAAGTTTTTCTTTTCGACACCGATCGACGTGGCGATGCGCGTCGTCGATCAGTTCGTGTCGGGCACGCACAAGATCTTCACCTGCAACGAGCCGATCGACGTCACGCGCCTGATGAACATCTCGGACGCCTGCTTCGGCAAGACGATCTGGCAGCACTTGTCGATCACGCTGATCGAGGGCACGCTGGCCTTCGTCATCGGCTCGGTGGCCGGCGTCGGGCTCGGCTTCTGGTTTGCGAGGAAGCCGCTGCTTGCCGCCGTGTTCGACCCCTACATCAAGATGGCCAATTCGCTGCCGCGGGTGGTACTGGCGCCGATCTTCATGCTGTGGCTTGGTCTCGGCATCTGGTCGAAGGTGGCGCTGGGCGTGACGCTGGTGTTCTTCATCGTCTTCTTCAATGTCTACCAGGGCGTGCGCGAGGTCTCGCCGAACATTCTGGCCAACGCGCGCATGCTCGGCATGAACGACCGCCAGCTGCTGCGCCACGTTTATTGGCCCTCGGCGCTGTCGTGGATGTTCTCCTCGCTGCATACTTCTGTCGGTTTTGCCATAATCGGTGCGGTGGTCGGAGAGTATCTTGGCTCCTCGGCCGGCTTGGGCTACCTCATTCAACAGGCCGAAGGCGTGTTCGACGTCACGGGCGTGTTCGCCGGCATGGTCATCCTGTCGGCATTCGTGCTGATGATCGACGGACTGGTCAGCGTCGCGGAGCGCCGGCTGCTGGTCTGGCGGCCAGCGTCAGCAGCAGAGCACAACTGACAACCGGGAGGAGACGACAGATGAAGACTTGGAAACCGATTGCGGCCGCCCTTGGCCTCGCACTGGCTGTGGCGGCGCCCGCGAGCGCCCAGGCGCCCGAGAAGAAGGACGTCAAGCTCGGCGTCGGCGGCGGGTCCGCGCTCTACTACCTGCCCTTGGCGCTGACCGAGCGGCTCGGCTATTTCAAGGAGCAGGGCCTCACCGTCGAGGTCAACGACTTCAAGGGTGGCTCGCAGTCGCTGCAGGCCCTGGTCGGCGGCTCGGCCGACGTCGTCACCGGCGCCTACGAACATACCATTCGCATGCAGAACAAGGGCCAGGATATCCTGGCGGTGGTCGAGCTTGGCCGCTATCCCGGCATTTCCGTGGCCATCCGTACTGAGAAGGCGGCCACCTACAAATCCGCCGCCGACCTCAAGGGCATGAAGATCGGCATCACGGCGCCGGGTTCCTCGACCAACATGATCGCCTGGTTCCTGATGGCCAAGGCGGGCCTCAAGAAGGATGACGCCGCCTTCATCGGAGTGGGGACTGGCGCAGGAGCGGTCGCGGCCATCCAGAGGGGCGAGATCGACGCCATCGTCAACATCGAACCGGTGATGGCCAAGCTGGAGAAGGAAGGGCTGATCAAGGTCATCGCCGAGACGCGCACGACGGAGGGGGCGACGAAACTGCTGGGCGGCGCGATGCCGGCCGCCGTGCTGTACCTGAAGCGCGACTACATGGAGAAAAATCCCAACACCGTGCAGGCCTTGGTCAACGCCTTCTACAAGACGCTGGTCTGGATGAAAAAAGCGACGCCGGAAGAGATCACCGACAAGGTGCCGCCGGAGTATTTGCTCGGCGACAAGGCGGTGTATGTCGCGGCCGTCAAGGCCTCGCTGCAGACCTATTCCCAGGACGGCATCGTTTCAATCGACGGCCAGAAGCGCTCGCTCGATTTCCTCAAGCAGTTCGAGGCGGACTTTACGAACGTCAAGGAGGACATCCTGGCCAAGACCTGGGACGGTCGCTTCGTGGCGAAGGCTGCCGCGGCGATCAAGTGATCAGTGCGTCGTCTTGAAGGCGCGACAGGGTTGTCGCTATCGTGGGGTCGCCGCCGAGAACAAGCATGGAGAACCGTCTGATGGACAAGGCACTCGACGAAATGCTGGACCGGGTTCGCAGCTGGCCCGAGGACAGGCAACGGGATGCCCTGCGCACGCTTCAGGAGCTGGAGGCAGTCGGTACCGAGCCTTATCAATTGGTCGGCGCTGAGTTGGCGCTTGTCCAGGAGGCTCTCGATGAAGCCGACCGGGGCGAGTACGCGACCGAGGAAGAAGTGAAGGCGTTTTTCCAGCGCAACAAGCGAAGTTGAGCCGATGAAACTCCGGTATACGAAGCCGGCATTGCGGGATCTGGCGGTGATTTACGAGGTCAGGGCTGAGAAAAGCATACAGACAGCGCAGAGAATTGAGGACTACCTCTCGAAGAGTATCGAAAGCTTGGCTCAACGTCCACGCCAAGGCATCCCGACGATGGTCGCAAGAGTGCGCCGATTGCCTGTGAAGCGGTACCGGTACACGGTGTTCTATCGATTTCTCGAAGTCGAGCGTTTAGTCGAGGTCTTGCGAGTTGTGCCATCGTCCCGAGTGCGCGATCTGAACAAGGTGCCAAACGACTAGTAGGTGTTGAGAAACGGTTCGATGGCGAGGGAGACCGCCATATGGACAAAGCACTCGATGAGATGCTGGACCGGGTTCGCAGCTGGCCCGAGGACAGGCAGCGCGACGTGGTGCGCACCCTTGAGGATTTCGAGGCGGCCGGCACCGAGCCATATCGGCTGAGTGAGGCAGAGCTGGAGTTGCTGCGAGAGGCGGAGATGGAATCCGAGCGTGGAGAGTTTGCCACAGAGGAGGAGGTGAAGGCGTTTTTCGAGCGCCTCGAGAAAGGTTGAGCGATGAAGGTCCGGTACACTCGGCGCGCGCTGCGGGACGTAGCAGCGATTTACGAGGTCCGGGCGGAGAAGAGTATTCAGATCGCGCGAAACATTGCGCGATATCTGCGCAAGAGTATCGGGGGTTGGCTCAGCGTCCCAGGCTTGGTCGGCCAACGGCGAAGAAGAATGTCAGAAGGCTGCCGTTGGAGCGCTATCGTTACACTGTCTTCTATCTGCTCGATGAAGAACATGGCATCGTCGAAGTGTGGCGAGTCATACCGTCATCGCGGGTACGCGATCTGAATCAGCTGCCAGACGAGTAGGCATCGCAGAAATTGGGGGAACCCATGAATCCGACACTAGCACTCGTTGCTCGCACACTGCTCGCCGCGATCTTCCTGATCTCCGGCGTGCGCAAGATCATGGCTTTTCCGATTGTCGCCGGCATGATGGCCGGCAAGGGCTTTCCGATGGCGGAGGTGTTTCTCGTCGCCACCATCGTGCTGGAAATCGTCGGCGGCATCATGCTGGTCGCCGGTTGGAATGCCAGGTATGCGGCGTTCGCGCTGGCCGCCTTCACGCTCGCCGCCGGCATCATCTTCCATGGCTTCTGGCTGGTCTGGAACGCGGCGCCGCCGGTGTTCGACACTGAGTTCAATCACTTCCTGAAGAACATCGCGATCGTTGGCGGATTGCTGCATGTTGCAGCGCTGGCCGAAAGCTCGCCGCAGCGATCCTAGAGCGCTGGCGTGCAACCACCAGCACGCTCCGAAGCCCCGTCTTTTCGCCAGCGGAAGAAACTGGGGGTCGGAGCTGAGGGATCGCGAGCGCGGCGACGAAGCGGTGTGTGCGACGGAATTCGGCATTGCGGTGGGAACGATGCGCACCCTGTTTATCCATCCCATCTTCCCCGGGCAGTTCCATCGGGTCATGCAGCATCTGGCGGCTCAGCCAGGGCAGGACGTGGTCCACATTTCCCGGCAGTCGGCGATCGCGTCGGTGCCTGGTGTTCGCAAGCTGCGGTTTGCTGTGCCCGATGATAGCGATCCCAAGGGACACCCCTACGCCAGAAAGGTGGAGGAGGCGGTCGTCCAAGCGCAAGCCGTGGCGCGAGTGGCGATCGAACTCAAACAAAGTGGCTTCATTCCCGACCTCATCTATGGCTACGCCGGCTGGGGCCAGATCATGTTCATCAAGGACATTTTTCCCGATGTCCCGCTGGTTGGCTATTTCGAGTGGTACCTCAACGCTTACGGCTCCGAGTACAATTTCGATCCGGCCTATCCCCTGCAGATTGAGCACCAGTTCTACATGCGGGCGTCCAATGCCCCGACGCTGCTCGACCTGCAGGCGTGTGACTACGGCATCACCCCGACGCGCTGGCAGCAGCGGCAGTTTCCGGCGGAATTCCACAGCAAGCTGACCGTGCTACATGATGGGGTCGATACCGGCAAATTCCGCCCGAACGCGCAGGCCGGCCTCGAGCTTGCGGGCCTGAAGCTGCCACCGGGTACGCCGCTGGTGACCTATGTGTCGCGCGGCATGGAACCTTTCCGGGGCTTCCCGCAGTTCATGCGCGCCCTGGCTGAGGTGCAGAAGCGACATCCCGCCTGCCATGCAGTGATCGTCGGCACCGAGACTGTCTATTATTCCGTCGTGCTGCCTAACGGTCAGACCTACAAGCAAGCCATGCTGGCGGAGCTGGAGGGGCAGCTCGACGTATCGCGCGTCCATTTCACTGGCTGGCTCGACACGCCGCACTATTTGTCGGTCCTGCAGGCGTCCTCGGCGCATGTCTATTTCACGCGCCCCTACGTGCTGTCCTGGTCGCTGATGGAGGCGATGGCCGCCGGCTGCCTCGTCATCGGTTCGCGCACCGCGCCCGTCGAGGAAATGATCAGCGACGGCGACAACGGTCTGCTGACCGATTTCTTCGATCACAAGGCGCTGGCAGACCGGCTCGACGAGGCGTTGACGGCGCCAGAGCGGTTCAGCACTATCCGGGAGCGCGCGCGGGAGAGCATTGTCCGCCACTATTCACTTGATCTGATGGTGCCGCAACACGTGCGCTTGCTGGAGCAGTGGGCGTCGCAGCCGGTCCAGCGCCGGCCCACCCCGAAATTTGCGCCTCTGGAGGCCTGATCATGGGCCGCCTGACGATGGGCGGCCTGACGATGGGCGGGAAGACAACGCTGCCGCCGGCGCCCTCGGTTAGAGCATTTTCCGCCAAAGTGGGCACCGGTTCGGCGTAGAAAATGCGACAAATAAAGGACTAGAGTGCGTTTCTCCGCGAACAAGGATCACATGGCGTGACGGCAACGGTCATGCACGTCATCGATGCTGCTGCCGGCATCCACACCGCGGCCGATGGCGAGGCGGATATCCGCGTCGCCACCAACCGCGTGCATCATGGCGCGGACGCACAAAACATCATTGAGCTGACGGTGTTGCCGCAGGCTACGGCGGATCGATACTGAAAAGGCAACTCAGGCGCCGAGCGGATACTTGCGCATGGGATCGTCCGCCGTCATGGCGGCGAGGATTAGGCGGGCCTTGGCGCAGTCCTCGGCCATCTGCGCTTTGAGCGCGTCGATGCCGTCGAAGCGGCGGTCGGGTCGAATGAGGTCGATGAACTCGACTTCAATGTCGCGGCCATACAAATCACCGTCGAAGTCGAACAGAAACACTTCCAGCACCGGCTTGCCGTCATCGAAGGTCGGGCGCGTGCCCAGGTAGGCAGCACCTGCGTGCACGGAGCGGTCCGGCAAGATGATGCGTACGGCGAAGATGCCGTGACCCAGCGTGGTGCCTTTGAGCAGGGGAATATTGGCCGTTGGAAATCCGAGGCCAGTGCCGCGCTTGGCGCCGCTCACCACCTTGCCGTGCACCCGCCACCAGTGGCCGAGCGCGTGGGCGGCCTGGCGCACTTCGCTTTGCGCCAGCATCAAACGGATGGCGCTCGAAGAGAACACTTCGCCGGCCTCGGCGACAGGCGCGATCAGGGTGACGCCAAAACCCAACTCGGCGCCGGCGGTGCGCAAGCTTTCGGGCGTGCCGCGCCGGTCCTTGCCGAAAAAGAAATCGAAACCGATGATGACGTGGCTGACACCCAGGCCGGCCACCAGGATGCGCTCGATGAAATACTCCGCCGAGAGGCTGGCCAAGCCGACGTTGAATGGCAGCACGACGGCCTGATCGAGCCCGAGTTTTCTGAACAGGCGGATCTTCTCGTTGAGCGGCGTCAAGCGGAACTGGGGATGCTCAGGCTGGAAATAATCGCGCGGATGCGGCTCGAAAACAATGGCGCCGCTCATGTGGCGATCGCGCTTGGCGGTATTCAGCGCCGATAGCAGCAGCGCTTGGTGGCCGCGATGCACGCCATCGAAATTGCCGATGGCGAGAACCGCGCCTCTGAGGTTCAACGGAACATGATCGAAGCCGTTTTGAACGAGCATGCGTTGGCCCTGCCGCAGCGCCTGTTGGCGGTCTGAAATCCACTCCGCCAGTCTTTAAACCGAACGCGCGGATGTTCCAAGACCGGTTCGTGGCCGCAGGGTCGTTGCCCGCGATCAAAGGGCCGGGCGTGCGGGGACCATGAGCATGGCTTCGCCCTCCAGCACCGCCTTGTCGCCGACGAGGCAGACGCACTCGAATCGGGCGCGGCGCTTGGCCGGATAGAGCTCGACGACCCGCACTTTGGCTATCACACGGTCGCCGATCCTGACTGGCGCGCGAAAATTCAGGGTCTGGGAAACATAGATGGCCCCAGGGCCCGGCAGTTCCATGCCGAAAACGGCGGAGATATAGGAGGCGGTCAGCATGCCGTGGGCGATACGCTCCTTGAACATGGTGCCGGCCGCATAAGCGGCGTCGAGATGCACAGGGTTCTTGTCGCCAGTCGCGTCGGCGAAGCTGACAATGTCGGCCTCTTTGACGACCTTGGCGAGGCTTGCCTGCATTCCGGTTTCCAGATCCTCGAAGAAGTACGTCTTACGCGTTACAATGGTCATGACTGAACGCCCTGTCCTTCAACCTGTGCGCCTTGCGGTTCGCCATCCCTGCGCGATGGGGAACGACCGTTTCGTATGCAAGCCCGCGCCATGCAAGCCCGCGGCCGCAACGGGAATTCGTGTTGCAGATGGGGTGATCGTGGCGGTCCCAGTCGCGTCTCGACTGGATGCCGGCGATGCATCGTCTGCCGGACGAGGATACCGCAACGTCTCTTTATGTGACGCTAACGTGCCCCCGGAAATCGTATCATGGCTCATTTTAAGCGCTGAGTGCCGGGGACTTGCGCTATCCTCTTCAGACGTTGAAACACGCCAAGGCCACGCCTGTCACCGTGACAAATTTGGCCGAACCAGCTGGCCCCCGTCCCGCGGAGCGGGCCAAGGGCCAGAAGGCGCGGTGGTTTGTCGTGCGCATGCAACGCAATTGCAGACTGTCGGTGCCCGAAATCGCCGGCACGGGGAGTGCGTGCGGATCGGCGCCGTTGGGCGAAAGGCGCCGATGGCCGCAAACTACAGCGTGCAGCTTGCTCGAAACCAGTGCTGACCCTCAGCTGGCCTGTTTCAGCGGCAGCTCGGATTGCAGCGGGGATGCCACCGGCGCTGCAGGGAAGGCCAGGACATTGCCACCGGGGATGACGTCGACGCCGGCCCGCCGCTGCCGGAACCAGCGCAGCGCCGTGTTGGTGAGCACGGCCTCTTCCAGCACGGCCTGGACGATCAGCCCGTCGTCGTTGTCGAGCAGCGGCGACAGCTTGCCCTCGATGGTGTCCTCATCTTGCGCTTCCGCCCGCACATACCACGTCTGGTCGAGCGGCCGCGCCCAGGACTGGCCGAGGCTCATGATGACTTGGGCCAGGACATGCTTGTTGCGGTGGGGCTTGGCAAGGTCGTAGGAAATGAGGAAGGTGCGCATGATTTTTCTCTCTCTGGCAAACTCGAGGGGCGTGACGCGGCACCGACGGGATCAAGAACATAAAAGGAACATGGCATGACTCGCCGACGCTGTCACTGGATAAGTTCCATTTTTGTTCCAGTGAGGGAGTTAAAGTGTCCGGCAGATGGCGTGGGTTCGCGCTGCAACGTGACGATGTTCGGAAAAACAAAATAAATACAATGCGATAGGGACTTAACCGCCGTGGCGCATGTCACCTTGTTCGCCAATCTCAGGCAGTTCACCGGCGGCGTCTCGAGCGTGGAGCTGGAGGTTGCCAATGTCCGCCAGCTGTTCGAGCGCCTCGGCCAGCGCTTTCCCGAGCTTGCGCCGCATCTCGAAGATGGGTTGGCCGTCGCCATCGATGGGCAGATTTATCAGGATGCCTTGCTGCAGGACATCCTGCCCGACAGCGATGTGTACATCCTGCCGCAGATCGCGGGCGGGTAGTACAACCGCCGCACATGCGCAGCTCCACGCACATGTTAAGAACCGGACGTGCATGTGCGGCGTCAGCTGTAGGGTGCCGCGGTGTGGCGGGGTGGACCCGCCCCTTGACCCTCGGTTCTCAATGGCTGTCGCGGGGTCCGGGCGCCAACGACGTGACGACAGGCGTCGTCTCGGGCTGCTGTCGCGCGGCGCAACTTTGGCCGTGATCGCCGCTATGCCGGCTCCGGCGCCCGCGTCGCCTCGGGCGAGCGCTCGATGGCCCGCAAGTAGGAGAGTTCCGCCGGGCTCGGCTCGGCCTCGTGCCGCTCCCATGCCGCGAGCGTGTCCAGCGGGATGCCGTAGGTTGCCGCGAAGGTCTCCTGGCTCATGGCGAGTCTCTGACGGATGAACTTGGCCGGCGAGACGCGGCGCATGCGAGCCAGCCGCTCCGGCGGGATCGGCGGGTTGTCGGGATCGGACAGGGCGCCGGCGTCGATATCCTCGTCGGTCATGGCGCGCACGGCGTCCCAGTCCATGCCGTCGTCGCCGGGCGGGAGGGGGCCGGACTTAGTAGCCTTGCCTGTGGTAGCGGTCTTGCTCATAAGATTTGGCCTTCCTGGCAGATATCATGCGGATGCGGAAGCCGCGCTCGGTGTAGACGACGGCTAGGATGACGCCGTTCACCATGCCGACCTTGAGCCAGCGTTGCTCGTCCAGGTCGGGGTCGTCCTCGTCGAATCCTCGCGGGTCGTCGAAGACGCGGCAAGCTCCCGCGAAGCTGATCTTGTGCTTCAGCAGGTTGCTCGCGGCCTTGTCGTCATCCCACTCGAAGCGGTCGTCCTGCATTACCACTATAGTGGATCGGGTTCACCCGATTTGCAAATCCTGCAAGCCGGTGGGGCGGCGCGAAGGCCGGATGCTGCCGCAGATCGCCGGCGGGTAGCACGACCGTCGCACATGCGCAGCTCCACGCACATGAAGCTCAGTTCATGTCGGTTGGCGCGGCCGCATGTGGTGCAGTATGATGCATACGGTCACTCCGCGCGCGACCACTTGGAAGTCCCCTTGGTGCATGACGCGACGTGGTGCCCGCGACGTTGGGTTACGCGCGGAAACAACGTTGAGTCCAAAACCGCTGACGCAGGGGCCGCGCTAATTGTACTGAGTCACTTTGTCATCGTCGTCAACCGCTGCGAATCAGCGATGTGCCTGACTCGCTTTGCGGGAGGCACGGATGGACAGCCAGCAATCGGACGCGAGCACCGAGCGTTTCTGGGCGTATCTG
>CAZCGE010000115.1:0-21603 GCA_964498125.1 uncultured Devosia sp. | reverse complement strand
GTCCAGACCCTGACCGCAGGAAAACCGCCGCCCGCCGTGCTCGGCGGCTGACGCCCGTCCCGTCAGCCGCAACCCTCCCTCGCTTCAGATGCATTTTTTGCCAATGTCACTGCCAAATCCGTCACATTGAGAATTGCTGGCACCACGACATTGCGGAAATCTACCCACGGTGATATAGTCCATTACATGTGGACCACATTGGAGCTGACCGTGCCGAATCGCGCGAAGCCAAATCCTGCCAGCGGTGAACCGCGCAAGTCCGTGATCATTGGCGTCACCGCTTTCAAGGGAAAGTGTCTTGGGCTGCTCGACAGGGTCGCGACCGGCAAGCTCGACCGCATCGTTCTGACGCGTCGCGGCCGGCCGGTGGCCGAGGTGACGGCGGTCCGGCAAATCGCGGCGGCACCCTATGTCAGCTCATACGGTTGCATGCGGGGAGCGGTCGTGGTGGCGCCCGGCATCGACCTGACCGAGCCGCTCAATGCCGAAACGGACGCCGCGCGCGGCATCGCCTATCGCAGCAGGGATGGCAAAGACGTTGGCTATGGCGAAGGCTCTGCTTCTTGATACGCATGCGGCCATCTGGTGGGCGGAGGCGAGGCCTCTGGACAAAGCCAGCGTCAAGGCCATCGACGCAGCCGCCAAGACCGGCGGAGTCTTCGTCTCGGCGGTCACGGCCTGGGAGATCGCACAGCTGTCGGCACGTCGCCGCATCACGCTGAGCATGCCGCCGCTGAGGTGGTTCGAAACGCTCGCTTCTCAGCCCGGTTTCGGCCAGCTGGAACTCAGCGTCGAGATTATGATAGCGGCGTTCGAGCTTCCCGGTACGCCACCGGACGATCCCGCCGATCGTTTTCTCGTTGCCACCGCACGCGGGCTCGACTTGTGTCTGGTGACGCGGGACGCGCGGCTGCTGGATTACGCGCAAGCCGGCCATGTTCTGGCGCAGGAGTGCTGAGCCGACGCAGGTCGAAGCGGTCAACGGCAGCTGTTTCCGATTCCGCCGTCGTGGTATTCTGCGCCCATGAACGCGCCCACCACCCTCCGCATGACCGTCGAGCAGTTCCTCGCCTGGGTCGACGCGCGCGATGCCGCATTGCCCTATGACGAGCCGAAGTGGGAGCTGTTCGACGGGGTGCCGGAAATGCAGGAGCACGAGCGCTGGGCGCATGCGCACGTCAAGCTGAGCGTCATGCTCGCGCTGCGAGATGCCATCCGACGCGCGGGAGCGCCCTACGAGATCGGCATCGACGGCCTCGGCGTCCGCACCGGACCCAAAGCGAGCTACCAGCCGGAGGCCGTGGTGTTTCCGGCCGGCCTGATCGGCGAGCACGACCGCATAGCGCCGAGCCCCGTTATCGTCGTCGAGGTCCTTTCCCCCTCGAGCATGGCCAAGGACCTCAAGACCAAGACGGCAGGATACGCCAAGGTAGCAACGATCGAGCACTATCTGGTGGTCGACCCGGATGCCGAGGAGATCCTGCACTTCCACCGGCGCGGAAAACGACTGGTCGCACCGGACTCGGCCCTTGCCGATGGCGTGTTGCGCCTCGATCCGCCCGGTCTCGAACTTGCAGTGCGCGACTGTTTCAAACGCTGAGAGCTTGCGATCATGCCGCTCACCACCCGCCTCACCCGCCGCCTCGGCATCACGCATCCGGTGATCTCGGCGCCGATGGCGTTTGCCGCCGGCGGGCGGCTGGCGGCGGCCGTCACCAATGCCGGCGGGCTTGGCCTTCTCGGCGGCGGCTATGGCGACGCGGCCTGGCTCGACGAGCAATGGGCCGCGGCTGGCAACACCCGTGTCGGCTGCGGTTTCATCACCTGGGCGCTGCGCCAGCGGCCGGAGCTTCTGGCCTTGGTTCTGCAACACAAGCCCGCGGCCGTATTCCTGTCGTTCGACGATCCGCGTCCGTTCGCGGCCGAGGTGAAAGCGGCGGGCACGCTCCTCATCCTGCAGGTGCAATCGCTGAAGGATGCCGCATCGGCCATTGACGCAGGTGCCGACCTGGTGGTGGCGCAAGGCGCGGAGGCCGGTGGCCATGGCGAGAAGCGTGGAACGCTGCCGTTCGTGGCCGAGGTCGCCGATCTGATCGCCAGGCGCTCTCCTGATACGCTGCTGTGCGCGGCGGGCGGCATCGCCGATGGTCGCGGACTGGCTGCCGCACTCATGCTTGGCGCGGACGGCGCACTGGTCGGAACGCGCTTCTGGGCAGCCGAGGAGGCGCTGGTGCATCCGAACATGCACGCCGCCGCGTTGGCAGCCTCAGGCGACGACAGCATCCGCACCAGCGTCACCGACATCGCCCGCGGGCTCGACTGGCCGGCGCGCTACAACATCCGGGTCCTGCATAACGATTTCACCGGGCGCTGGCACGGTCGGGAAGCAGAATTGCGCCAAGGCGTCGCAGCGGAGGCCGCTGCCTACGCCCAGGCGCTGGCCGACGGCAATCCGAACATCGCCACCCCCATCGTCGGCGAGGCCGTCGGCCTGATCCACACCATCGAGCCGGCCGGCGTCATCCTGGAGCGCATGGTGGCGGAAGCCGAGGCGCTGCTCGGCGGCGCCACCAGTTTCCTCGCGCCGGGCAAGTCAGGGTGAGGGGCCAGGCGCACAATGTGTCGCACAGGGTGGCGCACGGGCCTCGCCGCTTGCGCACATTTCCGCTACTTTCGCGGCACGGGCGCGGACCTTTGGCGCGCCGAGGAGGAAGCTGCGATGTCGGTCTATCGCACGATGTTATTCGCGCCGGGTAACCACCCCAGGCGCGTCGAGAAGGCATTTTCGCTCGATGCCGACGCGGTGATCCTCGATCTGGAGGATGCCTGTCCGATCGCGGAAAAAGTCGCAACACGGGCGATCGTGGTCGCGGCTTGCCAGCGCCCTCGCAAGGGCTTCGGCTACGTTCGCGTCAATGCACCGTCGACCGAATTCGGCTACGGTGACATCGTCGCGGTGGTGCACAGCGGCGTCGATGGCATCATCCTGCCGAAGCTCGAAACGGTCGACGAGATCAAGGCCGTCGACTGGGTGATCACAAACCTCGAGCGGCAGCGGGGGCTGCCGGCCGGCGCCATCGACGTGATCCCGATCATCGAGACGGCCAAAGGCATGACCAATATTCGCGCCATCACGGCGGCCGGCACACGCATCCGGCGCATCGCATTTGGCGCCGGCGATTTCACGCTCGACATGAACATCGCCTGGAGCCGGGACGAGAGCGAGCTGCTGCCCTATCGCAGTGAATGCGTGCTCGCCTCGCGCGCGGCCGGGATCGAGGCGCCGATCGACACCGTGTGGGTGGACCTGCAGGACGCGGAGGGTTTTGCCAACTCGACGCGGCACATCAAGGGTCTCGGCTTCCAGGGCAAGCTGTGCATCCACCCGGATCAGGTGCCGGTCGCCAACGAGATTCTCTCACCGTCGGCAGCCGACGTGGCCTGGTCGCGCAAGGTCGTCGCGGCCTTCGAGGCGGCCGAGAAGAGCGGCTCCGCCTCGATCCAGCTCGAAGGCAAATTCATCGACTACCCGATCGTCGCGCGCGCGCGACGCGTGCTCGAAGCGGCGGCGCGCATCGCCGAACGCGGCCTATCGCGCTGATAGTACTGGAGTCCCCGACCATGGCCGACGCGCCCTCCCCTCATCCGACGATCAAACCGCTCGACGGCCTTCGCGTCATTGACGTGTCGAGCTTCCTCGCCGGTCCGTTCTGCGCCACGCAGCTCGCCGAGTTCGGCGCCGAGGTGATCAAGATAGAGCTGCCGAAGGTCGGCGATGCCCTGCGCAAGTTCGGCACCATTACGCCAGGCGGCGACTCGCTGCTGTGGCTGCAGGAGTGCCGCAACAAGAAGTCCGCCACGCTCGATCTGAGGACGCCGGAAGGCGCCGAGATCCTGAAACGGCTGGTGGCGCAGGCCGATGTGCTGGTCGAGAACTTCCAGCCGGGCACGCTGGAAAAATGGGGCCTGGGCTGGGATGTCCTGGAACGGCAGAACCCCCGGCTGGTGATGGTCCGGATCTCGGGCTTCGGCCAAACTGGACCTTACAGCCCGAGACCAGGCTTCGGGCGCATCGGCAATGCCTTCGGCGGCCTGTCCTACCTCGCGGGCTATCCGGATCGGCCACCGGTGACGCCGGGCTCGGCCACCATTCCCGATTACATGGCCGGGCTCTATGGCGCGCTCGGCGTCATGTTCGCACTACGCGCCCGCGATCTCACCGGCCGCGGACAGGTGATCGACATCGGCCTCTACGAGCCGATTTTCCGTATCCTGGATGAATTGGCCGCCGCCTACCACCACAAAGGCACTGTGCGCGAGCGCATGGGGCCCGGCACCGTCAACGTCGTGCCACACAGCCACTATCCGACCGGGGACGGCAAGTGGATCGCGATTGCCTGCACGTCCGACAAAATTTTCGCGCGGCTCGCCGAATTGCAGGGCGAGCCTGGGCTGGCTGGTGATGGCAAATGGGGCAAGGTCAAGGACCGCGAGCGCGATCGCTCCGACGTCGACGCTTGGGTCGCACGCTGGAGCCAAACGCTACCCCTTGCGGAGCTGATCCAACGTTGCAACGCCTTCGAAGTTCCGTGCGGACCGATGCATTCGATCGCCGAGATTTTCCAGGACCCGCAGTATGCCGCGCGCGAAAACATCACTGTGATGCAGGATGCACGCATCGGCGAGATCGCCATGCCGAACGTGGTGCCGCGGCTCACTGATACGCCCGGATCGGTGAAATGGCTGGGGCCCCGGCTCGGCGAGCACAATGACGAGGTCTACAAGGGACTGCTCGGCTTGACCGACGGCGAGATCGCAAGGCTGCAGGACAAGGGCGTGATTTGAATGATCGGCGGACGCAGAACCGTAGGTCGGGTAGAGCGCCCTTCGCGCGAGACCCGACGCGGCGGCGCGCAAGTCGTGTCTGGCTCACCCCGTGGCTTGTTTCAATCACTTCGCCGGCGGTGCCAATGGCGTCGAGGTGGCGGGGCCCTCGCCCCACACCAGGATGGTTGCCTGCTCGCCCCTGGCGCCGTCGAAGTGCACACCCTTGGCGAAATGCGTCACGGAGCTGCCGGCCGGGATCGGCACGGTGGCGGCGGGATCGAAATTGGGGCCGGAACCGACCCACCAGGTGCCTGAGACGACGATGAAATGGCGGTCGTTGGGGTGGAAATGCGGCCGGCTCATTTTATTGCCCGGCAGCCATTGCAGCAGCACGACGTAGGGGCCGGGTTTGCTGGGATCGCCCTGCAGCACCGCGGTGCGATTGCCCGAGCGCGGATTGTCGGTCCACTTGATCTGATCGGGCAGCTTGAAGGCGATGATCGCCGGGTCCAGCGTCACGCCCTGCGCCAGCGCCGCGGCCGAAAAGCCAGCCAGCATGACAGCGCTGGTGGTCACCCTTGCCAGAAATCCCATGGCGTCTTCCTGGGCTTTTCGCGGGCTGCAGCCACAGCCTTTATTGGTGAAGTATCCGCCCGCCCCAGCGGCAATGCAAGCGGCGCACGACATAGGGTGACTCCGCCATCGGATGAGATCAGACCCGTCCCGCTGGAGGCGGGCAAGATAACGTGGATCTGACCCCGGTCACTCCGCGGCCTTGGGCACGCTCGGGACGGCCGCGAGAGCCTCGAGCACCAGCGCCGGATTATGGGCAATGACTTTCAGATAGGCCTTCGCCGCCTGATCCGGCTCGACGCGGCCCTGCTCCCAATCCCGGACAGTGCCGACCGGGATCTGAAATCTCTCGGCGAATTGCTCCTGGGTGAGGCCGAGCCGGCGCCGGATGCCGAAGCACCGCGGCAGGCGTCGCCAGCGACCTGGTGGTGTGGTTGAGGAGGGAGGGTTATCAGGATCGCGGAGCGCGGCAGCGTGGATCTCGTCCTCCGTCATGGGACGCGACGGTGGAGGAATAGGCATTTCCTGCTCACGGCCTCCCGGTAGCTCTCGGTAGAGCTTCCCCTTACGCTTGACCACCTTGACGGTAGTAGTCGTCTTGCTCATGTCTGTCGGCCTTTCTTGCCGAAATGATCCTGATGCGCTTGCCTCGTGTGGTGAAGACCACGGCCAGCAGTTGGCCTTGGGCCATGCCAATCAGCTTCAGTCGCTCCTCGCCGTAGTCCAGGCTGTCGTCGATGTCATCGAGGGCGAGATCGTCGTCTAAGGCCAGCGCCGCCTCCTCGAATGAGACCTCATGATCCCTGATATTGGATCGCGCCTTCCCGTCGTGCCATTCGAAGCGCTCATCCTGCATGATATACGGTTAATCCGTAGTAAAGCAAGCTTGGGCCGGAGTACGGGGTCAGACCCATGGGTCTGACCCCGACCTTGCTACGCAATCCTATCCCCCTTCTTGATGGTCACCGTGCGGTTGTCGGCGGCGGGCAGCATGTTGGCGGGATCGCGCGTCACCACAACGTCGATGATCGTCGGCATGTCGCGTTTGGTGATGCCGGTCTTGATCGCGCTGGCCAGATCCTCTGGGTCGGTGACGCGGATGCCGCGGCAGCCCATTGCCTCGGCGATCTTGGCGTAGTTCATCTCGACCAGGTCGCTCGACTGGTAGCGCTGGCCGTACATGGCGTGCTGCAGCGCCTTGACGTAGCCGGACGCGGCATTATTGACGACCATGATGGTGACGTTGGCGCCCGTGCGGCGCGCGGTTTCCAGATCACCGATGGTCATGTTGAAGCCGCCGTCGCCGGTTATGGCCACGACCGGCGACTTGGGCGCGCCGAGCTGGGCGCCAATCGCACCAGGCAGGCCGTAGCCGATCGAGGCGAGACCGCGGTCCGGCACATAGCGGCGGCCGGCCGACTTGGTGTCGTAGAGGAGCCCGGTCCAGTGCGCGGCGAAGCCGCCGTCGGCGACCAGGATGCTGTCCGCCGGCATCACATTATTCAGCTCGTGGATCATGCGGCCGACGTTGATCGGCCGCTCCTTGGCCTCGAGCTTGACGGCGGCCTCCTTGCGCCACGCCGTCATGCGCGGCTTGATCTCGCCGACCCAGTCGGCATGGCTGGTCTTCAGCTTGACGCTATCGGAGGACAGCGCGGTGCGGATGTCGTTCAGCCCCTCGCGCGCGTCACCCCACAGTGCGATCTCGGCCGGAGCGCAGCGGCCGATCTCCTCGGCGACGATGTCGAGGTGGATGATCGGCACGCCCTTGGGCAGCAGCGCGTAGCGCTTGGTGGCGATCTCGCCGAGCTTGCAGCCGGCGACCAGCAGGCAGTCGGATGTCTCGATCAGGTCGTTGGCGATGCGCGAGTAGCGCCCGAACAGGCCGACCGACAGCGGATGCGTGCAGGCAATGGAACCCTTGCCGGACAGCGTGTGCGCGACCGGCGCGCCGATCGCCTCGGCGAGCTTTTGCACCGCCTCGTGCGCCGCCGACAGATGAATGCCGCCGCCGACCAGGATCACCGGCCGCTTGGCCTTGGCTAGCAGCCTGGCCGCGCGCTCGATATCGTCGGCCGCGGGGCGGATGCGGCGGGAGGGCGCGGCGAGCGTCGCTGGATCGATATAGAAGTCCTCGGCCATGAAGTCGTGCTCGCCGTGGGCGACGTCCTCGGGCACATCGAGCACCACGGGACCGGGGCGGCCGGCGGTGGCGACCGCAAACGCGCGGCGGATCATCTCGGGAATGCGGCTGGTCAGCTCGACGCGGATCAGCGCCTTGGCGGCCGGCTTCAGGATCTCGGTCTGCAGGCACTCCTGCGTCATGTTCTTGGTGGCGTGCAGCCGGTTGGCGTTGCCGGCGATGGCAATCATCGGCGTGCCGGCATTGAGCGATTCAACCAGCGCCGTGACCAGGTTGGTGGCGCCCGGCCCGAGCGTGCCGTCGCACACTCCGGGGCGATTGGTGACGCGCGCATAGGCGTCGGCGGCGAAGGCGCCGGTGCGCTCGTCGTTGATCAGGTTGTGCTTCATCTCCAGTTGGGCGATGGCATCGTAGAAGGGCAGCAACTGAAAGCCGCCCATGCCGAACATTGGCCCGACGCCGGCCAGCCGCAGCATCTCGGCCATGGCGCGGCCACCGTTCATCTTGCCTTCGACCACGCGCTCGGACTTGGCCATGTCGGTTCCTCTGTGTTTTGAAGAGGCAGTAGGCAATAGGCAGTGGGCAATAGGCGGATTCGCCACGTTACGCCCGACTGCCTACTGCCTACTGCCTACTGCCAATTGCCTTCTCGGCGAATTCCGGCACGCTCATGCCGACCTTGATGCCCCAGCTTTTCGCCGTGTCGTTGACGACTGACAAGCGCCCAGTCTCCCACATCGAGCGGGCGTCGCCGATGCGGGCGCTGTCGGCGGCGACGGTTGCCGCCGCGATGCCGCGCGGATCCAGCGCCGGCAGCCGCGAGATGCCGTTGTTGTCTTTGCCGATGCCGGCGTCGTGAAAAACCGCGGCAAGAGCTGGATATTTGAGTGCGGTCTCCGGCTTGCCGCCGAGCGTGGCGCCATGCGAGCCGGCGATGACGATCGTGCCATTGTCCTCGGGCCGGATCAGCGAGACGCTATCGATGCCCCACACCTTGACCGCGCCGTCCTGCAAGAGAAAACGCGATTCTTCATGCCGTTCGTAAGCCTTGGTCGGGGGGCTGGCGGCGCGCAGCAGCTCGGCGGCATCGGCGCAGCGCTGGCCGACCTCGCAGCCCAGCCTGGCAGCCTCCTTGTTGGCGCCGGTGACGATGCCGCCCGCCATCATGTCCTGGCCGTCGCCGATGCGCGCCGACATATGGCCGACCGTGCAGCAGGCGCCATCGATGGCATCGAAATACGCGAGGCAGGCCACGCCGGCATTGTCACGACCGACGCCGGCATCATTCAGGATGATCGCCGCCACGTGCCCGGCCGCGGCCAGATACGCGGCATAGGCGCCACCGTGCGAGCCGGCGACGACGACTTTGCCGGCGTGCTCCGGCTTCACGTGCGTGATGCTGTCGAGTACGACGATTGTGGACGCAGGGTGCGCGCTCATCGGTTTTCCTCGAAGGCTGCGATCTCAGCCCCAAATTCCTTGGAGCTATATTGGAAGCATAGCCAAATGCTTGCGCGAGACAACCCTTTCGGCGGCCTTACGGCGGCATGGCTGTGGTGCGGCGGCGAAGGGCTGGATGGGCAATGGTGCCCTCCTCACAACGCCTATCGGCAATCACTATCGGCGGTGTTGTGTCTTCGACATAGTCCCCCTATCGTGCGGTCGAGCGAGGGTAAGTCTTCGTTTCTCTTGCAAATGCTAATTATTCGCAACTAAAATGCGACTCGGGCACGGATCTGGGGTAGCCCGCAGGAGGTGGTGCGTGCAGGATAAGGTCGAAGACGCCGATAGCCAATTGTCTGGATGGCGGCGGGAGCGCGACAAGCCGTCACTGATCGAGGTATTCCGCTCTATTCCGGTTGCTATTGGGGCACCCCCCTGGCGTCGTTTCTTGGCATTCATGGGCCCAGGCTACCTGGTGGCCGTCGGGTACATGGACCCCGGCAATTGGGCGACCTCGCTGGCTGGTGGCTCAAAATTCGGGTACGCGCTGCTCACCATCGCCCTGCTTTCCAACATCATGGCGATCATTTTGCAGTCGCTGTGCGCGCGCTTGGCTATCGGCTCGGGTCGAGATCTGGCACAGGCCTGCCGTGATGCCTTTCCGCGCTGGGTCGCATGGCCCCTTTGGCTGCTGGCCGAACTTGCCATTTGCGCCACGGATCTGGCCGAAGTGATCGGCACGGCGATCGGCCTGCAGCTGCTCTTTGGCATCCCGCTCGAGATCGGCATCATCATCACCGCACTCGATGTTTTCCTCATCCTCTATCTGCAGAACAAGGGCTTCCGCTGGATCGAGGCCTTCATCATCACGCTGCTCGGCGTGATTGCGCTGTGCTTCGTCGTGCAAATCGCCATGGCCCGGCCGGACTGGGCCGGAGTGATCAAGGGGTTCGCGCCAACCACCGACATCGTCACCAATCCCGACATGCTGTATTTGGCGCTGGGCATCATCGGCGCCACGGTCATGCCGCACAATCTCTACCTGCACTCCGCGATCGTGCAGACTCGCGATTTCGGCCACAGTTTGCCCGAGAAACGCGAGGCGTTGAAATTCGCCACCCTCGACTCCACCATTGCGCTGATGTTCGCGCTGACCATCAACGCTTCCATCCTGATCCTTGCCGCCGCCACCTTCAACAAATCTGGCAACACCGGGGTGGAGGATCTGCAACAGGCGCATACACTGCTTTCGCCGCTGCTCGGTTCCGCCATCGCCCCGACGCTGTTTGGCATCGCGCTGCTGTGCTGCGGCATGAACTCGACGGTGACGGCGACCATGGCCGGTCAGGTGGTGATGGAGGGCTTCATCGACATCAGGCTGGCGGCCTGGCTGCGCCGGCTGGTGACGCGCATGGTGGCGATCGTACCTGCGATTTTCGTTACCCTTATCGCCGGCGAGAGCCAGGCGGCCAAACTGCTGATCCTGTCGCAGGTGATCCTCAGCCTGCAGCTGCCTTTTGCCATCGTGCCGCTGGTCATCATGACCGCCGACCGGGCAAAGCTCGGTGAGCTGGTGGCGCCGAAGTGGCTGACGGCCATGGCGGTGGTTGTCGCCGCGATCATCATCGCCCTGAACACCAAGCTGCTCTGGGACGTGTCAACGGAATGGCTGGGGCGCTGATGCCGGAACCTTGAATGTGCCGCTTGGCCCAGGCCACGAGGGAACGTCTCCGCGGCCGATTTTACATTCGTTCGCGAAACAAGCGCTCCCACAGATAGAGCGCAATCGCATCGGCAATGGCCGCCGCCAGGAAGGCCGACGCCACGATTCTAGCTATGTCCTCGGGCACGCCGATGCGCCCCGATACGGCATGGATTCCAAGTCCCACGATCAGCGACATCAGGGCGAGAGCACCAAGCGTGACTTGAACGAGACGCAGGGAACGCTCGCGCTCCGCCGCCACCAGGTCCCGATCCCCGCCGATACGCATGACAACTCCTCACCATCCACGTCTGCAGCACGTCGTCGTTGGCCAGCGACCTACCATGGTTCGCCGACACGGCACCGGTCCCGGCATCATCTTCATGAGCAGGATTAGCCCGGTGGATGCCCCCGCCGAATTCTGGGCACAGTTTAGTACCTGTTCTCGAGCAAGGGAAGCGCAAGCGCTTGCGTTGGTTACGCGCCGGCGGTGCGCAGCAGCTCGGCGAGCTTGGCCTCCACGCGCGCCGGCTCGTGCGGAAACCCCTCGGCGATCCACCAGCCTTCAAGCGCCGCCAGTATACGCCCGACCTTTGGCCCCGGCTCTACCCCCCGTTGCACGAGATCGGCGCCACGTACGGGCAGGACAGGCGACCGCCACACCTGCGCCAGGTCAACCAGGGCGCGCCAAGCTGGATCGCCGGCAGGCTCGGCCGAGCGTGCCCAGGCCAGCAACGCCGCATCCGTAAAGGCGCTCGCACCCTGGCGGTAGATGGCGGCCTTGACGTCACTTTCCGACATCGACCGTCCCAGCCCCGCGATGTCAGTCACCAGCCGCTCGAGACGGGCCGCCTCGACCGAGGCAAGACGCAGTCGTGACTTCAGCGCGGCCGCGCTGGCAGCAGGCCGTGCCAGAGCCGCGAGCCGCAGGATCGGATCGGGCGGACGGCCCACCGCGCGTTCGATTTCGCACAGATGACCAAACACGGCGCTGTCGGGCGCCCCCCCCAGTACGATCGACGCGATGCCGTGCTCAGCCATCGCCAACACACTGGCTGCCGCACCGGGCGCGGCCAGCAGCTTGATGAGCTCGGCGCGAATGCGCTCCCCCGAAAGTTGCTGCAAGCCCTGCCGTTCCCGCACGCAGGCATCCAGGCCGATCACATCGATCTCGCCGCTGCCGAACTGGGCGTGAAACCTGAAGAATCTCAGAATGCGCAGATAATCCTCGCGGATGCGCGCCGCGGCATCGCCAATGAAGCGCACGCGGCCGGCGACGATATCCCGGTAGCAACCGAGTGGATCGGCGACCTCACCCTTGGCATCGCAATAAAGCGCGTTGATCGTGAAATCGCGCCGCCGGGCATCCGCCGCCCAGTCCTCGGTGAAGGCGACGCGCGCATGCCGACCGAAGGTCTCCACATCCTGGCGCAACGTGGTCACCTCGAAAGGGACGTGCCCGGCGATGACGGTGACAGTACCGTGCGCAATGCCGGTCGGCATCGCGGTCAGGCCGGCCTGCGGCGCCAGCGCCATCACCTCCTCTGGCGGCGCGGTGGTGGCGAAGTCGATGTCCGTGACCGGCAGGCCGAGCAGCGCGTTGCGCACGGCGCCGCCAACGACGCGCGCGGCAAAGCCCGCGGCAGTGATGGCCTGAAAGACCGCCTGCGTTTCATCGCGCACGAGCCACGCCGCGCCGGCCAAGACCGGTGGCATTGCGGGTGGTGGACCGGTCGAAGGCATGCAGCGGCGATCCTTACTTGATGCGCCCCGGCTCGATGCGACCGTCCTTCATCACAGGGGGCTCATAGACCTGACCGGGCCGACCGCCGTTGCTCTGACTGAATGCCACCAGGGTGGCGATAACCATTGCCGCGCCGGCAACGAACAACCAGACCAGCGGCGCCTCGTTGATGGTATGACTTGCGGACCGGCCCTCGCCCTGGGCGACATAGTGGTAGGCGCAATAGATTGCCGTGGGCAGCAGGAAAAGCAGGACGTTCTCCAGCACAATGCGGATCATGATCGGAACAATCTCGTCTGCAGGTTTTTGATCATGCCGGCGGTGGCGCCCCAAATATAGTGCTCGCCGAAGGCCATGGCATAGTAATGCCTTTGCCGGCCGCGCCATTCACGCTGATGCAACTGGTGGTTTTCAGGGTTCATCAGGAACGACAGAGGCGCTTCGAACACCTCGGCGACCTCGCCGGCATTGAGTTCGAGCCTGAAGTCCGGCCGCACCAGAGCCACGACAGGATTGATCCGGTAGCCGGTGCCCGTGCGGTAGCTGTCGAGATAACCGAGCGGCTCGACCAGTGCCGGATCGAGGCCGATCTCCTCCTCGGCCTCGCGCAGCGCGGTTGCGGTGGCGTCGGCGTCGCCCTCGTCGATCTTGCCGCCGGGAAAGGAGATCTGCCCGGCGTGGCTCGCCAGGTGCTCGGTGCGCACTGTAAACAGCACGGTCAGCTCCCCCCGCATGACGATGGGGACCAGAACGGCGGCTGGCCGCGGCGGATCCATGCCGCCGAACTCGGCCAGCATTTCCGGATTGAGGTCGAAGTCGCTCGGCCCCCAGCTGCGGCCGGTACGGGCATCAAAAAGGCTGTCAGACGGGGCCCGGTGCAGCACTGCCGCCGCGCGCGCCCGAAACCACGGCTCGCTGAAGGCATTTTGATCGTTGGCTGGCGAAGCAGGGCGCATGCCGCGAAGATAGAGCCTAGTCCGCTGACCTTGGCAAGGCCGGCGCGACCATCCCGGGCGGTTCGCCGAGGCGGCCTCGGCTCAGATCGGGCCTTGGCCGGTTTTCTTCCGCAATACCAATTGGTTCAATTGATAATCCGCTTGCCGCCCGTGCCGGGCGCCCGCCGGCCATGCTGCGCATATTGCTCGGCCGCGACCGTCTGCAGCGCGCTGCCGATCCGTCTCCAGGTCTGGGGATCGGAAAGATCCGCCTCGCGCAGCACCGTGCGCACGCGGCGCAGGCCATCGAGCAGCTTCTGCTCATCGGCCTGCAAGCCATCGTCGAAACTGGCCGCGCGCTCGATGCTGATGATCAGATAATCAAGCAGCCCGTTTTCGGGGAACAGCATGAAGATCGGCAACCGCCGCTCGACGTTGTCGTCGGCCGCGTCGAGCGCATCCAGCAGCGCTTGGTCGCCGATGGCATGGTCGCGAAGATGGGCATAGGTGTTGCGCAGCAGTTCTTCCTGGGAGGCCTTATGCTCTTCGATCAGATCGTTGAGCGTCTGGTTCTTTTGCGCCAGGTCGGTAAGCTGCGACCACGCTGCCATGGCGTTCTCGCTGGCCTCGGCCTTGCCGAGCCGCTGCAGCGCAAGCTGCGGATTGACGCCAAGAGCCGAGACCAGCTCGCTCCAGTACGTGAGATAAGCCTGCTCGGCATCCCGCGCCTTTTCTTCGGCATCGGCCGCGATTGCCGCGGTGACCGGCCCCCACGGCATTTGCCCGGGCACACCGAGCTTGAGAGCCGGGCCTGACTTGCGTGCCGGCCGACGGTCTTCGATCTGCACCGTGGGAGGTTCGGATCCGAGCCTGGCGATGCGATCGCGGATGCTGCCCCCATGCAGCGGCCCGCCGCCCGAGCCGGGGCCGGCGATAGTGGGCAGCTGGCTGGTGGTGCTCAGCAATCGGGCGCGGATACGGACCAGTGTCTTGTAAAAATCGCCGTGCACATAATAGTGCGCCGCATTGTCGCCGACGCGCTGAATGCGATCGAAGGTGGCGCCGGCATTGAGCGCATTGCGCACGATCCGCAGGTCATGCCGCCCCTGCTGTTTGTCGTGCCACTCGACATCCTGGAGGCGGATCTCGGCCATGAAGCCGCGATCCTCCCGGATGGGGTGCATGAAGCCGAGGACCAGCTCGGCATTGGCGCCGACATCGGGCAGCAGGGCGACGCGCAGGGTCTTGTCCAACTCGCTCAGGGTGGACTTGTGCGACAGCCGCTTGGGGCCGTCCGCATCGCGCGCCACTTCTTTCTCGGTGAAGGTAGCCAGGAATTGCGCCAGCTCGCCCCGCACCAGATACAGCTCATCGGCTTGATCCTGCACCGCGACGGCGCCGATCTCGCGGCCTGCATTGAGAATCGGAATGATCCGCTCCGCGTCGATCGCATTGAGGTCGGACAGGCGGATGGTGAGCGAGTACTCCGGGTCGGCGCTGGGTCGCAGGTTCTGCAGCAGCAGTTTCGCATTGTCGTAACGCTCATGCTCGTCACCGAGCGCGCTGCGGATGAAGGCTTCGAGCTGCTGGGCGCTCCTGGCCTTCAGGCTCGGCACATCCGACAACGGCGAGCGCACGGCATTGGCGCCGAACAGGCCCGACATGAACACGAGGCTGTCGATGGCAATAGCGATGGCAAGGGCGAGGTAGGCGAGCCGGTTGCCGTCCTGGAACGCATTCCAGGTGACGACGAAACGGTGCGCCTTGTCGTCGCGATTAAGCTCGATGAAATTGATCCGGGTGCGTAACTGATCGGTTTCCTTGGACGGCAGCCCGCTGTCGGCTAAGCACTTGCGGGCAAAGCCAAACAGCGAATCTGCCGTGGCAAGCTGGTTCAGCTTGTCACCGCCGGCGCATTGCTTGGCGAATGCCTCCTGGCCGTCGTGCAGCGCAAACAGACGCGCGGCGGCTTCCACCGCCGTCTTGGGATCGCAGTCGATGCCGCGCACGCGATCCTTGGTCGCCGGTGCGGACGACAGCGCGCCATGCAACTGCGTGCAAAGCTGTTGCAAGCGAGTAAGCCGCTCGCCGGTCGGCTCTTGCCGGAAATCGGTCCGCGAGGTTTCGAAGCCGAGCCGCACGCGCGCTGGATCGACTTTCGGCAGATCCTCGCCTGTGCGGCTGTCCTGCGCCACCTTGATGCGCTGCTCGGCGGTCTGCGCTTCGCCGGTCAGCTTGGCGATGTCGCCATCGGTCTGGGCCAACTCGCGCTCGATCTGGGCAATGCGCGAATCGACGGTGCTGAGCCGTTTCTGGGCGTCGCGAACCCGGTCGTCCTGGATCTTGACGTAGTCCTGCATCTTCGCCAACTCATCCATGCGCTGGCGATAGACCGGACCCCGGCCGGCCTTGCCCGTGCCTTCGACGCCCTTGTCCTCGGCCATCGCTTCGACGCGCTTTTCGTCGATGGACTTGGAGCGATTATCGAGCTCGGTTTTCTTTTCAGTGAGGTCGGCTGCGATCGATGGGCGCTCGCCTTTGAGGCGGGAGGCCTCCTCGGTCAGCGTCGTCTTCTTGGAGTTGAGGCCAGCTTGGCTGCTTTGCGCGGAAACGATGCGTTCCTGCTGCTGGGCGATGCCGCTGCGGCGCGCCTCCATCTGCTGCACGAAATAGGCCTCGATGTCGCGCTCGGCGCCCTGCGAAGACCGGGCAAGGTCGCCGAGATTGCGATCGTAGACCTTCCAGCCATCGCTGCGAAAAAGCTCCTCGGACTCCTGGGCCTGCTTGGTCTGGATCGTCGTGCCGATGTCGGCGATGATGCCGGCGACTTGGTTCTGCGCCCGCAGCTCGGCGGCGCGGACGCGCTCGCTCTGCGGGAAAATCGCCGTAAACAGCGAGTCGAACGAGAAGAACACCGACGTCGCCATGCAGGCGAGAAACATCACCCAGAGCACGGCATTCTTGATGATGATGCGCGAGCTTTGCACATAAGGCTTGATCAGATCGCCGGCGGAATAGAGCACGAAGAGCGCCACGAGCGAAACGCCGACGACCATGATGAGCAGCCTGTCGGCCCATTTGCTCATGGCGATATCGGTCGCACCGATCTGCCGCACATCGGCGTGACCGGTGGTCTGGAACAGCAGCGCGATCGCCGCAATGAACAACATCGTGCCGAAAACCGCGCCGCCGATCGCTTGCGCCGACCTGCCGATGCCACCCGCCTTGGACGCGGCACCGCCCTGGCTCATGCCAGTTGCGAAGCTCTCCCCGATCAGCCAGGCGACGATCAGCATCACACCCTGGATGCCGAACGTGATCATCATCGACAGCAACGGCTCGTTGGTGAAATTGCGCATGCCGTCCCAGGTGGTCCAGCCCGAGGCGAGCGACAGCACAATTCCCGTTGCGCCCAACAGCGCCAAGCGCCAGTTGGAGAACATGGTCTCTTCCAGCCCCTTGGTGAGGCGCTTGCCGGTGCTCGAACGCAACAGCCAAGCTGAACTGAGCAGCAGAGTTGCGATGACGATCCAGGAGCCGGAGGCCAGCAGAGCCGTGAACCCGCTGATCCCGTTGCCGATCGCGTCGCCGATTGCTTTCACGTCCATTCTCAAATCTCCCGCCTCCGCCCGCTGTGCGACGGCGCCATTCGGCTCGCGATCATAGTGCGCGCCGATGACACAACTGTCGTCCCACTGCGTGCGCCCCGCATCCTGGCGCGCCTGTCGCGTAACAATCTTACGCGGTCAGAGCGAGGCGCATTCCTGGCGAGATTGAGGCACCACGTTTCTTTGTGGACAATGGTGTTCAAGTTCACCCGCGCACGTCGTCGGCCGGCTCCACACTCGAAGCCAAACGAGCGGCCCTCTGCCGCTGCCTATTTGCAAGGCGGCGACACTGTGGACCAGGCAACAGCCAAGGAAAAGCCCCGCGGCGCGTTCAGGACATTTGAGACGGTGTCGGGCACTCCGAGACTTTCGGGCGGGTTAGAGTCCGTCTGCATGGGTGTTGACCCATGCAGATTGGTATACGCGCGCAGGGTTGGCGTGGCGGCTGCGCGCAAACAAAAGAGAATACCAACCTGCGCACGGCATAACTGAGAGTCAGTGTCTGCGCAGGTTGGTATTAGAGTCCATCCGGTAAATTCATGAGACATTGCGGAGCTTGGCGATCTCGAGGGGAATGCCGGCGGCAGAGCGCACGGCATCGGCCGTCGGCGCACCCTGATAGCCACCTCCGGCGAGTGCCCGCTCGAGCGTCGGAAACATCTGTGCCGAGACGGCCAGCGCCGGGGCGACCGCGTCGCCATCGCCATGGCTGGCTTCACTTCATCTGCGACATCAGGTAGAACCACGCTGAACCGCCGCGCCATGCACCAAGGCGGCGCCTATCTGAGGACTAAGACAAGCTAAATTATTGAAATTGCGGGTGTAGCTCAATGGTAGAGCAACAGCCTTCCAAGCGTACAAAAAATCTTTAAATATCAGAATTTTATACTTTTTTTGGCATTGATTTGGCACCTCGATGCCATGCTCTGAGAGAGCGCCGCTCATTGCCGTGGCCCGGTGCAGGCACCAGTCGTGTGCGCATTTACAACCGCTGGAATTATCGCGTCGAGATCAAGGATGCGATGCACCGCTATGAGGCGAGACTCGCGGCTTTGCTGAGTGCCTCGTCGGATGTCATGGCCGAACAGGATCGTCCATGAGCGGAAATGAGACGCTGGCACGCTTCGATTGCGTCGCCTGATTGGGCCGCCCGTGTGTGGATAAGCCCGATCTGTCGAATTGCGGATGCTACACTGCGACTATGTCCGACGCAGCCCGCCATGACGCGCCACAGCCCGACACTGTCGAGGCGCGTCATACTCTGACCGTCCGCGAAGTCGAAGCACTCTTGGCCCAGGCCGGTGTTCAACGGTCCCACCGTCACGTGCTGCGTCTCTGTCAGTCCGGGATGCTCGATGCCGTGAAAATTCCCGGTGGCCCTTCCGGCGAAGAGTGGTACGTCGCACCGGCCTCGGTTCCCAAAGCCATCGGTGACCTCAAGCAGATCGACGCGCAGCGCGCGCGCCGCAGCCCGCCACAGCCGGCCATGACGGACCATGTCGCAGTGGACAGTGCACGGGAAATCGAAGCGGACATAGCACGCCATGCCGCGCCACAGCCGGCTGTGTCCGACACGAAAAATCAAGACGACAGTACGGCGACGGAGCCCGCCACAGCACGCCATGACGCGACAGACCTGGACATCTATGAGCACCCGTACGTCAAGCGACTGGAAGATCGTGTCGAGAAACTCGAAGCCAAGTACGAAGCTCAGGTGCGCCGCACGGAAGACATCCAAACGAAAAGCCAAGAACAGCTCATCGAGCTACAACGCATGACGGCGGTTTCCAACAGCACAACGCTTGCCGACTTCATGCTCAAGGCCCGCAATTGGGTCCTTGGTTCGAGTGCCGATGCTACCGATAGGGAAGGCGACAGCACGGCGAACCCGGCGTAGCTTTGGTGATATCCACAGGTCGGCCACCAGAAGTGCGCTATCATATGGAGATGGACCACATCGGCGGTCATCTCGAAAAGATCGAGCAGAACATGCGGCTCAATACTGCCGATCCAATCGCGCGGTACGGCTTCACGCAACTGCCGAACTTCATTCTGCGCAACCCGGACCTATCAGCCAACGCCAAGACCGCCTATTCACTGCTGCTCAGCTATGCGTGGCACAACCAGTTGTGCTTTCCGGGCCAGGAACGCCTTGCCGAACACATGGGCACGCACGTCTCCACCGTCAGCCGCGCCATCACCGAACTCGAAGACTGTGCGCTCATCGAGATCGAACGTCGTGGCCAGGGCAAGACCAATTTCTACACCATCAACTTCGTGGTGAAGAAGAAACCTCGCAAGACCTGACTTGCACTGGTGCAAGTCTAGGTTTGCGCCAGCGCAAATCAGGAATTGCACGGGCGCAAATCACTCTATATAAGAATACGCATTGAAGAATATACAGAGGCATGAATACACAGATAGGAATTCCTTTTGAAAAAGAATTAAATGAAAATCCAGGAAGCGACCGAGAGTTTGACTTTCCTGGAATTCATGTCGTAAAATATAAATTGGGCGACATGAAATAATCCCGTGATAATCTATATGCATGAGTAATTTGATCGAGGACGCGGTAGAAGTCCTGCGTCACCTACCGGAAAATGTGCAAGAGGCGGCCGCACGCGCCATCATCAACTACGGCGCAAGCCAGGACGACGACCTGCAACTGTCCGATGCGCAGGTCATCGAGATCGAGCGCCGCATGGCCGATCCGGATCGCGTATTTCTCTCCATCGACGAAGTTCGGCAACGGCTGCGCCCCTTCGGCGTATGAGATTGGTCGTCGACGCGACGGCCTGGAAAGACCTCGACGACATCGGACAATGGATTGCCAAGGACAGTCCCGCAGCGGCTCGACGGGTACTGGAGACCATTCTGCAGACCATCCAGATGTTGGCGCACTTCCCTCTTCTGGCGCGGCCAGGGCGCGCACGAAACACCTACGAGCGCCGGGTCGCCGGCACGCCCTACATCATCGTCTTCGAGCTGTGGGACAAGCCCGCGGCCATCATCGTCACTGGCATTGTTCACGGCGCCAGAGATCGATAACTCCGATACCCACGATGCGAAATGCTTGGCTATCCCCCACCAATTTATGGACAGTGACGCAGTGTTCATTTATATTCAAGTGATCAATCAATGTCCGTGAATTCAAACCGTTGCCAAAGAACGGGGATATGTCGGGAGAAACATGATATCCCCACCCAATTCTAAAAGTCGACCGAATAATGTATTGATTTGGCTTCTTTTCTCGTGTGTCCGCCATGTCGGGCATACTGCCCGACCCCGCCCCTTTTCGGGCCCCAAAGGCCTATCCTAAGAGATTCGGTTGGCCCGTCCCCTGCGGCACACCCGACAAGATAAACTTGTCGGGTGTGCCGCAGGGGCCAAAGGAACGGGGTCGGGCCGTCCGCTGACGCTGATGACAGATATGCGATCGCTATCTCCGAGCAACAGCAGTGCGCTCGAAACAGCAGCGCCGACATGGCGGACTCGATTGACCGACGCCGCTCGAATTGACTGAACGAATTTCGGGCGGACACGATTTCGTGTATCGATTGTTGGCGAAATCGATGCGACGCCAATTGATCGCGCGAACGGAGAGCGCGCGGCGGCACTCGAATTGACTGAACGAATTTCGGGCGGACACGATTTCGTGAATCGATTGTTGGCGAAATCGATGCGACGCCAAATGATCGCGCGAACGGCGAGCGCACGTCGGCACTCGGCTCACCCAACTGAAGAGGGTTGCTCCGACACCATATTCACTCGCGATCACCTGTAGTGTTAACCGCCTCGCAAGACCAGCCAACCCTCGTCGCGATCGATGGCGATGATCCGCGATCCGGCCGGCAGGTCGACCTGAGTGAGCCTTCCGCCGTAGCGGCGTGCGGCCTTGGCGGTCGGCGTCACCCACACCAGGTCGGTCGCCGCGCGCCGCCGCAGGTCGACGTCCCGACACACGCTCTCGGCTTGCTCGCGCAAATACGTGTTGCCGAGGTCCTCGCTCTCGTAGGTGACCACGTCCCAGGCGGAGGCGCCACGCTCGTGGCGGTAGCCGCTTTCGGCTCGCCACACTGGTCCGACCACGACTGATCCGAGGAGGGGCGCTGTGCGCGATCTCGCACCGGAGTCCTGTGCCGGTCCGACGTATCGGCTCTGCGTGCGAACGCGCTTGCCCTCCCGCCAGGTCCGCTGCTCGTAGATGTAGCGATGGCCTTTGATCGTTTTGACGACCCGATACCATCCCACGGCGTCCCCCATTTGTAGTGTTAACTGCTTTGAGGCTACCACGCGAATTACGATTCGGTGCAGGAATTTCGGACATCGGTTGGTCCCGCACGTGCCAAACCCATCGCTGCCGGCGTCCGAGAAACCAGCGAGGCGGCGGCGGACTGTACCCACTCCTGATGCGTGAGCGATCAAGTCGGCAATGCAGAGATAGCTGCCGTCGTCGCCTCCCAAGATTCGCAGGGCCTGGCAATGGCTGGCCCTGACCGCAGGACCCCAGTCAGCGGACAAACACCTCGCTACATGATGGGCAATGGCAATGCATGCTCGCAGTCGCAGACTGTCGGCTTTCTGGGAGCACCGGCCATCGACGCTCGTCGTGCTGACGTGATGGGCCA